>CALDLA010000069.1 GCA_937898415.1 uncultured Prevotellaceae bacterium | reverse complement strand
AACTGATGATTTTCGGTTCAAACTGCGACAGGTATCAAAATCTTTTCGTAACTTTGCCGTCTGCGACGGCGAACTTACTCCGTCTCGGCAAAAAAAAGAATTAATTCTTTTGTTTTGCACTCGACTTTTCGTAACTTTGCACCGATAAAGTTTAGGATATGACAACGGACGTATGGAACAGAAACAAATAACAGCGACGTATGCTGATGCAGTAAAAGCAATTAAAGAGGCGATATTGGAAAGCCGCTATCGTGCAGCACGGTTAGTAAACAAGGAAGTGCTGGCTCTTTACTATGCCATTGGCGGGTATATTTCCGTCCAAAGCAGAGCGGCAAGATGGGGTAGCAATGCTATTGGCACCATCTCAGAATTGCTACAACAGGAACTGCCTGGACTAAGAGGTTTCTCTGAGACCAGCATCAAACGTATGCGTATCTTCTACGAGTCATGGTGCAGCATGTTCGAGAATCGTCCATTGTCAGCGGACGATTCACAAAACAGCATCATTCCTTTAGGCGACAAAGGACATATCGAAATTCGTCCATTGACAACGGACGAATTACCTCAAGAAACATTGGAAGCCTTTCTTGCCGTTGGTTTTACGAACCATTATGAGATACTGGCCCAAAAGAAGGACATAGAGCAGCGATTGTTCTATATAGTGAATTGTGCCACTGGATTTTGGAATGGGGACACGTTGAAATACTATATGAAGGACAATTTGTTTGGAAAGCGTGGCAACATGCCCAACAACTTTGCTACAACCATTGCAAATGTGGATTTGCGCAGTAAGGCATCAAGATCGCTTACACCACAAGAAAAAATGCTCGCACTCAGCGAGCACATCTTCCGATAGTTCCATGAACGTAAATTCGTTCAGAAATTCAGTAATCGTCATAGGGGCATTCCTGATCTTTTCATCATATCAAGATAAGCACGCTCTTCACTCTCCGTATAAACAGAGATGTTGCGTGGATTTCGCTCACGCTCTTCTGCACGCTCTATAAATGCTCTTGCGGTCTCACCGTACAATGTCGGGATAATCTTTACTGGTGTTGCCATAATCGTATCTCCTTTACAATTTCGAGGGCAAAATTACATTAAAATTCCCAATATTGCAACTTTTTTAGTATTTTTCTTTCTAAAACATCGTATGCACGCTACGAAGTACACTTGTAGGTTGTGGTTAGTCCGGCGGACTTACCAGATCTTATTACAATCAGCAGGGAGGTCATGGGCAGGGCGATGATTATGCCGAGGATGCCGTGCAGCATGGAAAAGAGGAAAAAGTGGCATAAAAGTTGCAGGGATTAAAATAAATGATTATCTTTGCACCGATAAAGATTAGGTTATGACAAAAGACGAATGCATCACTTTGCTGAAAAGATACATGAACATACTTAAAAACAAGTATGGCATCACTTCTTTGTCTCTTTTTGGGTCTACTGCAAGGGGAGAGCAAAGGGAAGGTAGCGATATTGATTTGTTTGTTGATACAGAGACTCCAAATCCCTTCCTTCTGATGGATGCTAAGGAGTTTTTAGAAAATGCGACAGGCTCGTCTGTCGACATCGTCCGTAATCATCAGAACTTGAACCCTCGTTTAAGAAAACGCATTTTAAAGGATGGAATCTTTATCTTCTGAGACCAAAGGCATAGCATTGGATATCAAAAATGAGATTTCTCCATTAAAAGAAGCAATCCAATACTTCATAAAAATATGGGAAAGCGAAGAGAGCTGATTTGGATAAGATTGTCGGTAACCATGTTTCTGAGAAACAGATGCGAAGATTTCTTGATACGTTAAGGGAGGATGGACGGATAGTAACAGAAGGGAAAAGAAACTATATGTACTATATGTTGGGAAAGGGCGAAGAAAAGGGCGAATAGAAATACCACTTTTCTGGCAGGTGCCACAAAAGTTGTATGCACTCAAGGGAGTACACTTGTAACAGTTGCAGATTTGTTGTATCTTTGCAGTCGCAATAGTACACCAAACTACAGCTGGCATCAATAAGGACAGGATTTTGATTCCACTGGGGAATCGAAAATCCTGTCCTCATCTATTAGGTTGTGGTTAGTCAGGCGGACTTACCAGTCTTCTTCATCCTCATCCTCCCAGAAGCGGGGGCTGTCTTCGCGGGAGAGGACCACACCGTCGCTCACCTCGTTGGCTTTTTTGCCTGTTGAGTGGAGCGTGGGCTGAGAAACCATTATTAGCGTATGCGGCATAATATGGTGCCTTTTTACCATTGGCGAAATATATTTCTTTTTCATAATCGTTCTTATTTTTCAGTTCTTTAATTCTTTAACTTATCAACTCTACTTCACCACGACCTTCTTGCCATTCATGATGTAGAGGCCCTTTCTCGGACTCGTCACGCGCTGGCCGTTCAGGTTGTAGACGTCACCACTTACTTCTGACAACTTAGCTCTGACATCGTTCAGTCCAGTGCTCTTTCCGTCGAAGAAGAAGGCTGCACGAGAAGCACCAGGAACCATGAGATAAGCACGATTTGCACCAACGGTGGGTTGCTCATTTTCACCGTCCGAGACAACATAGAAGCCAAGACCCTCTTCCGCATCCTTCATCAGCACATAGCTGCCTACAGGAGCAGTAGTAGCGGTATAGACACCGTACAGCAAACCAGCATTAGGAGTTACAGGAGTATTATCCTCAGCCGTTCCGGTGAATATCTCATCGACTGGGTCAGCACTGTTGAGCAGTACGGGTTTGTTAGCGGGGATGGTGGTCTTGACTTCAGTCGTTATTAATTCGCCTTCATTTTCATTATCCAAACCATCCACCGTATATGCCTTAACACCGTTAGGAATTGCCACGTCGAAGGGAGCGCAGAATGTTGCCCACTGGGCATCGGTGATCTTCATCATAGCCGCATCCGACAACTTCGTGTACTTCACGTCGCGCCAGCTGAGCCAGTGAACATTTGCACCTAACTTGACATTGATAGAAAGAGTCAGAGTACCATCAAAGACATAGCCAGTTGCAGTGAAGTGACCCAAACGCATTTCATTGTCTTTTCCCTCATTTACTTTAGTAGAACCATTCATGATGCTCACAGCCTCATCGCCGTTTACTGACATTGTAATCATGCTGTTATCACCATTGAAGTTGGCATCTGTCCTGCGTTGTACACGAGCCCAAAGCTCAACCTCATAAGCGCCATTTTCAAGGCCCTTCAATGTGGCAGTAAATGTGTTAGCTGCTAAGTTAGCCGTCTCTCCAGTAAAGTATTCAAAGAACGGTACTGAGAAGCCAGAACCGTCGTTGTCACCTTCGGTTGACCAGGTATTGATGTACGGAGCATCCCACCAGTTCTCAGATGTCTTGCCCCATGCACTGGCCATGAAAGCACCAGCCTTGCCTTCACTTGCAATAGCTTTATAACCAGAAACAGTAGAACCGAGAGTGGCAATCTCAGAAGTACACTGTGCATCAGTATAGGTTACGTCTGTCCATGCGGTTGTAGCCGTGCTGATTTCAGTTTCCAATGCTGTGGTGGCATCAGCCGTCACGAAGTTGTTAGCTGCTATAATAACTTCAGCATTGTCAATAGCAGTCTTCAGTTTCGCATAGTTGGCTACAGAAGCCTCAGCACCAGCAATGGCATCAAGAAGAGCTTCGTAAGTGGACATAGAAGGATTGTCCGTAAATTCTGTTTCAGCTTCTGTTTGGGCTGAAGCCTTATCGGTTCCCATCTTGCCGGAAGCCAGCTCATAGGGCAGACTTGCATAGTCGGAAGCCAAATAGGTCAGTTTGAAGTCATCAAGGCAAATCCACGTAGAAGTAGTAAGCGTGCAAGAAGCACCTATCTTGATACTCTCTTCATCACTAATTTGTACTACGGCAAAGTATTTTTGAGATGTGGTAACATCAGCACTCTCACTATTCACATAGAGTTTAGCATCCTCAGTATCAGAGTACATATATGCCTCTATCTTATAGATACCAGCAGGAAGAGCATTGACGGTCTGGTTAATGTCAATGGTGCCATTCACATGCCAACGTTCAGCATAATATACTCCCTGCTTATTATCGAAGGAAGAGTTATTTTGGGCATTAGCCGTGATTTCTCCGTCGTTATTCCAACCATTGGTATTACCAGTTTCAAAGCCCGGGTTGGTGATAAGGCTGGTCAAGTCAACATTTGTACCACCGTTGATAGTTGCAACTGCATTATCATAAACCACCTTGGCTGCTTGTGCTGCTGTTGCAGCGGTGCAGGCAGCATTCAGGTTTTCAGTTGCTGTATTCAATGCGTCAACTGTGATACTGGTATTTGCCAGGTTGACAGTGTTTTCGGAGATAGCCGTTTGTAGTGCGATCCAGCCTCCTGATGTTAAGTTGTTTTGATCAAATGCGTTGGCGGTTGCCATAGCAGTGTTGTAGTTGGCAAACGGAGTCTGGAAAGTTAATGCTGTGGCAGTTGCCGTCTGGATGGCAGAGATGGCAGTGGCGTATGCACTTGACGTGTTGTATGTCTTGTTGTATTCTGTCACGACAGTGGACAGAACACTTGCAGCTCCCTCAGGAATGCCTGTAACGGCTTCTGCGTCAGCGACAGCCTCAGCAAGCTGGGTCTCGTATGCAGTGAGATCCACACCGTAGAACTTCACTGTGAAGTTGTCAGCGCAAAGCCAGTTGCCAGTCGAGCTTTCTGTCTTCAGACCAAAGATGACATCACCCGCACCGGTATTCAGGAATTCGCGTGAGAAGTGCTGTGGCTTGTTGTTGAGAGTGTTCAATGTCGTTTTGTAGTCTAGACCGTCGGCATAAATGTATAGGAAGGAACCTGCCACTTCAATGTTCTCATCACTTTGTTGCACGGAGATGGCATCTGCCTCAAGGATGTATTTGCCTTCAGGCAGGTTTTGAACTGTTTGGCGCAGATAGCCATCACCCAGTGTGCCAGGCTGGGGCTTCCATGCCTCGATGAATTTGCTGATGGTTACGTCGCCATTTGTATAGTTTGCACCTTGGTAACCAATATTCTGAGCCTGCTGGCCAGACACATAGTTTGTCTCCCAACCCAAAATGTTACCAGCCGAGAAATCAGCGTTGTCAAGGAAGATGTTGGTGATATCGAAGAATTGGTTATCATTAACAGTCACTGCCCCAAGGAAAGTAGCTGCGGCATTTCGCCAGACAAGGATGGCAGCATTCATTTCAGCCTCTGTAGTAGCAGCTTCAACCTGTGCGTCCACGTCTTCCTCATTCACACTGAGTGTTGCACTGCCAGTATAGACAGTGGTCTGCTCAGGCAGAGCTTTCACGAGCGTCTTTACTGCGTCATACTTTGCTTTCAATGTTGGATAAGTAGTGCGAGCAAAAGTAATAGCTGCTTCCAAACGAGCAATAGCTTCGTTATATTCAGCCACACTGGTATAGGATTTGCCATCTTCAGCACTCAGTGCGTTCTTTGCACCTGTGTTAATTGCTTCAAGGCTGGTCTTCCAAGCTGCAGCGTCGCTACGTACTTGATTAAAAAGGGCTGCTGCAAGGTTCAGCTCTGAATCGTAATAGGTGAGGGTGAAATTGTCTGCACCAGCCCATTGGCTATTATTACAATTTGACCAGAAGCCAATAGTTACAGCAGAAGCCTGTGTAAGGGTAACTGGCACACGAGTCCAAGCCCAGCCGCCATCGAGCAAATTACCTGCAGCACCTTCTTTGTGAATGTCTGTCCTGAAAGTAACATCGTCCTTAGCCACATAGGCATAAATGTTTCCACTTGCGTATGCACTGGAACGTGTGGCAGCTTTCAGCATGTAATAACCTGAAGGCAATGTTATGGTTTGTTTCTGGTCAAGGGTGGCACTCCATGTATCCATATAAGTATCATCTGGAGCTCCTGTATACTGCTGGCCTGAGTTTATACGTCCATTAGTCCACCCTGTAGTGCTGGTCACGGCAGCATTGTTGATGAGTGAAGTAAGTTCGTCACCATTAGCTATACTCTTAAATGTAATTTTAACGTTATCGGCACCAGCCTTTACACCGTTTGCACCAAGATTGGTAAACTTAATGCCAACTTTAATGGTAGTATTTGCATCCAAGAGCAATGTGAGATTTCTGTTCTCCCATGTTCCAGCAGTTGAGTTGCTTACCGTGTTTTCTCCTGCGTACAAAGCAACATTTATTTTAGATCCGTCTTCACGAATTAAATCAGCAGAAAAAGTATAAAATCCTTTCTGAGTAACTGTAATTGTCTGGGACAAATCAATATATTCAGAAGGCTGATTATCTCGGAAACGTACCATATACCTCTTGTTGTCAGAAGAAACGGCATAAACTCCTGTGAAGTTGGAAGCCATAACATCGGTAGATTCTAAAACAGTCATATTATTGCTTGACACATTTTTATAGTCAACAGTCCAACCATCAGGTTTATATATATACCTTTTATTATTACCACTTTCTACGATGGTATACTCTTTGTCATACGTTCCCTCAAAGTCAGCATTTGTCAGATACGTGGATGTGACATCGGTCTGCGCCCACGTTTGGCCTGCGCCCAACAAAAGGGCACACGTCGCCAATAATAGTTTCAGTTTTTTCATAAGCATAATTGTTTGTTTTAAGTTAATAATATGTTTTGGTTTAAGTTTCGCATTCGCTCGACTTAGGAAATTAGAGGAAGTTCTTCGCTAGCGAAGCGAGCAAGCTCGAGCGAGAAGAGTTATAAGAAGTTCTTCACATGACTTCACATAACTTCACATGACTTCCCTCAATTTCCAAAAGTTGAGTATACGGTCATCATCCTGCTCACGCAGTTTCACACCATTCGGCCGCAAAGATATAAAAAAAGTTTGAAACCTGCAAGGAAAAAGGGGATTTTTTTATTAAGGAGTTAAGGAGATCTTTTAGGAGTTAAGGAGTGAAGGAGTTAAGGAGTGAAGGAGATTTTTTCAGGAGTTAAGGAGTGAAGGAGTTAGGGAGTGAAGGAGAATATTAAGGAGTTAAGGAGTTAAGGAGTTAAGGAGTTAAGGAGTTAAGGAGTTATGGAGTTATGGAGTTAAGGAGTTAAGGAGTTATGGAGTTATGGAGATAAGGAGTGAAGGAGAATATTAAGGAGTTAAGGAGTGAAGGAGTTAAGGAGTGAAGGAGAATATTAAGGAGTTAAGGAGTTAAGGAGTTAAGGAGTTAAGGAGTTAAGGAGTGAAGGAGATTTGTGAAGGAGTTAAGGAGTGAAGGAGTTAAGGAGTTAAGGAGTTAAGGAGAATATTAAGGAGTTAAGGAGTTAAGGAGTGAAGGAGTTAGGGAGTTCTTCGCAAAGCGAAGCGAGCAAAGCTCGAGCGATGAGAAGTCATGTGAAGTTCTTCGCTAGCGAAGCGAGCAAGCTCGAGCGATGAGAAGTTAGAATGATTATTTTTTAAATAAAAGCCAACTCATTTATCAAATAATCTCTTTTTCCATATTTACTTCCAGACGGCATCGACATCATAAAAGCTCTTAGTCGTCAACAAAACAAATCGTCCAGGATGAGTTCTCGTTGGATGCATTCAGAATGCTCATTCCTGTCAATTCCCTTGGTCGTTATTATAGTCACAATAACATTCTTGTCGGTGTTTGTTGTCTCGATAAATGCTCGGACTTTGCGCTCAATGTCATCCTCGTCTTTGGCGGTCATTGTGTATGGTCTGTTCCAAAACTTCATTTCACAGATATTGATAGTCCTGTCTGCACGGTCAATGAGCATGTCTATCTGTGCTGAACGCTGTTCTCCTTTGCCAAACCACGAAAAGACATTAGCTGTTATGCCAGATATGCCCAGTGCCTTCTTGATTTGCTCCACATGGTTCAAGCACAGCATCTCGAACGACAATCCACTCCATGTACTATAGACATGGGAGTTTTGGTTGTTTGACCAATATTTTGCATCGTGGGCATCTGCCTTCTTCATGACCTGAAAGTAGAACAGAGTGAAGGAATCGACAAGTTGGTAAAGCGTATCTGCGCTTTTTCTTTCTGCGGAGTTCTGGCTCGTTTGGTTCCCGTTTGTCATGATGAAAGGTTCATAACTGCGGATAAAGCCACAACTCTCCAACTCTTCAAGCATCATGGAGAACTTGCCATTATCGGAGAGTTTAGTCTTTTCAAGTACTTCCTGTCGGGTCAGTCCTTTTCCCTTGGTTGCTAATGCTGTAACAATCTTTATGTGGTTGGCGGCATTCTTATACAGCGAGTTGTACAAACTTTGGAACTCGTCATTCAGCTCGCCATCCTCTGCAAACACAAGCCTGTCAATGTTTTGTGCCACTCCTTCGCCTTTGCTCATTTTTGACAGATAGAAAGGCACGCCACCAAGAACCATATAGCATTCGGCAATCTGCTTTGTTGACAGACGAAATCCCCGTGCATCAAAATACGTCTGGCACTCCTTCAGCGTAAAGGGCTTCAACGGAATCTTATGGGTTACACGGTTATGAAGGCCGCCTCTGTTTTTAATCAGGTTGTTGATAATCCATGACGTTGCACTGCCACAGACTATCAGTTTGATATCATCGCGCCACGATGCCCACGAATTCCAGAAATGCTCCAAGCCACTGATGAAATTGGAACGTGGGGTGTCCATCCATGGCATTTCGTCAATAAAGACTATCTTTTTCCCTTCCGGCAGGGATTCCAAATAACTCTCCAGTGCTATGAATGCATCAAGCCAGGTCTTGGCAATAGGCACTTCTGGATTGTTTTTCCTAATGCCCTGCATGAAGTTTTTCAACTGAATACGCATCGAAACCTTGTTCATTCCAGCCACGTAAAAAGCATAGTCATTGCCGATGACTTTCTGTATGAGGAACGTCTTGCCTACGCGCCTACGTCCATACACCGCAATGAATTCAGACTGTTCAGAGTTGAGGTAGTCCTTCAACTGCTGCTGTTCTTTCTCGCGTCCAATGAAAAGCTTATTCATACCCTCTTGATTATTTGTTGAACTTATGCCGCAAAGGTACTTCTTTTTCTTCAAACGGCCAAGAAAAATGCACGAAAACGGTCGCAGAGTGGGTATTTTTACCATATTAGCGACCACTTTCGTGCAATTATCACACAAAAACCAGCTATCTTTTGTTACATTATTATCGTATGCGCAGATTCCTTGGCGGTGCACAGACCAACTTGGAGGAACTTGATGCTTCTATCATCAAGAAAAAACTTGGCGAGATGCAGGTGTTGGAAGGGAATAACAATAGGAGTCTCCTGAAATAATCGGTTCTTCCGCCATTCAGTTGAAGATTTTGTCAATATTTCAGATAGGATTAGAAATCAACATGCCAAGACCCTCAAAAAATTGACTCGAGTCAATCGATGAAATGACTCGAGTCAACCGATGAAATGACTCGAGTCAAATGATTTAATGACTCTAGTCCCGCTGCTATTGAATCGCTTCATTTGTCATAAATAATGATGTTTTCAACTAAATCGCAGAAGAACCATTTCACAAAATTTGCTTTTTCTCTTCATTAGCTGATTCTGTAGACAGGAGTTAAGGAGTTAGGGAGTTAAGGAGTGAAGGAGTTATGGAGTTAAGGAGTTAAGGAGTGAAGGAGTTGGAAAAATCTCATTTCAGCATTCCCGAAGCCAATTTCTTCCTCAGCATAAAGCATACCATACTGCAAAATGGATAATATGCCTTGCACTCGCACCCCTTATATATTACGGTATGACGGTTCTCCCATACGGAAAGGATGTCTTCCACATGCTTCTTAGTCCATCCAAGAGCATTTAACCTTTCTATTACAGTGGCCCAAGCCTCCTGCCGATGCTCCACCAATCGTTGGTTATTCAGGTTCAACCCATCCTTTCCCAGTTCCGAATTCAGTTTATCGTCAGTCGAAGCTATTTTTCCTGTGGGTGTAAAGCGGATGGTACTCATCATGGCGCCATTCAAAGGAGATATGGTCAGTTCCTTACTGCCCTTTGCCTTGTCGCAATGATATTCTTTTTTGTTGTTCGATATGTTTCCTGGACAGCAAATAACCATATTTTCATAGTCCAAGTCAGAATCGTCACCCAGTTCTCTGCCTTTTTTCTGACTGCTTATGTGTTCTATCCGGTGATTCTCACCCTGTTGTACGTCTTGATGAGGTATCCTTCGTTCACAATATGCACAGATATACCCCTGCTCATCCAATAAGGCATCCACCAGAAAGTCAAACGACTGGTATCGCGCGCCTGGAGTCTTTCTATAGTCTTTCCATTCGCGAGGCTCTGCCCTCTTGTCAATTTTCCTCATAGCTATACCTCGTAAAACGACATCAGTGTTCTTGCTCTTGTTATCTCTGGAAGACGATCTGAGAAATGAGCCTCCAACTCCGTCAACATGGCTTTGGCCTCTTCTATTTTCTCTTCATCCACCAGTTTAAAAAGTTCATCCAACTGTCGTTGTACGTCAATATCCTTATCAGCCTGATGAAGATAAAATAGGATAATGCTGCTGGCATCCAGACCGTAGGTACTAACCACTTCAGCAAGATAGGTGCCTTCCTGATAGTCAAGCCTGTAGACAACATTATTTTCTGTATCCTCCACACTTGTCATTACCATCGGGGCATGAGTGGAAATAATAAACTGCACCCTTGGGAATGTATGTTGTAGAGCCTTGATAACTCTTGCCTGAAGCGAAGGATGCAGGTGGTCGTCTATCTCATCCATGCATACCACGCCCTCCGTCAGATTACAAGTATCCAGGCCATAAAGAGGCCGATTCATAATACTGCATCTGAAAGCCATGTCCATCACGGTATTCACCAGTCTTAGATAGCCATCCGACAAGTCTTCAAATCGCACCTCTCTTCCGTCTGTGAAAATAAAATACACATAACCCTGCTTAGGCCTGATGTCTACATCGCGGATTATGCCACACCCATTCTCTCCCAGAGCTTTCTTCAAGGCGTTCACCACTACAGTCAGTTCCTCTTCGCCCTTTCCACCTTCTTTCAGCACCAGCATCCTGTTAATCCAGTGCTTAGCCAGAAATCCCCCCTTAAGGCAGAAATAGTACCCAAAGGAAGGAGTAAGATAGTAGTCTTTGAAGGCTTTCCCATTCACATTGCCTATTTTGGTATGGATGTCATCAGTTGCAAAAAAGGCAATTAATGGAAGAGGAGTACTACGATGATTACCATCCTCTTCTGCAACACGATAATACAAATCCTTATTCAGCCCATTAAACTCTTTTGCGTTCTTGTATGTTGTTGAGGTTTTCTTCGATTCCCTGAAGATTGACACTTCTTCATCATTTCCTTCTGTCGTAAACACAATCTCCACAGGACGTGTCAGACTTTTCGATTCGTTAGCCACGCTGTGATTAAAGTCATCCGAAGCTATACCTGCACACGAAGTGTTTTCATCACTGAACCCCTTGAAAAAAGCATTGAGAGCCAGCACCACTCCTCGAATCACAGAAGTCTTACCACTGCCATTATCACCAATCAATAGATTCACGCCACGCCTAAAATCAAGGCTGTAGTCAGAGAAGCATCTGAAACCTTTATACTCAATTTTTGTAAGTATCATATTCTCTACAATTTATGAAACTATATTTCTTACTCTATGAGTGCAAAATTAGTAATTTTCTTCCAATCAAATAATCTTTTTGATTCGTTTTTCTATTTTTTTTGCACTTTATTATCCCTCTAAAGCCTCAAAGACTATCAGGCATATCATTATATTCAAGTGTCGCATGTTAGGAGTTATGGAGTTAAGGAGTTAAGGAGTGAAGGAGATTTTTTCAGGAGTTAAGGAGTTAAGGAGTTAGGGAGTTAAGGAGTTAAGGAGATTTTTTCAGGAGTTAAGGAGTTAAGGAGTTAGGGAGTGAAGGAGATTTTTTCAGGAGTGAAGGAGTGAAGGAGATTTTTTCAGGAGTTAAGGAGTGAAGGAGTTATGGAGTTAAGGAGATTTACCGCATAATATTAACGGGGAATGATGCACACGACTGCGGTTTAGGCAGCTTTTCTGCAAAATAATTTGGAGAATTAAGGAAATACTTGTAAATAATTCGGATAAAGGTCTTATTTTCATCTGAAGATACCCTCAAAAAGTTGAGTCGACTCATTCGATCAAGTGAGTCGACTCAATCGATCGAATGAGTCGACTCAACTCTTCGAACGAGTTAATTAATAGAAATATACTTGGCGTGATATTGTCAAGATTTCTGACTAAATTTCAACGAAATTGCAGAAGAACCACCAATATCAATATATGTTCGTTGGCCTATGAACATATGTTCGTTGGACTTTTCACATATGTTCGACCTCCATCGATAGTTTTCTGTGAATTAATTTGGGGAATTTGGTTTTATTTCTTATCTTTGCATCGCGAAAAGTTCGTCACGAACACTAATTTTGCAACGCAATTTCAAATACCAAAACAACTATTGACGCGGAGATATGAAAGGTACTAACAAAGGATTCATCTATTTTATCTGCCTGGTGTCGGCCATGGGCGGACTGCTCTTCGGCTACGACTGGGTGGTGATTGGCGGCGCGAAGCCGTTCTATGAGCTTTACTTCGGCATCGGCGATTCGCCGCTGTTGCAGGGTGTGGCGATGACGACGGCCCTGATAGGCTGTCTGGCGGGTGCGATGGTGGCTGGCGGTGCGGCTGACAGGTATGGCCGTAAGCCGCTGCTGATGCTGTCGGCGCTGCTGTTCACGGTGTCGGCCATCGGCACGGGACTGTTCAATGACTTCACCTTGTTTAATATAGCGCGGTTCGTTGGCGGTGTGGGCATTGGCGTGGCGTCGGCCTTAGCTCCGATGTATATTGCCGAGGTGAGTCCAGCTGAGATTCGTGGTCGGATGGTGTCGCTGAACCAGATGACGATTGTGCTGGGCATCCTTGGGGCGCAGATTGTGAACATGCTGTTAGCAAGAGACACGGCGGTGGCCGAGAACCTGACGTGGGACGTGGAATGGGGCTGGCGCTGGATGTTCTGGGCCGAGACGCTGCCAGCGGCATTGTTCTTAGTCATGAGCTTCTTGATTCCGGAATCGCCGGTGTACCTGGAAATGAAAAGTGAAAAGTTAAAAATGAAAAGTGAGGAATTGAAAATGAGAAATGAGCATTTCTCGTCCCTCATTTCCAATTCCTCATACAGACGGGTGCTGTGGCTGGGCCTGGTGATTGCGGTGTTCCAGCAATGGTGCGGCACGAACGTCATCTTCAATTATGCGCAGGAGATTTTCGTGGGGGCCGGCTTCGACGTCGATGGTATGTTCATCAATATTGTCATCACGGGTATTGCCAATGTGGTGTTCACGTTTGTGGCCCTCTATACGATTGAGAAGTGGGGCCGCCGCACGCTGATGCTCATCGGAGCCGGCGGGCTGGGGCTTATCTACCTCATCTTGGGCACCTGCTACTTCATGCAGGTGACGGGTGTCCTGATGGTTGGGCTGGTGGTGGCGGCCATTTCCATCTACGCCATGACCTTAGCTCCTGTGACGTGGACGCTGCTGGCCGAGATTTTCCCCAACCGCATCCGCGGCATCGCGATGGCTACCTGCACGTTTGCGCTGTGGGTAGGCTGTTGCACCCTGACGTTCTCGTTCCCGTCGATGAACGCGGCCTTAGGTTCGAGCGGCACGTTCTGGATTTACAGCGCCATCTGCGTATGTGCCTTCGTGTTCCTCTACCGCCGTTGTCCTGAGACGAAAGGTAAGAGTCTGGAAGAGCTTGAGGGAGAGTTGGTTGAGGAGTTAAGGAGTTAAGGAGTTAAGGTGTTAAGGAGTTAAGGAGTTTTTTTTGAGGAGTTAAGGAGTTTTTTTTTGAGGAGTTAAGGAGTTAAGGAGTTAAGGAGTTATGGAGTTATGGAGTTTTTTTTGAGGAGTTAAGGAGTTAAGGAGTTATGGAGTTAAGGAGTTAAGGAGTTTTTTTTGAGGAGTTAAGGAGTTAAGGAGTTAAGGAGTTAAGGAGTTATGGAGTTATGGAGTTAAGGAGTTATGGAGTTAAGGAGTTATGGAGTTATGGAGTTATGGAGTTATGGAGTTAAGGAGTTAAGGAGTTTTTTTGAGGAGTTAAGGAGTTAAGGAGGTTTTTTGAGGAGTTAAGGAGTTAAGGAGTTATGGAGTTAAGGAGTTATGGAGTTTTTTTTGAGGAGTTAAGGAGTTAAGGAGTTATGGAGTTAAAGGAGTTAAGGAGTTATGGAGTTATGGAGTTAAGGAGTTAAGGAGTTATGGAGTTAAGGAGTGAAGGAGTGAAGGAGTGAAGGAGTTAAGACATTACTTATGCGGGGGGGTATTCTTCGTCATGACAAGGGATTTTCTGCGGAAAGTCATTTGTCTTAACTCCTTTACTCCTTCGCTCGAGCTTTGCTCGCTTCGCTTGCGAAGAACTCCTTAACTCCTAAAAGTTGAACGAATGTGAAACTATAAAATAAAGAAATATGATTAAAGCTTGGAGAGAGATTGTGACCATTCCGACCTATGAAGTCGGGAAGGCAGAGAGGAACCCGATGTTCCTGGAGAAACGTGTCTATCAGGGGTCGAGCGGTGTGGTCTACCCCTACCCCGTCATTGAGTCCATCAGCGACGAGAAGGTGGACAAGGAGTGGCAGGCCGTCTATCTGGAGAATGAGTATATCAAGGTGATGATACTGCCCGAGTTAGGCGGTCGCATCCAGATGGCCTACGACAAGTTGAAGCAGCGCCACTTCGTCTACTATAACCACGTCGTCAAGCCAGCCCTCGTGGGACTGGCCGGGCCTTGGATCAGCGGCGGCATCGAGTTCAACTGGCCCCAGCACCACCGTCCGTCGACCTACTCACCTGTTGACTCGGCCATCGTCGAGAATGAAGACGGGAGCGTGACGGTGTGGGTAAACGAGATGGAACGGATGTTCCACCAGAAGGGCGCCGCAGGCTTCACGCTGCGTCCGGGCTGTGCCTATCTGGAGATTCAGGGCCGCGTCTCGAACCGCACCCCGTTGCCGCAGACCTTCCTGTGGTGGGCCAACCCCGCCGTCGAGGTGAATGATGCCTACCAGTCGGTGTTCCCGCCCGACGTCAACGCCGTGTTCGACCACGGCAAGCGGGCAGTATCGAGCTTCCCCATTGCCACGGGTACCTATTATAAGATGGACTATTCGGCCGGCGTGGACATCTCGAACTACAAGAACATCTACGTGCCGACCAGCTATATGGCCGTCAACTCGAAGTACGACTTCGAGGGAGGCTATGAGAACGACACCAAGGGCGGCATGCTGCATGTGGCCTCCCACCACTTCTCGCCCGGCAAGAAGCAATGGACGTGGGGCAACGGCGACTTCGGCCGGGCGTGGGACCGCAACCTGACGGACAGGGACGAGCGGGGCGTGTTCCGTCCCTACATCGAGCTGATGGCGGGCGTCTATACCGAGAACCAGCCCGACTTCTCGTGGCTGATGCCCTACGAGGAGAAGCAGTTCGTGCAGTATTTCATGCCGTATCGGGAACTGGGCATCGTGAAGCAGGCTAGCAAGGACTTCATCATGAACATCGAAGCACGGGAAAACACCGTGCTGTTCAAGGTGCTGGCAACATCGCGGAAGACGGTGACGGTCAGGCTGAGCAACAAGAAAGGAGAGACGTATTATGAACAGGAGGTGACATTGTCACCGGAAGAGGTGTTTGAGCAGACTGTGGATGTTAAGAATGCGAATATGGAAGACCTGCTACTGAGTGTCGGCCAACTGCTCTGGATGGCCGAAGAGGACGACATCCGCCCCATCCCCGATGCCGCCGAGGCCGCCCTGACACCCGAGGACACGAAGACCAACGACCAGCTCTACCTGACCGGTCTGCACCTGGAGCAGTACCGCCACGCCACGTGGTCGGCCCTCGACTACTACGAGGAGGCCCTGCGGCGCGACCCCAACGACGTGCGCTGTCTGAACCAGACGGGACTCTGGTACCTGCGGCGCGGACGTTTCGACAAGGCCGAGCCCTACTTGCAGAAGGCCGTGAAGACATGGCAGAAGCGCAACCCCAACCCCTACGACGGCGAGGCCCTCTTCAACCTGGCACTCACCCGGAAGTTCCTCGGCCATCTCGCCGAGGCATACGAGCTCTTCTGGAAGTCAACATGGAACAAGGCCTGGGCCGATGCCGGCTATTTTGAGGCCGCCTGCATCAGCACCGCTCAGGGCCGCTACAGTGATGCCCTTGAAGAGCTGAACCGTTCGCTGGTCTTCAACAGCTGCAACCACAAGGCCCGTGCCATGAAGGCGGCGGTGATGAGGCTTGTTGCGACGGAATCGCAGCAGACGAGACAAGCTTTCATTGACGAAAGCCTCGTCCTCGACCGCTTCAACTACGGCTGTCTGTACGAGCAGTACCTGATGACGGGAAGCGAAGACGTGCTGAACGACCTGACGGCGATGATGCACGGCAACGTGTATAACTACCACGAGTTGGCCTTGGACTATGCGCAGGCCGGACTCTGGCAGGAGTGTATCGACCTCCTGAGGCTGGCTCCAACGGGGCATCCCCTCACCTATTATTACATAGGGTGGGCCCAGATGGGACTTGGTGACCCGGCGGCCGCCAAAGCCGCCTTCGAGCAGGCCGAACAGGCCGACAGCTACTGCTGCTTCCCCAACCGTCTGGAGGACGTCCTCGCCTTAGCATGTGCCAAGTCGGTGAATCCCGACGGCGCCCGTGCGCCCTATTACCTCGGCTGCCTGTTCTACGACAAGCGGCAGTATGATGTCGCCATCGAGAACTGGGAACGCTCGGCGAAGCTCGACCCGCAGTTCCCCACCGTCTGGCGCAACCTGGCCTTGGCCCGCTTTAACAAGCAAGGCCGGGAGGAGGAGGCCGTCGAGTATATGGAGCGCGCCTTCCATCTGGACGAAGGCGACGAGCGCGTACTCATGGAACTCGACCAGCTCTACAAGCGGCTGCACAAGCCTCATCAGGAGCGCCTCGACTTCCTGCAGCAATATCCGGAGCTGATTGCCCGGCGCGACGACCTCGTATTGGAGGAAATCACCCTGCTCAACCAGTTAGGGCGCTACGAAGAGGCGATGGCGAAGCTGGACGCCCACCAGTTCCATCCGTGGGAAGGCGGCGAAGGCAAGGTCAGCGGACAGTATCAGTTCTGCCGGTTGGAACTGGCCAAGCAAGCACTCACCCGGGGAGAGCAGGAACAGGCCCGACGGCTGTTGGAGGAGTGCCTTGTCTATCCGCCCCACCTCGGCGAGGGCAAACTCTACGGAGCCCAGGACAACGACTTCCTCTACTTCCTCGGGCGCTATGAAGAAGGTACCGCAGGGCCGACGGAACCCGCCGCCGCCATGTACTACAACGACGCGAAGCCCGACAAGATCTTCTACGCCGGCCTCTGCTACCGCAAACTGGGACAGGAGGACAAGGCCCGCAGCCTGTTCAACAAGCTCATCAACTATGGCAAGCAGCACGTCTTCGAACACCAGACGATGGACTACTTCGCCGTCTCGCTGCCCGACCTGCTCATCTGGGACGACTCGTTGGACACGAAGAACGTCATCCATTGTAAGTATATGCTTGCCCTCGGCTACTACGGCATGGGTGACAAAGAACGTGCTGAACGCTACCTGAAGGAGGTCGAAATCCTCGACAACAACCACCAGGGCATCCAGCAGTTCAGGACGCTCATCGACGCCAACCTATAATCGTCTGATGACCTTACGCGTCTTTCGTCCGTCGGTCTCGATGACAATACCGCGACCGTTCGTCGTGCGCTGACCACCAAGGGTGTAGCTGGTCTTGGCCGTCTTGTCAGCTGCAGTCACGGCGTTGACACCCGTGGCGGTGCTCAATGCCATCGTGTGACCCTCCCAGTTGTCGATGACGGTCAGTCCCTCCAGACTGGTAACGAGTGCGGTGTTCGAAAGGACATCAGTCTGCTCATCCTCCACCTTGACCCACACACCATTATCCTGCAGGACGTAGCTGCCCAAGGGAGCCTTCGTGCCAGCGGTCACGGTCAGATAGCCCTTCAGGTTACCATCGCCGCTGACAGGCGTCGTCTTCTCAGAACCTTTCATGAAGAAGCGCGGATTGGCCTTGTCGGCACAATAGATATAAGGTACGCCAGCGGCGGGAGCCGTCACCTCCTCGACACAGAGTCTGGTCTGGTCGGCCGTGATGCCGACGATGCGGTACAGCCTCACGTCGTTGGGCTTGATAATCTCACGCGACAGACAGATGGTAGCCCACTTCGGGCCGTCGCTGACCACGGTGTAGGCCGGCTGATAACGCAGACGGAACTCGGTAGCGCACCACCATCCCTCACGCTTGTCGCCCTTACTGCTGGCATCGCCATAAGCATGCCAGGCATTGTCAGTAGCGCCCACCTTGGAGTTCTTGAAGCCAATGGTTGCCGAACCGCCCTCCTTAATATAAATAGGTGTCGTGGTGAGCGTCTGCCACACATTGCTGACGGTCGGCAGGTCGAGGTAGTCGGCCTGAAGCGTCGGCGTGTTGGCGGTCTCTCCCTCATAGGTGATGAAACCGTGCTGGTCGGAGATGCAGTAGTGCTGCGTCGTGGCCTTGCACTCCAAGAAGTAAGCGCCCTCAGGCAGTCCCGTCACCTGCTGGTTCACCTCCATCGTCTGCTTGTCGCCCGTCGAGGCATTGACACTTGCCCACCAGGCATTCCAGCACGACTTTCCAGCCTGCTCAGCCAACCGCTGGTCGCCATTCTTATAGGTTCCGGCCTTGACGTTCCATCCCGTCTCAGCTTTAAAGTTATACTGCTTCACCTTACCGCTCACAAGGACCAGCTCCAGGTTGGAAGCATCCAGCGGACAGTCCATCGCCTTCAGGGCGTTGTTCACCTGAGCCAGCGAGTCGGCCCGCTGCTGAGCGACGACGGCATCATACTCGGCCTTGGCAGCAGCATAGGCCACATCCAAGGGCGTGCCGTCGGCCACGGCCTCCTCGTAGGTATTGAAGAGCCGACGCAGTTCCATCTTGTCCAGCTGCGCCTTGGCACCTAACCAGCGGAAGGCGATGAGTGCCTGATTGTAGGTACCGCTATTAAAGATGCCTGACTGGTAGAGCCAGTCGGTGGCATCCTGGAAAGTCAGGACGTTCGCACCCTCCGTCTTGCCATTATCCGCCGTCAGGCTGACCTTCTGATAAGTACCACCGTTGCGGGAGGCCACGCGGAAGTAATAGTCGGTTTCGGGCTGGATGTCGACCACCTTCTTCAGCGACGACGCCACATCCATGCCGCCATTGCCATAGGCCTGCAAATAGCTGCCACCATCGACGCCACCGACGGGCACCACCTGGAAATAAGGCTGGCCGATGGCCGCACCCGTGCCAGAGGTCCACCCCTCAGTGCCGAAGTCGAAGTCGCCGTTCTGCAGCAGGTTGCCGCCCACGTAGAGCGTCTTGCCGTCGGCTGTGGTCACGGCGTCGCCCGTCTCCATGGTATTATTGGTATAATAGTCGCGACCGTTCAAGTCTTTCAGATGCACACGGTAGATAGCCCCCTCAGGCGCCTCGGCATCCGTAAACGTATAGTTGCTGGCGGCCTCCTTCTGCTCAATGGTTGACAGGGTCTCCCACTGGCCGCCCTTCACCTTGCGCTGTACCTCCATCAGCTGGTTGTACTCGCCATTGGCATCATACCATGAAACCACGACCTTGCCGTTGGAAGAAGTCGTCTTGAAGCGCGACGGGGCGTACTGACGGGGCGTGGTGGGCACGAAGTCGTACTTGCCGTTGTAGCCCACCGACGTCGTCATGCTGGCATAGTATTCGCCGGCAGGCGTCAGCTTGCCGTTCTCATAGAGCTTCGAGATGGAAGCCTCGTTGTTCCAGTAGTAGTAGCGCTCCACATAGTCCCAGCCGTTCAGTTTCGAACAGATGCTTTGCAGCGCCGACTTCACCTGGTCTCTGGTCACGCCGCTGGCGAAGGCGCCGTTCTTGTTCCACGAGGCACCCCAGCACCACTCTGAAATCCAGACGGGGCGCTTGTACTTATTGGTCCAGTTCACAATATTGTTAAACGTACCTTCTACCCAGTAGCAATGAAGGTCGATGATGTCGCAGCGCCAGCCACGGGCATCGATGGAATCGAAGAACTCAGCCAGGAATCCCGTCGCATTCGTATAATCGCTGCCGTCCCACGAGGCCGGTGAACAGAGACGCAAACCAGTACGCATCATGTTCTCCCAGTTATCGAGGATAGTTTTCAGGTCCTGCGGATGGTCGTCGGCCGAGTTCCTCGGCTCGTTGTTATTCTTGGTGTGGGGAGACTGGGTCGTTCCGCCGATGGTAGACGACGAAGGCCAGTCCTCATAGATGTGGTTAGGCACCCACTCATAGTCGGGCTGGAGACTGGTGTTACCCTGCCCCCAGTCATAGGTACTCTGCACATTGAGGGCATCCAGGGCATCCTTGCTACCAGCAGAATTGGCCAGATTCTTCTTGCCTGCGTCATACCACTTGAAGATACGGTAGGAAGAAATCTTCTGGTCGAGCACAATGGGCAGTTCGGGCACCTCCAGGTCGCTGCTGGCAGCAATGAAGCAACGGCTGTAGCCGCGGCCACTGGCCTGCGTCGAGAACGTCACCATGTAGCCGCGCTTCAGCTTGAACGAGCGTATCTTGTTGTTCAGCTGGGCGGCGGTCAGCGTGTTCATATAGCCGCCTGAGTTGCCCATGCCGAAGTTGTTGACGCCCTCGCCCCCGAAGTTCGGCTCCGGATAGACGGTCAGCGGCTTCGTGCTATTACCGTAAGGCAGGATGATACAGCCGCGGTTATACAGCTTCACCTGACAGTTCGTGTTGTTCACGGCCTTGGCACCGTTGATTTTCACATACGTTGCCAACAACTTGATAGCCGCGGAGGGTTTTACCTTATTCAATATAAGGACGGCGTGCTCCGTATTGACCAAATCGACAGAGGCCCCTTCGGCAAAGGGCGTCGCTCCCGTCACGATATAGTCCCAGTCGTCGGTAATCGTCACAGCCTCCGTCACCTGGGCAACGGACTTCTTCGTATTGGCAGCCATCCCTGCCAGCGGCAGCCACAGACACAGGGCCGCCGTCATCAAAGTAGTTAGGATTTGTTTCTTCATATTGTTAGTCATATTAGCGTTGTTCCTTAATCAGATAGACGACCGTGGGCAGGTGGTCGCTGTAGCCATTGAGCCAGGCACCGCCGGCATGGGTGCGCAGGGTGTTGCCCTTGTACTTTCCTTCCTTCTGGAAGAGGTAGTCGCGACGGAAAATATGGTAGTTCCACAATTTCAGCGACGCGTAGTCCTTCTTGCCGTCACGGTCGAGCAGCGCGTTCGACACTATAATCTGGTCGAAGAGGTTCCACTTGCCGTCATACTGCAGCGTTCCCGTTCCCTGTGCCAGCACATCCCACCAGGGGTTCCACAGTCCGCCGGGCACGTTCTCCACGTCCTTCATCTTACGCTTGGCACCGAGTGCCTCCGCCATCGACTTGTCCTGCGGGTCATCGTTCATGTCGCCCATGATGAGCAGCTTCACGTTGGGGTCGTCACGTACCAGCGAGTCCTTGACCACACACAGCTGGCGTCCGCCCTCTTCGCGGTAGAAGGAGGTGGCACCACGCGACGGCAGGTGGTTGACAATGATGGTGACATGTTCGTCGGCCATCGTACCGCTGACCACCAAGAAGCCACGGGTGGCCCGCATCGAGTCCTGCGGCAAGATATAGATATAAGGTACGAGCTTCACGTCGCGGACCTTGAAGAGCTTCGGGTTATAGAGCAGTCCGCAGTCAACACCGCGCTGGTCGGGCCCCTCGATGTGTACGAACTGGAAGTTCTTGGCCTTCAGCGGCTCCTGATTGCAGAGGTCGGTCAGGCACTTGGCATTCTCCACCTCGCTGACGCCGATGGCGGCACAGCCCACGCCGGGCAGTTTGTCCGTCCCCATTTCGGCCAGCACACGGGCCATGTTCTTCAACTTATTGCCGTACTTCAGTCCCGTCCATTTGTTCGTACCGTCGGGCAGGTACTCATAGTCGTTCTTGCCGGCATCGTGACAGGTATCAAACAGATTCTCAAGGTTATAGAATCCCACTCCGTACACAGAGAACTTCTTCTGTGCATGGGAAGCGTTCGCCGTCAATAAGAGGACGAGCGCGAGAAAAACCATGTGTTTCTTCATAATCGGTCAGTAATAATCTGTGCAAAGATACAATTATTTTTGGAATTGCTTATACTTTTTACGAAAAAAATATGGTTGTCTCATTCTTTTTCCGTATCTTTGCACCAAATAAGTAATACAATAACTGCAAAACCGTATTTTATGAGAAAAACACTGAAATTAGCAGTGATGGTCTTCTGTTGCTCCGCCACGGCCGTGGCGCAAGAGCCTATTGACTCTATAGCCAAGGACTTAGCGGACGAACAGACTTTCACTTTCACCGAGGCGCAGTTGGAAGACAATGAGAGTTCCATTCAGAACATCACCGTCATTTCGTCCAACCGGAATGTCTATGCGAACGAGGTGGGCTATCGGTTCAGTCCCGCCCGGTTCAGATACCGTGCCTACAATGCCAAGTACACCGACATGTACATCAACGGCAACCCTGTGAACGACATCGAGCGCGGATTGTTCAGCTACTCCCTCGTCGGCGGTCTTAACAACCAGACCCGTGGCCGTGAATCGTCGTTGCCCTTCGAGGACAACAACTACTCCATGAGTGCCCTCGCCGGCTCAGGCAACTACAATTTCCGCCCGTCGAGTTTCGCCACCGGCCAACGTGCCTCGCTGGCCTTTGCCAACCGCAGCTACAATGTCCGTGGCATGTACACCTACAACTCTGGCGTCTTGGAGAACGGATGGGCATACACCGGCTCGCTGACCTATCGCTGGGGCAACGGCATCGGTACGGTGGAAGGTACACTGTACAACTCGGTGAGCTTCTTTGTAGGAGCCGAGAAGATCATCAACGACCAGCACTCCGTGAGCCTCATCACCTGGGGCAACCAGACACAGCGCGGCACCCAGCGTGCTGCTACAGACGAGATGTACTGGATAGCCGGAACCCACAACTACAATCCCAACTGGGGCTACCAGGACGGCAAGAAGCGCAACGCCCGCATCGTCCACGACTTCTCACCGTCGGCCCTGCTGACATGGGACTGGAAGATAGACGAGAAGACGAAGCTGGTGACCTCGCTGCTCGGTCGCTACACGATGTACAGCAACAGCCGACTGTCCTATAACGGCGGTACGAACCCCGAGCCCGACTACTACTCGCTGATGCCGAGCTACAGTTACAACGTGTGGGACCCTGAAGCCTCACTCTTCCACGATGACATCGCCTACCAGAACTGGCAGGCCGCCTACGACTACCTGAGTGCGTCGGAGTACAACCGCCAGATTAACTGGGACCGACTCTATTATGCCAACAGTCTGATGGCAGACGAGGGAGTGGATGCCATGTACTATGTCCAACGAGCCCACGACGACCAGCTGACCTTCTCGCTGGCCAGTAAGATAGAGAAGCAACTGACAAAGAACTCGTCACTGAACGGCGGTCTGCAACTGATGCGGAACATCGGCATGCACTACCAGACGATGGACGACCTGCTGGGTAATGCCAAGTTCCACAATATCAACACCTACGCCGTGAAGGACTACGGTTCACTTTCGCCGATGGTGTACTACGACCTGGCCGACAGGGATAAATACGGTCAGCCCGCCGAGGTGAAGGTTGGTGACAAGTTTGGCTACGACTACAACATCTTGGTCAACAAGGCACAGGCCTGGGCCAGCTATGCAACGGACTTGCGTTTCACCCACCTCTTTGTGTCAGGTCGTTTAGCTGGTACAACGATGCAGCGCGACGGCAAGATGCGCAACGGTATGGCCCCCGACAACAGCTATGGCAAGAGCGGCACAGCGAAGTTCCTCGACGGAGGTGGCAAAGCAGGTGCTAACATCAACGTTGGCAAGGGTCACGCCATCGCTCTCGGCGTCGGCTACGAGTGGAAGACACCCGCCCCACGAACGGCCTTGGCTGCTGCCCAGATCAACAACGACTTCGTGAAGGACCTGAAGCAGGAGAAGATTGCCTCGGCTGAGTTCGGCTACCAGTGGAAGAACTCCCTGCTGAGCCTGAACCTGAATGCCTACTACGCCGAACTGAAGGACGTCACCGAGCAGAGCCTCTTCTATAGCGACATCGAGAGTTCGTTTGCCTACGTGTCGCTATCGAATATCAAGAAGAAGTACTACGGCGTGGAGTTAGGACTGAACATCAAAGCCACCGACTGGCTCAATATCAAGACCTTGGGAACCGTCAGCGAAGCCAAGTACACCAACAATGCCGACATGCGTATGATGCTTTCGAACAGCGGCAGCTATGTTGACGAACTGTGTATCATCGACGGCATGCGTGAGGGCAGCACGCCGCTCACCGCCGGCAGCATCGACCTGAACTGCCACTATAAGTACTGGTACATCGACCTCATTGGCAACTACTACGACAATATCTATATGTACTTTGCACCTATCTCACGTCGTGAGACCGAGGTTACGAAGACCATCGTCGACGGCCAGAAGGTGTACAACAGTCCTGCCCAGGCAAAAGGCGACGGCGGTTTCATGCTTGACGCCTCCATCGGCAAGACGTTCCGCCTGAGGCATGGCCGCCGCATCGGCTTCAACCTGATGCTGACGAACATCCTGAACAACATCAACATCTGTACCGGCGGTATGGAGCAGAACCGACTCGACACCAAGCAGCAGCAGGAGCGCACCAACAACGCCTATCGCTTCGAGAAGAGTCCGCGTAAGTTCTATGCCAACGGCATCAACGGCATGCTGTTGATTAACTATCAATTCTAAAGAAAGGAGGACCATCGTATGAAAGCCATCAAATATTTCGCCATCGCAGTAGCCTGCCTGCTGTTTGCCGCCTGTCAAGACACGGAATGGGACGTCATCACGCCAAACGGTGCTGACCTTTACGGCAACAACAGCATTACGGATGACAATATCATCACCATTGCGCAGCTGAAAGATCTGTATCCCAACGTGTTTGCCAGTACTGACGAGAACAGACTGATTGACAAGGACGTGAAAATCAAAGGCCGTGTCACGGGCAACGACATCCGAGGCAACATCCACAAGCAGTTTGTGGTGCAGGACGCGACGGGTGCCATCATCATTGCTGTCAACCAGAACGGCATGAGCGGTTTCTTAGCCGAAGGTCAGGAAATCATTGTCGACCTGAAAGGACTCTACATCGGCGGCTACCGCCAGCAACCCGAGATTGGCGCCCCCTTCGAGGGCAACAGCATCGGCCGCATGCAGAAAGACGTGTTCCAGAAGCACTTCAAGTACACCAACTCCCCCATTCAGATTCTAATGCCCATTGACTTCGATGTCAACATGGACATGAAAGAGAACTGCGGCAAGCTGGTCATCCTGCGTAATGTCACCTTCAGCGAGGCTAACGGCACTGCCACCTATGCCCCCGGCGACGGCTCGGCAACCATCGTTGGCGGCTGTGTCAACCGAGGCATCACAGGCTACCCGACCTCGAAGCTGGTCATCCGTACCAGTACCTATGCCAAGTTTGCCGCCAACAAACTGCCCTACGACGAGGTGAATAAGAAACCCTACGAGGTGAACATCATCGGCATCGCCACCCGCTTTAACGACACCTGGCAGATACTCATCCGCGAGGAGAGCGACATCGAGATTATATATTGAAGATTGTAGAATTGAAAAATAAAAACATATTACTATGAAGAAAATACTGTACAGCGTCATGGCCTTAGCCATCGCAGCCATGACATTCACCGCTTGTGAGGACGTTCCAGAGCCATATCCAATCCCCACCGCCGACGGCGGCGGAGGCACCGAATATACCTATGAGGGCAATGGTACGCTGGAGTCGCCCTACACCTGTGCCGATGCCATCCATTACGTCAAGTCGTTAGGACAGGCAGAGTCAGAGAATGAGGTCTATGTCAAGGGCTTCATCACATCCATCACCGATGAGTTCACCACGCAGCACGGTACCGCCTCCTTCGTCATGTCCGACACCAAGGAGGGCACCAATGAGTTCACCTTCTGGCGCTGCCCCTATTTAGGCAACAAGAAGTTCGCCAACGGCGACACCCAGATCAAAGTGGGCGACGAGGTCATTGTCTACGGCAAGATTGTCAACTACAAAGGCAACACGCCCGAGACCGTGCAAGGTGCGGCCTTCCTCTACTCGCTCAACGGTGTGACGGCAGGTGGCAATAATCCGGAGCCTGTAGGCGAGGCCAAGGGTAGCGGCACACTGGAAGACCCGTTCAATGCCGCAGCAGCCATCGCATACGCAAAAGAAGTTGGCGAAAAGGAGTCGGACAAGGAAGTGTATATTAAAGGTAAGGTGTCGTCTATCGCAGAACAGTACGGCACGGAGTTCGGCAACGGTTCCTTCAGTCTCTCTGACGATGGCGAGCCGGTAGGCGAGTTCTACGTCCACCGCGCCCTCTACTTAGGCAACCAGAGATATAACGGCGGCGAACTGCTGAAGCTGAAGGACGAGGTCATTGTCTGCGGCAAGGTGTACAACTATAAAGGCAACACGCCTGAGACCGTCCAGGCCAAGGCTTACCTCTACTCGCTCAACGGCAAGACGGAGGCTTCCGGTGGTCAAGAAGGCGGCGGTCAAGAAGGCGGCGGCCAAGAAGGCGGCGACCAGGAAGGCGGCGGCGAGGTAAGCGGCAACTCCATTACGGTTGTCTATGGCGATCTCGGTCTTTCCGAGCTGAACGGTCCGATCACCTTATCGGACGGCACCACGCTGACTTTCTCACTGGAAGACGGAAAGAGTGAGCCTATCTATCACGCTGGTTCAAAGATTATCCGTATGTATGCTCAAAACTCCGTCACCATCACGTCCACCAAGAAGATTGCATCTGTCATCTTCAATTACGACACCTACCAAGGTACGGCCTATAAGGGCAATGATGAGATGTATGGCGAGGCTGGCGGCAACAGAATTACCCCGGCAAAGGACGACAAGACAGTCACCTTCAACAATGTGAACAACACCACGCTCAAAGTCGTGAACTATATGTCCGGCAGCGGCGGTGGTGTCCAGTTCCGCTGTACGGGTGTAATCATTAACTACGCAGAATAATTCAGCATCTACACAAAGGCAGGCTGCAACGCTGATGGTGCAGCCTGCCTTTTTACTACGACCAACATGAGACCACTATCCAAGTTCTTCCTCCCGCTGCTGCTCTTTCTGCCCCTCGTCACCTCCTGTAGCGATGATGACGACAATGACCAGCAGACCGAGCAAAACATTAACCGTAATGACTATTCACAGGAACCGGCCCTGCAGCGGCTGGAGTTCCCGAAGGTGAAAGGCGGCAGCAGCATCGTCGTCATCCACAGCACCAACGACCAATACGGCATCAATTACAGCATAGAGTGGGACTGCCAGAAAAAGTCACAACGGTGGTCGTGCTACCAGATGCACAGTGGAAATGCTGGTGGTAGGAACAGCCGGGTAGTGGATGGCTACCTGTTTGACGAGGATATGCCCAACCACGACATCAACTATGTGACCAATGAATACGGCGAAACCTTCGACCCTTTCTGGTCATCAGGTTATGACCACGGCCATATCTGTCCCAGTGCTGACAGGAAATATTCGCGGGATGCCAACCGCCAGACCTTTTTTCTTACCAATATGCAGCCACAACGCAACATTTTCAATGGCGGGTTATGGCTCAAGATGGAAAACAAACTGACAAACACCTGGTGGCCCAAAAGCACAGGAGACACACTCTATGTCGCAAAAGGCGGCACCATCGACTCGGAGGATAACATCATTGAATATATCAGCAACAGACAACGATCTGCGACCAGCCGTCAAGGGTTCATCCCCGTTCCCAAATACTTCTTCATGGCCTTGTTGCTCAAACAATATAACAAGAAAAAAGACAAATGGGACTACAAGGCTTTAGCCTTCTGGGCAGAACACCTGAATGAGGATCATTCGAACGACCCGTTAGGCAACTACGTCATCAACATCCGTGAGTTAGAGCGGCGCACGGGGATTGATTTTTTCTGCAACCTGCCCGATAAGATTGAGGAAGATGTCGAGACTACTACTGTCGAAGACATCAAGTGGCTCTGGAACCTCTAAGGCTTACTTCCCTATCTTGGCCTCAATGGCTTTCAGGCATTTCTCGCTGCTGACGGGTTTCGAGAGGAAATCGTCGCAGCCGGCCGTCATAGCCAGTTGGCGGTCACTATCGAAGGCATTAGCCGTCAAGGCGATGATAGGCAGTTCCGGATGCTTCTCCTTAATCTTAGCCGTGGCCTCAAGACCGTCCATGACGGGCATCTTGATGTCCATCAGTATCAAGTCAATGCCGCCCTTGTCGGCAGCTTCCACAGCTTCCTGCCCGTTCTTGGCCCGAAGAAACTGATAGTAGCGCTTTAGGATGTAAGTCATCAAAATGTAATTGCTGTCGTTATCTTCAGCTATCAAAATCGTCTTCATACTTCGTCAATTAGATTCCTTAGTATTACCGATAATCTAAATTTTTCCACAAAAGTACAAGAATTATTCGAAATTCCTTGCTTTTCCCCAACTTTTTAACTAATTTTGCACCTCGGAAACTATTCAAACTCCTAAAAGTAAACTACAATGACACTAAAACTATTCTCCTGTGCAGTAGCCTTAACGGCCGCACTCAGTGCCTCGGCACAAAGTCATGTGATGGACATTACAACCACGAAGTTGGGTGCTCCCGTGCAGTCAACGATGTATGGTATCTTCTTCGAGGATATCAACTACGCTGCCGACGGCGGTCTCTATGCCGAGCTGGTGATGAACCGTTCGTTTGAGTTCCCTAACCATTTTGCCGGATGGGACATCTCTGGCAAGGTGACACTGAAGGACGACGGTCCCTTCGAGCGCAATCCCCACTACGTCCGGCTGGCTCCTCCGGGACACGGCGACAAGCACACCATGATTGAGAACAGCGGCTTCTTCGGCATAGGTGTCAAAGGCGGCGAGGAATACCGCTTCTCGGTCTGGGCACGTGTCCCCGACGGCGGTTCGGCCAAGTTGTGGATTGACATCGTGGACAACGCCACCATGGGTGACGACCAGAAGTTAGGCAATGCCGGTATCGATGTCAGCGGCAAGGAATGGAAGAAATACACGGCCATCATCAAGCCCAAGAAGTCGTTTGACAAGGCTCACCTCCGTGTTTGGGGCGACAGCAAGGTGACGACCGACCTTGAGCACGTCAGCCTCTTCCCCGTGAAGACCTGGAAAGGCCGCGAGAACGGTATGCGTCAGGACCTGGCCCAGGCCCTGTATGACATGAAGCCCGGCGTGTTCCGCTTCCCCGGCGGTTGCATCGTCGAGGGTACTGACCTCGAGACCCGTTACAACTGGAAGAATTCAGTAGGTCCCGTCGAGAACCGCCCGCTGAACGAGAACCGCTGGCACTACACCTTTACTCAGCGTTACTTCCCCAACTACTTCCAGTCCTACGGCCTTGGTTTCTTTGAGTTTTTCCAGCTTTGCGAGGACTTCGGCTGCGAACCGCTGCCCGTCATCTCGTGCGGTCTGAGCTGCCAGTTCCAGAACCCCGACCCGACGAAGCCCGGCGTCCATGTACCCCTCGACCAGCTCGACAGCTATATCCAGGATGCCCTCGACCTCGTGGAGTTTGCCAACGGCGATGTCACGACGAAGTGGGGTAAGGTACGTGCCGACATGGGACATCCCGAACCCTTCAACCTGAAGTTCCTCGGCGTCGGCAACGAGCAGTGGGACTACGACGAGAAGCACGGTGGCTACGGTCCCGTCTTCACCGAGCGCCTGAAGAAGTTCAATGCCGCCCTCCGCGCCAAATATCCGAAGCTGAAGCTCATCGGCACCACTGGTCCTAACTCTGAGGGCTGGGACTTCGACCTGCTGCAGCCCCGTATGAAGGAGCTGAAGGTTGACCTCTACGACGAGCATTACTACCGCAACGAGGAGTGGTTCCTCAGCCACGGCCTGCGCTACGACAGCTACGACCGTACAGGTCCGAAGGTGTTTGCCGGCGAATATGCCTGCCACGGTAAGGGCAAGAAGTGGAACCACTACGAGACCTCGCTCTATGAGGCAGCCCACATGACCGGCATCGAGCGCAATGCCGACATCGTCCACATGGCCACCTATGCCCCACTCTTTGCCCATGTCGAGGGCTGGCAGTGGCGTCCCGATGCCATCTGGTACGACAACCTGCGCTCCTTCAAGTCCGTCAGCTACTATGTCCAGCAGATGTTTGCCATGAATAAGGGTACAAACGTGCTACAGCTGACCATGAACAAGAAGCCCGTGGCCGGCCAGGACGGTCAGGACGGACTCTTCGCCTCCTCCGTATTCGACAAGACCACTGGCGAGGTCATCATCAAGGTGGTGAATACCTCGAAGCAGCCGCAGACCGTCAGCCTCAACCTTTTAGGCATAAAGGGTGAGCGCACCGCCGAGACCCTGACATTGAGCCACGATGGTTCGATGGACAACGAGAACACGCTCGACCAGCCCGAGAAGATTACCCCGAAGGCTGGCAGCACCCAGGTAGAGGCCGGCAAGAAGAATGCCGTCATCAACGACCAGCTGCCCGCGATGTCGTTCCGTATATATAAAATTAAGAAGTAAGATCCTCTTCTATTATCCAACAAGTAATGAAACAACGAAAGGTATTTCTTACTGGACTGCTCTGCGCCGTGATGCTGACCGCGTCGGCGCAGAGCATGCTTTATCCCAAGCACTTTGACCTACAAGAGGTGACACTGACCGACGGTCCGATGAAGACAGCCATGGATAAGAACATCGAACTGCTGATGAAGTACGATGTCGACCGGCTGCTGACACCTTTCGTACGTCAGTCGGGGCTCTCCAGTACAAAAGACAAGAGCAGCAAGTACTACAACTGGCTATCGAAACACCCTAACTTCACCAACTGGGGCGGCGACGCCGGCTTCGACCTGAGCGGCCACGTCGGCGGTCACTACGTTTCAGCATTGGCCCTGGCCTATGCTGCCAGCCACGACGAGGCGCAACGAACAAAGCTGAAAGAGCGGCTGGACTATATGCTACAGGTGATGAAGGACTGTCAGGACCAGTTCGACGACGACGCCACGGGACTCTACGGTTTCATCGGCGGACAGCCCATCAACGACTCGTGGCAGGCCCTCTACAAGGGCGACCTGTCGAAGATTCAGGACAACTGGGGCTGGGTGCCGTTCTACTGTCAGCATAAAGTGCTGGCCGGACTGCGCGATGCCTATGTCTACACCGGCAGCGATGTGGCCCGTGAGCTGTTCCACAAGCTTGCCGACTGGAGCGTCAACCTCGTGGCCAAGGTGTCGGAAAGTGCCTTCCAGGGCTTCCTCGGCTGTGAGCACGGCGGCATGAACGAGACGCTGCTCGACGCCTACCAGCTCTTCGGCGAAAAGAAATACCTGACGGCGGCCAAGAAGTACTCGCACAAGGACATGATCAACAACATGCAGTCGATGAACACCACATTCCTCGACGGCAAGCATGCCAACACCCAAGTGCCGAAGTACATCGGCTTCGAGCGCATCTTTGAGCAGGATGCCACAGCGACCACCTACAAGAAAGCTGCTGAGAACTTCTGGACTGACGTTTCCAAGAACCGCACCGTCTGCATCGGCGGCAACTCCGTATCCGAGCACTTCCTGGCCAAGTCGAACGGCAGCCAGTACATTGACAACATCGACGGTCCGGAGTCGTGCAACTCGAACAACATGCTGAAACTCTCGGAGATGCTGGCCGACCGCACCGGCAATGCCAAATATGCCGACTTCTATGAGCAGACCATGTGGAACCACATTCTGTCAACGCAAGACCCCAAGACCGGCGGCTACGTCTACTTCACCACGCTGCGCCCCCAGGGCTACCGTATTTACTCTCAGGTGAACCAGGGCATGTGGTGCTGTGTGGGCACCGGCATGGAGAACCACTCCAAGTACGGCCACTTCATCTACACCCACGACGGCAGCGAGACGCTCTACGTCAACCTCTTCACCCCGTCATCCCTTGTGAGTGACAATTTCGTCGTCACTCAGGAGACGCGCTTCCCCGACGACCCGACGACGACGCTCACCATCGGCAAGGCCGGCCAGTATAAGGTGGCCGTGCGCCATCCGGCCTGGTCAGGCGAAGGTTTCGCCGTGACGGTCAACGGAGACACCATTGACCACAATGCGAAGAAGGGCACGGCCAGCTATGTCACCATCGACCGCAACTGGGCTGTCGGCGACCATATTGTCATCAGCCTCGACATGCAGTTGCGCTACGAGACGTGCCCTAACTACACGGACTACATCGCCTTCAAGTATGGCCCCATCCTCTTGGCCGCACAGACCACGGCTGCCACGAGTGCAGAGGCCAAGGAGACGGGACTGGAATATGAGAAGCTGAAGAACGAATATGCCGGTGCCGGACGCATGGACCACGCACCCAGCTGTGTAGCCTCGTCCAAGAAACTGACGTCGGCCCCGCTGCTCATCGGCCAGCGCACCGACGTGCTGAGCCGCATCAACCGCCTTCGCACTCCCGAACTGACGTTCAGCATCGACGTCAGCCGTCCCGGTGTCGACAGCTACCAGTGGACGACGCTCACGCTGCAGCCCTTCTATAAGATTCACCATGCCCGCTATATGTGCTACTGGTATCAGCAGACGGAGCAGAACTACCAGAAGAGTTCTATGGCTGCTGAAGAGGCCGCTGCCGAGGCACTGGCCCAGCGCCAGCTCGACTTCGTGGCTCCCGGCGAACAACAGAGCGAGGCCGGTCATGAGTCGAAGTACTCCAGCGGCTCAACCACCGGACTGTATAACGGCGAACGCTACCGCGACGCCCAGGCCAATGGCTATGTGCAGTACTCCCTATATAATAAGAAAGGCGTAAGGGACAGCCTCGCCGTCATGCTCCGCTTCACCACTGCCGACCGTGGACGCAAGGGGACGCTGAAGGTTGACGGCACGAAGATTGCCGACATCACCATACCCGAGACGGTGAAGAATGCTGAAAACGGCTTCTACAACGTGGAGTACCCCATACCCGCCGCACTGGCCGTCGACAAGGATGGCAACCCGAAGGAGAAGTTCGTGGTGCGACTATCGGCCTCGTCATCGACCCTCATGCCCGGCCTCTACTACATGCGACTGATGAGCGGCAACAAGGACGCCGTGGCATCGGCCATCAAGGATGTGCAGCAGGCCGACGCTGACGATCCATACTACACGCTCTACGGCACAAAAACAAAGCCCGCCCGCCGCGGACTTTATATCAGGAAAGGAAAGAAATTTATCAAATAACCACAACACATGAAAACAAAATCATTACTTACTGGACTTCTCTGCGCCGTCACGATGACTGCAGGCGCGCAAAGCCAGCTCTACCCCAAGCACTTCAACCTGCAGGAGGTAACACTACTTGACGGGCCATTCAAGACGGCGATGGACAAGAACATCGACATGCTGCTACAGTATGACACCGACCGACTGCTGACGCCCTTCGTGCGCCAGGCCGGACTGTCGGCTACCACCGACAGCCAGAGTCCCTACTACCAGTGGGAAACGAAACACCCGAACTTCAAAAACTGGGGCGGCGATGCCGGCTTCGACCTCAGCGGCCACGTCGGCGGTCACTATGTGTCAGCTTTGTCGTTAGCCTGGGCCGCTACCCGCGACGAGGCCCAGCGTGCCCGTCTCAAGGAGCGGCTGGACTACATGCTCAAGGTGATGAAGGACTGTCAGGACCAGTACGACCAGAACACTGAGGGCCTCTACGGCTTCATCGGCGGACAGCCCATCAACGACTCGTGGCGCAAGCTCTATCAGGGCGACCTCTCCGGCATCCAGAAAAACTGGGGCTGGGTGCCCTTCTACTGTGAGCACAAGGTGCTGGCCGGACTGCGCGATGCCTACCTCTACGCCGGCAGCCTGCAGGCCAAAGAAATGTTCAGAAAGCTGGCCGACTGGAGTGCCAACCTCATTGCCAAGGTCGACGACCAGGCCTTCGAGGGTTTTCTTAACTGCGAGCACGGCGGTATGAATGAGTCGCTGCTCGATGCCTACCAGCTCTTCGGCGACCCGAAGTACCTGTCCGCCGCCAAGAAGTACACCCACAAGGCCATGCTCAACGGCATGCAGACGCTGGACACCCACTTCCTCGACGGTAAGCATGCCAACACTCAGGTTCCCAAGTTCATCGGTATGGAGCGCATCGGCGAACTCGCTGCTAATTCAAGTGAATACCTCACTGCCGCTGAGAACTTCTGGCAGGACGTGGCTACCAACCGTACCGTCTGCATCGGCGGTAACTCCGTCAACGAGCACTTCCTGGCCGCTGCCAACGGCAACCGTTACATCGACCAGCCCGACGGACCCGAGTCGTGTAATACCAACAACATGCTGAAGTTCTCTGAGATGCTGGCCGACCGCACCGGCAATGCCCAATACGTTGATTTCTATGAGCAGGCCATGTGGAACCACATCCTCTCGACACAGGACCCCGAGACTGGCGGCTACGTCTACTTCACCACCCTGCGTCCCATGGGCTACCGCATCTACTCCATGCCCAACAAGGGTATGTGGTGCTGCGTCGGCACCGGCATGGAGAACCACTCCAAGTACGGCCACTTCGTCTATACCCACGACGGTAAGCAGACGCTCTACGTCAACCTCTTCACCGCCTCTTCTCTCGTGAGTGACGATTTCGTCGTCACTCAGGAAACCCAGTTCCCCTACGAGCCGAAGACCACGCTCACCGTGGGCAAGGCCGGCAAGTATGCCATCGCCCTGCGCCATCCGGCATGGGTAGCAGAGGGATTCTCGGTGAAGGTCAACGGAGAAGTCGTTGACCACGGTGCCAAGCAGGGAACGGCCTCCTACGTCACCATCAGCCGCAAGTGGAAGAAGGGTGACCGCATTGAAGTCAGCCTGCCCATGACGCTACGCTACGAAGTGTGCCCCAACTACGAGGACTATATTGCCTTCAAGTACGGCCCCATCCTGCTGGGTGGCCGTCTGCCGCTGAACGGTGAGAAGCTGCAGAACGAATATGGCGGCGAGGGCCGTATGGACCACTCGCCCGGCGCTATGGGCCGCCAGATGAACCTCCTGTCGGCACCGCTGCTCATCGGCAACCGCGCCGACGTGCTGGGCCGCATCAAGACCAAGGACCTCTCGAAGCTTACCTTCACCATCGACGCCCCGCGTCCCGGTGTGGAGAACTATCATTGGACGACGCTGACGCTGGAGCCCTTCTACGGCATCCACCATCAGCGCTACATGTGCTACTGGTATCAGCAGACGCCTGAGAACTTTGCCAAGAGCGACATGGCTCTGACTGAAGCTGCCAACGAGGCGCTGAAGGCGCGCACCCTCGACTTCGTCGCTCCCGGTGAACAACAGAGCGAGGCCGGCCATGAGTACGACTACTCGGCCGACTCCGGAAAGGGTTCTTATAACGGCGAGAGCTACCGCGACGCCAAGGCTGGAGGCTACGTCCAGTTCACCTTATTTAATAAGGACGCTGTCAACGACAGCCTCGCCATCATGTGCCGCTTCACCACCTCCGACCGCCGTCGTGTAGCCACGCTCACCGTCGACGGCACCAAGATTGCCGACATCACCATCCCCGACCGCGTCCGCGGCAGCGAAGGTGGCTTCTTCAACGTGGAGTACCCCATCCCCGCCGAACTTTTGAAGGACAGCAAGGGCAACGTGAAGACGAAGTTCAAGGTACGCCTCTCGGCCACCGGCCAGACGCCCAACCCGGGACTGTATTACCTGCGACTGACGACTCCCGCCCGGTAACATTGCCTGTCTTTGCACCGCAAAAATTATCATGCATCAATACGATACTTATATATTCGACCTCGACGGGACGCTGCTTGATACACTTGACGATCTGGCGGCAGCCGTCAACTATGCCCTCCGTACATACAGGATGCCGGAACACTCTTGCGACGATGTCCGGCGATTCGTTGGCAACGGTGTGAGAATGTTGATGATTCGTGCCATTCCTAATGGTGAGCAGAATCCACGGTTCAAAGAGGTGTTCAGCACTTTCCGCCAATACTATCTGGAGCATTCATTGGACAGAACGCGACCTTATGACGGAGTTCCTGAAATGCTGAAAGCCTTGAAGCAGCGAGGTTGCCGGTTGGCAGTAGTCAGTAATAAGTTCTATGCGGCCACCCAGGAACTCTGTCGCCATTTCTTTGCTGACACCATCGAAGTGGCAGTTGGTGAGCACGAGGCCGAAGGCATCCGCAAGAAGCCCGCCCCCGATACCGTCAATGAAGCCCTGAGTCAGTTAGGCGTTGACCACCGTCATGCCGTCTATGTAGGCGACAGCGACGTTGACTTGCAGACTGCCCGTAATGCCGGCCTGCCCTGCATCAGCGTTCTCTGGGGTTTCCGCGACAAAGACTTCCTGATCTCCAACGGCGCCACCACCTTTATTACAACTCCGCAGGAACTTAGTTCCACTCGTTGAGGGGCTAAGTGGTGCATTTGAAGTGTAAGAAAATTGGCAAGTAATTGAAATTCAATTACTTGCCAATTCTTCTAAGTGATCCGCTTGGGGTTCGAACCCAAGACCCCAACATTAAAAGTGTTGTGCTCTACCGACTGAGCTAGCGGATCGGTGCTCACGACTCCAACGAAAGCGGGTGCAAAGGTACGACGATTTTTTGAATTGACCAAATTTATTCGGATGATTTTTTATTTTGAATCGCTTTTTGGTAGCACTCGCGGCATAATGGCTCGTATTCCTGGGTCTCGCCGAGCAGGACGCGGCGGTCGTCGGCAATGGTGCGGTGACTGACGTAGGCCAGGTTTCCGCACTTGACGCAAATGGCGTGAACCTTGGTGACATCGTCGGCGATGGCACACAGGGCAGGCATGGGGCCAAAGGGGATGCCTCGGAAGTCCATGTCGAGGCCGGCGATGATGACGCGGACACCACGGTTGGCCAGTTCGTTGCAGACGTCGGGCAGTCCGGGGTCCAGGAACTGGGCTTCGTCAATGCCGACAACGTCGATGTCGCTGCTGAGCAGGAGGATGCTGGCTGACGAGTCGATGGGCGTTGAAAGGATGTGGTTCTGGTCGTGACTGACGACATCCTCTTCCGAGTATCTGACGTCGATGGCCGGCTTGAAGATTTCTACTTTCTGACGGGCGAATTTGGCACGGCGCAGTCGCCGTATGAGTTCTTCGGTCTTACCCGAGAACATGGAGCCGCAGATGACCTCGATGCGGCCAGGACGATGTGGTTCTCCGCTGACATTCTGATTCATAGTGGCTGCAAAATTACGAAAAAAAGTGAAAAGTGGAGATTGAAGCGTGAAAAAAAATGCTACCGAAGTCTATAATTTATCATTTTTTACTAACTTTGCACGCGTAATGGGAGTATTGTATATCGTTCCGACGCCTGTTGGCAATCTGGAGGATATGACGCTTCGTGCCATCCGTATATTAAAAGAGGTGGACTTGGTGTTGGCAGAGGATACCCGGACATCGGGCATTCTGTTGAAGCATTTTGATATCAGGAACCAGTTGCTGTCGCATCATAAGTTCAACGAGCACGGTACGTCGGCAGGTGTCGTCAACCGTCTGTTGGCTGGCGAGAATATTGCCCTTATCAGTGATGCTGGTACGCCGGGCATCAGCGACCCTGGGTTCTTCCTCGTTCGTGAGGCGGTGAAGGCTGGTGTCGAGGTGCAATGCCTGCCTGGTGCGACGGCTTTCGTGCCGGCCTTGGTGTCGAGCGGACTCCCCTGCGACCGTTTTGCCTTTGAGGGCTTCCTACCACAGAAGAAGGGACGCCTGACGAAGATCCGGAGTCTGGCCGACGAGGAGCGGACGATGATTTTCTATGAGTCGCCCTACCGGTTGGTGAAGACGCTGGAGCAGTTTGCCGAGGCTTACGGTGCCGACCGTCAGGTGAGTGTCTGCCGGGAAATCTCGAAGGTTCACGAGGAGAGTGTCCGCGGCACGCTGGCTGAAGTCATCGCCCACTTCAAGGAGCATGATCCGAAGGGTGAGATTGTTATCGTCCTGGCGGGAAAGAGTTGAAAATTGAAGAATTATTAAAATACTAAGGATTATGAAGAAATTATTGATTTTTGGAGTTTGCATGCTGGCTATTGCTAGTTGTAACCAGGGACCTTCAAAGGCAGAGCTTGCTGCCGCCCAGAGTATTGACTCCCTGAAGCAGATTGTCAACCAGAAGGACAATGAGATTAACGACATGATGAGCACGTTCCAGGAGATTGAGGAAGGTTTCCGTCAGATTTCCGAGGCTGAGAACCGTGTGGCCGTAGCCCAGCAGGGTGAGGGTGCCAGCTCGAAGCAACGCATCCGTGAGAACATCCAGTTCATCCAGTCGACGATGAAGCAGAACAAGGAGCTCATCAACAAGCTGAAGCAGCAGTTGCGCGAGAGCAGTGTCAAGAGCGACGCCCTGCGTAAGCTGTTGGACACAATGACGCAGCAGATGGAGGAGAAGGAGCAGCAACTGCAGTCGTTGCGTGGCCAGTTAGACGAGAAGGAAATCCAGATTATGGACTTGGACGAGAAGGTGGCCAACCTGAACAGCGACGTGCAGGAACTGACGACAGAGACCAACCAGCGTGCCGAGACCATCCTGCAGCAGGACAAGCAGTTGCACACGGCCTGGTTCGTGTTTGGCACGAAGAACGAACTGAAGGAACAGCAGATTCTGGTTGACGGCAAGGTGCTGCAGTCGAGCTTCAACAAGGAGTACTTCACAAAGATTGACATCCGCGTCGACAAGGAGATTAAGCTCTACAGCACATCGGCCAAGCTGCTGACGTCGCATCCGGCAAGCTCATACACCCTGCAGCGTGATGCCAACAAGCAGTTCGTGCTTCGCATTACCGACCCCCAGACCTTCTGGTCGACGAGTAAGTACCTTGTTGTACTTGTGAAGTAATAAGTGAGATATCTCAGGCATATCTTATTCTTGTCGTCACTCCTGCTCCTGTTGGCAGGCTGCGAGGAGGACGGCAGTGACAGTTCCATCAAACTCCATTCCGGGAGTGTGGTGGAACTGTATCCTGTTGCTAACCAGACAAAAACACTGACTATTGAGACGAAGGCAGACTGGACGGCTACCTGCGGGGCCGGCTGGGTGACGTTCTCACCACGCAAGGGTGGGGCAGGCAAACATACCATCACCCTCACCACCGCCGCAACCAACCGTACTCGGAGCAACCGCTCCACGTCGCTCATCATCAACTCTGACGGCTCCCACCGCAATGTGACCCTTGTCCAGAGCGGCAAGTACGCGCTCTTCAACCAGAAAGAGTACACCGTTGACTCCAAGGGTGGCACGCTGTCGCTGAGTTTCAAGACCAACCTGACGAAGAGCGACGACCTGCAGATTATGTATTCGCGACTCGACTGGATTCAATGGCAGGACGAGTCGCGCTCAGTGACTCGTGCCGAACAGGAGGGCTCGACACACCCGATTATCGTCTCGCCCAACCAGTCAGCCGACAGCCGCGTGGCCCTTTTCATCCTGGCCATGCCTTCGGACGACGGCAACTGGATGGGACTTGACACCGCATACGTGTCGCAGACTGGCGTCATCAGCGACTATGAGTCAACCGATTTTACAGCCGACGGCACCGTCATCCGCCTCCAGCGGTCGTCCATGGGTCAGGGCATTCCCTTTGTCCTGATGGGCGACGGCTTTACTGACCGCGACGTGGCCGACAGTACCTATTACCGCACGATGGTTCGCTCTATGGAACACCTGTTCAGCGAAGAGCCTATATACTCTCTCCGCGACTATTTCGATGTCTATGCCGTCACCGCCGTCTCCAAGAACAGCGGTGTGGGTGATGGTCGCTCCACGGTGTTCAGTACCGTCCCCAGCCATACTTCCACGGAGATTGACTTCGACGAAGACAAAGTTGCCGCCTATGTGGGCAAGGTTGACAGTATTGACCTGGAACGCTCGCTGGCCATCGTCATCGTCAACAGCCACAGCCACAATGGCGTGACCGCCCTGCTCCTCAACAAGCAGACGGGCAGTCCCCGCCAGTATGCCATCTCGCTCTGTACGCTGATGGACGGTCTTGACGACGAGAATTTCCGTCTGGTCCTGATTCATGAGGCCGTCGGCCACGGTTTTGCCAAGTTGGCTGATGAGTATGGCTATGAGGCCAAGGGTGCTCCCGGCTCCCGTGAAGTCAGCCGTTTGCAAGAACTCCACCGCCTCGGGTGGATGCTGAATGTCGATACGGAGGAAGATGCCGAACGCGTGCTGTGGAGTCCGTTTATCGGCGACGACCATTTCACTTCAGAGAAGATCGGACTCTACGAGGGTGCATATACCTATGTCTTGGACGTCTACCGTCCCACTGAGAACAGCATGATGCGTAATAACGACAGTCCCTTCAATGCGCCCAGCCGGAAAGTCATCTTCGACCGCATCATGTCAATGGGTGAGGAACGTCCCTCCTCCACCTTCGACGAGTTCGCCGCCTTCGACGAACAGCACAAACCCACCCGTTGGCAATATTCTTTGACGCGTGGTCTGAAGGCACCGTGGCAGCAGTGGCGTCCCGCCCCGCCAATCATTATCAGAAAATAGTTTTCCTTTTTTTCAGAACAAACGCTTGGTTTTACAGGTCTCTCAATAACGGAAATTCCGTTACGGGAATCTCGTAACGGAATTTCTGCAATGAAGAGGTACGCACAGATTATAGTTTTACTTTCTTGCCATTCTTGATATAGATGCCTCTGCCGGGACAGTTGACCTTCTGCCCATTCAAATTGTAAATGTTATTGTCGGCCTTCTGTCGCGTAGCGTTGATGTCTGCAATGGCCGTGGGAACACCTTCAACCAGAGTTAACGAGCCGTCATCACCTTTCGTCAGTGTGTATTGACAGATAGCACCGCCAAGGGCATGAATAGGCGTGGGCTCGGGTTCGTTTAGTGCTTGTGAAACCAATGTTAGCACATAAGTGCCAGTCTTTATTTCCTCTTCTTTCAACCAGACAATAGCTTCGTTACCAGATTCGTCTTCTTCATTCTCTATGAACGAGAAGCCGTATGCGAAAGGTACCGGACCATATTCATTTCCTTCTTCGTCCTCCATTTCTGAATCGTATAGGAGTATGGTATTACTATCCTCTTCTGAGCCGTTGACGTTGTCCATTGTCACCATAATCTTTCCGAAGAAATAGCGATAGTCTAAGTTGTAAATATTGCTGGCCGTGATAACCAGCGAGTCCGTCGCGTCAATAGACAATTTACATTCGGTGTCAGCACCCCAGAATGACTTCTCAACGGCACCTTCAGCAGGTGTCTCTCTGGGCGTGAAGCCTATCAGCATATGATTGCCATAGCTGAAATTTCCCTCCTGTTCAGCACCTGATCCGGGTCTTAACAAATTCAGGCTGAAATAGCCATCACATTTGCCAGCCCATCCCCAGTTGACGTGGAATTTGCCATCAGTGTCAATACCGTCAAGCACGAAGGCATGACCAGTTGAACCGTCCTTGGGATTGCCTGAATAGAGTATGGGTCGGTGCTCATTTGCCAGTTCGTCCACCACGATGTTGTTCCATTCTGTCTCAGTAAAAAAGTCCCGGAAAAGCAGGCGCAGTGCCAATGAATCATATTGGAAGTTGTCGCCTAATCCTTTGGCGCATTTTATCAGCGACGTCGTACCATAATTCAGTGTGTATTCCATGTTAGCAGAAGCTCCTGCGTCAAACATCAGTGTGGCCACAGCCCTGTTGGCATCGGTCAGTGTTTTCTGAGTCTCAGCATAAAAGTTCTTCATATTGTCCCAGTCATACACACTATTAATTTCAGTATCCACCTTACGACCAATTTTCGTATATGAAGCATATCCGCGGCCTTGAGCCGGATAATTGAAGTACTTCATAATCTGTGCTGCGGCCGTGGCCACACATCCTGTCGGACAGCGTTGCGTTGCTAATTTCGGACACAACAGGTTATAGGGCTCTTTTTGGCTCCATTGGGTAGTAAGCATAGGCGGAACGACATCGACAGTCTGTAGTGGGATGCTCCAGTTGCCACAGTCTATTTGGCGCGCCATAGATTGGCTCACCTCCTTTAGCCACCAACTGAAGGCCGGTGGCAAGTCGCTCATGTCGTCCAGCGCGGTAGCTGAATAGCCGATGACTGCCGGGAAACGGTCATCGCGGCTGACAACGACAAAACTTCCATCGACGCCATATACTGACAGTGCTTTGTCTTTCATGAGTAGTCTGACGTTCTGAGCGGCAACGCTGCGGCTGCCATTGACAGCTCCTGTCAAATGGTAGCGTGCAATGGCCAGCATCTCAGTATCTTTACGCTCAGAAGCATTAGTGGCTATCCCCAGGATAGCCACTAATATTGATAATGTGAATAGGCGTCTCATTATTCAACTACAAAATAGTCATAATAGTCGCCGTCGAAAGAACCAGCCGATACAAAGTAGTTAAATCCGAAATAATAGGTATTATCTTCAGGATCGTAAAGAGATGGTTTAGAGGCAGACGGCTTTGCATAGACAGAACCATAATCCTGGTAATCCCATCCTTGATAGAGTTTCTGCTCGTTGATGGTGATTTTGCCATCGTCGTCAACGGTGAACGTGAAGGTATGAGCCATCATTTCGTCATCAATCTTAATGCGGTAGAACTTTTTGATTTCTGAGTATTCAAGAATACTGCCATGAACTTCTGCCTCATTAAACTGTGAGTAGTAAGTTCCCGTCTTATAGGGCTTATAGTCTTCCTTGACCACTTTCAGTTCAGCACGTGGAATGTTGATAGTCGTATCGGCATACTGCGTAGTATACTTTTCGTCAACGGCAATTGTTGCCAAGTAGGTTTCGAACATCTCCATGTCGTTGCTGCAGGTAATGGTGATGGTAGCCACTGAGTCGCCCTCGGCAAACGTCACCTCAGAGGGCACGCTGGTGAAGATTTCCGGCGTAGCGGTCTGGAAGTTCACAGGGATGGTCAGTGTTCCGCTCTTGGTGTTGCGCGCATAGGTCACCTCAAAGGTGTTGCCGTCTACAGGCAGAGCGATACTATTTGATGAAGCAATATAGACGTTCAGCCCTTGGGCATTAGTAGGTGCGCCAGCCGACCAGTCATCGTCATCGCTGCACGAGGCTGCCATCAGACTCATGACGGCCAAGCCTGTCATTAGGAATAATTTATTAAGTTTCATAATCTTGATGTCTTTGTTTGTTGATTACTAATTAGTCGGTCACACCGTCGCGAAGGTTAGGATACTGGTCCTGTTCGGGCTGCTGGCTGCCGCTGTTGTCAATAATACCGGCATTGGTGTTGGTCTCGCTGTCACAGAAGCGCATCAGCAGCCAAGCGTCATCGGCGGGCATATTGAAACGGAAGGCTGTGGGCTGGTTGCATTTGTCGTCGTGGAAACGAACCAGCGGCTTCTGCAGACGCATGATGTCGCTCATGGCGAAGCCTTCACCCCACAACTCAACACGTCGCTGATACCAAATCTCGTCTGCCAGTGTGCGACCACCGGCCGTCGATGAGTAGGCGGGGTCACGGTAGGTCTTTACAAAGTTCTCAAGGATGGTGCGAGCCTGAGCCTCCTGGCCGCTCTTAGCCAGGCCTTCGGCCTTGATGAGAATCATTTCCTCGACACGCATCAGGGGATAGTCATTGATATTGTTGGATGAACCGATACCATCCTTCATACCGAACTTCACATTGGTATATGGGGTGAAAGCCATCTTGACGTCGTCAATCTCCAATGTGGCAATGGCATCGCCCTGAGCGCTTCCCCAACTCTCGTTGGCCAGCAGCGGCGAGTGCAGGTCTTCGTTAACCCACCAGCCCTTACGGACGTCGGTCTCAGGAATCTTATTCCACAACAGGGTGTTAATCATGGCATAGCAACCTGCACCGGCAGTGTAGCTGTCAGCGCTGAACGAACTGAGCCATGAGCCACAAGTGGCGTAAGAACCTATCATAGCAATGTTTTGTGTAATCTCGATACCCCAAATCCAGTTAGGCTCCTCGATGCTGACGAAGGCAGGACCGGTAATCTCGGCGGGCGTATAGCCCTCCATAGCCTTGTCGGCATCGGCGGCGGCATCGGCCCATTTACCCATAATGAGGTTGACACGGGCACGCAGACCATAGGCAACCTGCTGGTTGACGCGAGTCTTGTTGCTGCGCTTGTTGTCCAGATTGGCAATGGCAAAGTTCAGGTCATCCAAAATGAGTTTGTACACCTCCTCGACACTGGCACGGGGATTGTCGGTCAGCTGATCGTCGGGGGTCTCATCGGTCACGATGGGCACACCGGGTTTGTCTTTGGCAATCTGATAGTTAAACTGGAAGTACTGTATCAATGAGAGGTAGTCGAAGGCACGGATGGCATGAGCCTGCGCCAGCATATTCTTGCCTACGCTGTCGGTGGCCTCCTTGTTTTCCCTGATGATGTCGTTGGCCATCTTTATCTGGTTGTATGGCGTAGCGTAGCGAATGTACGGGTTAGCATAGTTGGCGTTACGTGAAGAGTATTCACCGCATACAGAGAACCAGTTGTAGCCGCTGTCATCGTACAAATAGTCAGGACCTTCGGCATCGCATGAAATGGCCGACATGATGAATCCGAAATCATCTGCACGGTAGCTGGCACGGTTGAAGACGCCATTGGGCAGTCCCATCATGTTGAACATGGACGAGAACGAAGCCTCCGCGCGTCCAGGAATCAACTCCTTGGACTGCCTTACCTGATCTTCTGTCAGGTAGCTGCTGGCTGGTTCCATCTCGTCGATATCGTTACAAGAGACAAGTGTCGTCAGGCCAGCTATTGCAATGAATGATAATTTGTATAGTTTCATGATTTCTATCTTTTTTACGTTTCTACTTGATTAGAATGTTACCGTCAAACCTGCCGTGATGGTACGCATAGCAGAGTACGATGACGTACTCATACCTGGGCCAGTGGAATATCCACCCACAGCCATGGTGAAACGGGGGTCAAGACCCTTACGCTTTGCCCATACATACAGGTTTTCACCCGCAACATAGAGGCGTAGCGAAGTCAGCGTCAGCGGAGAGATAAGTCTCTTTGGGAAGGTGTAGCCCAATTGAATATTATTGATACTCAGATAGTTTGAACTGACGAGGAATCGGTCGACAGATGTCTGACCCACCTGCGTGTCACCATCGAGACGGGGAATATTGCTACCTTGGTTTGTGAACGACCAAGCGTTGAGGGCATCCTTGTGCCAAGCACTACCGATGTTATTCTGCGTATGCATCAGGGCTTGGTACTGTGCGTCGTAAATCTTACCGCCGAGCTGATAGCTGAACTGTGAGGTCAAGTCGAAACCGTAGGCACGTGCTGTAAGTCCGAAACCACCATAAACGTCGGCCATAATGGTGCCCAGCTCATACTGGTCAGCCTCTGAGAAGACGTCGGTGGTCAAGTCGCGACCAGTGTAGATCTTCTTACCGTTGGCGTCAAGTTTAGGTGTGCCGTCCGCATTTTTCTCATACTCCTTGTAATAGTAGAGACCCTTGCCGGTTTTGGGGTCAACACCAGCATAGCGGCGCATATAAGCATCGTAGATAGAACCGCCGATCTTGATGATTCTAGAGCCGGTCTTTATTCCTTCTTCAGCCACAGTGGGATCGAGTTCAGTTATCTCGTTCTTCACGTGTGTCAGGTTGAAATTCAAGTCAATCTCGATATCTTTGTTCTTGTAGGCTACGCCCTGAAGGTTCAACTCAATACCTTTATTGGTCATCGAACCGATATTGGTAGTGACGAAGCCAGTCACGTTACCTGATGACAGGGGAACGTCCTTGAAATAGAGCATATCGCTGGTTTTACGAGAGAAGTACTCGATGCTACCAGACAGGCGGTTCTTCAGCATAGCGAAGTCAAAGCCAATGTTGAACGACTTCGAACTTTCCCAAGTCAGATCCTCGTTGCCTTTCCATGTCATCTGTAGGCTGTAGCCAGCTGACGAACTCCATGAAGGTTTGTACTGGGTGATGTAGGGATAATATTGGTCGTTGCCGTTGTTGTCGAGGATATTGTCATTTCCTTGCACACCGTAGCTTACCTTGAATTTCAGCATATCAAGCCACGTTGCGTTTTCCATGAAGTTTTCCTTCTTGATTTCCCATGCAGCACCAACGCTACCGAAGGTTCCCCACCGGTGGCCGGGAGCAAAGCGGCTGGAGCCGTCGCGACGGATAGAACCGTTCAGGAAGTACTTCTCCTGGAAGTCATAGAGCAGACGACCCAGAAAACCTTCTGTCATGTAATTGTCGGTGCTCGACTGTGGATCCTTGTTTTCTGTACCCACAGCATTACCCAATTCAGCGATGGTCGGGTCATACAGATGATCATTCTCGCCCGACAGCTCTTGAATTTTCAGTTTGTATTGCTCGTAACCGGCCAACACTTCAATGTGGTGCTGGTCGTCGAGGAAACTGGTCTTGTAGTTAGCCAGATACTGGTTGGTAACGGCAAAGACACGTTGGTTGAAGACGTATGCCTGACCATCAACGCTGCTAGCAGAACCGAAAGTACTGTAAAGGGCGTTGTAACGGCGGTTGCGTGACGATACCGACAGGTTAGCTGTCAGTGAAAGACCTTCAATCGGGGTGATGACGGCTGAGAATCTGCCGTTATAGTGGTCGCGATAGTCTTGACGTTTGTTGATTTCGTTGTCACGGATGGCATTACCCACTGTATTCGGACGCTTGAAGTTGGTCTGGTTGGCATCATAAACGGTCAAACCATTGTCATCGTGCTTGATGCTGCCATCCGCATTACGTACATAAAGAGGATAGATGGGGGCTATCGTGTTGGCAATGTAGAACACGTTGCCGCTTGAACCCCATGAAGAACCATAGGAGGGTTGCTCTGAGTCTATATGCGCGTAGCTCATATTGGTACCGACCTTCAGCCACTTCTTCACTTGATAGTCAACATTCAGACGGGCACTATAACGCTTCATGCCCGAGTTGTTCACTACACCACCGTCGTCCAGGTAGCCCACGCTGGCATAGTAGTTCAGACGATCTGTAACGCCGCTGAACGATGCGTTGTACTCCTGGCGGAATGAGTTGTGGAAGGTCTCGTCGTACCAGTCATCAGGCATATAGTAGTATTGGCCGTCGCTGTAGCCCAACGTGGCATTGGGGTTGAGTTTGAAGTTGGTACCAATGAGCTTTTCACCCGATGGCACTGTGTAGACTTGGTAGCCTAAACCGCCGTTCTTCTCGTTGAAGAGGTTGGCATCGGCAAAGGCATAGGCCTCGGCAGCCGACTTGCCGGCGTAAATCTGTGAGTTGTAGAGTTTCTTGTAGGCCAGTTCGTAATACTGCCCTGGGTCGGTGATGACGTCATACTGAGGTATCAGACGCGAATTTGAACCCCATTTTGCATCGAAACGTATTTCGGCATCCTGATTGCGACCCTTCTTGGTGGTGATGAGCACAACACCATTAGCACCGCGTGCACCGTAGATAGCCGATGCTGAGGCATCTTTCAGCACTGTCATCGACTCCACGTCCTGCGGATTGATAGCGTTGATAGAACCGTCGTAAGGTACACCATCAACCACATATAGCGGCGTGTTAGAAGCATAAAGTGAGCCTACACCACGGATACGCAGTGTGGGAGCGTTTGATGCAGGGTCTCCACTTGACTGGACAATCTGCACACCAGGTGTCGTACCTGCCAAGGATTGTGTCACGTTTGTGGCGACATGGGTCTCAATGGTCTTCGAATCAATTTGGGTGGCCGAACCGGTGAAGGCCGATTTTTTCTGTGTACCATAGGCTACCACAATCACCTCGTCCACCATCTTGGAGTCGGGTTTCAGGAACACGCGCATACCGTTCTTGGCTTGCAGCGTCTGTGTCTCATAGCCTACATACGATACCGTAATCTGCGTAGAGCCACTTGGCATGGTCAGCGAAAAACGACCGTTAGCATCGGTCAACATACCGACCTGCTTGCCCACAATTCGGATAGCTGCACCGATAACCGGTTCGCCGTCTTCCTGTGAGAGCACGGTTCCATTGACCTGTGTCTGTGCAAGTGCTTCGCCCATGAACAGGAAAAGACTTGCCAAAAACAATGTTAGTCTTTTTTTCATAATCTCTCTCGTTTTTTTGTTTGTTTATAAATTAAAATATGAATTGTTTTCTCGCAGTTTTCTCACGCGTACATTAATTTATTATAGCTTCCTTCACACTAGAATTGGCCATTTCCATCCGTTTCAAAGTGCAAAAATACTACATAAGTTTCAAAAAAACGAATAAAATTATAAAAAAATCACATTTAGGGTGTTTTTATTAACAAAACAAGGCATAATTGATTATTTCTGCTCTATTTTGATAGAATAAAGTCAGAATAAATACAAAGTCGACTTAGAGTCATCCAGTAAACAAGTAAAGTGGGGGAAAAAAACGATCATTATCGCCGGTTTCTAAAGAAATCCTGCATCAGCTGGCGGCACTCTTCACTGAAGGTGCCGCCAGTTACGTTTGTCTTGGGATGCAGGGCACGGGGGGCATACTCACGGTAGCCGCGTTTGGGGTCGTCGCATCCGTAGACGATGCGGGGCAGCTGTGCCCAGCCTAAGGCTCCGGCACACATGGGACACGGCTCCACGGTGACGTAGAGGGTGCAGTCAGTCAGGTACTTGCCGCCCAGGGTATTGGCAGCAGCAGTGATGGCCTGCATCTCGGCATGGGCGGTGACGTCGCAGAGTGTCTCCGTCAGGTTGTGGGAACGGGCAACGACACGATCCTTGCAAACCACAACGCAGCCAATAGGGATTTCACCTTCGTCGAAGGCCCGTTTGGCCTCATCCAACGCAAGGCGCATGTATTTTTCGTCTAATTCTTGTTGAGTCATGGTGCAAAGATAATAAAAAAAGTGAAAAGTGAAAAGCGAAAAGTGAAAAATTTGTATCTTTGCAACGTGGAATGGAAAATAGTACATATCGATGAAACGAACTCCACCAATAACTGGCTGAAGGAACACGGTGAGGACGGCATGGTGGTCGTGGCCGACTACCAGACGGCTGGTCGTGGCTGCGGAACAAATACATGGGAGTCGGAGCGGGGCAAGAACCTACTGTTCTCGATGCTTGTTCATCCTCACGACATTCCTGCCGTTCGGCAATTCCACATCTCGATGGCCATCTCGCTGGCTATCTGTGAGTCGCTGGAGCAATATATCGGTGACCTGAGTATCAAATGGCCCAACGACATTTATTGGAGAAACGGCAAGATTGCCGGCATACTCATCGAAAACACGCTGAAGGGAACTGTCATCAAGAACAGCATCATCGGTGTGGGACTGAACGTCAATCAGCGTGACTTCCGTAGCGATGCCCCTAATCCCGTGTCGCTGTGGCAGGTGAGTGGCCAGGAGACCGACCGTGACGAGTTGCTCCGTGATATCCTGCGGCGGTTTGACAGGCTGTTGGGCCACGACATCCGCAACCACTATCTGTCGCGTCTCTACCGGCGGCGGGGATTCCATCCGTATGCCGATGCTGACGGTGCTTTTATGGCCGAAATAGCTGACGTTCGCGAGGACGGTCATTTGGTTCTTAGCGACGAAGCCGCCAATGAACGTATCTATGCATTCAAGGAAGTACAATTTATAATATAAGGAAGTATGAGATTTAAGAGAATTCTATTGAAGTTGTCGGGCGAGAGCCTGATGGGTAAGCAGGGCTACGGCATTGACCCGGAACGCCTGAGTGACTATGCCAAACAGATTAAGGAGGTGGCCGAGATGGGCGTGCAGATAGGCATTGTCATCGGCGGTGGCAACATCTTCCGTGGCCTGAGTGGTTCACAGAAGGGTTTCGACCGTGTGAAGGGCGACCAGATGGGTATGTGTGCCACGGTCATCAACTCGCTGGCACTCAGCTCCGCCTTAGGAGCCGTGGGTGTCAAGAACAAGGTGCTGACGGCCATCCGCATGGAGCCTATCGGCGAGTTCTATACCAAGTGGAAGGCCATTGAGGCCATGGAGCAGGGATACGTCTGCATCTTCTCTGCCGGTACGGGTTCTCCCTACTTTACGACCGATACGGGCTCATCGCTGCGCGGCATCGAGATTGAGGCCGACGTCATGCTGAAGGGAACACGTGTGGATGGTGTCTATACCGCCGACCCCGAAAAAGACCCGACGGCTACGAAGTTTGACGCTATTACTTACAAAGAGGTGCTCGCACGAGGTCTGAAGGTGATGGACCTGACCGCTATCTGTATGTGTCAGGACAACAACCTGCCCATCTATGTCTTCAACATGGATGTCGTAGGAAACCTGAAGAAGGTGATGGATGGCGAAGAGATAGGCACGTTAGTTCATAACTAAACCTCTTCGAACTCGACGTATTCGCCTTCGCCTGATTCAAAGATTTTGCGGTCTGTCTGTTGTTCGTCGCGACCGTCGATAATCGTTACACCACTGCCCGTCTGCATCGTGCGTCGGGTGGTGGTCTTCTTTTGCCTCTGTCTCTGCTTGTCTTGAGGTGTGTCGGCACTCTTGAAGTAGTCCTCTTTGAACTTGGGCTTCTCCTCGGCATAGTAGTGCTTGTTCGACGTGCGCTTGAAGTATTCATCCTCCTCAGCCTGCTTGCGGGCTTCGCGAGCATCGGCAGCCTGCTTCAGCATCTTCCTGATTTTGCGTACGTGCTCATGAAACAAAATAGCCAGCACGATGGTGATGAAGATGAAGACGCACAGGATGGCAATCAGGATTTCTTTCATAGGACTATAGTTAATTTAGGTAAATAGCATTTCTTTATTTTCTGAGACTGGTGATGACGGAGAGCAGAACGTACCAGGCGATGATCATGGCAATACCGCTGATACCGAACAACACCAACAGGGGAATACACGTCAGTAGGAAGAAGTACTTGATCTCGTTGCCCTTCCATCCCCACGTCTTGAACTTCAGCGCGAACATCGGAATCTCGCTGATCAGCAGGTAACAACTGATGAAGCTGCCCAGAAGAATCAGCCAATGGGCGTAACTCAGTGCGGCGATGGTGTCACCAAACCCCACGATGAGTGCCCCCCAAAACAGGGCGTTGGCAGGTGTCGGCAGCCCGATGAACCCTAATGCCTGACGCTCGTCGAGGTTGAACTTCGCCAACCGCAGGGCCGAGAAGGCAGCCATGACGAAAGCCAGAAAGGGGATGAAATACAAGTGTGTGTGGAACTTGCAAAGGAAGTCGAAGATGATGGCCGACGGTGCGAATCCAAACGTGATGTCGTCGGCTAATGAGTCGAGCTCCTTGCCGATAGGCGAGGATACATGCAGCAGTCGGGCCGTCATGCCGTCGAAGAAGTCGAACACGGCACCGATGACGATGAACAGCAGCGCCAGCGGATAGTCACCCTGAAAAGCCCAGAAAGTGGCAATGCAGCCTGAAATCAGGTTGCAGCAGGTGATGGTATTAGGGATGTTGCACAGGCCCCCTAAGTTAGGGGGTTGGGGGTCTGAACAGGGTTTACTCATATCTCTTCTCCTTGTGTTTTTTATATTTGGAGGTCTTCGTTTGTTCAGACCCCCATCCCCCTAGCTTAGGGGGCTAACGCAATTTTGCAATGACCGTCTGATCGCCAATCGTCGGCTGTTCCATGGTGACACAGACCTTCGAGTTGATGGGCAGGAAGACATCGACGCGCGAACCAAGTTTGATGAAACCTAAGTGCTGGTCAATGTAGCACTCCTCCTCGGCCTTGGCGTAGGTGACGATGCGGCGCGCCATGGCACCGGCTATCTGACGCACCAGGATGTCCTCCCCCTCAGGCGTCTCGATCATGATGTCGGCATGCTCGTTCTCTTCGCTGGCCTTGGGCAGCCATGCCTTATGGTAGTTGCCGTTGAAGTGCTTGACAAACTTCACCCGTCCGTCCACTGGGAACCAGTTGGCATGGACGTTCAGCGGACTCATGAAGATGGAAATCATCAGTCGTCTGTCATGGAAGTAGTCGTTCTCCTCCGTTTCCTCTATGACTACCACTTTGCCGTCAGCCGGGGCAACGACGGTGCGTTCCGTATCGCCGTTGAAGTAGCGGATGGGGCAGCGGTAGAAGTTGAGTACCAGGAACCATGCCGCAGCAAGGATGGTGGTGATGACGACGCAGGGAATGATGGTATCGAAAGCATACCAGAGCAGTGTGCCGATAGCCACGACAAAGAGGGCGCTATAGAACAGTTCGCTGGTGCCTTCGTGGTGAATTCTTATCTTCTTTAGTTTCTTGATTCTTTCTCCCATGGCTAGTTTTTAGCATTTGCGCTGCAAAGGTACGCTTTTTTTACGTAAGATACAAATATTTTACCCTTTTTTACGCTTTTTCGTTTGGCAGAATCATGGAAAAGGCGTATCTTTGCACACATGGAAGACTTCATTCATCTACACGTACATACTTATTACTCTATACTTGACGGACAGTCGAAGATTTCGAAACTCGTTGACAAGGCCATTGCCAACGGGATGCGGGGCATGGCCGTGACCGACCACGGCGATATGTTTGGCATCAAGGAGTTCTTCGACTATTGTGTTGGTATCAACGGAAAACGCCAGAAGGATGGACTGGAACCCTTTAAGCCCATCTTCGGCTGTGAGATGTATGTGGCCAGGAACGGTCCCAAGGAGCAGAAGAACGGCAAGGAGGACCAGGGCGGCTATCACCTCATCGTGCTGGCCAAGAACTATCAGGGCTACAAGAACCTGATCAAGCTGGTGTCGCGGTCGTGGACTGACGGCTACTATATGCGTCCCCGTACCGACCATGCCGACCTGGAGCGCTACCACGAGGGGCTGATTGTCTGCTCGGCCTGCATTGCCGGCGAGGTGCCCAAGAAGATTCTGAACGGCGACATCGAAGGTGCCCGCAAGTCGATAGAGTGGCACAAGCGCGTCTTTGGCGACGACTACTATTTAGAGTTGCAGCGCCACGAGGTGAAGAACCCTGCGCAGCGGGCCAACCGCGAGACGTTCCCCATGCAGCAGCAGGCCAACAAGGTGCTGATAGAGCTGGCCCATGAGTATGGCATCAAGCTCGTCTGTACGAACGATGTCCACTTCGTCGACGAGGAGAATGCCGAGGCCCACGACCACCTGCTCTGTCTGGCTACGGCGAAGGATCTGGACGACCCCACCCGCATGCTCTATTCCAAGCAGGAGTGGTTCAAGACGCGTGAGGAGATGAATGCCATCTTCAGCGACGTTCCCGAGGCCCTCAGCAATACCCTGGAGATATTGGATAAGGTGGAGTTCTACTCGCTCGACCACGACCCCATCATGCCGTTCTTCCCCATTCCTGAGGAGTTCGGTACGGAGGAGCAGTGGCGGCAGAAGTTTACGGAGCAAGACCTTTACGAAGAGTTTACGCGAGACGAAAACGGTGAAAACCCGCTACCACCAGAGGAAGGCGAGAAGAAAATCAATAAGCTGGGCGGCTACGACAAGCTGTACCGCATCAAGTTCGAGGCCGACTACCTGGCCAAGTTGGCGTATGAGGGAGCTCACCGCCGCTACGGCGAGCTGTTGTCGAAGGAGGTCGACGACCGCGTGCGCTTCGAACTGCACATCATGAAGACGATGGGTTTCCCTGGCTACTTCCTCATCGTGCAGGACTTCATCAACTCTGCCCGCGACGAACTGGGCGTGATGGTGGGACCGGGCCGTGGCTCGGCGGCTGGCTCAGTGGTGGCCTACTGCTTAGGTATCACCAAGATTGACCCGCTGAAGTACGACCTGCTGTTCGAGCGCTTCCTGAACCCCGACCGTATCTCGCTGCCCGATATCGATACCGACTTCGACGACGACGGCCGTGGCCGTGTGCTGAAGTGGGTCGAGGACAAATATGGCCACGAGAACTGTGCCCATATCATCACCTACGCCTCGATGGCTACTAAGAATAGTATTAAGGATGTCGCGCGCGTGGAGAAACTGCCGCTGGCGATATCGAACGCCTTGTGCAAGGCCATTCCCGACCGTCTGCCCGACGTTGACGGCAAGACGCCGAAGATGAATCTGACCAATGCTATCAAGGCCGTGCCCGAGCTGCGCGATGCCGAGGCATCGAATGACCCCGTGTTGGCCAATACCATCAAATATGCCAAGATGCTTGAGGGCACCGTCCGTGGTACCGGCATCCATGCCTGCGGCTTCATCATCTGTCGCGACCCCATCAGCGACTGGGTGCCTGTCAGTACGGCTGACGACCCTGACTTCAAGGACACGAAGACTAACTGTACACAGTACGACGGTCATGTCATTGAGTCGACGGGACTCATCAAGATGGACTTCCTCGGACTGAAGACCCTTTCCGAGCTGAAGGAGGCCTGTGCCAATATCAAGATGACGCGCGGCATCGACGTTGACCTCGACACCATCCCCATTGACGATGCCAAGACCTACGAACTCTACCAGCAGGGCCGCACTGTCGGCACCTTCCAGTTTGAATCGGCAGGCATGCAGAAATACCTGCGCGAGCTGAAACCTACGGTCTTCGAAGACCTCATTGCCATGAACGCCCTCTACCGTCCGGGCCCCATGGGCTATATCCCTCAGTTCATCCGTCGTAAGCACGGTGAGGAACCCATCACCTACGATATTCCCGTGATGGAGAAGTACCTGAAGGACACCTACGGCATCACCGTCTATCAGGAGCAGGTGATGCTACTCTCGCGTCTGCTGGCCGATTTCACCCGTGGCGAGAGTGACGCCCTGCGCAAGGCCATGGGTAAGAAGAAGAAGGACATCGTCGACAAGATGAAGCCTAAGTTCATCGATGGCGGCAAGAAGAACGGCCACGACCCGAAGGTGCTTGACAAGATTTGGGGCGACTGGGAGGCTTTTGCTTCCTACGCCTTCAACAAGTCGCATGCCGCCTGCTATTCGTGGGTGGCCTACCAGACGGCCTACCTCAAGGCCAACTATCCCGCTGAGTTCATGGCAGCCATCATGAGCCGTCGCCGCGACCAGATAACGGAAATCACGAAGCTCATGGACGAATGTAAGCAGATGGGTATTGCTACGCTGGGACCTGATGTCAACGAGTCGTATCAGAAGTTTGGTGTGAACCACAAGGGTGAGATTCGCTTCGGACTGGCCGCCATCAAGGGAATGGGCGATTCTGCAGCTCAGGCCATCATCGACGAGCGCGAGCAGAACGGCCCCTACAAAAGCATCTTCGACTTCGCCCAGCGCGTCAGCTTTGCCAATGTCAACCGCAAGGCTTACGAGTCGCTGGCCCTCAGCGGAGGCTTCGACTCGTTCGGCATCCGTCGCGAGCAGTTTTTTGCTGAGAATGCCAAGGGCGAGTCCTTCCTTGATACCCTGGTGCGCTACGGACAGATGTACCAGCAGGAAAAGCAGGAGGCACAGAACTCGCTGTTTGGCGGCTTCGACGACGGCATCGAGATTGCCACTCCGCCCATCCCCAAGACGGATATCCGCTGGAGCGACATCGAACGCCTCAATAAGGAGCGCGACCTCGTGGGCATCTACCTCTCGGCCCATCCCCTGGACGAGTATAAGATTGTGCTCGACAACCTCTGCAACACGAAGTGTGCGGAACTGGCTGACCTGCAGCAGTTGAAGGACCGCGACGACGTCGTCCTCGGCGGCATCGTGACCGCTGTCAGGACGGGCTTTACCAAGACGGGCAAGCCCTTCGGCATTGTCACCCTCGAGGACTTCGAAGGCTCGGGCGAACTGGCGATGTTCGGCGAAGACTGGGGCGTCCGTTCGGGCTATTTCTCCATTGGCTCGTCAGTCTATGTCACAGGAAAGATGAAACCCCGTTTCCAGTTCAAGGAGGACAGTCCGCTGGACCTGAAGGTGACGGGCGTGGAATACCTGCAGACCATCAAGGAGAAGGCTATCGACCGCATCACCATTCAGATGACCACTGACTTGCTGGACGAGCAGATTGTGGCCGATCTTGGACAATTGGTGAGCGAGCATCCCGGCAAGACCAAGCTCTTTTTCCAGCTGCGCGACTCAAACGGTAAGCGCCATGTGCTGCTGCGGTCGAAAAACTGCACGGTCGATGTCCGCCACCAGCTCATCGACTATATTGAGCGTACGGAAGCATTAGACTATAAAATTAACTAACCCTATAAAAACAAAAGAATTATGGAAGTACAAATCACAAACGAGAACTTTGAGAGTCTGAAGAACGGCCAGTTGCCGTTAGTCGTTGATTTCTGGGCTACCTGGTGCGGCCCCTGCCGTATGGTGGCTCCCATCATTGCCGAACTGGCCAAAGACTATGACGGACGTGTCGTCGTCGGCAAGTGCGATGTCGAGGAGAACGAGGACCTCGCCATGGAGTATGGCATCCGCAACATCCCTACCATCCTCTTCTTCAAGGGCGGACAGGTGGTCGATAAGGTCGTTGGCGCCGTCAACAAGGCTAAGCTTGATGAGAAATTCCAATCCCTGCTCTGAACGCCATGGAACAGCAATCTTTTGAAGACGAACTCCGGCTGGACGAAGAGGAAAATCGCCGTGAGATAGCTTTTATCCGTGAACGGCTGCCTCAGGACCTGAAGACCGCCTTCAGTGACGACGACCTCTTCTACCTGATGGACGCCATCGTCGATTATTACTACGAAAGCGGAATTCTGGAATCGACGGAGGCCGAGGTTGACATTGACCTGATGCAAGTGGCCGAGGCTGTTACCCAGCAGGCCATGCGCGACAAGGCCGGCAACTTCGACCCCGAGGAGGTGGTCTATGTGGTCGAGGCCGACATGGACTTCCAGGAACAGAACATCTGATAACGAAGAAAACAACACGAAATGGCAACACTGAAGGAGAAAATCGGCTATGCGCTTGGTGACGCAGCAGCCGGAGGTATCACATGGAAGGTCATGTCCATCGCCTTTCCCTTGTTCTTCACCAATGTCTTTGGGCTGACGTTTGCCGATGCGGCAACGCTGATGCTCATTGCCCGTATGTTCGACGTCGTGACCGACCCCCTGATGGGCTCGTTGGCCGACCGTACCCAGTCGCGGTGGGGCACCTACCGCCCCTGGCTCATCTTCGGGGCCGTCCCCCTGGGACTCATCTTTGCCCTGCTGCTCTACACCCCCGACTTCGGTCCAGTGGGCAAGCGCGTCTGGGCTTACTCCCTCTACCTGCTCATGATGGCCGTCTATACGGCGGTCAACGTGCCCTACGGCTCGCTGTTAGGCGTCATGACTGAGGACGACAACGAGAAGAACCAGTTCTCGTCTTTCCGCATGGTCGGCGCCTACGCCATGGGATTCATCACGCTGCTCTCCTTCCCCTATCTGCAGAAGATGGTGGGCGGCTCCGACCAGCACCAGTATGCCGTCCTGGGCGCCTTCTTCGGACTGCTGGCCACGCTGATGACCTTAGCCTGCGGACTGCTGACCAAGGAGCGGCTGAAGCCCATACGGGCTGAGAAGTTCTCGTTCCGCCAGTTCGGCGACCTCTTTAAGAACAAACCGTGGATCTACCTGACCTTAATCGGTATCTGCACCAACTTTTTCAACGGCTTCCGCTACGCCGTGGCCGGCTACCTGCTGGAATACTGTCTGAAGGGCGAAGTGACGGTCAGCGGACTCATCATCAACTACACGGTGTTCATGACCTTCGGCGAGCTGACATGCATGGTCTTTGGCGGTGTGTCGCCTAAGTTCACCCAGTGGATAGGCTCCAAGCGCAAGGCCTTTGTCGTGGCAGCCATCATCTGTGCCGTGTTCTCCGTCCTCTTCTTCTTCATCCCGATGGATCCCGCCTACATCTGGCTGATGGTGGCCGTCGTCATCCTGACCTCCGTCGGCGTGGGCCTCTACTCACCGCTGCTCTGGTCGATGTATGCCGACGTGGCTGACTATGCAACGGAGAAGAACGGAACATCCTCGACGGGCCTTATCTTCTCAAGCGGAACGATGGCCCAGAAGTTCGGTACGGCCATCTCAGGCTCCCTGGTAGCCCTGTTCTTGGGGATTGCCGGTGCCAGCATGACGACCGACGCCATGGGTAACTCGATTGTCGACCCCTCCAGCATCACGGACTCCGTGCTGACCATGGTCTGGTCGCTCTTCTCGCTGTTCCCCGCCGTCATCGCCGTCCTGATGATCCTGTTGATTTACATCTATCCGATTAAGAAGTAATATAAAGAAATCCCGCGCATACACGCGGGATTCCTTTTTTTTATTTATTTGCCTGATTCGTACTTCTCGCGAATCTTCTTCACCCGCAGCAGCAGGTTCTTGTAGTGAAGGCCATTCAGACCGTCGGCCTGCTGGGCCTTCAGGTAGTCCTCCACCTTGTCTAAGTGCTGCTCTAAGTAGAGGATGGCATCCGAACGCTGGGCAGTCGTGTTGCCTGAACTGACAACGGGGCTTGTCGATGTCGGAGCGGGATTGAGGGCCGTGCCGATGAAGTCGACATAGCTGCGCTGCTGCTGGCGGCGGAAGTTGTTCTGCTGCTCGTTTGCGTCAGTCAGCGGCTTCCACACGATGGCGAAGATATCGTCGAAGTATTCCTCGACGGGGTAGGCCTTGGTCGATTGCAGACTGGCGTTGCGCAGGTTCAAGATGGCATTGGGGGCCAGCAACAGGGCGATGACCGTCTGCTGACGTGAACGTATCTCGTCCATGTAGTCGGTGCCGAGTTTGCTGATGATGCTCTCCGGGTAGAGCCACATCGGTGCCTCCATCACGTTGCGGTCGAGCCACTGCAGGGCTTCCTTCTGCAGTTCCTTCGGTACGATGTCGTAGGGTTTCTGGCCGGGGGCGTTGTTGATGTACTTGCTGAAGAGGTACTTCTGGACGTGGTTGGTGTAGCGCTGGTACTGACTGCGTACGGCGCTGTGAATCTCTCGCAGGTCGTCGTACTCGCCATCGGGCTGTGCCGTCCACTTCTCAATGTTCTGCATGACGCGCTTCAGGTTCTTCATGCCGTACTCGTTAGCCTTCATCTGGTTGTCGCCCAGGTCCTCGGTCTGCGAGCGGGGATCCTGTCCGCGACCCTCGTCGCCGCACCACCACAGTCGGCGGTTGCCCTCAAGCACCTTCGTTGTCTCAGCCCGCAGTGCCTTCTTCTCCTTGGTGGGATCCTTGAACTCCGGACGGTACTGATAACCCCACTTGATGGCCCACTTATCGTAGTCGTTGATGCGGGGGAAGAGTCCCTTCTCCGAGATGTTGTCCTCAGGCTGTGCCACGTAGTTGAAGCGGGCATAGTCCATGATGCTCGAGGTGTGTCCATTTTTCTCGACCCATGCCTTGTCGCGCAGTTTTTCCACCGGAGTGGCCTGCGAGGCAATCATGTTGTGGCGCAGACCCAATGAGTGACCCACCTCGTGGCTGCTGACGAAGCGGATGAGCTGTCCCATCAACTCGTCGGGGAAATCCATCTTCTGAGCTTTCTTGTCCAACGGGCCGCACTGCACCATATACCACTTCTTGACCAGGTTCATCACGTTGTGGTACCAGCAGACGTGAGCCTCGATGATTTCACCCGAACGGGGGTCGACGATGCGTGGACCATAGGCGTTCTCCGTCTCCGACGGCAGGTAGCGAATCATCGAGAAACGGGCATCATCGACCGACATGGTCGAGTCGTTCTCAGGCCACTCTTTACCCACAATGGCATTCTTGAAACCGGCAGCCTCGAAGGCGCTGTTCCAGTCGTTGATACCGGCAATGAGGTACTTCACCCATTTCTTGGGCGTAGCGGGGTCGATATAATAGACTATCTGCTTCTTCGGTTTCACCAGCTTGCCGGCCTTGTAGGCAGCCGGGTCTTTCGGCTCTAAGCGGTAGCGCATGACGATGGACTCGTGGTTGGTCGTCTGCTGCTCGTCGCTGAACTCCGTTATCTTGTCGTTGAAGTAGCCCACACGCTCGTCCTCGTAGCGGGGCTGCATGGGTTTCTCAGGCAGCAGGACGATGCTGGTGTTGAGCGACAGCGTGGCCGAACCCGTCTTCGAGGCCGGCGTGCGACCCGGTGTCATGCCATAGGTGCGCAGTGTCTGAATCTCGATGTTGATGGGGTAGGTCTTGATGCTGTCGATGAACGAGCGGTCATTCTGCAGGCCGCCGATGCTCAAGGTCGTACGGTCGCTGTTGCTGAAGCTCGTCACCTTGTTGTCCGACATGATCCACTTCGTCACGTTGATGAGCTGGGCCTTCGTGTCGGGGTTACGGCCGATGACTTCAAACTTATAGACAATGGGGTCGACGGTGGATTGTTTCAGCGAGATGGCAATGCGGTCCTCAGGCTTGGCAAAGTTCGACTGCACATATTCGCGGAGGAAGAGTGTCTTTTCGTTGTACTGCTCCAGATAGACGGCCGAACGGTTCACCTCCTCGCCGCTGAACATACGGAAGTCCTGTGGAACGCTGGTGAAGCGGGTCACCGCCAGCAGCATACGTCCTAACAGCTCGTCAGGAACCTCCAGGTACCAGTCGTCCTTGATGTGGCGAACGGTGAACAGTCCCTCGCGCATGCTGCCGCCCTCCTTCACCACCTTGTGGTAGGGGTCCTTGTGGTCCTTGACGGTGGTGTCCTCACAGCACTCATGCTTCTTGGCTACTTGTTTCTCAACTTTGACGGAGTCCGTCTTGTGACAGACGGTGTCCGCCTTTACGGTGTCCGTCTTTACGGTGTCTGCCTTTAATGAGGTAAAGGCAAAGGCCGTGCCCTGCCCACAGAGAAGCAGCAGCGCGGCCAGTGTAATGGTTTTGGTTATTGTTTTCATCATGCCTGCAAAGGTACAACAAAAAAGGTGATAACCGGCTATCACAGGCAAATTATTATGCTTATTTTGCAATTACCTTACAATCGTCTTCTTTAACTCCATAAATTACTTGATAACCTCTTTCTTCCGATATCCCATGCCGGTGACGTGGCAGATAAGCCGCCCCTCCTGGTTCGTCACCCGAACCTCCACCGAGGGAATCTTCGGATGGTCGCACACGCTGACGGCCTCAGCCCGCAGCAGGTCACCCTCCTTGGCACTCGACACAAACATGATGCTGTTGCTGATGCCGAAGGTCAGCTGCCCCCCGTGGTTCATCAGCGCCGCTATCGCCAGGTCGGCTAAAGTAAACAACGCACCGCCCTGGCACACCTGTCCGCCGTTCAGGTGTTCAGCCGTCACCCTCATCTCGGCCACAGCATGCGCTGCGTCCACCTCCGTAATCCTGCAGCCCGCATTGGCGGCAAAGCGGTCTGTACGGTTCAATAGTTCCTGTATGTTCATTTCTGTCATGATTGCTGTTCCTCCATCGACGCTGTCGAAAACAATAGACGACAAAGGTAGGCATAAAAACTGGAACTACCAAATCTTTTGCCCGAAATTTCTGATGCAGCATGGCGGCAAAACACCGTGCTACCGCCACCGTGCTCACCGGCAACGAGACAGGCAGCGAGACCATCCTCGGCGTCGAGGGCCAGACCACGTGGTATGTCGTGAACAGCAACATCACCTACACCGCCGCCGTCAAACTCGACGGCAACACGACCATCATCCTGGCCAACGGTTGCACCATGAGCATCGGCGAGGACGCCGACGGCAAGCGCATCAACGACTATGGCATCTTCGGCAGAGCCGGCAAGGCCCTCACCATCTACGGCCAGAGCCTCGACGACGCCACCGCCGGACACCTGAAAATATTTACCACCGACAGCTTATTTCGCAATGGCATATCCGACACCCGCTACACCCAGCACAGCGGCAACGTCACTGTCAAAGCCACCGGCGACACGGCCATTGATACTTCTTACGGAGACATCACCGTCAACGGTGGCACCCTCAGTGTCACCAGCTTAGAAAATGATGGCATTGTTGCCTATAAAGGCTACAGCATCATCATCAACAGCGGCAAGGTCAACGCCACCAGCAACAGCGACTCATATGCTCTGTGGAGCAAGAGCGGCAACGTCACCATCAACGGCGGACAGGTCGAGGCCAACGGCGGCACTGGCATCCGCGCCGACAGTGGCAACATCACCCTTGGCTGGTCCCGCGCCGACGACTACATCAAGGCCAGCGCCTACAATGCCAGCGGCGTCGTGAAGATAGCCGCCGGGCAGGCCTTCATCGATGAGGACGGCAATATCTACAGCGGCACCTACAAGAGCATCCCCTTCGACAGTGAGAACCAGAGCATCCTCTTCCTCAGCGCCAACAACACGCTGTACTTCCCAAAGAGCGGCACTACCATCAACCCACAGCGCGCCTACTTCCAGCTGAAGGACAGCACAGCACCTGTACGACGGTTCGTCCTCAACTTCGGCGACGAGGAAACGACGGGCGTCGTTTCGATGGAAGATGGAAGAAGGAAGATGGAAGATGTGAATAGTGAAGAGTGGTACGACCTGAACGGTCGCAAGCTCGGCACGAAGCCGACCCAGAAAGGCGTGTATGTCTACAAAGGTAAGAAGCGAGTGATTAAATAAGAAGTGAATTCTTGTGACAATAACCCCGGGTTATTATTTGCGCCCCGACTGAAAACATGCGCTAAGCTAACGAAGAGTAAATACCTAATTCAGTGTATTTACACGCTAAATTCAGTGTATTTACAAACCAAATTCAGTGAATTTACATTGTAATTTCAGTGAATTTACATTGTAATTTCAGTGAATTTACCGTGTAATTTCAGTGAATTTAGCTAGTTAATTCAGTGAATTTAGCTTGCAAATTCAGTGAATTCACCTTGTTTATACGGCGAATTCGCATGAAATTTGCGGGGGAGCGGCCTGCATCAGCTCGGCCTTCATGAAGTCCATCGGGGGTTAAGTGAGAGAAAAGCCGAGCAAAGCTCGATAAAAAATCGGATTCCCGCGTATTGACGCGGGAATCCGATTCGTATGCCGACAATGGTGGTTCCTTATCGGACAACCTTCTTGCCGTTTGTGATGTAGATGCCCTTTTGAGTGGTCTTCACCTTGCGACCCTGCAGGTCGTAGATGTCATTTTCGATTCTCGACCTTCGATCATCAATCTCCTTGATAGCAGACGCGGCATTAACAATTTTCACGGTTGTTCCGTGTGACGTAAGTATTTTGCTGCCGCTGTATCCTGTTACGGATAGTTCAAGTGGCAGATTGTGATAGGCCGCCGATACCTTTCTCATGTCAAAGGGGATAGTGAAGCGCTGATTAATGGTACTTACAGCCAAAGAGTCGTGGGTATAGACCAGCTCCCCTTCGTCGAACACCTCAAAAATGTTGTTGTCGATGTCGGTATAAGACAATTCGTACAGGAGTCGGAACGTAGGCTTGGGGTAGCGCTCGTCGGGTTTAATGTATGGGTAGCCATATCGGCAGACACCGTTGAGGTTGATGACCTCATCGGGACGGGGCTGGCTGTTGCTGCACCTGAGTTTAATAACCAACACGTCCGTCACTTCAAAGTCGAACGTTCCCGACAACCGGCCTTCAGCTGTCTCGAAATTCGACTCGTATGCCAGGGTGTATCGGCCAGGTTCCAGTTCGTAACTGGTGAAGCCGATGGTGTCGCAGCCGGCCCTGCATGTGTTGGGCGTCGTTGGCTGGGCGAAGTTCAGCGCCTTGTTCTGTTGACTTATCACCGTTCCTTCGGTGTTGGTGAGCGTGTATCGGGCGTAGAGGTTGTCAGCGAACTGCTCTGGCTGATAGGGGTAGCCGGTAGTGAAGAATGCATAGAACTCGACGTCACGATTTATCTTACTACTTTCCTCGGGCAGGTTGAGGGCATATTCTGGCGTGGTTTTAACGGTGAAGTCCTCTGTGTGGGTGTAAGCAGCAAAGGGGGCGTTGACCACGATGCGGTAGTCGCCTCCCCTGTCGACAGGGAATCTCTGGGTAAAAGGTTCGCTTACAGTCTCCGTCGTTTCGTCGGCCTTGCTGACGGAGAAGTTGACGGTGCTGGCAAACACGCCGGGCAGCAGTTCTTCGCCGCTGTATGATTCATTTTCTTTGGCCCCTAACGGTTGCCGCTCCAAACAGACCAATGGCGAAGCCTCGCCCTTGAGGTATTTCCGTGTGGCTAACTGTTCGATGTCGTAATTGTTGATGACCAGGGGTAGTCGGTCTGGCCCGTCTCTTTCTCGCCCATGATATAGATGTCCTTGACCGAGATGCTTGTCAGGTCGATGGGGATGTTGAATGTCTCGTTCATGCGGCGTGTGGCTAACGAGTCGTGGGCCAGAGTGACGGTGTCTTCGACGATAGCGATGTTTTCAACCACCACCGAGTCGAAGGTCTCGGTAATGTCCAGCTCCTTGTTGTAGCGTTCGAACTGTCGGCTCACCGAGTCGGTACGCCAGCCGCTAATGTAGTATCTCACGCGGACGGTGCTAACGGTGTCGTTTTCGCCCTTCCCAATGAAGGGGTAGCCGCGGTCCAGCGAAAGGCGCAGCAAGGCCCGCTTATCGACAGTGTGGTCGTAGGACGGTTTGTCGAACTCATGTTTCACCCGCAGCGTGTCGTTCACATTGATGATATAGTGCCGCTCATTGTCGTCGCCCAGTGCCGTCCAGTTGTGCTTCAGCACGCCGAAGTACTTGCCTACGGGCAGTTTGGCATTGAGTGCGAGGCTGTCACGATGGGCTATCTTGTCCTTGTCGAGATCCGTCATGCGGATGTCTTTCCTGACCTGCTTTACAAGTTCGCCTGGAGTGTCGTCCTGATTGGCTTTGTAGATGCTCAGTTCGCCTTTCTCGTCTCCCTTCATGACGGAGGCGACGTAGGGATAGCCCGTGTTGAAATAGACAGCCATATTCAGTTCGTCGCCGGTCCTGAGTTCCGTGTCACCATACTGTCTGATTGACGGTTCGTCAGTCACGTCAACCAGGGCATCGTAGAGAAGTCCTTCCTTGTCGATGCCCTGCTTGAAGTGCTAACAACCGCCGAGGTCCAGCGGCGTTGACAAGGTGTTGTGGGTTTGCGACATGTCGGTGAAGTAGCCGTCTTCCAGTAGCTCGAAGGTTTTCTCCTGATTGTAATTGTCCTCCTTCACGACCCGACCGTAATAGGTAGAAAGACTGTTGTACAGCATGGCGTCAGTAGGAGGTTCGAAGTTGATATGGTCGGTCATCAAGATGACCGTCATCTGCATGGTACCAGCCTTCACTTGCTGTTGTTATCCCAGGGCATGAGACGGCCAAAGTCGTCCCATACGGTGGTTGTCTGATTTCTTACCATCAATGTCAGGCCCTAATACTTGTCCGATGTCAAGCGAAAGGAGTTTTCAGGCAACACCGTCTGCCCCCGGAGCAGTGCACCCGGGAGCAGGAGTAACAGTGTTGCTATGGATTGATGAATCTTCATTGTCGTTGCGGTTTACAAACAGTTCAGTTTTTGAAGGCTGGAGCATTGCCTGAGAAAAGAGCTTATTCCAAGGTGACCGTGCCAGTGCCGACACTGCGGCCGTTCCAGCGTCCCAGAAGTTCAGCAAATTGATCAACATGTATGCCGAAGGAAGCTGTGACGCTCAGACTGCTGTTCACGGCACTTGCCGAGTAGTCGGTGCTGGTACCGCTAATGCGTTTTGCCGTACTGATGACACAAGGCTGTACCATGTCGGTCTTCTCGGTTGGAGCGATGTAATCTGTGCGAGTCACAATGGTACCGTCGTAGGCAAAACTCTTGCCGGCAGGCACTCTGAACGTGATGTTGCGGACAATGACGTCGTCGATGAGTTTGGCTCTCTCTTCATTGCGAATGAGAGTTGTGGCTCTCAGATAGCGGTCCTTGGCCTCGCTGCTGAGCGTCTGGCTCTGGTCGCCCTCTTTCACGACAATGCTCTCAGACTTGCCATTGGCGTCGGTGTAGTTGACCTGAAGCTGGAGATAAGGTGCCGAGCAGCGCGGCAGCAGGGCGGCGAGGGTTACCTCGTAGGTGTTTGCAGATGATGAGGGCGAGCTGCTGTCGTCATCGTCGTCGCCACAAGCGGTTAATGCTGTTGTCATTGAGCCGCAAAGAAGGATGGCGGCCAGCATCCATAACAGATTCTTTTTCATGTTGCGTTTTTTTAATGATTATCTGCTATCTTCCCCAAATCCTCTTCTTTTGAGTCATGATGCAGGTTTCTAAGTGCAATTATACAAAATAAATCTGATAAATCATTCATTTAAGTTGACATTTTAGGAATAATTAAGTCAAATGCTTTCAAATTGTTACTTTAGGGAGTATTGCGGATAATCATTTTTTTTATTTGTGAGAAAAACAAGAGAATCAACGGACAACCTTCTTGCCGTTAGTGATGTAGATGCCCTTTTGAGCGGTCTTCACCTTACGCCCCTGCAGGTCAAACCATTGACTGTTTGACGAGGCGCAATTGACGATTTCGTTGACAGCAGAGGTGCCGTCGGGCACGAGGCGGAAGTCAATCTTCATGAAGTGTGCATTAAAGTACTGATAGTTGAAGAGGATGTTCGTATCGTCACCCTCCCAGATGTCGTAGCCGTGTGAGTTCTTTTTCGGAGACGACGGCGTCCACACCTTTAGCTTATGCTTGAAAGTCGAGTTATTCAGCTCATATTCAAACTCCTCTTCGTACTCGTCGCCCACCAAAAAGTTCGGAGTATGGAAATTGTAGAACACCAGCTTGCCAAACTTATAACCCTCAGGAGCCTTGAAGCGCATGGTGGTTCCGTTATTCGTAAACAGCACGTTGATTTTCTCTCCCGTATAGCCTGCCGCCTGACCTTCGCCGTCGTTATCAACCTTTGCATAGACGGACGGCTTCGTATATTCATCTAAATCAACAGCATACACGGTGACCGTAATCAGCTTGTCAGATTCCTCAGCCACAGGCCAGGTGAAATCCGTGTCCTTGAAGATGGCACCAGTCTCATCCTCATAGTTGGGTCCCCATCCTTTCATTTCTGTTGTGAGGGGGTAGTTCCACGGATTCAGGTTGAAATCCATTGTGACATAGGTAGTGTCGTTTGCCTCTTGCGCAAACGAGGTCATGGCCATCATGGCCATTGCGATTGTTGCGTAAAGTTTGTTCATATTATTCGTTTGTATTAAGTGTCAGATTTGGGTTCTTGTCGCGAGCCGAGCGGGGGAAGGGGATGATGTAGAGGCGCGAGTCGGGGCGCAGGGTGTAAGTCTGCTGCGGATAGGTCTCGCTGACGTTCACCACGGGGAAGGTACGGGTGACGGTCTTCTGGTACTCCGGCTCAGTGTTCAGACGCTTCAGGTCGAAGAAACGGTGGAAGCCGAAGAGCAGCTCCTTGCGGCGCTCGAGGATAATCTGGTCCACCATCTCCTTTTGACTGGCGGGGGTGGCAATAGCGGTACCTTCACCGCTGATTCGCTTGGCGCGCAGACGGTTGACGTAGTCGGCGGCGGCATCGAGGTTGCCGAGTCGGGCATTGGCCTCGGCGGCCATCAGATAGACCTCAGCGGTACGCAGTCCGACGGTCATGTAAGTGAAGCGCTCCGACGTGGTGGCGGGTGTCCAGATGGCGGCACCGCTGCCAGCGTCAAACCAGTTGACGATACTGGAACCCGTATCGCGCAGGAAGAGGCTGTAACGCAGGTCGTCGGGCTCGAACAGCTGTTTCAGTTCAGGACTGATCAGACCATAATAGTAGAGCGTCACCTCTTCGAGTGTCCAACCCGAGCCCATCCACATGTAGGAAAGCACTTCGGGGTTGTTGTCGCGGTTGTAGTTCTTGTAGCGGGCCACGCCGCCGGCCTCCTTGATGACGTTGTAGTCCACCAGCGAGGAATTTAGTTTCAGCGACATCTCGGCAGCCTCCTTGGCCTTCTCCCAGTCACGATGGAACAGATAAGCCTGGGCCAGCAGGCCGTAGCCGTAGGCACGGTTGGGGTGGTAGATATTCTCGGGCTTTTCCTGCAGCAGGCCGACTGACTCCTCCAGTTCGCGGATGATGAAGTCATAGACCTGTGCGACGGTTGCCTTCTGTGGTACTGCCTCTAAGTCGTAGTGATCCATGATACAGACACCGCCGTCCTGCTGTGCCGTAGCTGGGTCATAAGCCTTGGCGTAGGTGTTCACGGCCAGGAAGTGGTCGAAGGCACGGAAAGTGCGCGCCTCGGCCTTGGCCAGCGTCTTTAGTTCCTGTGAACCTTCGGACTCGTCGATGTTGTCAATGACGAGGTTCATACGCAATATGTACGCGTACATATTTTCATAGAGGTTGTTGTCGCTCAGCAGCGTGCGGTCGGCCTGCTCGTTGAACGTGAAGTTGATGCCGTTGAAAGTGGTGCTCTCGTAGCCCAGGATGTTCGACTCCTTCGACCAGGCATCGTCCGTCAGGTATGCAAAAGCCGTCGGGTAATAGCAGCGCATGGGGTTGACGATGAGTTCGTAATACTGACGGGCGGAGTCGACGGTGACGGCACCCTTAGGCGTGATGTCGATGTAGGAGTCGCAGGAGGTGATTGTTGCGGCACAGCCGCAACCTATAGCGAACAGGAAGACTAATTGCTTGATATTCTTGGTCATAGCGGTCGTATTATTAGAACGTAGTAGACAGTCCGATGCTGATGGTCTTGGGCTGATGCAGGGTACGGGTGCCCGTCTTGACGGAATACGACTCGGGGTCGATGTCCTTACCGGCAGCCGAGATATAGAAGAGGTTGTTCACCTGTAGCGTCAGCCGCGTCTGTCCGATGCCAATCTTCTTGATGATGGCATCAGGCAGGTGGTAGGCCAGGTTGATGCTGCGCATCTTCAGGTAGTCGGCTGACACGACCTGCTCGTCACAGTAGCGCCACCACTCCGAGAACGTCGAGGCATTCTGCTGGGCTACGCTGCCCGTAGGCATCTCGTAGTAGTGCTTTACCGTGTGGTCGTTGACGTGGTCGGACACCATCTGGTAGGAGTTCATGTCGGTGACGTCGAGGCGCAGCTTGTTGCCGCCTGAGAAAACGAAGAGCGTGTTCAGTTCCAACTCACGCCAGCGGAGGTTCAGTTGCAGCGAACCAGTGTGAATGGGGACAAACGTGCCCATGTTCACCAGTGCGTCAGTACCCTTCAGCGTTGAAGTGTAGGTCACCTCGGTGGGGTTGCCGTCGGCATCGAACTTTGCCATCTCGTTGCCGTCGGCATCGAGGATGACGGGGTAGCCGTTCACCACACGGCTCAAGCGGTAGGCCCAGACGGTGTTGTAGCTGGTGCCCTCGATGCGGTAGTTCTCGGGCGAGGTAATGAAGTTCGAGGCGATGTCCGTCGGGTTATGTTCCACGCTGAGCATCTTGTTCTTGTTATAGGCGTAGTTCAGCGTGGCCGACAGTCCCCAGTCCGTCTGGCGGATGAGGTTGGCGGTCAGCGACAACTCGACACCCCGGTTGCGCATCTTACCATTATTAATAACGCGCGAGGTGGCGCCCAGTGTCGAGTCCATATATTTGCGGACCAGCAGGTCGTCGCCTACGCGGTTGTAGAACTCCAACGAACCGCTGAACAGGTTGTTCAGCAGGCGGAAGTCCACACCGATGTTGAACGTCGACGTCTTCTCCCAACGCAGTTTCGGGTTGGGCAGGTTGTCGTCGGTGTAGTTCAGGTACTGCGTGTTCGTCGGGTCTTGGCTCATATTCTTGTAGCGGGCCACAAAATAAGTGGTCGACGACTGGTCCACATTACCGTTGACACCGTAGGTAATGCGAAGTTTCAGGAAGTCGAGCCACGAGACGTCCTTCATGAACTGTTCCTCCGAAATGTTCCAGCCGCCGCCGATAGACCACAGCGGGTGGTGCTGGTTCTTGGTGTCGAGTCCGAAGAGATCGGCCTCGTCCCAGCGGATGCTGCCCGTCAGGTTATAGCGGTACAGGTAGTTGTAACCCACGTTGGCGTAGAACGAGGCATAGCGGTGGAAGACCTCCGACTGGCTGGTCGGCAGTCCACTCATACGCTGCGTTCCGTTGTAGACCAGCGACTGCCAGCCCTCGTTGTAGAGCGACTGCCAGTCCATGCGGACGGAGGTCAGCGCCGTATCGTTGTAGCCGTACATCAACTGCTGGATGAGGCGGGGCGAACGGTTCTCACGCAGTTCGAAACCCATGATGGCATCCACATTGTGTTTCGAGTCGAGGAAACTCTTGTCGAAGTTCAGCTGGTTGCGGAAGGTATAACGGCGCGAGTTGTTCGTCTGCTGGAAGTAGCGTCCCCCTTCAGGCAGCAGGCACTCACCCGTCGGCTCGATGAAGGCGTTGTGCGTCAACCGCATCTGGTAGGTGGTAGGGTCGTCGTACTGCTCGCTTCGCGTCTGTGACCATTCGTATTGGAACATCACATTGTACTTGAACATCTTCAGGAACTTGGCCTCCATATTAAGGAACGGGCGCATACGTACATTCCTATTCCTAGTCAGGCTCTCGTCCAACGACTCCAGGACGTTGAACGAGTAGGGCATCAGTCCTTCTACCTGCTGCTCCTGCACCTCACGGATGCGGGTGCCGTTGATGGCGCTGCCCGCAAAGCCAGCCACGTTGACGTAGGGTGTATAGACACGGTTGCCTTGGGCATCCTCGATGGCGGCGTAGCGTTCCTGCATATTATACTGGGTATAGGAGCCGTCGGGCGTCTGGCTGTTATTGAAGCGGGTGTCGATACCAAGCTTGATGTTCAGCCACTTGGCCACCTGGAAGTTCGACTTCAGGTAAATCGAGAAGATGTCGTTATGGTCGTTCTTGATACGATTCTTGTCGTGTTCGTAGTTGAACGAGGCGAAATGGTTCGACTGCTGCGACTTCTGAGACAGCGAGATGTTGTAACGCTGGGTGACGGCTGAGCGCCAGGCCAGGTCGCGATACTGTGAGTAGAAGTCGTTCTGTCGCCACTGGCTCAGCGTCTGGTCCACATCGGCCTGGGTGATGCGGCCTTCGGCCTGGTCGCGGTAGAGCTGGTAGAGCGGGGAGTAGTAGTTGTTGCCGTAGGTGTCGAACAGCGTCCTTACGCTGCCACTGCTGGCTACGCGGGCATTATATACCTTGGTCTCGTAGTCAATGATGTCGGAGGTGGAGGCATAGTGCATGGCATCGAACGAAGGCTTCGTCGAGATAAACCAGTCGGCATTCACGTTGACGGTCGTCTTGTCAGTCTTGCCCTGCTTGGTGGTGAGCACGATGACGCCGTTGGCGGCCAGCGCACCGTAGATAGAGGCCGCAGCGGCATCCTTCAGCACCGTTACCGACTCCACGTCGTAGGGGTTGATGTCGTTGAGGTTCAGGTCGGTGGCCATGTCGTCAACTACAATCAACGGCTTCGTTCCCACACTGTTCGAGAACGTGCCGATACCGCGCAGGATGGGGTTGCTCTCGCCCGTATTGGGATTGATGTCCATACGCAGGCCGGCCACCTGTCCCTCCAAGGCCGAGACAAGGTCACGGTGCATGACGCGGTTCAGCTTCGTAGAGTCCACAAAGCCGAAAGCCGCCGTCGAACGTTCACGGCTCAGCCGCTGGTAACCTGTCGAGACCACCACCGTTTCAGCCAACTGCGTTGTCTGCTCCTTCAGCTTCACGTCGAGCACCAGCAGGTTCTTGACAGCCGCCTGATAGGGCTCCATACCCACATAGCGGAAAAGAAGCACGGCGTTAGGACCGTCAATCTTGATGCTGTACCGTCCGTTCAAGTCCGTCACGGCCGTTTGCTTGCCACTTTTCACGGCAATCGTTACTCCGTATAGCGGTTCGCCTTTCGCGTCAGTCACTGTTCCTGTCAGTGTCCGTTGGGCTTGTATGCCCGTCACTGAAAGGAAGAGCAGAAGGAGTGAAAGTAGTAAATGTTTCATGCGAAATAGTAGTTATTTAGGATTTCGGGCTACAAAAATACAAAAAAACGATAAAAACACAAAGAAGTTTGTTGAAATTCGTTTCTTTTTTGTATTTTTGTGCCCATATTTATCAAATTTATACAATTTATTTATTAACCTAAAATTAATTATTATGAGAGTGTTTACTAAATGGATGCTTACCTTGATGCTACTTGTAGTATGCATTGGGGTTAATGCGGAAAAGAAGTACTTGACATTCAAGTGTGAAGAGTATTGCGCAGCCAAATGGAATGCGGAAACGAACACCTTGTCCTGGGGATCGGGTGGTTGGAATTCTGCATGGACATTTATGGCTGCCAATGATGAGAATGGCAAGGCTGTGGGTGGTGATCTCAGTGAATGGGAACAACTCCATCTGAATGTGAAGAACTTCACGAATTCACAGAAAGAAGAGTTGACCGTTGTCTTCAAGAAGAATGACGGTTCCAATCCTCCTTCTGGTCCTACTAAGGAATTTGTTGTCTCTCCTGATGCAAACGGAGACATAACAATTGACTTGACCAATGTGGAATGGGGAGCATGTGACATTACAAACATTCAGGACTTGACCATTTACGGTGGAGCACGTGTAGATGGAACCATTGATGCTTCCTGCGTAGTGACTGATGCTTATCTGGCCAAGAGTGATCCTTCAGGAGAACTCATCCTGACGCTGAAGGGTACTGTCGGCGAGGATGTTTCCATCAAGCTGGGTGTCTATGATGAGTTCGACATATGCTCTGTGGACTTCGGCGATGGCACACTAAAGACTGACTCTGTCGGCCATCAGAATAAAGGTGTCTGCGTGAACGACGGAACAGATACCTGGCCCCAGAAGGAAGGCACCATCCACACCGGTATTACTGAATTCAATGGTACCGTTGCCGGCGATGGAACTATTAAGGTATATGGAAAGAGCGATATTTGGTATCTTGCCCTTACAAGTGCAGCGCCTGAGACTATTGATCAGCCGAAGCTGAAGAAGGTTGTGCAGTTCACTATGAGCAAGGTGGCTCTTGATGCACTTGATCTGAAGGGACTCGACGATTTGAAGATCTTCGGATTCTCACAGGGTTCGCTGAAGGCCATTAACGTAAAGGAGAATGCAGCCCTTACCAATCTCACCATCAATAATAATTCAGCCTCACTCTTCGAGAGCGTTTTGGAAGCACTCGATTTGAGTGGCAATGTCAATCTTGAACAATTGAACGTGATGGGTGCCAGTGCTGAGAAGCCTGGTAAACTGCAGGCTCTTGACCTGAGCGCCAATACCAAGTTAACGAATTTGTATGCACAGTATAATGCGCTGACCAGCGTCATTCTTCCTGAAGGTGCAGCTTTGTCATTTGTCAATTTACAGGACAACCAGATTGAGAGTATTGACTTGACGAAGGTAGCAAGCTTCAAGGATACCTATCTGAACAACAATAAGCTGAAGACTGTTGATTTGTCTAAGCTGACGGCAGGAGCTAACCTTTATCTTGATGGCAATGAGCTGACAGAGGTGACCATTCCCGTCAGTGTGAAGAATCTCCAGTTGAACGGCAATAAGTTGACGAAGTTGAGCATTGTTGAGGCTACCGCTTCTTGCAAACTGGAAAACAACCAGCTGACGCTGGCCACTATTCCTGCCCAGCCCGCCGCCATGAACAGTTCAGGCAAGACCAAGAAGTTTACGTATGCTCCTCAGGCTGCCCTTGAGGTTGCTGAGAGCCTGAGTGAACTCGACCTGTCAGCCTATCAGACGATTGCCAAGGGTGAGCTGGATCCCACTGCCGATGAAGCTGCTGGCATCGCCGCCTATTCAAGATGGCTCGAGAATGGTACGACCACCTACAGCTTTGTGACTGCCTCTGGCACTGCCCTTGTTGAGGGTACCGACTACGAGGTGACCGAGCCTGGTAAATTTAAGTTCTTGAAGGAGCAGACTGAGAAGGTACACGGTGTGATGCTGAACCCGGTCTTCCCGAAGTTCACTGAGGCTGTTCCCTTTGTGACTACTGAGTTCACGGTTGTTGAAGGTGGTAGTGCTCCTGGTGCTCTTGAGATTGCTAATGCAAGCTTTGACGCTAATCCTGAGGATGTTATCACTGTAACAACACAGGGCTATCAGCGTAATATTCCTGAAGGCAGCGACCAGATTACCGGATTGCAGCCTGTAACTGGATGGACTGCTGGTACTCAGACAGAAAGTGATCCTGGTTACGTAGGTGGTGTATTCGCTTATGGATCAGAGAACTTGCTGAATAACAAGGTTGCTGCTCCTGCTACTGCTCCCGAAGGCAGTGAAAGTCCTTCTGCCCTTGGTCTTGCTGCTGTATGGGGCGGCTATGCTCACTATACGCAGAGCATAACGGCTCCTGCTGGTGACTATAAACTGTCATATACTGTTTACAACGGTGCCAACACGGGTGCTGTAACCAAGAACCTCTTTGGTTTCATTGCTGATGATGGAACAGAATACCTCTCTGACGTGAAGAGCTTCACCGTTGGCGAATGGGCAACTTACGACGTGACATTCACCCTTGCCGAGGAAACTACTGGTAAGATCTCTGTCGGATTTATTGGTTCTGGTGGTTCTGGCAATGCTCCCCACCTCTTTGTCGACAATGTGAAACTTGAGAAGGTTGCTGGTATCGAAGTTTCTCTGAAGGAACTTGAGGCTGCTATTGCTGAAGCTCAGGCAAAGGCTGGCACCTACACCGTTGGTGAAGGTCTCTTCATGTATGCAGCAAGTGAGATTGAGCCTCTGACCGCAGCTATTGCAACTGCTCAGGCTGCTTACACGGCTGCTGAGTCGAAGGAGGCTGTTGAGGCAGCAACCGCTACCCTCAATACATTTGTTGCAGCATTTGCTCCTGTAGCTACGCTTCCCGATGCTGACAAGACTTACTCCTTCCAGAGCAAGCAGAACGATCTCTATATGACCCTTTCTGATGATGGTATCACCATTGCCGAAGAGCCTTATGGACTGAAGTTCGAAGCAGCAGAAGACGGCAAGTATTACCTCACCGACGGTGTACACTATGTTGGTCTCGCTGGTACTGACAACTGGTCAATGTCATCAGCTGCCGACTTGAAGGAAGCCTTGACGATTGCTGCCAAGGTTGTTGACGAGGCTGTATATTACACGCTTGCTGAGTCTAAGGGCTTTGTTGGCGTGGATTATCCCAAGAAGGATAACCTGGGTTGCTGGGCTAACAAGGGCGCTGGCGACGGCGATGCTATTCTCTGGACTGTCGCTGAAACAACCGCTATTATTCCTGGCGAACTTGAGAAAGTTGCCAAGAAGATTGAGTTGACCGGTGAGTTGAAGTCTATAGCTGAACTGGAAGGTAATAAGTTCATGTTGCAGAACGAAGCAGGACTGGTTCTTTACACTCCTGACGGATGGGATGTTAAGGTTGCAGACCTTGCTACGGCTACTGCAAATAAGGGAAATGGCGGCTTCTTTACCGTGACTCCGCTTGACGGTGACCACGCTGGTCAGTATCAGGTACCTATTTATAATCTGGATGGCACTCGCCGTACGTACTGGGCTGGTGAACAGTATCTGAATTCACAGCCTGCCGGAGTCAATGATGTTATCTTCGGTCTGGACGGTACCGCTCCTAACTATGGACAGGACGGTAAGGACCTTGCATTGTGGACCATCACTTACGAAGAAGGTAAGGGCTTCGCATTCCACTGTGTAGGTCGTGATATTTACCTGAGCAATGACGAAAGTGCAGCTCGTCCTTCTGAAACGGCTGTTTACTGGAAGGCTTATTCAGGTTATAATGCCGGTTATAACGCAGCTGAAGTCCTTGGTGCCTTTGCAGCAGCAACAGCCGCCGTTAAGACGACGGACGATGCTACAGCTCTCGCAAATGCCAAGACTGCTTACGACGAAGACAAGGATCTTGACAAGTTCGGCGATGCTGTAAATGCAGCCATCGATGCTATTAAGGCTTGCGAAGCCCTGAATGAGGCTTATAGCCAGCTTGATGAGACTGGTGCTGCTGTTGCAGCTGAGGTTCTGGCTAAGTACAATGCAAGTGAGTATGCAAACATTGCAGCACTCCGCGCTGCTTACATCCCGGCTGCCAAGGCTCAGACTACTGCTGGTTCAAACATGACGCTCGCTCTTGTGAACCCAAGTTTCGAACTTGGAAATATCGAAGGCTGGACCTCTACTGATGGTGGTAATGTTGCCAATAACTACAACTTCTCTTATCGTACAGGTGAGAAGTTTGTAGAAAGATGGACTCAAGCTCCTGGCAAACTCTCTGACGGCACACTGGCACAGGTGGTCACGGGTCTGCCCGCTGGTAAGTATAAGCTCACTGCCGAGATGCAGAATCTGGAGCAGGGTAATGACAATGCCAATGGTCAGGGTTATTATCTTGTAGCTAATTCAGACAGCACTGCCGTTGCTGTAGCTGGTGAGACCGTCGTTGTTGAGACGACTCTTGCTGAAGGCGAAGAATTGAAGATTGAAGCCGCTATGAAGGGATGCACCGGCAACTGGGTTTGCGTAGACAACTTCCAGCTGACTTACCTTGGCGAGGCTGCTCCTGAGGTTAATCCCGACGAGGCCGAGAAGGAAGTTCCCGA
>CALDLA010000068.1 GCA_937898415.1 uncultured Prevotellaceae bacterium | reverse complement strand
ATGGCGAGATTATCTTCAGCTATCCTGTGACGAAAGCCATGATCCACTATCGTATTGCCCACAAGCTACACGAACTGCAGGTGCCCGTCATTCCACGCATCATCACCGAGCTGGCACATTCAGAGACGGGCATCGACATCCATCCCGGTGCGCAGATAGGTGAATACTTTGCCATTGATCACGGTACTGGAGTGGTTATTGGCGAGACCTGTATCATCGGAAGCCACGTGACGCTCTATCAGGGTGTGACTCTCGGTTCCAAGAGCTTTAAAAAAGACAGCGATGGCAATATGCTCAACATACCCCGCCATCCCATCATCGAGGACAACGTCACTATCTATAGCAATGCCAGCATTCTGGGCCGTATCACCATTGGCCACAACTCCGTTATCGGCGGTAATATCTGGGTGACGCACGACGTGGCTCCCAACTCCCGCGTCCAGCAGCCGAAGGCTATGGAAAGGCATTTTGAAGGTGGTCTGGGGATTTAATCATTTTTATTCGTGCCATAGTGCGGATTCTGCAGAGAAAGTTGTACCTTTGCACGCAAAAATAAAGATTAGGCTTATGAATTTCGTATTTATATCGCCCCATTTCCCGCATACGTACTGGCAGTTCTGCCAGCGGCTCAGTCAGAACGGCGTGACGGTGCTGGCCATCGCCGACGTACACTACGACCTGTTGCAGCCCAAACTGAAGGCATCGCTGACGGAGTACTACCACGTGAACTCGCTGGAGAACTACGACGAGGTGTATCGCGGTGTGGCCTACTTCGCCTACCGCTACGGACGCATCGATTGGATTGAGTCGAACAACGAGTACTGGCTGGAGCAGGACGCCCGGCTGCGCACGGACTTCAACGTCGTGACGGGCATACAGGCCGACCGCATCCGCAGCATCAAGGAGAAGTCGGAGATGAAGAAGCACTATCTGGAGGGCGGCATACCGACGGCGCGACAGACGCTGGCTTCGGCAGGACGCGAGGCCGTGGCTGCTTTTGCTGTTGAGGTGGGCTATCCCATCATCGCCAAGCCCGATGTGGGCGTGGGTGCCAGCGGTACTTACAAAATTAACAACGAGGCGGAGCTGGCCGACTTCTACGCCAAGGAAGCGCACGCCAACCAGTACGTGGTCGAAGAGTTTATCACGGGCGAGATATGCTCTTACGATGCCGTCATCGACAGCAAAGGCGAGCCGCTGTTCGAGTCGATGACCGTCTGGCCGACGTCCATCATGGACATCGTGAACCTGAAGCTCGACCTGTCGTACTACGTCGATAAGGAGATGCCTGATCCATTGCGCCAGCTGGGCCGCCGCACGGTGAAGGCTTTCGGCGTGGTGAGCCGCTTCGTACATCTGGAGTTCTTCCGTCTCGACAGCGACCGCCCCGGAGTTGGTAATATCGGCGACTTCGTGGCCTTGGAAGTAAACATGCGCCCTGCAGGAGGTTACACGCCCGACATGATCAACTACGCACATTCGACTGATGTGTATAAAGTATGGGCCGACATGGTGGCCTTCGACGAGTTGCGCACCGAGGAGGGCAAGCCCTATTACTGTGCCTTCGCCAGCCGCCGCGATATCTACCGCTACCACCACAGCCACAATGAGGTGAAGAATCGCTACAGCGGACAGATGATGATGTGTGAGCGCATGCCCGAACTGTTCTCGGCAGCCATGGGACAGCAGATGTACACCGTCCGTCTCAACACGATGGACGAGGTGCAGGAGTTTATTAATTATGTACACGCAAAGCAGTAGTAAATGGAAATTAATTACGTGAAGAAATACAGCAACGCCCTCGGGCGTGACATGGAATACAAGACCTACGGCACCGAGGGACATCCCGTGCTGGTCTTCCCGTCGCAGGACGGACGTTTCTACGACTATCAGGACTTCGACATGGTGGGTGTGCTCTCCGGCTTCATCGACCGCGGACTCATCCGACTTATCTGTGTTGACAGCATCGACCGCGAGACGTGGAGCGACTTGCAGGGTGACTATCACCGCCGCATTGAACTGCACGAGCGATGGTTCCATTACATTACCGACGAACTCATCCCCGAAGTGCGCCGCCATCCCGACGAGACCTTTATCGTCACGGGCTGCAGCATGGGCGGTTTCCATGCCGGCAACTTCTTCTTCCGTCGCCCAGATTTGTTTGACACGCTGCTGGCTCTGAGCGGGCTCTACTACGCAGGCTATTTCTTCCCCAACTACAGCGATCCGCTCATCTACGACAACTCGCCCTACGACTTCCTGCGCTCGATGCCTGCCGACCATCCCTATTGGGATCTGTACCGCCACCGCCGCATCGTGATGTGCGTGGGCCAGGGAGCCTGGGAGGACGAACTACTCGACAGCACTCGTCAGATGGATGCCCTGCTGAAGGAGAAGAACGTTCCTGCCTGGATTGACTACTGGGGCCACGATGTCGCCCACGACTGGGCATGGTGGCGCAAGCAGGTGGTCTATTTCATGCAGCACATCCTGACCGACGTGGGCGTGGAATATATAATATAGGAAGATGATATGGCAGACATCAGACATATAGAAGAGAAAGACCAGCTACAGTTGGCCAATATCATCCGTTCCGTTTTTGAGGAATATGGTGCTCCGCTGGTCAACACTGTTTATGATGACCCTCGGACGGAGCATGTCTTCAATTCGCTGGCAGGGAAGAATGCTGGCTACTGGGTTGCTGCTGACAATGGGATTGTTCTTGGAGGCTGTGGTTTCCGGCATATTCCTCAGCGTCTTGGCGACTCAGGACATACTGCAACTACTATATTTATGGTCAAGGATTTAATAAAGAAGCTCTAATAATAACAGGTATGAAAGAAGTGATTAATACAACAAAGGCACCTGCTGCCATCGGCCCATACAGTCAGGCCATCAAAGTGGGCAATCTCGTTTACTCCTCTGGGCAGATTCCCATCGACCCCGCCACTGGAAAGTTCGTTGAGGGAGGTATCAAGGAACAGACGCGCCAGTCGCTGACCAACGTGAAAGCGATTCTGGAAGAAGTAGGTCTGACAATGGCTAATGTGGTAAAGACTACGGTGTTCATGACCGATATGAACGACTTTGCCGATATGAACGCTGTCTATGCGGAATTCTTCGTGGAGCCATATCCCGCACGCTCTGCCGTGGCCGTCAAGACTTTGCCGAAAGGGGCATTGGTTGAGATTGAAGTCGTGGCAGAAGTGGTATAAAGAATAAATCAAAAAATAAAAGACATAAAATGAGTAAGAAGATTGTTTTAGTAACCGGTGCCAATAAAGGCATCGGCTTCGGAATTGCGAAGCATCTCGGCCTTAGCGGCTGGAAAGTCATCATCGGCGCACGTGACGAACAGCGGGCAGAGAAAGCCATCAGCGAACTCAAAGCCTTGGGTATTGACGTGCTCGGTTGGGTGAACATCGAACTGAAAGACCTCGACGGTATCGAACAGGCATCGAAAGAAATCAACGAGAAATATCCAGAATTGACGCTTCTCGTGAACAATGCCGGTATTCCTGGCGATATGAGTGTGGATAGTGAGCATACGGAAATCAACGTGATTAAGGAAACCCTCGACGTGAACTTCATTGGCACCTTCGCCCTCACCAAGGCGCTAATTCCCCTGATAGCCAAGAACGGCGGACGTGTCGCAAATATCACCGTACCCTCAGAGATCAGTCCCTACTGGCACCCGTTGGCCTACGTCGCCAGCAAGGCCGCGCAGAATGCCATGATAAGTGTGATGGCGATAGAATTTCAGCAGTCGGAAACGCCTGTGGAGACGTTCTCCGTTCACCCAGGTCCCACCACCACCGACCTGAACGGCAACATGTCTCTCCCCGGTTTCCACGACATTGAGACCGTCGGCCAGAAGTTTGCCGAACTCATCAACGATGGTCAAAACCATCAAGGCGAGTTTATAGAACTATATCCGATCGTCAAAGAAGATTAAGCCGTTATGGCGTCTTGAATAACAAGGCCCGCCAGCATGAAGCCGAAGATGGCGGTGATATGAGCTAATGAGCCATTCGTTTGTGGCTTATTGAATAATGAGGGTGTCTCGTCTATATCAGGCGGGCACCCTTTGTTTTCTAATAGTTCGTCGCTATACACCACCTGGAATTTCTTCTCCGGGAATTGTCCGTAGTGTTTGAATTTCTTTCGTAAGGCACGAGCCAAAGGGTCGCCCTCCACCTTCCAGAACTCCGTTACCTTGATGCGCGTAGGGTCGAGCTTAAGGGCAGCCCCCATCGACGAGAACAACTTGGCCTTCGTACGACAGGCCAAGAGGATGAGCGCCGCCTTGTCTTTCAACGAGTCGATGGCATCGATGATGTAGGCATATTCCTCCAAATGAAACTCCTCAGCAGTCTCCTCGGAAAACACTTGCTGTAGCGCGGTAATCTCCGCCTGCGGGTTGATGGTGAGCAGCCGCTCACGTAGCGCCTCCACCTTCACCTGTCCCACCGTCTTCGTCGTCGCCATCAGCTGACGGTTGATGTTAGTCACACACACGCGGTCGCTGTCTACAATCGTCAACTGGCGGATGCCGCTGCGCACCAGGCTCTCGGCGCACCAAGAGCCTACGCCGCCCACGCCAAAGATAATCACCCGTTTCTGGGCGATACGCTCCATCGCCTCGTTGCCGAGCAATAGCTCACTCCTACGAAATATTGCTTGTTCCATAGCCATCGTTCTATCAGAATTTGGCTGCAAAGTTACGCTTTTTCCCGCAAATATCAGCACAAATGAACGAAATACCATGTACGTGGTAGGCAGAATGACATAAGGAGGGGATTGCCGGTGTGCGAAAACCGCCGTACCTTTGCACCCAGAAACATAACGATAAGCAAAGATATGAAGAAAGCAGTAGTAATCATCGCAGCCATTCTGAGCCTGAACCTGACAAGTGCCTGGGCAGACAATAATAGTACTAATAATAATGTACGCACGATAAAGAGTCCGCGCTTTGCCCGTCCATTAGTTGAAAAGTGGATTGAAGAGTATGCCAAGACGGAGCCGGGCGTCGTGTTCCAGATAGCCAAAGGTCAGACAGAGAGCGACCTCACGGTCACCATTGTCCAGCAGGAAGGAACCTCAACAGACAACTTTTGCCATTTGTTATATTTCGGAGAAACGGCCGTGCTGCCCATTACTGCCCGCAGCTCTGAGGCAGCACGGCTACTGGAGGGGAAGCACCTGAACGCCAAGAAACTGAAGCAGCTCTTCTTCCTCGGCGATGAGTTCGACGATGAGGTGAAGAACAATACCTTCGAGCGCATCACCATCTACAGCGGCAGCAACGCCACATCCGTCGCCTCTTCGTTCGCCCATCACTTTGGTGAAAACAACACAAACTTCCGGGGCAAGCGTATCGCTGGCGATGATCTGTTTCTGAACACCGCAATCGCAAAGGACCCGCTGGGTGTAACGTTCAACACCCTTTCAAATATCTTCGACCTCCAGAGCCGTCACCTGAAGAGTAATCTCACCCTCGTGGGTCTCGACCTTAAGAAGGACGTCGCTGAAAGATTCAACGGTACGCTTGACGAGGTGCTGACAATTCTCGAAAGCTCTAAGCCCGCAGTGGTTGATATTGAGAAAGTCGCCATCACGTTCAACGACACAGATGAGGCCATCAACCGTTTCCTGCAATGGGTGCTCGAGAATGGCACGAAGTATAACCACCAGTACGGTCTGCTGAATATAAGGTAAAAAGGTTTAAAAGGTAAGGATATGGTAAAGAGATTGTTCATTGCAACGGTTGTTGCAATCAGCCCCCTCTATGCGCTGGCGCAAGGACTGATAACAGGCAGCATCAAGGATGCGAGAAGCGGTGAGGCGCTGATTGGCGCGTCGGTCATCGTGAAGTCAGAGAAGGGGAAAGGTGTCGTGACGGATATCGACGGTAAGTTCGCACTGCAGACCAAGAAGGAGGCACCGCTGACTTTACGTGTGGAGTACGTGGGCTACCGTCCGATAGACGTCGATGTGTACGACTTCGAGGAACCCGTGGAGATTACGCTCATCGACAACTCCAGCCGAATAGACGAGGTGGTTGTGGTAGGCTACGGCACACAGAAGCGCAACCAACTGACGGGTAGCGTGACTACCATCAAGGCCGATATCTTTGAGAAGGCTACTACCCCCACCCTAGACGGTGCGTTAAGCGGACAGGTGGCAGGACTGGCCGTCACAGCTACAAGCGGACAGCCTGGTGCCGACAGCCACATCCGCATCCGAGGCGGCAATTCAGTCAACGCCTCGAACGAACCGCTCTACGTGGTTGACGGCTTTATCTACTTCAAGGACGCCGCCATCAACAGCACGGGGCTCAGCGCCATCGAGGGCAGCCTGAACCCACTGGCAACCATCAATCCTAACGACATCGAGTCGATAGAGGTGCTGAAGGACGTCTCGGCCACCGCGATCTACGGTTCGCGCGGTGCCAACGGCGTCATCCTCATCACCACCAAAAAGGGCAAACTGGGCAGGGGCAAGGCTCACATCAGCTACAACTACAGCTTCGGCGTCAGCAACGCCACTAAGAAGCTCGACCTCCTCGGAGCCTCAGAGTGGGCACAATTCCAGAAGGACTACTTCAGCAATAAGGGCGGCTACACCGATACCGAAATTACCGCATTAGGCAAGGGCACCGACTGGCAGGACGCCGTGCTGCGCACCGCCATCCAGCAGACCCACGAACTGAGCATCAACGGCGGTACGGAGAAAAACCGCTACGCCTTCTCAGCCAACTACACCGACCAGGATGGCATCATCCTAAACTCTGGTTTCCAGCGTTACAACTTTCACACCAACGTGGAGTGGGAGCTGCAGGAAGGACTACATTTCGGCGTTAACGCCACCTACGGCCGCTCGAAGCAAAACGGATTGACCACCGCCGAGGCGAAGGTGTTCAACTCGTCGCCCTTCTCGGCAGGCATCACCAACAGCTTTGTCTATGCCCTGCTGATGCCGCCCGTCATCAGCGTCTATAATCAAGACGGAAGCTACAACTTCAAGAACCCCTACGAGTACGCCTACTTCGCCATCGGCGACCACGCCGCCAATCCCGTCTATGACCTCAAGGAGAGCGTGGCCGAAAATATTAACAACTACCTGCTGAGCAATGTTTGGGCAACCTACCAGATCGGACACCTGACGCTGAAGGCATCGCTCGGATTGAACAGCGAGAAGCTCACTCAGAACTATTTCTCAGGGGGCTACACCTCACTGGGACTGGCCACACAGGGCATCGGCGGCACGGGCAACCGGCAGACCGACGTGTGGCAGCAGGAGTACACCGCCACCTACGCCCACGACTTCGGCCAGCACCATGTGGAAGCCCTCGGCGGCTACACCCGTCAGACGCAGACCTCGACCTACAGCGCCATCCGCACCAATCACTTCACGAACGAGACGCTGAAGCAGTACAACCTGGGCGACGGCTCGGAGGTCTATACCCCGCAGACCGGCATCAGCGAGGCCTCGCTGAACAGCATCATCGCCCGCGTCAACTACACGCAACTCGACCGCTACAACGCCACCGCCACCTTCCGCGCCGACAACAGCAGCCGTTTCTCCAAGGACCATCGCTGGGGTTACTTCCCCTCGCTCGGCCTGTCGTGGAACGTTGACAAGGAGCGCTTCCTGCGCCGCGTCCGCAGCATCGACTATATGAAGGTGCGCGCCTCAGCCGGACTGGTGGGCAACCAGGAAATAAGCGACTATGCTTTCAGTACCAGCTACGCCACGGGCTCTTATGCAGGCAGTAGCAGCTACTCGAAGCAAAATACGGCCAACGACAACCTGAAATGGGAGACCACCGCCTCGTATAACGCCGGCATCGACCTCGGCCTGTGGAAAGACCGCGTCAGCGTGGTGTTCGACGCCTACTACAAGAAGACCAGCGACCTGCTCTTGGTCGTTCCGATGGGCTTCGCCTCGGGTGTCACCACCCAGTTGCAGAATGTGGGCAACGTCGTGAATAAGGGCGTGGAGCTGGCCGTCAGCACGACACTCATCCAGAGGAAGCATCTGAATTGGACTATCAACGCCAACGCCGCCTACAACCACAACGAGATTACCGATATGGGCGCAACGAACAACGTGATCCTGGGCGCCGACAACCAACAGATATTGCGCAAGGGCGAATCGCTCGGCTCGTTTTACGGCCTGCAGTTCATCGGCATCGTGCAGCAGGACGAGGACGTGACGAAGCTGCCCACCGTCAACGGCCTGACGCCGAAGCCCGGCGACCTGAAGTTCGCCGACACCGACGGCAATAATCGCATCGACGGCAACGACCGCGTGATCCTCGGCAGCACCCAGCCCGACATCGTCTACGGTTTCTCCACGCAGATCACGTGGCGCAACCTCGATGCCTCGGCATCGTTCGCCGGTAGTTACGGCAACGAGGTGTACAACGCTCTGGGGCGCCGCTTGGAACTGACCAACGACTCGTACAACGTGCTCAGCACCGTCAAGGACTCATGGACGCCGCAGAATGGCGGCAACACCCTGCCCTTGGCCTCGAACGCCCGTCCCCTCGGCTACATCGACAGCCGCTACGTGCAGAGCGCCAGCTACCTGAAGCTGCGTAACCTCACCATCGAGTATAGTTTCAAGTTTCAAGATCCAAGTTTCAAGATTCAAAGTGTGCGCGTCTATGCCACCGCCTCGAACCTATTCACCATCACCCCCTACAAGGGCTACGACCCTGAGGTGGCCAGTGGCACAGACAGCGGCGCATACCCCTCATCGCGCAGCTTTGTATTCGGAGTAAACATCACATTATAATTCATAGAGTATTAACTAAAGGTAAAAAGGAGATTTCAGTATGAAGAAAGCAAACATCATTCTCAGTGCCGTTCTGGCAACAACCCTTTCACTGGGTTTCGTATCATGCTCGTCCGACGATGACGACAACAACAGTAATAATAATCAGGTGACCGACGAGAACGTCGTGGCCGACGACGCCAGCGCCCTCTCTCTCGTCAACGGCGTCTACAGCCACTGGCAGCCGCTCAGCTCATCTTTCTCGTTCATCATTGAGCTGAACTCGAACAAGCTCATCTCGTTCGAGGGTGAGGAGAGTGAGGCCGGTCCCGTGAACAGCCGCTTCGAGCAGAACGACAAGACGTGGTATCAGGTCAAGATATTCAACCACCTGTTCCTCGGCATCGCCCAGGACAACGAGGCCATCGCCACCATCGACAACCTGCTCAAAGAAAAGAAGGTGACACAGGCAGGCTACAACGCCGCTGTGGGCAAAGCTAAGTTCTTGCGCGCCCTGGCTTATCTGAAGCTGGCGCAGCTGTGGGGCGAGGTGCCCGTGTTCACAGAGAAGGGCGGCAGCACCACTGATCGTAAGAGCATCGACGAGGTCTTCAACCAGATTGTCAGCGATCTGACCGACGCCGAACAGCTGCTGAAGAACTACGACGGCGACCCCCGCGTGCCTTCGAAGCAGGCTGCTGAGGCACTACTGGCCCGTGCCTACCTCGTCTGGGGCGACAACCCCCTGTCGGCTGCTGAGGTACAGGCTATCGCCGACACACAGACCGATCCGCAGTTCACCAAGACCGACAGTCGCCTGGAGAAGGCCGTCGAGTATGCCGACAAGGTCATCAGCAGCGGTCTGCTGAAGCTCGACCCCGACTACCGCAAGCTCTACGGCCGCGACTATGAGAGCAACAAGCGCGGCACCAACGAGCACCTCTTTACTATCGCACACGACGGTGACAAGATTGATGCCCAGGGCAACCACCAGACGCACTGCTCGTGGACCTTCCCGTTCCAGAATGGCGAGTACGGCAACGGCTACACACAGAACCACACCGAGGTAGCCGATGACAACCTCTACGACGACTGGAAGCGTGAGCAGCCCAACGACAAGCGTCTGGCTGAGACCTACTTCGTCGAGGTGAAGAACCCCGAGACCGGCAACGTCCATCACTACTACTCGCCCGTCTACACGCCCGTCAACGGCAAGGGCGTCGATCAGAGCTATGAGAACAGCGAGAACCTCGAGATTACGAAGAACTCGGTTGACCGCATCGAGATTCGCTACGCCGAGGTGCTGCTCACCAAGGCCGAGGCCCTTGTGCAGCTGGGGCGCAACGCTGAGGCCGCCGAGCCCTTCAACCAGCTGCGCACTCGTGCCGGCATCGAGTCCGTCAGTGCCCCCACGTTCGACCAGATCAAGCGCGAATGGGACTACGAGTTCACCTATGAGCAGTTCTCAGTGCTCAACAGCTACCGCTGGAAGGACCTCATCAGCAGCGTGCAGCAGGTTAAGAACTACAAGCACTTTGCCGACGACTGGAAGACCGCGCTCGGCAATACTTACACCCCCGATCAGGAGGCTTACTTCACCAAGGTACACAACCACCTCGTGGCCAAATACAATAACGTCCGCGGTAAGCACTACCGCCAGCCCATCCCCACGGGCCTGAGCGGCGAAGACCTCCACATCGCCCAGAACCCCGGATATTAATCCAATCGAGGACACAACTCAGCGGCGCGACCATCTGGTTGCGCCGCCTTGTAATGACTACAATCGGTCCGCTGTGGGTCAGAATGCCGATTGTATTGACTACAAGGCAACTGATACCCTAATGATGGTATATAGAATGCCGCACATGTGGGATTGTGGAACTGCGGAAATTGCCGTAACTTTGCATCATCGGAAAGACATAATAAATAGTATTCATTTTAATAACGGTAAGGACAATGAAAAAAGTAAAAGGATTGTTTTTGGCTCTGGCCGCTGTTGCACTGACTGCCTGCAACAGCAACGACAACGGCGTAGTGGCAGGAATCGAGATTCCAGGAATCACAATCACGGATGACGTCGATTGCTGCTCGGCCGAGGAGGCGCTGCAGGTGTATAAGTTCCTGCAGACGGTGAAGATTGTGCCGGAGTTACAGACGGAGGTGGACGGAAAGTACAATATCTTCGGCTATACCAAGACGGGCGGCTTCCACAATGGCTACAACGAGATATTCTTCGTCGCTACGAAGAAAGCAACGGGCAACTATATCAAGAACTTCGAACTGACAGGCATCACACCGCTGATGCACATGGTGAAAATGGATATGTACCACAGCACACCCATAGGCCCCGATGCCGCCAGCTTCAACGACAGCTATCTGGCCGTGAAGCGCACGTGGGTATCGTTCCTGATGAACACCAGCGAGGCTGGTTCGTGGACGCTCTCCTACGACGCGCAGGTGCTGGGCGGCAAGGGCGGCATTGAGAAACACGACATCGTTGTCAACGCCCTGCCCGACGGACAGGCTTGGCTGAAGTCGTTCAAGGCAAGCGATGCCACCTACTACCTCTCCCTGGTGAACCCCCTCGATTTCAAGACCGGCACAAACACCATCACGGCCTACGTCTCGAAGAAGAGCACCAAGGCCACCGTGCCTTATGCGTTAGCGGAGGAAAACTTCACCGTGGACATCGACCCGCGCATGCCTGACATGGGCAACCACACCTCGCCCGGCAATACGTCGCTTGTTAAGCAGGCCGACGGCAGCTACGCGGGCACTATCAACCTGACCATGACGGGTCTCTGGCGCATTCACCTGACGGTGAAGGCCGCACAGGGCAACATCGTGGCAGGCGGCGAGGAACTTAGTTCGTTGTACTGGGATGTGACGATATGATTGAAACTCTCTTGCTATCATCCATAATGATGTCTGACACGGCCGCCACTGAGCCTCAACGGATAGACGAGGTGGTGGTCGTGTCTCGGGGACAGGGCGGCAGACGATCAGCCAAAGGCCAAGTGGCTTCGATTGACGAACACCTGCGTGAGTTGTCGCACGTCTCGCTGGTACGGCGCGGTTCGTACGCCTGGGAACCCATCGTGAACAACATGGCTACTGAGCGTGTGTCGACCACCATCGACGGCATGAAAATCTTCTATGCCTGCACGGACAAGATGGATCCCGTGACCAGTTATGTGGAGAGCAGCAACCTGCAGAGCATCCTGCTGAACTCAGGACTGAACGGCAATCCGCAGGCGACAGGCAATATCGGCGGGGCGCTGGACTTGAAGTTGCGGAGGGCAGGCTTTAACGGCGATGCTTTCCATGCTGGAGCCGATGCCGGCTACGAGAGCAATGGTCACATGCAAGTATACGGTGCCGATGCAGCAGTATCTACACAGTCGTTCTACAACAACGGCGGCGTCTTTTACCGTGATGCCGGCAACTACAAGGAGGGCGGCGGTCGCGAGGTATTATTCTCGCAGTTCCGAAAGGTGAACGCCTACGACAACTTCGGATTCCGTCTCTCTCCGCAGGACGCCATCGAGGGTACTTTCATCTTCGACCGTGCAACGGACGTAGGTTATCCTGCACTGAACATGGACGTGGCGAAGGCCGAGGCCTTTATTACCTCGTTGTCGTACAGGCGCCAGTCGTGGGAAACGAAGGTCTACTACAACCACATCACCCACGTGATGGACGACACCCATCGTCCTGACGTGCAGATACACATGGACATGCCGGGTGAGAGTTGGACGGCGGGCTTATACAGTCTGGCACGCAGCACGAGAGGCGGTCATGAGCTGACGGCCAACTACGACCTGTACTACAACCGTCTGTTTGCCGACATGACGATGTATCCCGGCGGTGCTGCGCCGATGTATATGGTGACATGGCCCGACGTTGGGACGCTGAACACAGGCGTGGCCCTCAGCGACCGCATTGCCCTGAGTGAGCGTCACACACTGAATGTCTCAGGAAAACTCTCGTGGCAGCACCAGCGGCTGAACAACGACGAGGGTTACAAGGCGCTGAGCGTCTTCTTCCCAGGCATGAAGCAGCAGTATCACCAGACGACGGGGCGCATTGCTGCAAGCTATCAACTATCAACTCTCCACTCTCAACTTTCCATCGGCGGCGGTTGGGGCAGTCGTGCACCTACGGTGACCGAGGCCTACGGCTACTACTTGAACAACACGTTCGACCAGTACGACTACATCGGCAACCCGAGGCTGAAGAACGAGAGCGCCATCGAGGTGAACGGCACTTTTCGCTTCTCACTCCCCACTTTTAACTTCACCATCGACGCGAATGCCTTCTTCTTCTCAAACTATATCATCGGGCAGTTCGAACGGCGTCTGAGTGCGATGACCGTTGATGCCGAGGGTGTGAAGGTGTACGGCAACATTGCGCATGCTACCATTGCCAACGCCCAGCTGAGCACTGGGTGGCAGATTCAGCCGTGGCTGACGTGGAACACGAACCTGGCTTACAGCATAGGACGAGATGACGAGGGCGACGTGCTGCCAATGATTTCGCCCATCAGTTGGCAGTCGGAACTGCAATACCAGAACCAGCATTTTCAGGCACAAGCAGTCGTGAAAGGTAATACGCGCCAAAGCAACTACGGCGAGAAATACGGGGAAACGCCAGCCAGTGAATGGGCTATCATCAACCTCTCGGCGCAGTACCGCTTTTCGTCGTTCGTCGTTCGTGCCGGCATCGAGAACCTCCTCGACAAATACTATGCCACCTACGCCGACTGGAACCATATTCCGCAGAAGGGACGCAATATTTACATGAATTTGACGTTTGCATTATAAGATGAAAAGAACACTGATATGGATAGGAGCGCTCGTCGTTGGCGCAATATTAGGGCTATTCGGGTCAGGGTGGCTCGACGAGGTGATGAACTTCGTGGCAACCGTCTATACGCGGCTGTTTCAGTTGTTGGCTGTGCCAACGATCGTACTGGCCGTCATTACCACCTTTGCCACCTTTGGCTCGAAAGGCTCGGGGCGCGTCTTTGGCCGCACACTGACCTACACATTGCTCACCACCTTTGCGGCTGCCGTCGTGGGGGCGGTGCTCTATGTGCTTATAGCACCTGGTAATTTACCGATAGACTCCGTTGCCGGAGCCGACCTGCAATCCTTGTCCCAGGATTCGGGTCTTTCAAATCCTGTCCAACGCTCAGTCACTTACTCGGAACATCTTGTCAGCGTCATCCCTAACAACATCATCAAGCCCTTCCTCGAAGGCAACGTGCTCTCACTGCTACTGTTAGCCTTCGCCGTTGGCATCGGGTTGTCGAAACTTCCTGAATCAGAGAACAAGGCGGTCGTGGTGAAAGGGCTCCACGGCCTGCAGGAACTGCTCTTCCTGCTCATCCGCGGCCTTATCTGGACGCTGCCCCTCGGAATTGTGGCCTTCGCCGCCCAACTCTCGGCACAACTCACTGCCGGCGTGGTGGCCGACTCCGTTGGAAGGTACGTACTGGTGGTGCTCAGTGGCAATGTGATCCAGTTCTTCATCGTGCTGCCACTTTTCCTGTTGTCACGAGGCTTGAACCCCGTCCGGGTTTTGGCGCGCATGATGCCCGCCGTGCTGATGGCCCTCTTCACCAAGAGCAGTGCTGCCACGCTGCCCGTCACGATGGATACGGCTGAGAACCGTCTGGGCATTCGTAAGCATATAGCCCGCTTTGTACTGCCGATCTGTACCACCATCAATATGAACGGCTGTGCCGCCTTCATCCTCGTCACATCTCTCTTCGTTATGCAGCAAGGCGGCACGTCGCTCACCCTCGGCACTATCGTGCTCTGGACGTTCATCAGCGTCATCTCTGCTATTGGCAATGCCGGCGTTCCCATGGGCTGCTATTTCCTGACATTCTCCCTGATGTCAGGCATCGGTGCTCCCGTCGCCGTCCTCGGTCTTATCCTACCCATCTACACCATCATCGATATGGTGGAAACGGCCGAGAACGTATGGTCAGACTCTTGCGTGGCAGCGATGGTGAACAGGCAGTCATAGCGCTCCATTTCTTTTTTTCTGTTAAAAAATCGGCTCTGTTATTGGTCATTCCAATTTTTATTCTTATCTTTGGAGGCTAATTTGGGGTATTATACCCTTTAGCCACCTAAGCGACAAGAACAAAAATAAATATATAAATGCATTTCAAATGGAATTACGAACCACCAACATCCGACAGAACCGCGGCGGCTAAAGAGCTGGCAGAGAAGATTGGGATGAGCCCAGTCTTGGCCGACCTGCTCATTCAGCGCGGCATTAAGACGGAATCGGCGGCCAAACGTTTCTTCCGTCCCATGCTGAACGAACTGATAGACCCCTTCCTTATGAACGACATGGACGTGGCGGTCGACAGGCTGAATGACGCTATGGGGCGTAAAGAGCGTATCATGGTCTATGGCGACTACGACGTTGACGGATGTACGGCGGTAGCTTTGGTGTATAAGTTCCTGCAGCAGTTCTATTCCAACATTGAATACTATATCCCCGACCGTTACGAAGAGGGATACGGCATCAGCAAGAAGGGACTGGACTATGCGGCGGAACATGATGTGAAACTCATCATTGTGCTCGATTGCGGAATCAAGGCAATCGACGAAATCAGTTATGCCAACCAGCTTGGCATAGATTTTATCATCTGCGACCACCACGTGCCGGATGAGGACCTGCCACCGGCGGTGGCCATCCTCAATCCGAAGCGTGAGGATTCTACTTATCCATTCAAGCACCTTTGCGGCTGCGGCGTGGGTTTCAAGTTCATGCAGGCTTTTGCCAAGAACAACGGCATACCTTTCTCGAGGCTCATCCCGCTGCTGGAGTTCTGTGCCATCTCCATTGCCGCCGACATCGTGTCGGTGACGGGCGAGAACCGCATCTTAGCCTTCCACGGTCTGAAGCAGCTGAACCAGAACCCCTCGGTGGGCATCAAGGCCATCATCGAGATTTGCGGACTGACGGGACGCGAGCTGACGATGAGCGATATTGTCTTCAAGATAGGACCGCGCATCAATGCCTCAGGACGCATGCAGAACGGTACGGAGGCCGTCGATCTGTTGGTGGAGAAGGACTTCAAGCGGGCACTGGCCATGGCCACGCACATCAACGAATACAACGAGCAGCGCAAGGATGTGGACAAGCAGATGACGGAGGAGGCCAACCAGATTATCGAGAAGTTAGAGAGCCAGAAGCACCACAACTCCATCGTACTCTACGACGAGAACTGGAAGAAGGGTGTTGTCGGCATCGTGGCTTCGCGCATGACGGAGCTCTACTTCCGTCCCACGGTTGTGCTGACACGCAGCGGCGACCTGGCCACGGGCTCGGCCCGCAGTATAGCCGGCTACGACATCTACGATGCCGTGAAGTCGTGCCGTGACATCCTGGAAAACTTCGGTGGTCACACCTATGCCGTCGGCCTGTCGCTGCCCATAGAGAACATTCCCGAGTTCCGACGTCGTTTCCAGCAGTATGTCAACGAGCACATCCTGCCGGAACAGACAGAGGCTACGCTCGATATTGAGGAGGAGGTGGACTTCAAGGACATCACCAAGAAACTTCACAACGACCTGAAGAAGTTTGCGCCTCATGGACCCGACAACCCCAAGCCGCTGTTCTGCACCCGCAATGTCTATGACTACGGCACGTCGAAGGTGGTGGGGCGTCAACAGGAGCACATCAAGTTGGAACTGGTGGACTCGAAGTCGTCGAACGTCATGAACGGCATAGCCTTCGGCCAGAGTCAGGCAGCCCGCTACATCAAGTCGAAGCGCTCGTTCGACATCGTCTTCACCATCGAGGAGAACATCTACAAGCGCAGCGAGGTACAGCTGCAGATTGAGGATATCAAGCCGAGTGAAGAGGTTTGAAGATATTCTTAAAAAATACTGGGGCTACGATGACTTCCGCGGCGTTCAGCGCGAAATCATCGAGTCCATTGGTGCCGGTCACGACACCCTGGGACTAATGCCGACGGGCGGCGGCAAGTCGATTACCTTCCAAGTGCCGGCACTGGCCCAGGAGGGTGTCTGCATCGTCATCACGCCGCTCATCGCCCTAATGAAGGATCAGGTGCAGAACCTGCGCCGCCGGGGCATCCGCGCCGCCGCCATCTACAGCGGCATGGAACACAACCGCATCCTGACCACCCTGGAGAATGCCGTCTTCGGCGCCGTCAAGATTCTCTACGTATCGCCCGAACGGTTATCGTCAGACATCTTCCGTACGAAGCTGCGCCACATGAAGGTCAGCTTCATCACCGTCGACGAGGCCCACTGTATTTCACAGTGGGGCTACGATTTCCGTCCCTCCTATCTGGAGATTGCCGACATCCGCCACGACTTTCCCGAAGTTCCCGTCCTGGCATTGACGGCGACGGCCACCCCCACCGTCATCGACGACATTCAGGAGCGTCTTGCCTTTACTGAAAAGCGGGTCTTCCGCATGTCGTTCGAACGGCGCAACTTGGCTTATGTCGTGCGTGAAGCTGCCGACAAGCGTGATGAGCTGCTGCATATATTGAATAATGTACCGGGGACGGCCATCGTCTACGTCCGCAGTCGCCGACGTACGAAGGAGGTGTCCGACCTGTTGAACAACGAAGGAATCGCCACAACCTTCTACCACGCCGGTCTCGACGCCGCCGATAAGGACGAGCGGCAAAAGTCGTGGCAGCTGGACAAGGTACGCGTCATGGTGGCTACCAACGCCTTCGGCATGGGCATTGACAAGCCCGACGTACGGCTGGTTGTCCACGTGGACTGCCCTGACTCCATCGAGGCTTACTTCCAGGAAGCGGGACGTGCCGGACGCGACGGCGAGAAGGCCTACGCCGTATTGCTCTACAACAGCAACGACCAGCGCAAGTTGCTGAAGCGCATCAGCGACACCTTCCCAGAAAAGGACTACGTTCGTACGGTCTATGACCACCTTTCCTTCTACTATCAAGTGGCTACAGGCTCGGGCTACAACGCCACCTTCGAGTTCAACGTCGATGACTTCTGTCGCAAGTTCCACCATTTCCCTATCCAGGTACACTCCGCGCTGAAGATTCTGAACCGCGCCGGCTACGTCGACTACATTGAAGAACAGGAGAACCAAGCCCGCGTCATGTTCCTTCTTTCCCGTGACCAGCTGTACCGGCTCGGAGAACTGGAACCCGACGAAGACCGCATCATCACCGCCCTGCTGCGCAACTACGGCGGACTCTTCGTCGATTACACGTTCATCGACGAGGGCCTCATCGCCCATGAAACAGGCCTTACACGACCGCAGGTCTATCAGATGCTGAAGCTCTTAGGACAGAAGCGCATCATCAGCTTCATACCCCAGAAGCGTACCCCCTACGTCCGCTATATGCAGCGCCGCGAGGACTCCGAGCACCTCATGTTCCCGCCCGCCGTCTACGACGATCTGCGCCAGCGCTACACCGACCGCATCAACGCCATGATCAGTTATGTCAACACGGCCGACGAGTGCCGAAGCCGCCAACTGCTGCGCTACTTCGGCGAGAAGAACGACCACGACTGCGGCCAGTGCGATGTCTGCATGAGCTACAAGCGTCAGTTGACGGACAACGAGAAGACCCAAAGCGCCAGCCAGCTCATACTCAGCCTGTTAGCCGACGGTCAGCGCCACCACGTCACCGAACTGCGCACTATTCCCCTACCCTACGAACAGATAGACGCCGCCCTCGAGCAGTTGCTACTCGAAGAAGACGTCTATATGGACGGGGCCTATCTGAAGAAGGCCAAATAATCAGAAGTATTTCTCAGTTTCGGGGCTGTGGCAATAGCTGGTGCCGTCGAAACAGTGGGTGCAGACCTTGCACTTGGGCATGCCGATGGCCTCAATCAGGTCCTCCAGCTTGGCAAACTTCAATGACGTCAGACCCAAGCGGCGGGCTATCTCGCTGACCATGCGCTGGTACTCTGGCGAGTCGGTCTGTGCGTATTTCTCCAGGTTCTTCTTGTCGTCGCCCTCAAAGTCGCGGATAATGCGGCGCGTAATGAGTTCCAGGTCAGACTTTGAGGCGGTGAAGCCGATAAACGGACATCCATAGACCAGCGGGGGACAGGAAATACGGCAGTGGACTTCCTTGGCACCATACTCGAAGAAAGTACGCACATTATCGCGCAACTGGGTGCCACGCACAATACTGTCGTCGCAGAACACCACGCGGCGGTCCTTCAGCAGGGCTCCATTGGGGATGAGCTTCATCTTGGCCACCAGGTCGCGACGGCTCTGATTGCCGGGTGTAAACGAGCGGGGCCACGTCGGCGTATATTTCAGTACGGCGCGCTCATAGGGGACGCCCTTGCCCTCGGCATAACCCAAGGCCATGCCGACACCAGAGTCGGGCACACCACAGACGCAGTCGACCTCGGTCTCGTCCTTCTCGCCTAACTTGCGGCCATTATCCTCGCGAACCTTCTCGACGTTGATGCCCTCATAGCTACTGGCGGGAAATCCGTAGTAGACCCAGAGGAAGGAGCAAATCTGCTCACGCTCGAAGGCCGGCTGCAGTACCTCGATGTCGTCATGATGCAGCCGTACAATCTCGCCGGGGCCGAGGTCGCGCACCACCTTGTAGTCGAGGTTGGGGAAACTGGAGGTCTCACTGCTGGCAGCGTAGGCGCCCTCCTTGCGGCCAATGACGATAGGCGTACGACCCAGGAAGTCGCGGGCGGCGATGATGCCGTTCTCGGTCAAAATGAGCATGGAGCAGGAACCGTCAATCTTGCGGTAGACGTTGTTAATGCCCTCCACAAACGAGTTCCCCATGTTGATGAGCAGCGCCACCAGCTCCGTCTGGTTGATGTTGTTGGCCGACATTTCGCTGAAGTGCATACGCTGCTCCAGCAGTTCGTCGGCAATTTCGCGCTGGTTGTTGATCTTCGCCACCGTGACGACGGCATAGCGGCCAAGGTGCGAGTTGACGATGATGGGCTGCGGGTCAGTGTCGCTGATGATTCCCAGTCCCTGACAGCCATGGAACGAGTCGAGTTCGTCCTCGAATCGCGAACGGAAATAGTCGCGTTCCAGCGAGTGGATGCTGCGGTTGAATCCCCGTTCGGGGTCAAACGTTACGAGACCGGCACGCTTGGTGCCTAAGTGTGAATTGTAGTCGGTGCCGTAGAACAGGTCATTCACGCACTCTTTATCGGCGATGCAGCCAAAGAAACCTCCCATACCTTATTTTATTATTATTACTATTCTTCTTTACGTTTGTCTACGAATTTCCAGTCTTTATACTGACTGCTTGGAAACACGAAAATATCATCGCTGATACCCCCTGAACGGAAGTTGCTGACATTGACAGTAGTCCAGATGAACGCCACCTTGATACGAAGTTTGACAGGCTCATAGCCTTTCTTCGTCAGCCAGGCCTTGATAATCTTGATCGTCCCCTTAGCCTGCTTCTTCTGTTTCAGCGTAATAAGGAACATACCCTCGTCCTCGGCAATGCTATAGTCGAAGTCCTCAGGATGGAATTTGAACTTCCCGCTGTACTTGTCCTTCTTGTCTGAGTTGGCGTTGTGTATCTGCACTTCCTTCTTCTTCCGGAAAGCCATATAGGCAGTAGTACCGTCGTTCCAGGTATTCACGCGCTCGTCGACGAACTTCTGCTTCTTACCTCTATACCAGATGGTGCCACTGGTCTTATAGACACCAATGATATTCACATCATAGCGGAGTGTTGCTCCCTGTTCTCCAAAAACCTGATTATAAGCCTGGTTGAAGATACGACGAGCCTGCTTTTCATTGGCCGTCTGTTGAGCACAAACCATCACGGTCTGTGTAACAAGAAGTAGCAGTAAAACAATCTTTCTTCCCATAACAGGGTGCAAAGGTACGAAAAAAAGTGAAAAGTGAAAAGTGAAAAGCAAAAAAATTCACTTCTTCACTTCTTCATTTCTTTTCAGTTCTTCAATCATCTTGTCAATCATCATCAGTTCGCGCGGAATCTTGATGCCCTGCGGACAATGAGGCTCACACTGGCCACACTGGATGCAATGATCGGGCTGACGGTCACGGGGCACCACGCGGTCGAGCGATATGAGGTACTGCCGACGGTGCTTACGGTATTCCGGGTCACCCACACCCATAGGCAGCGAGCCCTCGTTCTTGCATTTATTATAATGTACGAAGATGGCAGGGATATCGATGCCGTAGGGACAAGGCATGCAGTACTTGCAGTCGTTACAGGGGATATTCTTCAGACCGACAATACGGTGGGCCACCTCGCCGTGCAGGTAGTCCTGTTCCTTTTTGGTCAGCGGCAACAGCGGACAGTAGCTCAGCAGATTATCCTTCAGGTGCTCCATATAGGTCATGCCGCTAAGCACGGTAAGCACACTCTCTGGCGTACCAGCATAGCGGAAGGCCCACGAGGCAACGGAACGTTCAGGGTTCTTCTGCTTCAGTTCGCTCATCAGGTATTGCGGCAGTTTTACCAGTCGTCCGCCCAGCAGGGGTTCCATGATGACGGCAGGGATGCCGCGCTTCTCGAGTTCGGCGTAGAGGTAGCTGGCATCGACGTTGCCCTGGTTGATTTCGTCAGCAAAGTTCCAGTCCAGGTAGTTCAGCTCTATCTGCACGAAGTCCCAGTGGTATTCGTCGTGACGACGCAGCATCTCGTCGAACACCGTCTTCTGCCCGTGGAACGAGAAGCCGAGGTTGCGGATGCGTCCTGCCTCACGCTCTTTCATCAGGAAGTCCATCATGCCGTTGTCCACGTAGCGTCCGTTGAACTCATCCATACCGCCGCCGATAGCATGCAGCAGGTAGTAGTCCAGATAGTCCACCTGCAGCTCCTTCATCGAGTTGTGGTACATCTCTATCGACTTCTCGCGGCTCCAGTAGTCGCGATTGAAGTTCGACAGTTTCGTGGCCACGAAGTACTCCGATCGCTTGTGGCGGCTCAGGGCAATGCCCGTGCAGTGCTCCGACTTACCTTGACAGTAGACAGGACTGGTGTCGAAGTAGTTCACGCCGTGCTCGATGGCATAATCCACCTGACGGTTGATCATCTCCTGGTCGAACTCGTTTTCATTGTCCACCTTCGTCGGCAGGCGCATCATGCCATAGCCTAAGAGCGACACCTTTTCTTTTGTCTTCGGATTCTCGCGGTAGGTCATCTTACCCACCGGCGGTTCCACCTGGTTCTTATACTCGTCGGTGACCTCCACCAGTTTCTTGTCCTTACAGCCCGCCATGACGGCAGCCGTACCCACGGCACCGGCACTAAACAGTTTCAAGAAACTCCTCCTCGATATATTCTTCTTTTCCATAAGTCTAAATCTTTTTGTGAACCTCGTGACCTTCCACCATGATAGCCGAGAAGGGACGGGCGGGACAAACATATTCACAGGCACCGCAACCAATACAGGCCGACTCATTGACGGCAGGCACCCAGGGCGACTCCTCGTCATCCTCACGCAGGGCAACCATCTCAATGGCTCCTGCCGGACAGTGGCGCTCGCAGTTACCGCACTCCACGCCGTCGGTCACCGCCACACAGTTTTTCTCGACGAACACGGCATGACCTATCTGGATTGACGACTTCTCGGCCTCGTCCACCAGTTTTATGGCTCCTGCCGGACACACCTCCGAGCAGCGCGTACATTCCGGACGGCAGTAGCCGCGCTCGTACGACATCGTGGGCAGCATCAAGTGCATCAGGTCGGTCGTAGGCCGCAATACGTTGTTCGGACACTCCGACACGCAGAGCTGACAACCCGTACAGTGCTGGGCAAAATAGTCGAACGAAAGCGAGCCCGGCGGCGTCAGCGGTGTCTGCCGCTCCGGCTGCACCTTGTCCTCCAGTTCAGCCAGTCCGCCGTCCATCAGCTTCTCCTTCTTCTGGGCCATCGCTGCCGTGGTTACGAGAGCAGCACCGACAAGGAACGAACGCTTACCCTGATCTGTCGGCTGAGTATTCTCGTTCTTCGTTCCTCGTTCCTTGCTCCTCGAATACTTCAGCGCCCCGAACTTACAACTGCTGATACAATTGCCACAGACCACACAGCGCGAATAGTCCACCGAGTGCGTCTTATAGTCGATGCAGGCGGCCTTGCAGTTCCTTGAGCACATCGAGCAGTTCTTGCACTTCTCCTCGTCGAACCGTATCTTCAGCCACGAGAAGCGGGCTAAGAACGAAAGCACCGTTCCCACCGGACAGATGGTATTGCAGTAGGTACGGCCACCGCGCCACGACAGCACCACCAGCACCACCAAGGTCACCAAGGCCACGATGAACACCGGCAACGACTTCATCCACACATCGACGGTGTAGAAGGCATAGCTGTCAGCCCGCTCGGCCAGGAAACCCAACACGTTGTTGCCCAGCATCCACAGCGGCTGCAGCAACATCGTGGCAATACGCCCGAAGGAACTATAGGGAGCCAACAGCTGAAACAGCGAGCCAACACCCGCCAGCAATGCCACGATGAACACCACCAGCACAGGATAGCGCAGCCAGCGCACCTCGCGCGAATAGAAGTATTTGTTCTTCTTACGGCGCAGTCGTGCCAGCACGTCCTGCAGGATGCCCAACGGACAGATGACCGAGCAGTAGATGCGCCCGAAGACTAGCGTCAGCACAGCCAGCGCCACAATCACCACAACGTTCAGGGCCATCACCGCCGGCAGCAACTGGATTTTTGCCATCCAGCCCAGCCAGTGGTGCAGCGTTCCCGTAAAATCAAGGAAAAGCAGCGTGATACCTACGAGCATCACGACTGCCAACAGGGTTCTAATTCTTCTTAGCATATAAATACTAATTCAGTTCAGGCTACAAAGATACGAATAATATTTGAAACAAGAAAAGAATTCCCCCAACTTTTTTTGCAAGTTTGAACTGCATACCAAATTCAGTGAATTTACAAACCAAATTCAGTGAATTTACATTGTAATTTCAGTGAATTTACATTGTAATTTCAGTGAATTTAACTAGTTAATACAGTGAATTTACTACGAAATAGCTTAAGGATTATGACAGATTAGCTGTTCTTCTTGTAACTTTGTACCGCCCATCCCCCCATGAAGAGGCCGATGCCGAGAAGGGCGAAGGCTTGATGGGCTACGTCGCGGAACTGGCCGCCACGGATGAAGACGGTGCGGATGGCATCGACAAAATAGTGCATGGGGTTGACGTAGGTGGTCAGATAAGCCAGATGGGGCATGGAGCGCGTGGGGGTGAAGAGTCCGCTAAGGAGCAGCAGGATGACGACAAAGAACCACATGATGAAGATGGACTGCTGCATGTTGTCAGAGTAGTTGGAGATGATGAGTCCCAACGAAGAGAAGAACAGGGCCAGTAGCATGGAGAGGACGTAGATGATCCACAGAGGGCCGGCTGGGGTGAGACCGTAGACAGCCCAGGACAGCAGCAGGCAGACGGTGATGATGAAGAGGGCAATAAGCCAGTAGGGAATCAGCTTGGCAAGGATGAAAGTCCCCTTCGAGACGGGCGTGACATTCATCTGCTCAATAGTACCCGCCTCTTTCTCGCTAACGATATTCAGCGTTGGCAAGAATCCAGTCATCAGCATCATGACGATGGCCAGGAGGGCAGGAATCATGAAGAGCTTGTAGTTCAGGTGCTTATTGTACAGATACAGGGTGGAAGACGAGGCAGATTGAGGGATCACGAGCTGCGACAGATAGGCGGCGCCCATCGCTCCCTTCATACCGTTGACGGCATTGGCAGCGATGCGTATCTGGGGCAGACGGCCGCGAACGAGGTCTTTCGAATAGTTACGCGGAATGACCATCACCACGTCGGCATCGGTATGCTCGATGTCGCTCAAGGCTTCGGCGTAAGTATGTTTCTGGCCGCGGAAGACGAAGTACGTGTTGTGCTCTATGGCATGTACGAGTCGTTGTGACTGCGAACTATGGTCGAGGTCAACCACGTCCACGACAATGTTCGTCACCTCCATCTGCATCACCCAAGGCGCGACGCACATGATGATGATAGGAAACGTCACAATGAGCCTTGGAAGAAAAGAATTGCGACGTATCTGCGTAAACTCCTTCTGAACCAAATATCTGAGCGTCGTATTCATTTTTTCAGTTTTCTGATTGTTATTCCAAGCGTTTCTTAAATGTGGCCAGCGAGAGCGTCAGCAGGATAAGAGTCATCGCGATGAGCACGGTCAGTTCGAAGACCACCTGGTCGACACCTACGCCCATAATCATCAGTTTGCGCATAGCCGAGATGTAATAGCGAGGGGGTATGATGACGGACGCCCACTGCAGTATCCGTGGCATCGACTCGATGGGGAAAATCATGCCCGACAGCATGAAGTTAGGCATGAGCAGGATCATAGCACACACCAGCAGAGCCGCCAGCTGCGTCTTCGCAATGTTCGACACCAACAGTCCCAGCGACAAGGCCAGCAAGATGTAGATGGTCGATATGACGTAGATCCAGAACACTGAGCCTTGCAGAGGAACGTCCAGCACAAAGCGCGCCATCAGCAGGAAGAAGTTCAGAATGATGAAGCCCAGCACCAGATAGGGGACAACCTTGGCCACGATCATCAGCAGCGGCCTTGTAGGCGAGACCAGCAGCACCTCCATCGTCCCCCTCTCCTTCTCACGGGCAATACTAATCGAGGTCATCAGGGCACAGATGAGCATCAGCAGCATACCCATGATGGCAGGCACGAAGTTGTAGGCCGACTTCATCTGCGGGTTATAGAGCATTTTCGTGTTGATGAGTCCGCCGGCAGGATTCATGAGCACCTGCGAGACGTAGGTCGTCCACTGCTGCGACATGTTGGGGTCGGCACCATCGACAATGAACTGCAGGCCACCATTCTTCGACGCATAGTCTTTTTCGAAGACAATGGCCAGGTCGGCCTTCTGGTTCCTGATGATACGCTCTGCTTCCCGGGGTGTGGCAACGGTTCGGACGATGGAGAAATACTCCGACTGCGAAAGCCGTTCAACGGCTTGCTGTGTGGCGTGGTCACTATAGGCCGTCACCACCACCGTGCGAACATTCTTCACATCAGTGGTAATGGCAAAGCCAAAGAGTAGCATCATGACCACCGGCACGCTAAAAAGCAACAGCACCGTCAGCCTGTCGCGCAGGATGTGCTTCGTCTCCTTCCTTACAAATGCAACAAATTGCTTCATCTACTTCTCACTCTTCAATCCTCACTTCTCTTGGCTTGTCTGGCCAGATGGGTGAACACATGATCCATATCCGGCTGACGGTATTCGCGTTTCAGTTCGTCGGGCGTTCCAACAGCCTTGATCTTGCCGTCAACCATAATCGAGATGCGGTCGCAATATTCAGCCTCGTCCATATAGTGAGTGGTGACGAAAACGGTGATATTACGTTCGGCTGCCTGGTAAATAAGCTCCCAGAACTGGCGGCGCGTCACGGGATCGACACCACCCGTCGGCTCATCGAGGAACACGACGCCTGGCTCGTGGAAGATGCTGACGGAGAAGGCCAGCTTCTGCTTCCAGCCCAGCGGCAGCGACTTCACAAGATCGTTCCTGTGCTCCTCGAACTTCAGCTGGCGCAGTAACTCTTCAGTCTTCGCTTTTATCTCTTTACTCCTCATCCCGTAGATGCCGGCAAAGAGACGGATGTTCTCGGCTACGGTCAAATCCTCATATAACGAGAACCGCTGCGACATATAGCCGATATTCTTCTTTATTTGCTCATATTCTGTGCGGATGTCGTAGCCACAGACACGACCCGTTCCGCTCGTCGGCTGGCTCAGGCCCGTCAGCATATGCATAGCCGTCGTCTTGCCAGCCCCGTTTGCGCCAAGGAATCCGAATATCTCACCCTTCTTCACCGTAAACGAGATGTCATCGACAGCGCGAAAGTCACCAAACGCCTTTACCAGGTGCTCCACCTCGATGACGGAATCTCCCGCGTCTCCTTTAGAGGGATTTGTGGAGGCTTTCAGTGGGGGCGGGTTGAAGATGTCGGAAAATTCCGTGAGAATGCGGTCCGGCGTGTCTATGCCCCTTATGCGTCCGTGGTCGAGAAAGGCCAGACGCTCGCACTGGCGCACCTCGTCGAGATAGGGTGTTGAGGCCACAATGGTGATGCCGCGCTCCTTCAGCATACCCAACATTTCCCAGAGCTCTTTCCTACTAATAGGGTCGACACCCGTTGTCGGTTCGTCAAGAAAGAGCACACTCGGCCGGTGAACCAGCGCACAGGATAGAGCCAACTTCTGCTTCATACCACCCGACAAGGCTCCTACCCGTCTGTCCTTGAACCGCTCTATCTGGGAATAGACGGCCTTGATGCTGTCGTAGCCCTCCTCGACAGTCGTGCCAAAGAGAGTGGCGAAAAACGTAAGGTTCTCTTCTACCGTCAGGTCCTGATACAGCGAGAACTTGCCTGGCATGTAGCCCACACGGCAACGGATGTCGCGCATTTGCTTCACCACGTCGAAGCCATCAACCGTCGCCATGCCCGTTTCCGGCAACAGCAGCGAGCAGAGGATGCGGTACATCGATGTCTTGCCCGCTCCGTCAGGGCCGATAAGACCAAAGACCTCACCCTTGCCCACGGAGAACGACACATCATCGAGTGCCTTCACCTTGCCGTATGACTTGGAAACGTTATTAACAACAATTACATCCATGACGGTAGCACTTTTCACTCTTCACTCTTCACTTTTCACTTTTCACTCTTCACTATCAAAGTGCCACTTCACTTCGCCGTACATACCAATCTTTACGAACCCATCGTTTTTGACAGCCACCTTCACGGCGTACACCAGGTCGGCGCGCTCATCATCGGTGACGATGGTCTTAGGCGTGAACTCCGAGCGCGAAGATATCCACGTGACCGTACCGTCGTACTCCTTCTTCTGGCCCGCGCCATAGTCGGCGAAGACCTTCACCTTCTGACCGATACGGATGTCCTGAAGCTGGGCAGAGGTGGCATAGGCCCGCATATACATTTTCTCGGTGTCGGCAATCTTGAAGAGCGGCTTGCCTACGGCGACGAATTCACCACGCTCCACGTACTTTTCCAATATGGTGCCCTTGGCAGGTGTCACAATGTGGCACTTGTGTAACTGATCAAACAGTTGTTTTGTCTGAACATCGGCAGCTGCCGTCTGTTTGTCAAGGGCACGGGTGCTGGTGGAAAGCGAAGAGATCTGCGCATCGAGCTGGCGCTGCAAGACCTTCACCTGACTTGTCACATCGTCCAGCATCTTGCGTGGTGCGGCTCCGTCGGCCACCAGTTCCTTATACCGCAACTCTTCCTGCTGGGCCTTGGAAAGCTGCTGGCGCACGGCGGCAATCTGTGCCTCCATATCGGGTTTCTGACTCTGGTACACCTTCTTGGTAGCGTTCAGCTGCTGAATCTTCAGCCATACCTGTGTGGTATCAATCAGTCCCACCTCCTTATTGGCTTCAATAGTGTCGCCCTCGTTGACACTGAACGTCAGCAACGCGCCGTTCTGCTCGGCAAACACGGTGGTCTCCGTAGCCTCGAAAATTCCCGTAGCGTCGTACTCCTTCTCGTTTCCTCCGCAAGCGGACATCATCAGCGCCACGCTTGCCATTATCGTGATTTTTTTCATTCCTCGTCAATTATTAGTCGTAAACTTTTGATCGTAGATTTCCTTCAGCATCTCTATCTCATGTATCGACTGCTGTAGGCGCGCAGCATTCTCCTGATGAATTTCCCGCACCAGGTCGTTCACATCGATGATACCGTGTGAGAGCTTCGATTCAGCAGCAATGCGCACTGCTGAACGTAGCGAGATAATCTCGTCGTCGTCGGCCATCAGCTTCCGAAAGCGCATGATGCTTTCGTTCTGCTGAATCTGCTCCAGGTTGTTATTAAAGAGGAATACTTCGCGGTTTGTCTCCGTCTGCTCGCGCTGCAACTGGATTTTTGCCTTATCGTTCTTACGTGTGTACAGTGCTCCGATGTTCCATGATATCCGTGCTCCAACCAAGCCGTTCAGTCTCCAGTCGTGCGACATCATATCCTCAAACATATTTAAACCAGGATAGCCATAAAAGCCCTGTGCAAAAATGCCGAGCTTCGGCATCAAAGCCGAGTTGAGCGCTTTCTCCTGAGCGTTCAACAGTCCTATCTGCGCGTCCAGCGCCCGCAGCTCAGGGCGAAGATTCTCAGTAAACTGCTGTGGCTCTTTTGCTGCAATTACAGGCTTCACCAATGTATTGACTTCAATCCCGCAGAAGGTTGAGAGCATCATCCGCAGCATCCGCTTCTGCGACTCCAGTTCCGTGGCCTTCTGCACCGTGTTCAGCCGTTCGGCCTTCACACTCTGCCAGTCGCTCTCCGCTGCCGTACCGCCACGAACCATCGATTCCAGTTTCCGCTCATTGCCTGCCAGCAGTTCCTGCAAGTCGCGGTTCAACTGTATCTGCTCTTCAAGCAACAGCAGCGAGAAGTACATATCGTTTACGCGTTTGCGAACCTGATACAGATTTACCTCCGTCTGCGCCGTCTGTACCCTACCCTGCTCGCGAGCTATCTTCTTCTGGTTGCTGATGCTGCCGCCGTCGTACACCGTCTGCTGGACGTCAATGCCAACACGGTACTGGTCCTTCTTCAAGCCTTTCATGTCAAGACCCATCGTGGAATAAAAATCCTCTATCTTGTCAGGGAACTCCGTGAAGTCGCTCTGGTACGTGGCCTGTGCTGAAGCCGACACCTGCGGCAGCCACCCCTTTCCGATATTGGCCACCGTCAGATTGGTGGTCTTCTCGATAAGGTCATACTGCCGTATCAGCGGATAGTTCTGTTCCGCTGCACGCTGGCACTCCTCCAGCGTCTGAGCCAATGTCATCAGTGGCAACATCATCAATGCACAGAAATACCTTCTCATATTCATTGCATTTTATTTGGAACTGTAATTTCAGAAGTGATAGAAGATACCGAGGGTGCCGTAGACGGGATAGAGCGTCTGCTCTACGGTCTTGAAGTCGCCGGGGAAGATGCCTGTCAGACCCCAGTTGAGGTCGGCTGAAAGGCCTAAGTTCTTGTAAACCTGGAAGTCGGCACCGATGCCGATGCCGAACTGGAAGCTGCGCATGTCGTCGTCGAACTCGTAGGTGGCCCATTCACCTTCCTTCGCGCCCATCAGGATTTTGGGGCCTGTAGGGTCGTCCTTGCGCAGATAGCCGTCGGAAGCGATGCCGCTGAACTCCTTGCTGAGCAGGAACGAGAAGTAGGGACCGGCCTTGAGCGTCACGGTCTGCCCTAACTGGCAGGTGGCCTGCAGGGGCACGGTGAGCATCCACTGCTTCACCGTCTGGCTGACGCTGCCGGTAAAGAGTCCGGCCATCCGCTGGTCGCCCTTGACCACCTCCATGCGGTAGGCCTTGGTGGTGACGTCGCCCTCCATGCCTTTGTTCTCGAAGTGGAGTCCGGCGGCGATGCCCCACTGGCCGCTGACGGGCATCATGGCGTCGATGCCGACCATGAACGAGGGGGTGAGACTGTAGCTATCGATGCTGCGGATGGACTCGGGCAGGGGGATCGGCATTGTTCCGCCTATGTTGTAACCCACGCGAGCCTTGAACTGCAGGTCGTCCATGAAACCACCTGCCTTGACCACAGTAACGCCTGTGAGGGCCAAAGCTATCACAAAACTGATGATTCTCTTTTCCATATCTGTTTTTCCTCCCTTACTTTTCGTATGATACTTCTACTTCATCTACATAGAGGGTGCTACCGACGGCTCCCTCGAACTGGGCTCCCCGCTTACTCGACGAGAATACCAGAGCAAGGTTGAAGCCCAACGACGAGACGATCTCGTCGGGCGCGTCCTTGCCCTCGAAGAACATCTCGAACCGGGTCCACTCGTTGGTGGGAGGCAGCGAAGCGACGCGTGCCACCTTATAGACCATCGGGTTGGCGCGCAGTTTCTCATCAGTCTCCACGTCGTCGCCATAGAGGTAGTAGTTATGTCCCTCGTCATCTTTGTTACGATAGAAGACGGCATAGATGCTGGCCTCGTCTGTGCGGTCGTCGTATATCTTCATGTCCATATCGGTAAATGACTCGCCAGGCTGATACTTGTAGTAGCCCGTAATGCGGACAGGCTCCTTGGGGTTGGGGACGCCGAACTGCGTTGTCTTCAGCGGATTCTCCAGCACGCTCTCGACGATGAACTGTCCGAGGAACAGGCTTCCAGCGGCGATGGGCTTCTTCATAAACTCACCCAGGGAGCCAGCCGACTGGGTGGTCAGACAAACGCCCCTTCCCATGAAGCCGTCGGCAATAGAATAGGTAGGGAAGTCCTCGGGCTGGGCTCCATTCTTGAGCATGGCAGCGCCAGAGTTGCCCGTAGCCCAGCAGTAATAGCGCTCCTCGGTATCCTTCATGCTCTCGGTTTTAGGCACCAGCTCATAGAACTTGTGTTGCAGGTTCTCGCCGCCCAGCATGGTCTTCTCCGAAATCGTCTCAACATTCTCGAAACTGAACCGCTGGGCAGGCAGCGAAGCCTCCTGAAACGCAACGCGATAGGAACGCGTCCACTCGCCGTCCTCGGACGTCACCGTGTAGGTGACAGGGCCGCCGGTAAAGTCGTGCAACGAGCCGCTAGCGGGATGGATGGTGGCACCGGGAGTCGCCTTGAAAAACACAGGGATCTGTGTGGGCAGCGTTATCATCGAACGCACGGTGAAGATGATGTTCGTCTCCGTGGAGCTGATCATCTCCTTCTTCATATCTTCCACGTGATAGAAGTTGCCGGCCAGTTCGTCGCCCTCAATCCAGGCACTCTCAATGTCACACTCTTTGTTGGCAGCCTCATCCTTGATGCACGACACCACCAGAAAATGTACAGCCACGACGAGCCACACGGCCAGCCGCATCCGTTCAATCATGATTCGGTTAATCTTAATCATCTTTCTCTTTTTATTCTGTCAAAGTTTTAAAAACGGGTGCAAAGGTACAACTATTTATGCACATATACAACATTTGGTATCAAAATGTAGCATTTTTCATACTGCGGTTTGGTTATTTGCACAGTTATTCGTAACTTTGCGGCCAAATTGCGAACAGAAAGAATAAAGAAGACATGAACATGAAAGAAACACCCGTACTGCTGCTGACCGGCTATTTAGGCAGTGGCAAGACCACCCTCCTGAACCGTATCCTGCTGAACAAGCGCGGCATCAAGTTTGCGGTCATTGTCAACGACATCGGGGAGGTGAACATCGACGCTGACCTCATTGAGAAGGGGGGCATCGTCAACGAGCAGGACGACTCACTGGTAGCCCTGCAGAACGGCTGCATCTGCTGCACGCTGAAGATGGACTTGGTGAAGCAACTGGAAGACATCATCCTGATGAAGCGGTTCGACTACATCGTCATCGAAGCCAGCGGCATCTGCGAGCCCGGCCCCATCGCCCAGACCATCTGCTCGATACCGCAGATGGTGCCCACGCTGGAGTGCCCGCCGCGACTCGATGCCATCGTCACCGTGGTGGATGCCCTCCGCATGAGGGACGAGTTCGAGGGCGGCCTCAACCTGACGCGCCCCGACATCGACGAGGAGGACATTGAAAATCTGGTCATCCAGCAGATAGAGTTCTGTAACATCGTGCTGCTGAACAAGGCCGCCGAGGTGACACCCGACGAACTGGGCCGCACCCGACAGATTATCCGCACGCTGCAGCCGAAGGCCGAAATCATCGATACGAACTACGGCGACGTGGACCTCGACAAGATTATCAACACCGGGATGTTCGACTTCGACGAGGTGGCTACCTCAGCCACCTGGATTCAGGAGGTTGAGTCCCATGAATCCCATGAATCCCATGAGACCCATGAGCCCCATGAACACCACCACCATCACGACCACGACGAGGGTGAAGCCGAGGAATACGGCATCGGCACCTACGTCTATTATGCCCGCCGTCCGTTCGAGTTGGGACTGTTCGACGAGTTTGTGGCTCGCAAGTGGCCGAAGAGCATCATCCGCGCCAAGGGCATCTGCTGGTTCAAGGACGAGGCGGAGATCTGCTACGTCTTCGAGCAGGCAGGCCGCCAAGTCAGTCTGCGCAACGCCGGACAGTGGTATGCCACGATGCCCAAGGACGAACTGAACCAACTGCTACAAGAAAACCCCGCACTGCGCCGCGATTGGGACGAACAGTACGGGGACAGGATGCAGAAGCTCGTCTTCATAGGTCAGCACTTAGACAAAGAGCTGATAGCCCGCGAGCTGGACTTCTGCTTAGTTTAGGGTTTCATCTTATAGACCACAGCACCACGGGCAGGTACATCGACGTGTATCTGCCCGTCGGCTTTCAGGCTGAGCGTCGTGCGTTGTCCGTTCAGCAGGTCGGTGGCCTCAAGGCTTTTCTCCTTCAGCTTCAGGAACTCGAAGGCGTGAGCGGGAATGCGGACATCGACCGCAGCCGGCGCATCGTCGAAATTGGCCACGACCAGCAGCAGACTGCTCTTGGCGCGACGCAGGAACATATACTGGCGGTGGCAGTCGGGGTTGACATACATGAGGTCGTAGCTGACGCCCTCGGTGACGGCCTTCTCCTTACGCGCAATATTCAACACCTTATTATATATATCAGCCAGCTGCTGCTCGTCGGCGGTCAACTGCTTCTTGGCAGCCCGCGTCAGCGTATCGACCGACCAGTAGTCGAAGATGGTGGTACGACCGTCGTGGCCGCTGAAGCCCTCGCGGTCCATCCCCCGCTCACCATACTCCTGTCCGGCATAGAGCATAAAGGGGTTCTGCTGCATCAGGGCGTTGACCACCAGAGCCGGCACCGCCTTGCGACCGTCGGCAGCAAAGAAGTCGCTGCCGATGCGCAGCTCGTCGTGGTTCTCAAGAAAATAGAGCATGTGGTCGCGGATATCGTCAGTGGCCTGCCAGGCACCGGTGATGGCCTGCGTCGACTGCTGACCACGGATAATCTGGAACATCGTATCGTACATGCCCACCTTGTCATAGAGGTAGTCAAAGCCGTTAGCGATATAGCGGCGATACTCGCCGGGATTATAGACCTCGCCGATGAACACCAGCTCAGGGTACTGGGCTTTCACCAGCTGGGTGGCGTAGCCCCAGAACTCGGCAGGCACCATCTCGGCCATGTCGCAGCGGAAACCGTCGATGCCCTTCGAAGCCCAGAACAGCAGAATCTCGAGCATCTTCTTCCACGTAGAGGGAACGGGGTCGAAGTGGCCAATGCGACCAGCGTAGTAGTCCACGCCGTAGTTCAGCTTCACCGTCTCATACCAGTCGTTCTTTCCTGGTGCGTTATGGAAGCAGTCGTTACCCGTAGCCTTGGCCGGTTCCTCTATATAGGGTTCAATCTCACCATGATAGAGGTCAAAGTATGGAGTAAACCTTTGTCCCGGACAATAGTAGAAGTTGTTCTGCGGGGCGAAGCCCAACTGGGGGTTGTCGCCCTGTCCCAGGTCCTTCACGCCGCGAGGCTTGCAGATGCTCTTGTACTGACGAGCCACGTGGTTGGGCACGAAGTCGATGATGACCTTCATGCCCGCCTTATGGGTGCGCTCCACCAACTGCTGGAACTCCTCCATACGATGCTCGACGTCAACAGCCAGGTCGGGGTCGATGTCGTAGTAGTCGGTAATGGCGTAAGGCGAGCCGGCCCTACCCTTCACCACCGCCGGGTGCTGGCGGGGAATGCCGTACTGCGAGTAGTCCGTCATCGTCGCGTGGCGGATGACACCCGTGTACCAGATATGGCTCACGCCCATCTGACTGATATGTTTCAGTACAGTGGGCGTGAAGTCGTTCATCTTTCCGCAGCCGTTCTCCTCAATCGTACCGCCCTGTTTGCGGGTGGTGTTACGATTGCCATAGAGACGGGTGAAAATCTGATAGAGGATAACCTTATTGGATGCCATGAGCCGTTACTTCCTTATTGATTTTGGCAATCATTCCCTGCAGGGCCTTACCAGGACCGCACTCGGTGAAGTCGTCGGCACCGTCCTGAATCATCGACTGTACACACTGGGTCCAGCGGACGCTGGAGGTGAGCTGGGCGATGAGGTTCTGCTTAATCTCAGCAGGATCGGTATGGGGCTTGCCGTCCACATTTTGATAGACGGGGCACTTCGGCGTCTGGAACTCGGTCTTCTCGATGGCAGCCTGCAGTTCGTCCTTGGCGGGTTGCATCAGGGGTGAGTGGAACGCACCGCCGACCTTCAGGGGCAGGGCGCGCTTGGCACCGGCAGCCTTCAGCTGTTCGCAGGCTTCATTGATAGCCTCGACATTGCCGCTGATGACCAGCTGACCAGGATTGTTATAGTTGGCGCAGACGACGACATTGCCCTCGCGGTTGATGCCGGCGCAGACCTCCTCTACCTTCTCATCGGGCAGGCCGATAATGGCAGCCATCGTTGAAGGCTGAGCCTCGCAAGCCTTCTGCATGGCCATAGCACGGGCATAGACCAGCTTCAGGCCGTCCTCGAACGAGAGGGCGCCAGCGGCCACCAATGCCGAGAACTCACCGAGCGAGTGGCCAGCGGTCATGGCGGGCTGGAAGGCATCGCCCATGCAGATGGCCGAAATGACGGAGTGGAGGAAGACGGCAGGCTGTGTCACCTTCGTCTGCTTCAGATCGTCGTCGGTACCCTCGAACATGATGTCGGTAATTCTGTAACCTAAGATTTCGTTAGCCTTTTCAAACAATTCTTTTGCTGTGGGGTTGTTGTCGTACAGGTCCTTGCCCATACCTACAAACTGTGCTCCCTGTCCGGGAAAAACAAATGCTTTCATTTCTTCTTTTTTCTATGCCCCCTAAGTTTGGGGGTTGGGGGTCTGAACAAGCGTAACCAGACCGTTTTTTATGATGTTTGTTACTTGAGAGCCTGCGCCTGTTCAGACCCCCACCCCCCTAACTTAGGGGGCTAATGCGGGTGCAAAGGTACTACTTTTTTCCGAAAATTGCAACATCAGCGTTACAATATCATCAAATCAGATGATAAATAAGGTTAAAGTAAACGGCAAAGCTACCTATTTTTGTGTACTTTTTCGTATCTTTGCAGCCACTTAGATAAACATCTTATATTAATTAATATTTGAATATGCAGTATTCTAATGAAGTCAACAACATGTGCGTTGTTGCAAAAGGACCCAACCACGGTCCCGCCCCCATTCCTGAAGAGGGCAAATGGATCCAGGCAAAAGAGATCAAAGACATCTCAGGTTACACTCACGGTATCGGCTGGTGCGCACCTCAGCAGGGTGCCTGCAAGCTGTCGCTGAACGTGAAGGACGGCATCATCCAGGAGGCTCTGGTTGAAACCATCGGTTGCACGGGTATGACCCACTCAGCCGCTATGGCCAGCGAGATCCTGCCCGGCAAGACCATCCTCGAGGCCCTGAACACCGACCTCGTTTGCGACGCTATCAACACCGCCATGCGCGAACTGTTCCTCCAGATTGTCTATGGCCGCACGCAGAGCGCCTTCTCAGAGGGTGGTCTCGTTATCGGTGCCGGTCTGGAAGACCTGGGTAAGGGTCTGCGCTCACAGACAGGTACACTCTACGGCACAGTTGCCAAGGGTACCCGCTATCTGGAGCTGACCGAGGGTTACATCACCAAGCAGTTCCTCGACAAGGACAATCAGGTCTGCGGTTACGAGTATGTACACCTGGGCAAGATGATGGAAGCCATCAAGGACGGTATGGACGCCAACGAGGCCGTGAAGAAGTTCACCGGCAGCTATGGCCGCACCACCGCCGAGCAGGGAATTGTTAAAGCTATTGATCCACGTAAAGAATAAGAGGAGGACCAAAAGATGATTAGAAAAGTATCATTCGAGAGCTACGAGCGTCGTATCAACCAGGTACTGGCCGCTCTGAAAGAGAACGGAATCAACAGCATTGAGGAGGCAAACGAGATTTGCGACAAGGCTGGTGTTGACCCCTACCAGATGTGTGAGGACACCCAGCGCATCTGCTTTGAGAACGCTAAGTGGGCATACGTCTGCGGTGCTGCCATTGCCATCAAGAAGGGTGTGAAGAATGCCGCCGACGCTGCCGAGGCCATCGGTATCGGTCTGCAGTCGTTCTGCATCCCCGGCTCTGTGGCCGACGACCGCAAGGTGGGTCTGGGTCACGGTAATCTGGCTGCCCGTCTGCTGCGCGAGGAGACTGAGTGCTTCGCCTTCCTGGCTGGTCACGAGTCGTTCGCTGCCGCTGAGGGTGCCATCAAGATTGCCGAGAAGGCCAACAAGGTTCGCCAGAAGCCCCTCCGTGTCATCCTGAACGGTCTGGGCAAGGACGCTGCCATGATTATCAGCCGCATCAACGGTTTCACATACGTACAGACCCAGTTTGACTACTACACCGGTGAGGTGAAGGTGGTGAAGGAGACTCCCTACAGCGACGGTCCCCGCGCCAAGGTGAAGTGCTACGGTGCCGACGATGTCCGCGAGGGTGTTGCCATCCTGTGGAAGGAGAACGTCGATGTCTCTATCACTGGTAACTCTACCAACCCCACCCGCTTCCAGCACCCCGTTGCCGGTACTTACAAGAAGGAGCGCGTGCTCGCTGGCAAGCCCTACTTCTCAGTAGCTTCCGGTGGTGGTACAGGTCGTACGCTGCACCCCGACAACATGGCTGCAGGTCCCGCCTCTTACGGTATGACCGACACGCTGGGACGTATGCACTCTGATGCTCAGTTTGCAGGTTCTTCTTCAGTTCCTGCCCACGTTGAGATGATGGGCTTCCTGGGTATTGGTAACAACCCGATGGTAGGTGCTACGGTATCTATCGCTGTGGAGGTCAGCCTGGCCCTGAACGGTAAGTAATACCATACTATACATATACAAAACTATATGGACTAACGGTGCGGTGAACTTCTTTTACAAGTTGTTCACCGCATTTCTACTAACTAAACAATATGAAAAGAACAAGACTTGCTCTCGCGGCTGCGTTATGGGTGATGGCTTCAGGGCTGGCAAGTGCCCAGAAAAAGGCTTCGGCAACCAGCAGTTCGCTCATCATCAATGAAATCATGGCCTCCAACGTCGATGAGTTCATCAGTCCGGCCTACAACTTCGACGGCTGGATAGAGCTCTACAATCCGACGGACGAGGCGGTGGGACTGGCAGATCTTTACATAAGCGACGACGCCAAGAACCTGACGAAATGGCAGATTCCCGTCAGCGTGGGCAGCCTCAAGCCCAAGGCGTTTCGCGCCCTGTGGTTCGACAGCAACAACATCGAGCCGAAGAATGCCCCCTTCAAACTGGACATTGACGGCGGCACTATCTATGTCAGCAACAATGCCGGCAAACTATTGTTCAGCCAGGACTATCCTGCCACCAAGGAGCGCGTCAGCTATGCCCGTACCACCGATGGCGGCGAAAAGTGGGGCCTGACGTCGATGGCTACACCTGGAGCCACGAACACCACCAGCACATTTGCCGAACAGCAGCTGGCAGCCCCTGTTGTCGACCAACCGTCACAGGTGTTTGCCGGTACCCTTGTCGTCAACGTAACCATACCGCCGGGCTGCACCCTGCGCTACACCACCGACGGCTCGCTGCCCACCCTGACCAACGGCGAGACCAGTACGACGGGGCAGTTCACCGTACTCAATAAGAACACCAACTACCGTTTCCGGCTGTTTGGTGACAACCTGCTGGCCTCGCCCGTCACCACCCGCTCCTTTATCTACAAGAACCGCAACTATCCTCTGCCTATCGTGTCGGTAGTCTGCGACAAACGGTTTGTAAGCGACGACTCGATAGGTGTGATGGTCAAAGGCAAGAATGGCCGACCTGGAAACGGCCAGTCGTCAGCCTGCAACTGGAACATGGACTGGGAACGGCCGGTCAACATCTCCTATATCGACGCACAGAATGAGATGACACTCAACCAGGACGTCAACCTGGAGATGTGCGGCGGTTGGAGCCGTGCATGGACACCTCACTCGTTCAAGCTGAAAGGCAGCAAGGAACTGGGCGGCAACAAGAACCTTCCCTACCCCTTCTTCGAACAGAAGCCATACATCAGGAACCGCACCATACAAGTACGCAACGGCGGCAACGACACCAAATGCCGCTTCAAGGATCCCTCGCTGCAATACATCGTACAGTCGTCGGGACTTAACCTCGACTGTCAGAGCTACCAGCCCGTCCACGAGTTCATCAATGGCAGCTACATTGGCGTGATGAACGTCAGGGAACCCAATAATAAGCACTACGTCTATGCCAACTACGGATGGGACGAAGACGAAATTGACCAGTTCGAGATGTCGCCCGACTCGGGCTACGTACAGCAATGCGGCACCCCTGATGCCTTCAACGAACTGGTGGATGTGCTCTCCTACAATGCCGACAACGACGAGACCTACCAAGAGATTTGCCGGATACTGGACATCGACAACTACATCAACTATATGGCGGTACAGATGTACCTGGGCAACTGGGACTGGCCGCAGAACAATGTCAAGGGCTTCAAGCAGATTGACGGCGGGAAGTTCCGCTTCATCCTCTACGACCTCGACGGAGCTTTCAACACCAACAGTCCGTTCACTACATTTATGAACAAGGAGTACTACCAGTTCGACCAGCTCTATCCGACATCACTGGGTCGTAGGTGGGGACAGATACGCTTTGTGACGCTTTTCATCAACCTCTTACAGAACGAGGAGTTCAGACGTAAGTTCATTGATGCCTACTGTCTGGTAGGCGGAAGCGTCTTTGAATCCAGCCGTACTTCGGAAATCATCGACATGCTGTTGTCCCGCGTCAATCCGGCCATGAGCATCAACGGCGGCTCGGCCACCAGCACAGCCAACGAGGTCAGGAGCAGTTTAAGCGGCCGTCTGAATACGGCGACCAATGCCCTGCGTAACTACTGGGACTTCAGGCTCGATAATACGCCGGCCCAAAAAGTGGAACTCAGCAGCGACGTGGAAGGGGCACAGATACTGGTCAACAACATGCAAGTACCCACCGGCAAGTTCAACGGAAACCTGTTTGCCCCCGTCACGCTAAAAGCCGTTGCCCCAGCCGGCTACGTCTTCCAGGGATGGCTCACCACCAACGGCAGCAAGGCCATACTCAGCAATGGGACGACGTGGACATACTATGACCAGGGATCGCTTGACGGCCAGAACTGGACATCACCCACTTATGAGACGGACAACTGGAAACAGGGAGCCGCCCCGCTGGGATATGCCAAGGACGGCATCAAGACCATCATCAGCTACGGCAGCAGCAATAACAAGCGGCCTACCGCCTACTTCCGCACAACCGTCACACTGGAGAAAGCGCCTAAGACAACGGACGAATTCCTGCTGAATTTCACGGTGGACGACGGCATCATTATCTATGTCAACGGCACTGAGGCCGGCCGCTATAACATGCCATCGGGTACTGTCACCTACGACATGTACGCCTCTTCGTATGCTCCCAACAATCCTGACAACGCCTCGATGAAACTGAAGAGCAGCCTGTTCCACGAAGGAACGAACACCATAGCCGTAGAACTGCATAACAACAGTGCCACCTCGACTGATATGTACTGGGACGCTGAACTCACGACCACCTACACATCGGACAATCCACTCTATTACTCAAAGGACGAGGAAGTGGAACTGCCCGAGGGCAACAGGATAAGGCTGACAGCCAGCTATCGGCAGTTGACCGAACAGGAACGCAAGACGCAGAGTATCTACCCGGTACGCATCAACGAGGTGAGCGGCTCCAACAGTGCGATGATTAACGAATACGGCAAGAAGAATGACTGGGTGGAACTCTACAACACCACCGACCAGGAAATCGACATAGAGGGTATGTACCTGACCGACAACCTGAACACACCCACCAAATACAAGATTACCAAAGGCGAGACAAAGGCCAACACCAAGATACCCGCCCACGGCTACCTGCTGATTTGGTGCGACAAACTGGAGACGACCAACCAGGCCCTGCACGCCACCTTCAAGATTGACGGCGACGGCGGCGCTTTAGGACTGACTGCCGCCGACGGCAGTTGGACGGATTTCTTCTTCTATAACGCGCATGACGGCAATTCCACCGTTGGCCGCTATCCCGACGGTACGAATCAGGTGTACACCACTAATGTGCCCACCATCGCTGCCGCCAACATCCTGACCAGCTACATGGAAGCAACGCCGCAGGACGGACAGATACCTGACAAGGTGAACGTCCTTGTAGCCTCAGCTAACGACCTCAACATCAGGCATATCGCCCAGCAGTTGATGATTAAGTGTGAGCAGGACGGACTGGTGGAAGTGGATATCTACACCACCGACGGACGGCTCATTGAGCAGGCCTCCCTATCGATGGTCAACGGCAGGAATACGGTCAGCACAGCCCACCTGCCCTCAGGCTTCTATGTGGCCCGAGTGACCAACGACGAGGGAAAACGCGTCAGCTGCAAATTCATGAAATAGTCAATAACCCCAACATTCAAATAACCCTAAAAAAGTAACAACTATGAAAGAACTGAAAGGAACAAAAACCGAGAAAAACCTGCAAGAAGCTTTCGCAGGTGAGTCAATGGCACGTAACAAGTACACCTATTGGGCTTCGAAGGCCAAGAAGGACGGCTACGTACAGATAGCCGCCATCTTCGAGGAGACGGCTGCCAATGAGAAGGAGCACGCCAAGATGTGGTTCAAGCTCTTGGAGGGCGGTGCCATCAAGAGTACTCCCGAGAACTTGGAGGCTGCCGCCGGCGGCGAGAACTTCGAGTGGACCGACATGTATGCCCGCATGGCCAAGGAGGCCCGCGAGGAAGGCTTTGACGAGATTGCCGAGAAGTTCGAGGGCGTAGCCGCCATCGAGAAGGAACATGAGGAGCGCTACCGCAAACTGTTGGACAACATCCAGAAGGAGCGCGTCTTCTCAAAGGACGGCGACGTCATCTGGCAGTGCTCCAACTGCGGACACATTGTTGTAGGCAAGAAGGCTCCCGAGGAGTGCCCCGTCTGCAACCATCCGCAGGCTTACTTCCAGGTGAAGGCCGAGAACTATTAATACCGTCCGGCCTTACTGGATATTGACATTCCTGGATGTACAGTTTTCGATGAGCGACGAGTCATAAGCCTTCTTTTCGTCCTTCACGCTGATGTTTTCAAAGGTGAAGTCCGTGAGGCGGTACTTGTCGCTCTTCCCTACATCAAAAAAGTTCTTCGTCGTCATCTGGATATTGCGGATGGTGATGTTATTGCACTGTGACAGCGGCATGTCCTCACGTTCTTCGGGTTTGAAGAACTGCGTCCAGGGACGGACGACGAGGAACGAGCCGCACTGTCCGGTGATATCCTCAACGGTGACATACTCATAGTGTTGCGGCGTGTCGGGACGCATCTTGAGCCAGAGGACACGGGTGGCCGCCTTGACGTGGATGCGCCGCAAGACTACATTACGGTCGTGGAGCGACTCAGAACCGAGGGTCAGACAGCCATGAACCTTGCCATAGGTACAGTCCTCGATAAGGATGTTCTCGTTGGGGCCGTTGTTCTCGTCCCGGTCAGCCCAGGTCCCCTTACCGCCCTTCAGCACGACGGCATCATCATTGACGTGCATATAGCAGCCATGAATGAGCACATTCTTGCAGACATCGAGGTCGATGGCGTCGCTCGACGGGGCACCGCGCTTAGGGTCAACGGGCGTCACGTTCTCCGTAGGAGCATAGATGAAACAGCCCAGGTAGCGAACATTCTCGCAGCGGTAGAGGTGGTTGGTCCAGAAGGGCGAGTTGATGATCTTCACATCCTGCACCGTCACGTTCTTACTATTAGAAATGTACACGTTGCGTGGGCGCATGGCCTCCAGGTTCGTACAGTTCTTATTATATTTACGGCGAATCCAGAACTCCTCCCAATAGGGCTGGCCGTTGCCGTTGATGGTGCCGGGACCGGTAATGGTAAACCCGTCAACGCCATCGGCATTCACCAAGGCGGCGAAGTAGTCGAGCGTCTGTCCCTCCATACGGGTCTTGACTACCGGGAAATGCTTGATACGGGTACTGCCCTGCAGTTCGCCGCCTTCCTCAATGAGCAGATGAGTCTTCGGCTTGAAGAAAAGCGAACCTGAGATGAAGGTACCACGGGGAATGACGACCACGCCCCCACCCTCCTGCGCACAACGGTCGATGACGGCCTGAAGGGCCTGCGTCTGAACATCACCAGAATAGCCGTCAACACCATAGTCGGTCACCACATAGCGCTTCAGACCGGAGAGGTCAACACGCGTGGTGTCGGAAAACCACTCGGCAACGGGCGTCCCGTCGGGCCACAACTCTTGTTTTTTCACCTTTGTCTTACTGCTTGCCGTGACACACGAAATTACAAGCATCAACGACAGAAAAGTACTGAATTTCATTGCTTTCTTTGTTTTAGTTATAGTTTTATGCTGCAAAAATAACAAATAATTTTGATATTTTGATGATAATAACGAAAAAAGTAGTATCTTTGTGCGCATATTTTTAATAATTGGTATTATGAAAAGTTTCTTGAAGTACACTTTGGCCACCATTTGTGGTTTGATTATCTTTACCTTCATTGCGGGTATCGTGTTCATCATCTCACTGGCCGGAATGGCTGCGGCAGGCAGTTCCGAAACACAGGTAAAGGACAACTCAGTCTTCGTGCTGAAGCTGAACGGCAGCGTGACGGAACGCACGGAGGAAGGTACGCCGTTAGACATCATACTGAGCGGCAACGACATGGAGGTCATGGGGCTTGACGACGTCATCGCCAGCATCCGCAAGGCTAAGAAAAACGAAGACATCAAGGGTATTTATATAGAAGGCGGACTCGCTCAGTTCGACTCGCCGGCAACCGCTCAGCAGATGCGCGACGCCCTGAAGGACTTCAAGAAGAGCGGCAAGTGGATTATTGCCTATGCCGACAACTACACCCAGCAGGCCTACTACGTGGCTTCAGTGGCCGACAGCATCCTGCTGAACAAGACGGGCATGATTGAACTGAAGGGTATCGGCGGCAAGCGCGAGTTCATGACCGGACTCTACGAGAAGTTAGGTGTCAGATACCAGGCTGTTCGCGTCGGCAAGTACAAGGGTGCCGTCGAGAGTGTCACCCGTAAGGACATGAGCCCTGAAAACCGCGAACAGACTGAGGCCTACCAGCAGGGCATCTGGAAGCACATGCTGAAGGACATTGCCGAAAACCGCAGCAAGCTGACCGCCGAGCAAATAGACCAGCTGGTCAGCGACAGCATCCTGACCTTTGCCAATCCGGCTGACTACCTGAAGAGCGGACTGATTGACCGCCTGTGCTACCCGGAGGGTGCCAAGACCGCCGTCAAGGGAATGCTGAAGACGGATGACGACGATATCAACCAACTGTTGCTCAGCGACATGATAGCCCTGCCCGCCAAGGACGAGGACAAGGGCGACGAAGTGGCTGTCTACTACGCCTACGGGGAAATCATCGACCAGTCAACCAGCCTCTTTGCCACCGAGCACAGCATCATAGGCAAGGAGACCGTTGACGACCTCAACAAGCTGGCCAAGGACGACGACGTGAAGGCCGTTGTGATCCGTGTGAACTCACCGGGCGGCAGTGCCGTAGCCTCTGAGCAGATAGCCCACGCCATCACCCAGCTGAAAACCAAGAAGCCGGTAGTTATTTCTATGGGCGGACTCGCAGCCTCGGGCGGCTATATGATGAGTGCCTACGGCGACTATATCTTTGCCGAGCCCACCACCATTACGGGCAGCATCGGCATCTTCGGACTGATTCCCAATGTCTCTGAACTGGTAACCGACAAACTGGGCGTTACTTTCGACGGCACCAAGACCAACCAGTACACCGACTTCGAGGAAAACCTGGTATTCGGCAAGGACAACGCCAAGGAACTGAAGTTCATGCAGACGTATGTGGACCGCGGATACGAAACATTCCTCAGCATCGTGGCCGAAGGCCGCAAGATGACCCGCGACCAGGTGCATGAGATAGCCCAGGGCCGTGTCTGGTTAGCTACCGACGCCCTCCCCATCAAACTGGTCGACAAGATTGGCTCGCTGGACGATGCCGTCAAGAAGGCTGCTGAACTGGCCAAGCTCTCAGAATACCATAAGAAGAGCTACCCGGAGCCTGCACCCTGGTACGAGCAGTTCATGAATATGGACGAGAAGCGCGGCACCTACCTCGACGGCGAACTGCGCGAGCTGTTGGGTGAGTTCTATGAGCCTATGCTCAACGCCCGCCGCGACCAGCAGCGCAACCGGCTGCAGGCCCGCCTTCCCTATCTGCTGAACTTTTAATTATGGAAGGCGACTTCATCAAAATCAACGAATGGCTGCTGCCGCTGAGCTGGCTCTACAGTATAGGCGTGAAATTCAGGAACTTCCTGTTTGACGTAGGAGTCCTGAAGAGCCAGGCATATACCGTGCCTGTCATCTCGGTGGGCAACATCACCGTCGGAGGAACGGGCAAGACGCCGCATGTAGAGTACCTCATACGGCTCCTCAAGGACGAATTGAACATTGCGGTCGTCAGCCGAGGTTACAAGCGCAAAAGCAGCGGATTCGTCCTGGCCAGTGCCGAGACGCCCATGAAGATGATTGGCGATGAACCCTACCAGATGAAGCAGAAGTTCCCCGGCATCACCGTCGCAGTTGACGGCAACAGGAACAGGGCCATCCAGCAACTGACAAGCGACAACAGCGGCAACAAGGAGATTGACGTCATCCTGCTGGACGATGCCTTCCAGCACCGCTACGTCAAGCCGGGCATCAACATCCTGCTCGTCGACTATCACCGGCTCATCATCTACGACAAGCTGATGCCGGCAGGCCGGTTGCGCGAACCGATGAAGGGTAAGAACCGAGCTGACATCGTCATCGTGACGAAATGCCCCAAGGAACTGAAACCCATGGAGTACCGGGTCATCACCAAGGCGATGGGACTGTTCCCCTATCAGAAGCTCTTCTTCACCACCCTTACTTACGAGCCGTTGCGCCCCGTGTTCGGCAAGTCCCGTGCGGCGGCACCGCAGCTCGGCCAGCAGAACGTACTGCTGGTGACGGGCATCGCCTCGCCTCGGCAGATGACCGAGGACCTGACCCCACAGGTCAAGAGCCTGCAGACCATGACCTTCAGCGACCACCATAACTTCAGGCGCAAGGACATCAGCCGCATCAATGAGACCTTTGAGGCGATGCCGTCGCCCAAGCTGATTGTCACCACTGAGAAAGACGCCGCCCGGCTGACCGCCGTTGAGGGTCTCAGCGACGAGGTCAGGCAGCACCTCTACTCGCTGCCCATCCGTATCAGTTTCATGCAGGACCAGGAAGAATCATTTAATCAAAACATTATAGCTTATGTACGCAAAAATTCAAGAAACAGCATCTTGGCTAAGAGAAAGGATGACCACAAGTCCAAAGACGGCCATCGTCCTGGGAACAGGCCTCGGACAATTAGCTTCAGAAATAACTGACAAGTACGAATTCCCTTACGGCGAAATCCCCAACTTCCCGGTATCCACCGTTGAGGGACATTCCGGCAAACTCATCTTCGGAAGACTCGGCGGTGTCGACATCATGGCCATGCAGGGACGCTTTCATTACTATGAGGGCTATTCCATGAAGGAGGTGACCTTCCCGGTACGTGTCATGTATGAGTTAGGCATCAAGACGCTCTTCGTCTCCAATGCTGCCGGAGGCATGAACCCACAGTTCCACATCGGCGACCTGATGGTCATTACCGACCATATCAATATGTTCCCCGAACACCCCCTTCGCGGAAAGAACTTCCCTACCGGTCCCCGGTTCCCCGACATGCACGAGACCTACGACCACAACCTCATCAGCCTGGCCTTCGAGATAGCCAGGGAAAAGGACATCCGCCTGCAGCACGGCGTCTACGTAGGCCTGCAGGGTCCCACCTTCGAGACCCCTGCCGAATACAAGATGTACCGACTGCTCGGTGGCGACACTGTCGGCATGTCCACCGTTCCTGAGGTCATCGTGGCCCACCACTGCGGTATCCGCACCTTCGGCATTAGCATCGTGACTGACCTGGGAGGCTTCGACATGCCTGTTGAGGTCAGCCACGAGGAAGTACAACAAGCTGCCAACAAGGCACAGCCGCTGATGACGGAAATCATGCGCGAGATGATTATACGCTCAGAACGCGTTGAGTCTGACCTCACCGCTAAATTCAACACTGATCACCCGACTGATAAATGGAAATAGCAAAGATTGGCGAGTTCGGACTCATCGACCGCCTCACAAAAGAACTGAAACCCAGAAACGATTCTACGAAGTACGGCGTAGGCGACGACTGCGCCGTACTCTCATATCCCGACCGTGAAGTACTCGTCACCACCGACCTGCTGATGGAGGGCGTACACTTTGACCTCACCTACATTGACTTGCAGCACCTTGGCTACAAGGCAGCGATGGTGAACATCAGCGACGTGTTTGCCATGAACGGCACCCCGCGCCAGATGACCGTCTCGCTGGCCATCAGCAAGCGCTTCAGCGTCGAGGACATAGAACTGCTCTTCAGCGGCATCCGACTGGCCTGCGACAAATGGAATGTCGACATCGTCGGCGGCGACACCACCTCCAGCTACACCGGACTGGCCATCAGCATCACCTGCATCGGCGAAGCCCGCAAGGAGGACATTGTCTATCGCAACGGCGCCCACGACACCGACCTCATCTGCGTCAGCGGCGACCTCGGTGCCGCCTACATGGGCCTCCAACTACTGGAGCGCGAGAAGGCCGTCTACTACCAGATGCTCAAAGAGCATCAGAAAACCGTTCCCAACGGTTCTCCGTCGGGCGGCTCCGCCCCCGACTTCCAGCCCGACTTCAGCGGCAAGGAGTACCTCCTGCAACGCCAGTTGCAGGCCGAAGCCCGAGGCGACATCATCCAGCGGCTACGCGAAGCCGGCATACGCCCCACAGCCATGATGGACGTCAGCGACGGGCTCAGCTCCGAGTTGCGCCACATCTGCAAGCAGTCAGGCGTAGGCTGCCGCATCTTCGAGAAGAACATCCCCATCGACTACCAGACTGCCGTCATGGCCGAGGAACTGAACATGAACGTCACCACCTGCGCCCTCAATGGTGGCGAGGACTACGAACTGGTGTTCACCGTCCCCATCGGCGACCGCGAGAAAATAGAAGAGATGGACGACGTCCACCTCATAGGATATATCACCGACCAGAAATACGGTCACATACTTGTCAGCCGCGACGGACAGGAGTTCGAACTCAAGGCCCAAGGCTGGAACTTTGACCAATGAGACCCAAGATAGCCATTATCGACCCCAACACGTTAGCAGCCGTCGGACTGAAACAACTGCTGCAGAATGTCATACCCATCATGACGGTCGATACCTACGGCTCCTTTGCTGAGTTCGAGGCGAACCAGCCCGACGACTACTTCCACTACTTCGTGGCCATGAACATCGTGCTCGGACACCGTCCCTTCTTCTCCGCTCGTCGCCAGAAGACCATTGTCCTGACGTTGGGTCTCGACGCCGCCTCGCCGTTCACGGAGTTCCACAGCCTTTGCATCAACGTGCCTGAGCAACAATTAGTGCGCTCCCTGCTGATGCTTCAGCAAGGAGCGCACTCCGGCGGCAAGAACCTGCCTCCCATGCCCCAGGCCCTCCAACAGAAAATTCTGAGCGACCGCGAGATTGAGGTCATGTCCCTTATCGTTCAGGGATATATCAATAAGCAGATAGCCGACCGCCTCAACATCGGCCTCTCCACCGTCGTCACCCATCGCAAGAACATCATGGACAAACTCGGCTTCAAGTCCGTCTCTGCCCTCACCATCTATGCCGTCATGCACGGCTATGTCGACATCAACAAGATTTAGGGCTGCCGGTTACTTGCTGCCAATCACCTTTGAGATGTCCATCATCATGCCTCCGTTGCCGGCTACGATCTGAGGCATCTTGCCGTCCCACTTCTCAATCATGTCCTCCTGGACGATCATCGGCGAGAGCGACGCAGCAATAGTCCTGTTATAGTAGGCCTCAGCGTCGGCCTTGATCTTCATGGCCCGCGCATTACCCTCAGCCTTGGCAACGGCAATCTTGGCATTGGCCTCAGCCTCCTTCACCTCATTCTCTGCCTTCAGGGCGCTCTGTATCGCCGTGTTCTTGGCGTCAATCATCGAGAGCAGCGACGACGGCGGGGTAATCTTGCTGGTAAACTCCTCTACCAGGAATCCCTCGGACATCAGCGACTTCTCCAGACGGGCACGGACGTCACGCTCGAAGTTGGCACGGTTCGACATCAGCGAGTCCGACGTATATTGGTTGGCGCAGGTGCGGTAGGCCTCATAGATGCAGGTGCGGATATAACCCTCTTCCAGCTCCTTCACCCCGACGCGATATTTCGTGAAGATGTCACACGCCTTCTCCGGATTGATGCGATAGGCAATCGTGGGGTCCATCTCAAAGAGCGACGCATCCTTGGCATTCACCGAGAATGTCTCATACTGCTTTCGCTGCGTAAACGTGGGGTAAGTAAAGACGTTGGTGGTGATGGGGTTATAAAACACCCAACCCTTGCAGGTTCCTTCCACGCCTCCGTAGTCCTGCTCGTTGAGCGACCATTTATGGAAGCGGATACCCACCTCGCCAGAGTCCACAACTGTGCAGCAGGTTGCAAACAAGATTAACACCAAGGCAAAGCCTCCTCCCATCATCGCAAGCGTCCGATAAATCGGCTTATTCGGAATGTTCATGACTGATTGTTTTGTTTTTGGTTCATTAATTCAGGTGCAAAGATACACTAAATAACTGAAGTCTCCAAATTCCTGCCCCACTTTTTCAGGAAATTGCATAGGTTCTCACCCCTATGAACATATGTGAAAAGGCCAATGAACATATGTTCATAAAAAAAAACAAATGCAAAACACTTGTAAATAATTCGGATAAAGTTCTTATTTTCATCTGAAGATACCCTCAAATTATTGAGTCGACTCATTCGATCAAGTGAGTCGACTCGATTGATCGAATGAGTCGACTCAACGCTTCGAACGAGTTAATTGATAGAAATATACTTGGTGTAATATTGTCAAGATTTCTGACAGAATTTCAACTGAATAGCAGAAGAACCAAATTTATCTATTGAGTGGCATCGTTAGGATAGACAGAGACCTTGGCACGTCCTTTCAGGTCCTTACGCAGGTACTTTACTTCATGATAGCAACTGGGAACCTCAAGCACTTTCAGGCGAGGGCTGTCATTCAATGCGCTGTGAGCCACGAACTCAGTACCTTGCATGGCACGATAGCTCTCCACATCGGGAGTACGCACCAACCATAGAGAACCGAGGTCATCCTTCGCATACAATGCACCGTCAGGTTCACGCCAACACTTCATCTGCCGCCGTATCACCCTTACCCACTCAAAAGTGTCGTCGAGGATGTTCTCATACTGCACGTAGTCCTCTTCCACGTCGGGCATCCGGCCACTTTTCACTCGCTCCACACACCCATCCATAGCCTGTGTCAGTTCCTCAAATGTATTCATCAGCATTACCTATAAACTATCTCCTCTCCTATATATTCCACCTGCTCCATCACGTACGCGAAGGAATCCATCAACATGTTTCCATATACATATACTTCATAATCGTTCTGAGCATCATCTTCCCAACGTACAGGCATCTTCACCAGTCCTACGCTCTCATAGAAACGCTGTTGGTGTGCAGGTCTTGCAGCCACTTTTGAGGTCAAGACAACAGGTTCTCCCAAATCCTTAAGCATGCAACTTAGACGGTTTGCTTCTACCTCACGATTGTCCATCGTAGAAAAGTCCATCAACATGAATACGACAGAAGCCTCAACATCCTTCCAATTGTCTTTACCTTTCAGATGCATGGAAAAGCAATGACATACATAATACCCATCTAGTGGAAATATCCTAAACCTCGGCATCTCCCATCCTTGCTCCCTGCAAAACGCCTTTACTCTGTCCTGCAAGTCATTTGTCCCAAATACGTCGCCACATGCCATTGGCACATCATCCGACATAATCTTCAATCGTCGCATAACTCATGTCATATATATTTTCTTAACAAACCAATAGGATAGCGAGGGTGTCCCCTCACGACGTTTATATTGTGAAAGGTCCACTTCTGTGACGATGTGTAGCCCATACTGGCTATTCAGCCTCTCTGCTATCTCCTTGAACTTCTTCCCATGCCGACATCTACTATCCAGACCTGTGTATGCCAAATAGTAGTGAATCATTTCATGTACCATGATGTCCGTAAACTGGCGTTCCGTAAAGTCATAATAGTCTGTAATAAAGATAATTGGGTCGTACACCGTCTTGTCAAACCAGCCGCCAATCGTATACTGGAAATAGCCACAAGTGCGATAAGAATGCAACAAGTCAAATTGAGGGAAAAGCAACTTCCCCTCAAAATACTTCTCATTACACAGACAGAAAGCGTCAAGCATGTTCTCGAAATTGGCTACCATATAATTTTTTACCGATAAAGACAGACCAGTTAAATTGTCACCGCTTCTTATAGCCGCCACTTGACCGCACATAGCGAATGATGGGAGTGTTGTTGTTCCCCCAACTATATGAACCTGACACGCTAGCAGAACAATTATAACAACACTCTACAAAACCGCCACAAATAGGCGGTTCCAAACTAAACACGACTGGATTGCCACAATTAGGGCATGTTACTGATACTGTCATACTGCTAAGCTATTTCAAGTTTACTACAAATTGTTTCAAATCAAATCCATATTCGGCAAACAATGCATCTATTTCGGCAAAGTCTATATCCTCACGAAGTATACCTTACTATATAGCTTCTAATCTTCCAACATTAAATATCTACTGGGATGATACGCATTACAGAACATTTTTTACCAAAGCGCAAGAACAATCCAACTAAAGTACTATGGACCGCTCCTTCTGGAGTATCATTTGTCTCTGGCATAACAAACTCTTCCAATCTACTTCTGTCTTTGCCGCCATCATCAGTGTTGCCCTCAAGTTTTGCTTCAATTGCTAACAAATTGTCAACCCTACTTTTGTATGCCCCTCTTGAATGAAAAAGTATGTCGCAACGAATTCTGTCATTCCTAAGATTCGCTTTTTTTCTTGGAACCTTAAGTCGATAGTATTCTGTGTCAACATAATATCCCTTAAAATCTTTGAATTCCTCTTGAAGGTACATTGCTAATCTACCACAAACAGTCATCTCGTTCATTTTGCTTTCCAACAAAAAGATGTCATTTTTGTAGAGAACCTTTATTGTCTTATTAACTTTACGGATGATATAGTCTGATAAAGCTTTTGAAGCGTTGTTTATTCTTTCCTTATCGTCATCACGAACTGCTTCAAGATAATTATTCAAAATTTTAGGGTTCTCTTCATTAATAATTATTTCTCTGTTTGTTTTCTGCTCCATTTGCCAACATGTTTTTACTACTATTTATCATTTTCGTTATCTAATAATTGAAATCGCCACTGGATAAAAATTCGGCCTTATAAGATATGGAATAAATTCTGCAAACAACTGGCTTGTTTTGAGTTCACGGCCTTGAATTTTAAAATGGCAATAACCTTTATCAATATACTCATCCAAATCTTGTGGGAAAATATAATTTGTCCCAGCATAGATATTTCTTGCTGTATCATCTTGTGAGGAAGAGTCATGCATAATCCTTTTTATTTTGGGGCATTCCTTATAAAATTGTTCTGATTCACAATCATCATCACTGTTGTACTCCAATTGTCTTTTTGCAGAAAATGCTTGATGAAGAATTCTTGCATTACAACCTTTGGGACAAGTGGAATTAATGAGAATCTCAACTCTATCCCTCTCTTTAAAAGGAATACTCTCAAGGAATTCATAATTATTGTTGTAATCGTAATCAAGACATACATATTTGTAGTCATGGGAAAATTCTTTTAGCTGATCCTCACCAGACCTTAATCTTTTTGTTGTTGAACTAATAAAAGATGCTGTTGGATAATTGCTCCTCAAATAATCCTCCAGTAATTGTGAGTTGACTACAACTTCCGGTGATAAGTCCTGAAAAATATTCATGATCAAATTACAATACCTATCATGTAAATCATGCTCATTCAAAAAGGGGTTTGTAAAGATGAACCTCACTTTAACGTCTAAGTTCGCATAAGTATCGTGAATGTGTTGCAATTGTTTCTTATCGTAATAGACATCAGCTAACGCACGTCCTCCGTTCCACACACATGTAGGAGAACCGAAAACACTATCTATAACAACATTGTCTTTCAGCATCATAGGACACTCTTTTACACTTTTCAAAAACTCTTGTATACCTTTAAATGATTCAAATGCTCCACAAAGAAAGAAGTGCGCCTCTTTCTTATAACCGCTATAATTCCAATCTATCTGCCTTTTTGCCATATGTTCTTACCTATAATTTATAGTTTATGAAAGTCATACGTCACCTTTACAAGCCTTCTTCACGCATAAAACTAGCAATAAGGTTTATCGCAGCTTCAATATCATTTACTGAACATACCTCATTGGGGGTATGCATGTATCTGCATGGTATTGATACAACAGCTGTTTTAACGCCATTTCCAGATTGTTGTATCACATTAGCATCCGTACCTGTTGGATATGGACTCACTTCTATTTGATACATGATATTTTGCTTGATTGCAACCTTTTCCAACTCTTTGAATAGAGCTGGGAAAATATCTGGGCCTTTTGCCAAGACACACCCTTGTCCTAACTTGATGTCACCATCACTAATAATATTCATAGAAGGATAGTCAGTTGCATGAGTAACATCTATACAGATACAAATATCTGGTCTTATTGAATGAGCAACAACAGGAGCGCCTCTCATACCAATCTCTTCATGATTTGAAGCAACGAAATAAGCATCCCAATTCATTTCTTTAATGGATAGTTGTTCTGCCAACTTTAACAGGACATTCAGTCCTACTTGATTGTCTAAATAAGAGCCTGTAATATTATTATTAGGCATAGTTTCGTAGTCAGAACAAAAGTAGGCATAGTCTCCTTTGCTGATCATCTGCAAAGCTTCTGACCGGCTCTTAGCTCCTATATCTACCCAAAGATTCTCAAAAGCAACTTTACTAGAGTTATTGTCGCGTATTAGATGAATTGGTCTTTTGCCTATAATACCTATAATTGACTTTTCACCATGTCTAATTATGACTTTTCTAGCTTGGAGTATTGAAACATCAATATAGCCTGCCGGCTTTACATAAAGAAAGCCGTTCTCGTCAATATTTGATACCATAAGACACACGACGTCATGATGAGCAACCAGCATAATGCGCTTACCCACAGCTGATTTGTGTGCTATAATATTACCAAGTACATCTATACAAGCTTCACTCACGTAAGGCTTTATTGTATTAATGAAATCAATGGAGGTCTTGTAAATAAAACTCATTCTATATAATCTGTAGTAGTTCTTTATTTCAAAAATGCATGGGGAAGGCAAGACCATTCCCCATGCCATCAACTTCTGTCCTTAGGCAGCACGATAAGCAATGCCACAAGAAGACTCATAAAGTTTGGGGCATCCGTTGGCAGTCATTACCTTTGAAGCTGCGCTAACATTCAAATCTACTTTCATAGCTATAAATGTTTAGAGATTATAGTGATATTTCTTGGGGAACCACATTTACCCACCTACCTTTAATCTCGTATCGCTGTAATCATTCAGCGACATTTCTCGTTTTATCTCAATCGGAGCAAAATCTGGTAATTCGGCCAATCGCTCACGAAATGATTTTCCATTCAGGGGATCGTAGCCTTTCATTAGCTTTTGAGCCAACTCATATCGAATCTTTGCAACATAGCAATTCACTTCTGCTGCCTTCAATGGTGTACCGTGCTCAATGAAATTATTACCAGGACAAAGGTTACAATAAGCACAGTATTCATAGTGCCCACATTCCTCATAGTCATTGAGTGTCAAACTTCGCCAGTATGCCAATTCTTTGCTTGTCTCAATAATATTCGAAACACTCTGCGTTTTTAAATTGCCAAATAACGTATGGAAAGCACAACAAGGAATGAGATTCCCTTCTGGAGTTATGCAGAAAGAATTATCACCTGCACCACAAGGATTCTCGTCCATCGGTTTTGGCTGCCCACCATAGTTTGGCGCTTCTTTGCCAACATACAATGTGATGTTATCATCACGCAGAACGATTTCAAGTTGTTCTGGCGTCATACGCAGATACTTACTGACACACTTGTCACCTTCAATAGAGTCCGTCAGGTTAATCTCAAACTGAGGTACTGCACCATATTCTTTGGCAATATCAGCCACCATATAATAAGACTTTACATTAGGCCGCATCACACAACATTTCAAATTCATCGGAACGGCTAAAGCAGAAAGATGACGGATGACAGTCATCGACTTGTCCCACGAACCTTTGATGCGAGTGATGTAATCATGCACTTCTGGTATGCCGCTATAAATTGAAACGCCAACCAAACGTGGATAGTAGTTTGCCAAACGCTCCACCTTATTGACTATTGCTTGTCCATTGGTGAACACGTCAAATGCTATACCTTTATTATATAAATAGTCTATAAGTTCCCATGCAAAAGACTTTGAGAATGGATCTCCTCCAGTCAAACAGACTTTAACCAAGCCTAAATCATATAGTTCGTCTATGATATGTTTATAATCTTCAAGCGTGAGTTCCTCTCTGTTTCCACGCGTACTGATTTCATTGTCATTGCGAGTTGCTCCCTCGTTGTAACAATGGATGCACTTCTCACTACAGCGATAAGTCAATTCAAACATCACGCTTGTTATGCCACCCACCTTCTCTGTATATAACCGTTCAGCATTGGATATGGCGTATGGCAGTTTCTCTTGAGTGGTACGCTCAACTATTTGCTGTTGCTGACGGTTATATTCACTCATACGTTTGCGATAATCAGCTATCATTTCTTTTGTTGGCAATACAGATGAGACAATGCCCATTTGTTCCAACTGTTCAAAAAATGGCACAAGGCTTTCCATCGCAATATTCAGCTTCACTGAAATGGCATCAAGGTCTAACTTGCCATTACGCGGAACGACAAGAATCTCGCCAATCACCATTGCTGAATAACTTTCAAAAAAGTAACTCATACCTGCAATCAGGTTATAGTAGATTGCCACTTGTGCGTTTTCATTATATCTGCCACAAGTCCAAACTGGGCGGTAGTATATTATTGTTTGAATCATTGGTTTTACTTCTTAATTACCACAAGGAAGGTGCGAGCCTCTCAGTTTATCCTACCGAAGGCTCTGGTAAAACCCGTACAAGAGATAAAAAGAAACAGCCCACACCCTTGGAGGATATACAGGATGCGAGCCAGTAGTGGCTGCAATATATATTCCTACCAAGGAGGGAACGTGTTACTCTACATCTGCTTGTCGTTAAAGTTTACCAGACTTTTCGGTACAGATGAAAGCTTAACGCTTCCTACTAATGTTTGCCGCAGATTATCTGCGACGTTGCAAATATAAGGAAAAATTTGCAAACAACATTCATTGTGGGCTGTTTTTTTTGTAAATTCGGCCCATTTTCTTCAAAATCAGCCATTCCGGCACCTGTTTTCTTTCATTATGCTTCATTTTATAGTTCCTGCTTACAAAGGTACGAAACAAAGACGAAAAATGGAAGAAACGGTGCATCCATTTCTTCCATTTCACAAATTGTTTATTCTTCTTTGCATTCAAGTAACTTGTACTTGACGAATTCCTGAATGTCGTATGCTGTGACATCATAAACAGGCTGCAACTCCTCAAACCCTTTCTCTCTGATAAAATTCTTGCCTGTCGTTAGCATATTGAGCAAACCACGGGTGCGCAATTTATGGTCAGAATGTTCCAATGCTGCCGAAATCATCTTGTTAAGGTCGCCGCCTTCTTTTATTATCGAATAAATATCATAGTAATCCCTGAACTTTGCACGCCGAAGCATCGTTTCCATTTTCATCGCTCCTATGGATTCCATATCTGCGATGTATAGGTTATTAAGGTAAGGAATGCGCTTCATTGATGGAATAGCTTTGCGGGGAGCAGCATAAAATGACAACTTAACACCTTCGAAATTGAAAACCACTTGGTCGAAACCCGCCACGTCATAACCACTGACAGTACCTATGCATTCCAGTTCTTTTAAGATAGACGGCCAATCAACTTCGGGCTTCTCATTCCGTTTGGTCAGCCACTTCATAAAGTCAAGGTCTTCGCTTTGACGTTTCTCAATTTGCAGGGATAACGCCGTTCCGCCAACAAGTGTGAAAGGCTTGATACATTCCAATTTGGAAATTGCCTCGAACACCTGTCCTGTATGTGGTGCCAGGGACTTTGATTGCTCCATACTCATACAGACATTATTCGATTGATGTGCCGGGTTTCAATGCTTTTGACGTATGCTTCTGGGCGTTTAGCTCCGAAATAATACCATGCATAGAGAATGTTATAAGATCTGAACATTGCCCCTTGAGGCGCTACTCGGTCCATCCATACACGCTTCACCTTCTTATACCCAAAGAGAGGAAATAGCTGATTGATGTCTTCAATGTCAAGATATAGAAGAACATGCTCAATAAGCGATTCATCGGAAATGGTTTTCATTTTCGATGAATCGTAAGACCAGAAGCAGTTTTCTTTCTTCAGCTTGCGAAACAGTTGTTGTCTTACATCTACTTTCATGTCATTTTTGCAAAGATAAGTATAATTTGGCAAACAACGTTCATTGTGAGCCGTTATTTTTGTTTTTTTATAGCTTATGTCTATTCACGGCAGTTTATTGCCATTGACAAACGCCCGATGCTCCAAATCCTCCTTGTATTTTCGCGTGTAGGAACTGACAGGGTTCATGGGGCTTTTATACAACGGACGAAACCACTCATCGGCCTCTATTTGCTCTCTCGCCCTTTCAATGATTTCCTGATAACGCCGTAAATAGGAAATATGCGAGGGATACCTTTGGAAGTTGGCCGTATCGTCAAGGAAAGCATTTGCTTCTCTGTAGTATTCGTCCAATTGACGCTTGTATTGGTCAAACTCGTCAGAAGATGCAATGTGCAGGTGGGGTTGACTCAGGAAAGCCTTTTCTTCCTCAGAAAGGTCACTCTTAATGGGACCTAACACTTTTGGAGTTGTTTCCTGCTGCTCTATTGTGGCTGTTTCTCGCTGTTCTATCGGGGATGTTTCTTGTTGATCTATCGAGGCCGTTTCTTGCTGCTCTATTGGGGGTATTTCTTCCTTATTATGGCCAACAGGTTGGACATGTTCTCTCACTATAATGGTTTCAGGCTTTTCCATGATTATTTCCGTCTGAGGTTCAACGACTTCCGTTGGTTGCCGTTCCCTGCCGGTAAATATGAAACAGCCAATGGACATCACAACAACGAGAAGCATGAGAACGGGCCAGAAAGTGTGTGTCCTTCTGGCTGACAGCGCATCTTGCAAGTCTGAGATGGTCAGATAACGCTCTGCCGGATTGTCATCCGTGCAACGGGCAATCACCTTATTATACTTATGATGGTCTGGAAGACAGTCGAGGATTCTGCCAATGGCATAGATGTCTGTGCGGACGTCCACCACCCCATTCGTCAGCTGTTCCGGCGCGGCGAAGGCATCGGTATGGCCTGTGGTATCAGGGAAGGCATCGGTATAGCAGCACCCGAGGTCGATGAGTTTCACATCATCATTGATGCGGGTAAGGAGAATATTGTCGGGCTTCAAGTCGAGGTGCAGCACCTGATGGCTATGGAGATAACTGACTACTGCTAACAGCTGACGGACGAACTTATCGGTATTCTTCCGTTTCCTGAAATACTCCGGATGATTGGCGAGCTGTTGTGAAAGGGTCTCGCCGTCGACATACTCTATGAGGATGCTGTCACCATCGAGCGAGATATAGCGCACCAAGTTAGGGTGCTCTAATCGGTAGCCTGTCTCAAATTCCTTACGGAGAGCTTCCTGATAGCGAATATTGCCAGCATATTCGGGCTTCAGCCGTTTCAGGAAGTGCAGCTTGCCATAAAGTTTCACGCGAAAGGTGTTACAGGTGGCACCTCGTGTGTCCACCCGCTCCATTCCTTCATATAGTGACTGGCTATTAGAAAACTGAGACGTATCCATTTATTGCACCTTAATAGATGAAAGTCCTGAAACGCGACCTGCCGTGAACTGACCGAGTGGCTCACCGTTACGCCAGACATTGAGCACCAACAACGGATGATGGAGTACAAAATTCTGAATCTCTACTTCATCGCCAATCTGAAGTTTGCTGTTCAGACTTTCCACAACGCGGTAAAGCCGATTGCCCAGATATAAGAATCGTACTTTCCTGTCTGGCAAATAAGTAATCTCGACACAGACGCCTGGATGTAAGTCGCCAGAGCGCACTTCACCCTCAGGCGCATCAAAATCCGAATTGCCTTTATCTTCTATCTTTGAGAGTTCCTCCCAATGAGCATAACCCAAGTAGCGGGCAATGGCATCAAGCGTACTGACATGAGGTGTACGTTCGTCCTGTGCAAATCCTACCAAACGTTTCAACGTGGTGGCGCCAATGCGAACACCTGTTTTACTCTCAATATCAAGAGACAGGAACTCGCAGTCAGAAGGTTGTCGCAACTCATTCTCCGACTTGCTCTTCAACAATTGTATGATATGGAAAGGTAATCGCATTGTGAACTGTATTTTTTGCAAAAGTAGTGAAATTTTGTGGAAATCGAGCAAAAACAAAGCGAAAAGTTTGGAACTTACAAGAAAAGTTCCTATCTTTGGAACGTCAATAAGGGGAATTCGCAGAAAGGATGACAACCTTTATGGCTCTTTGAGTCGTTTCGAGCCCCAACTATACGAGCCATCACTCTTCGGAGTTGATGGCTTCGTTTTGTATTGGTTTCTGAGGAACTGTTATGCAATATTGTACCAAGTCTTGGTTGGAACGCTGGAGCCCAACTGTCAGTTTGATATTCTCGTATTGCATAACCAGCAACTTCTCAAACGGCTTTTGATTACGGGTCTTTCGCTTGGCTGGGAGTTCTCCTACCAATGTCGCATTCTAGAGAACCTCCGTTAGTCTGAATACGGCTAAAGCGGATTCATAGCTGCGGGCTGCTTTTTCATATGTCTCGTTGATAGAGAGGAACTTGACACAGATATACTTGCCAAGCGCCTTGTTAAGAACCTTCTTGTCCGGATGCTCTGCAATCCATTGAGCATAGAAATCCTTAATAATATGCTCTCTAACCTTTATTTCTTTTTTGGTTCTTCCTTGTGGTATATCTTGTACTTTATCCATTAAGCTTAACGCTTCCATTGCCATGCTGCGAAAGATTCTCCGCCACGTCGGCAAAGATAATCATTTTTCCTTAAACGACATTCATTGTGAGCTGTATTTTTTGCAAAAGCAGTGAAAATTTGTGGAAATCTACTGCTTCGTGCCGTTTTTTCTTCATTCTACGCTATATTTGTTGGATCCTCTGTAATTTCCTTTAGTTGAACACTTGTAAATAATTCGGATAAAGCTCTTATTTTCATCTGAAGATACATCATCTATGTAGATAAAATCCGTATGTGGCGTTTAGTTGAGAATTAGGCGAAATTAGGTAAGAATTTAGGTGAGTTTAGGTGGGAATTTAGGTGAGATTGAAATATAAATGTCAGTATATCAGAAAGATAGAAAAAGTTGTTTGCACTGAATTTCCGTGAACTTTCCGTGAACTTTAAGAGAAGTTTAAGAGAAATATAAGAGAACTTTAAGCAATATGGCATACTTCAACGAAGACAATGTAACTGAGCAGATGTGCATAGAAATAGCCAAGCAAGCAGGCTATGAGTATTGCAATGCAGATGATTTGCGTGAAGCAAAAAGCGACATTATCATAGTTGTAAGAGCCAATCGGGGAGTTGGCTCGAGCCAGAAGGGGTTTTGGCTCGAGCTAAATGGGGTTTTGGCTCGAGCCAAATTTAGGGGGGGATTTTTGACAGAATAAGGCTTTAGTCAAACACAACATAGGTTCCCAATGTGCTTGCCTACGCATTTCTTGCTACGAAGCCATCCAACACTTTTTCCATGGCTTCACAAAAAGTGTTGGAAGGCTTCGTAAAAAACGGTCTCTTCTGTGACAATGAACAATTCTCTTTTGGGCGTAATTGATAATTATTGGATAAATAATTTGACTTTAGCGACTTTTGTCGCGACACAGGCTGAAATCGCGTTTATTAATAAATAGCATGCAAATTATTAATAAGTAACGTGCTATTTATTAATAAATGACGTGATATATACTAATATAGGTGATTCTTCTGCAATGTAGTCAAAACATCATTATTCATGACATTCCTTGCAGTCGAAATCCAGATCCTCAGAGAATCGGTCTATTCCCTGAATAAGTCGAAGGTTCGTACCGCCAATGAATGACATCTTATTTATATATGGTGTTATAGCCAGATGGTCGAGTATCAGCAGTTGCAGATACTCCTTCAGCATATAGCGGTCGAAGCGGCTTTCGCGAGCTATCGTAGGTGGGAAGAAACTGCGTATGTATTCAATATCTATCATAGTTCATAAACTTTCATTAAGCGTCTAACTTTCTGTTCCAGCGTTTTGCTCTCTATCTTCGAGAGGTAACTGTTCATACGTTCTATGTTCAGTTCGTTCTGCATATAATCCTCGTCCAGACGCAGTTCCTCCATATCCTGCTCCGTCTTATAATAGGGATTCAGGTAGAGCAAATCGAGCAAAGCCTTTTCTGGTGTGGCAAACAACAGCCCTCGTCCGCTTTGCATCGTCTTGATTTCAAAGCCAAAGTAGAATGGCGTCTTCACGTTCTGATAATGGAAAGTTCCAAAGTCATTCTCGAAACGGGCAGTCTTCAGCGTAGTCACACTCGTCAGTTGCACCACCTCTTCTGGTATCATGCCGTAGAACGACAAAGCACTATGCAGACTGATATACGAAGGTGCATAGATGCGATTGGCTACATAACGTGAGAAGTCGGGCACCTGCCGATACTCTGGAAAGGCATAATACTGATTCCTCAACTTCACCAGCAACCCTTTACGGCACCATCGCGTCAGGTTGTTACGGTCGAAATCCTTTTCCCATAACAGCACCTGATTGATGTTAAAACACCCCATTGGATACATCCGTTCCTTGAATGTCAGAAAGTCCATTCTCTCACATTTTGTTTCTAAAACTCTGCAAATATAGTGATTTTTGGAAACAAAATTAAATATTTGGATGTTTTTTATTCTATTGTATATGCATTTAACATCATTTAAGCCCTTGACCTTGATGCTTTGTTTTTATATGTTCGTTGGACTATTAACATATGTTCGATTACAGCTTGACGCTGGAAATGTCTACCAGGCCATTGATGATGGCGTAGATGGTGAGGCCGGCGGGACTGTGAATCTGCAGTTTGCGGGCGATGTTGCGGCGGTGGGTGATGACGGTGTTGACGGAGATGCAGAGGTGGTCGGCAATCTCCTTGTTGGACATTCCCTGGACAAGGGAAACGATGACGTCGCGCTCGCGGTCGCTGAGGGCATCAGCGTTCTGCGAGGCACTGAGCACCATGCCGCTGATATTGCGGGCAACGTCGTTCTGGCGCGACAACTGCTCCAGTCGGCGGATGGCGGGGACGAAGATGCGGTCTTCAACCATCGCATGCTGACGCAGCCACTCCTCGTTGTCGTAGATGTCATGCAGCGTGGCGGTCAGCTTGTTATTGTGGAGTCCGTCCTGCGGCAAGTATTTGATGATGAGGAGTTTGAGCTCGCGCAGCTTCTTGTCGGCCTCCTTGTGGTGCTTGGAGAAGGTCTCGATGCTGTAGCCTGTGGGGGCCTTGCCGTCGATGAGTGCCTCAACGTAGGGGAAGAGTGTGCGCTGCTCATAGGTCATGTGGCGGCGTATCTCGTGGGCATACTCGTCGTAGAAGCGCATGATGAGGCGTCCCAGCGACTGGTCGGTATTGAGGCTGTCCTCGAGTTCCTGCCGGATGAAGGGCAGCTGGAAGTCGAGGTAGTACTTGTGGCTGGCGTCGAGGTAGTGGAGCAGCGTGGGCACACTGAGCTGCTCGTCGTTCTCGTAGTCACCATACCCATTAATGGTGAAATTGACGACGGCAAGGAAGGTGTAGGTATCCACGCCGTTGTCGTCACAGGTTTCACGGACGGTCTTGTCGCCGAAGCCCAAGGAGATGCCGAAGCTGCCAAGGGCCTGCAGCAAGTCGTAATTATCACGGATGAGGGTGATCATCTTGTCATCGGCCTCATATTGTTTCTGATTCTTCATACCTAATACTGATTAGCGGGTGCAAAGTTACTGATTTCCCGCGACATACGCAATCATCAAAAGTAGGTATTTTCAAGTAAAATCATCGTTTTTAGGTATTGTGTAGGTGGGGAAATCGCCGTACTTTTGCAGCCGATTTCAAAAACAACCGTAATGAACAAACCGTATTTATTAATAGGAGCGATGCTCCTGACTGCGACAATGGCCGCAGCACAACAGGGTCTCACGGTGGGCGGCTACGGTGAGGTGAACTTCAGCCGCAACTTCTTCAGCGACCACGTGAGCCGCTACTCGCAACCCGAGGAGCACAAGGACGACCCGAGCCACGGGCGGTTCGACATTCCGCACGCCGTCATCAACTTAGGCTACGGATTCGGCAAGGGCTGGTCGCTGGGTACGGAGATTGAGTTCGAGCACGGCGGCAACGGCCTGGCCTATGAGAAGGAGGACGAGGAAGGCGGAGAATGGGAACAGGAGGTAGAGAAGGGCGGCGAGGTGGAACTCGAGCAGTTCTGGCTGCAGAAGTCGTTCTCGAAGGCCTTGAACCTGCGCGTAGGTCATATAGTGGTACCCGTGGGCCTGAACAACGCCCACCACGAGCCGCTGAACTACTTCACCGTCTATCGCCCGGAGGGCGAGAACACCATCATGCCCTCGACGTGGCACCAGACAGGCGTCTCGCTATGGGGCCGTGCAGGCGACTTCCGCTACGAGGCACAGTTCCTGGCAGGCCTGAACGCCGACAACTTCACCAACACGAACTGGATTAAAAACGGTGCCAAGTCGCCTCTGGAGTTCGACGTGGCCAACAAGTACGGCGTGGCCCTGCGCGCAGACAACTACACGGTGCCGGGATTGCGCATCGGACTCAGCGGCTACTACGGCCACTCCATCGGCAACAGCTACCCCAATAATGCCGCCGGCGTGGATGCCGAGTACAAGGGTCAGGTGCTGATAGGTGCGCTGGACTTCACCTACAAGGGTCACAACTGGATTGTCCGCGGACAGGCTGACTACGGATATCTTGGCGACGCCGCCCAGCTGAAGTACATCTACAACCGTCTGAACTCGAAGTCGCCCTACAAGCACTCGGCCTTCGTATCGAAGAATACCTACGCCATGGGCATTGAGGCGGGCTACGACGTATTCTCGCAAGTGGAGAGCCTGCACAAGAAGGAGCAGCAGCTCTATGTCTTCGGGCGCTATGAGCAGTACGACCCCTATGCCAGCAAGACTAAGGGAACGGCCTACAACTACACGGCGGTGAAACGGTTTGCGGCAGGCGTGAACTATCATCCCATCGAAGAGATTGTAGTCAAGGCAGAATACTCGAAGCGTCTGCTGAAGTCGATATACAATGATGAGCCGTCGGTCAGCATCAGCGTGGCATACGAGGGGTTCTTTCTGTAGAAGTGAGAAGTGAAAAGTGAAAAGTGAGAAGTGAGAAGTGAGAAGTGAAAAGTGAAAAGTGAGAAGTGAAAAGTGAGAAGTGAGAAGTGAGAAGTGAGAAGTGATAAATTAAATGATGATAGTAATGAAAAAGTATTTCTATTTGCCAGTAGCCGTCCTGATGGGCGCCCTGACACTGACATCGTGCAGCAGCGACGATGACGACAAAGAGAACACAACCGATTTTAACATTGTGACAACCGCTCCTGTGGTGGACGAAGACAACTATCCCGCCAACACCGTGCAGGCGAACTACAGCAACAAGGCGTTCGGGCAGACAGCCATCGACGCTTGTGGAACATTGGTGAGCGAGCTGACAAAAGCCAACACCACCATCGCCACATCGAAACTCAGCGAGGCCCAGGAGGCCTACCTGCGTAAAGTGCTCGAGAACTTGGTGACGAACGTCATCGTGCCGACCTACACCAAGCTGGCCGACGACGTAGAGGACTTGGAGAAGACGCTCAACGGCCTGACCGTCAGCACCATCACGCAGGCACAGATAGACAAGGCATGTGCCGACTTCAAGGACGCCCGCCAGAACTGGGAGCGCTCAGAGGCCTTCCTCGGCGGTGCCGCCTCCGACTTCAGCATTGACCCCACCATCGACTCCTGGCCACTTGACCGTGCAGAATTGCTCGACTACTTCAAGGGCGGCATGACGGCTGAGATTGAGGACGAGTCGACCATCCTCGGTTTCCACGCACTGGAGTTCATCCTCTTCCGCAACGGTCAGAACCGTAAGGTGAGCGAGTTGCAGGGCAACGACACCTACACGAACTACGAGAACGTGAGCGGTGCAGACGAACTGAAGTATGCCCAGCAGGTCTGCCGTCTGCTGAAGGAGCGCTGCTTCCAGTTGCAGGTAGCCTGGGAGGGCGAGAAAAACCAGAGCCGCGTCAGCGTGGTGAAGGCCGCCGGACTTGGCTATACGACAGAGAACGGCCTGACCTACGGCGATAACCTGGCACGTGCCGGCATCAGCGGCAGCAAGAGCACCTTCCCCACCCTGCAGGCAGCCATCGCACAGGTGCTGAGCGACGACGAGGGCTCATGCGTGGCCATCGGCAACGAGGTGGGAACGGCCAAGATTGCCAACCCCTTCTCAGCCGGAGACATTGCCTACGTGGAGTCGCCCTACAGCTACAACTCCATTGCTGACTTCCGTGACAACATCCGCAGCATCCGCAACGTGTGGCTCGGCTCTACCGACAAGAAAGCCAACCAATACTCCTTCCACACATTCTTTGCCAGCGTAGGCAAGGCCAGCGTCAACACGGCGGTCGAGGGTGCCTATGTGGCCAGCATCGCCGGCATCTCTAACATGCCCGCACCGTTCGTGAAGTACTGCGGTACGGTGTGGAACAAGAACTTCGACGACCCGACAAACTGGGAATCGACGACGGAAGAATAACAAATAACAAATAACTATGAACAAACTATCACGATTTTCCATCGTGACCATGCTGGCAGCACCTTTGCTGTCAGCATGTTCCGATGATGACGACACCAAGCAAGACCTCGGCGGACTGGTTCCTGCTGAGGAAGTATTCGGCAAGGCAAACGATGTGTTTACAGCTGATGAGTGGTTCCCGGGCGGACAGCTCGGCACTACCGAAAAGGCCAGCTACTCGGCTCCCGCTCCCGCTGTCGAGAACATCGCTGGAATGGAGGAAGACTTCAACACCGGCGAGGACTTCTTCGAGCACCTCTACACCTTTGAGCAACAGCCGCGCCTCGGGCTTGGCCCTGCATGGGTGCGCAACTCGTGCATCGCCTGCCATCCTGCCTACGGACACGGCAAACGACAGACAGAGTATCGCGCCAACCAGGTAGGCAACGGCTACCTGCTGGTCATCTACCATCCCGACAACAATGCCTACATCAGCGAGGTGACGGGCATGCCGCAGACGCAGGCCATGACACCCTTCAAGGCACCCATCGACGAGAGCCAGATACAGATAGAGTGGAAGAACGTCAGCGAGATGGAGAGCGGACTGGCCATGCAGTTCCCCGACGGTGAGCAGTATGCACTCATCTACCCCGAGGTGCGCATCCCGCAGTCGGCCTTCAACACCAACCCGAAGCCTGAAAACTACGACGTCCGACTGGAATCGACCATTGGTGTTTATGGAACAGGACTCTTAGACGCCATCGACGACGAGGAGATAGAACGCCAATGGGCTGCCGAGGCACCCTACGTCGAGCTGAACCCCGCCATGTGGGACAAGGAGGCTAACCGATTCAAGGCCTCTGCCTACTATGCTGCAGGATACAACGACACAGGCAGTTTCCACGGCAATCATGGTCCGCTGAAACGCTTCACCTATGCCATGACGCGCGGCACGTTACAGGACGGTGCCGGAGCCAACGCTATTTGGAACATCACCAACGTCACCCGCTCCGACCGCCACTGGCTCTACACCACCCCCGCCTGGGCAAAGGCTCAGAGCGAAGACGCAGAGGTCATCAGCTATATCAAGGAGCACGGTGCCAGCGAAGCCAGCATCCTGCATCCCTACTATGCTGACGGCACCGACGAGGGTATCAGCCAGCGCATCAACGAGATCCTGAGTTGCTCATCCATCGCCAAGAAGGAGACCTTCGACACCTATCTTTATAAGGGTGCCCCCTACAACGGCCGCGACGAGATGAGCGACAAGCAGTACTACCAGTTCATGGTGTGGCACCGCGGATTGGCCGTTCCTGCCGCCCGCAACCTGAGCGACGACGACGTGAAGCGCGGCAAGCAACTGTTCACGCAGATCGGCTGTGCCCAATGCCACCGTCCGTCATGGAAGACGGGCCAGGACAACATGTGGGTAGATGCCGCTACCAAGGCCTACGCACAGAGCATCGGCAAGGATGCGCAGAAGATGCTGCCGAAATTCCCCAACCAGACCATCTGGCCCTACACCGACATGGTACAGCACCGCCTGTTCATGGTTAACGACATCCGCACCGGCTGGTGCCGCACCACCCCACTCTGGGGACGCGGCCTGAGCCGTCAACTGACGGGTGCCGACGACCGTATGCACGACTGCCGCGCACGTACTGTTGTTGAGGCCATCATGTGGCACGGCTACTCTAAGAAGTCCGACGGCTATCGCGCTACGGAAAAGTTCTATAACCTGCCAAAGGCTGACCGCGACGCCATCGTCAGGTTCATTGAAAGCATCTGATGAACACCATACCACAAGCACAAGCGGCACATTTCTGCCAGCTTTTCATTTGCGACGAAAAGGGCGTATATCCGCTGGGCTATCATGCCCGGCGGATACTCTCGCCTAATGACAGTCTGACAGCAGAACAGCAGTTCACGTCCTTCGTCTTCTATCAGGACAACTGGCAGTCGCTGCGCCTCTTCCCCCATTGTCAGGAAGACGGCAGCATCATCTGGTATGCTCCGGCTGAGGCACTGCCTGCCTCGCTCAGCGCGGAACACCAGAAGTATATCCGTGAAGTTTTTCCCCATCTCATCAGCGAAGTCGAGGCAGGCAACTGGACCACCGTCGATGCCTACATTGACAAGATGGTGAAATACCAATGCACGTATAGCAATCCCAAAAAGGGAAATGCCCCGGTACAGCCAATAGCCGTCGGAGCACTGCTTGCCTTCGCATCTGTTTTTCTTATTGTTTCAGCAGTCTGTCGATTTCGTCGAACTGCCGCCCCATGTTCAGATTAAGGTAGATACGGTATAAAGCCGGTCCCCACTTCTGTTTCTGGTCGGGCGCCAGTTGGCGATAGCGTTCCATATAGGGACGGGCCTTCTGATAGGTGGCGCGCAGTTGTTTCTTCTCACGAAGCGGATGTAGCTTTAGTGCCTTGTTCAGGTAAGACGTGCCTGCATTGTAATAGGGGTCAGGAATAGAGTCGTTCCACTTGATGAGCGTATCGCTCAAGGCAATGCACTCATCATAGCTGCCCATATTGAAGAGCACGGTTGACTTGGCATAGAGATAGAGACGGCTGGTATCGTTCATTTCCAGCACACGGTTCACAACGTCGAGGGCCTCCTCATTGTCACCATGGGCAGTATAGTAGTCCATCAGCCGAGGAAAAAAATAACTGTTGGAAGGGAAACGGCGGAAACCTTCTTTCAGGGTTTCCAGATAAAGAGAATCGTCCTTCAGCCACCGACGTGCCTCGGCCATGTACTGCAAGGTGAAGTCACAATGGGAAGTGTCCTTGAGCGCCAGGAAACGGTGACGCAGGGTGAGCACGGGGTCGTTCATGCGGTAGCCGCTGTAAGTAGCCCAATAGGCCGCCTCCGGCATACGACTGTCAGTGCTGTCGAGGCGGTAGCTCTGGAACAAGGGTTGTCGGGCACAGTCCATGTAGGCCTCGACGAAGCTATAAGCCTGCTTGAAGTTACCTTTCCTGATATAATAGGTAGAGCCGAAGAAAAGGTTGGGCCGGAACTTCATCAGCTGCGCGGAATTGTCCTTGCGGTATTCAGGGTCAACACGCCCCTTCTTGTCGGGACGCATGTCAAGCGAGTCGAGTGCCTCGGCCACGGTGAAGAGTCGGCGCGTCAGTTCGAAGAACTGCGCCGTGTCCTGCCGCTGCTTCATGTAGAGCTTCTCGTTGACGGCCTGATACTGCATCAACACGGACTCATACCAGAGGGCATAGATGCGCTTGTCCTCACGGTTGGCCGAGTCTTTCAGCAGCTTGGTCATCAGCTGTTCAGCCTGCTCCACTCCCCGCTTGCTCTTCAAGATAGTCCGTGCCTGGCTCAACTCCTGACGAACGGTTTTCACCTTCGCCTTCTGAGCCTTTGCCAGGCACGGTACTATCAGTAGGAAGAGAAGCCATAAAAACTTCTCACTTTTCACGTCTCTTACTGGTTCAGGAGCTTCTCGATTTCAGAAGCCTTCTCATTGTCACCCAAAGAGTAGTACATCTGATAGAGGGCGTAACGCCAGTCAACCTTCTCGTGGTCGGGGTCAAGCTCGCGCACCTTCTCCAGATAACCCTTGGCATCGCTGAGGATAGCCTTGATCTTGTTGGCATTCTCAACGGTAAGCTTACCTGTCTTCTTGTCAGCCAGTTCGTCCTTCAGCTTAATGGCCTTTGAGTTGAGCGACACACCTGCCTGATAGGCTGCTGCAATGTAAGTAGGATCAAGCTCGAAAGCCTTCTTGTAGCACTCAACAGCCTCGTCATACTTCTCAGACAAACGCAGAGCTTCACCCTTGTAGGTATAGCCGAACTTGTCGTCGGGGTTCTTGGCAATCTCACTCTCGGCCCACTTCAGCAGCTCGTCGTTGTTGCCCGACTGCAGATAGTAGTCACCAATCCAAGCTGAATAGCGGTTGTCTTCGGGGAACTTGGCACTGGCATCCTTCAGCATATCAATGTACTCCAAGGTGTCCTGCTTGGTCTTCATGGTCTCCTTCTTAGAGAAAACGAGGATTTCAGTAGCATCCTTAGCCTTGGCAGGATCCTGAGCAGCAATCTGGGCATACTTGATGACGTTGGCATAGTCCTTGTCCTGATAAGCAGCAAGGCTGGCGAAGTAAGCCACCTCGTACTTATACTGATCCTGGCTCATGTCAATACCCGTGAACAGCGGTGACTCGTTGCTGTCAACATAGAGGGCAAATGCCTTGAAGGCTTTTGCATAGTTCTTCTGGTTGTACTCATACTGTCCGGCGTTGATGGCGTTGAGACGACCATTCTGGAAAATCTTCTGGTTCTCAACACGGAAACGGGGCTTCACCTTACCCTTCTCGTTGGGCATGTTGTCGTACTCGTCGCACTTCATGGCAGCCTCCAGGGCAGCCACGATGGCGTCGTTCATGGCAGCCTCGTCAACGGTGACATTATTCTGCTTGACCTGGTTCTCCAACTTCTGTGCCTGAATATCAGAGAACTTCTTGTATTGAGCAGCACTCAGCAGATTCCAGGCCGAAGCCTTATCCTCATCGGTACCAGCGTTCAGAGCAGGCTGTAATGCCTTGATCGTTTCTTCCACATCACCCTTATCAAAGAGTTTCTTTGCGTTCTTGACAACTTCAGCCTGAGCAAAGGCTGTTGTCGTGGCAGCGGCCAACAAGGCCATCATCATTAACTTTTTCATAAGCTTCATTGATTTATGATTTAACAATTGATTTGATTACTACTCTTCAGCCGGGCCATCAAAGTCCACCAACGGAGCATCGCTCTCTGGCAATTCCTCATTGATGACCTCAGCTTCTTCTACATTCTCTTCCTGACTTGACATCACCTTGCATACAGAAGCGATGGTGTCGTTCTTCTTCGTCAGATTAATAAGACGGACACCTTGAGTGGCACGTCCCATGACACGGACATCAGCCACTTTCAGGCGGATGAGGATGCCTGACTTGTTGATAATCATCAGGTCATTCTCGTCGGTGACAACCTTGATAGCCACCAGACGGCCCGTCTTCTCAGTAACGGCCAACGTCTTCACACCCTTGGCACCACGGGCTGTCTTACGATAGTCCTCTACCTCAGAACGCTTGCCGTAGCCGTTCTCAGAGACAACCATGATGGTCTCCGTCTGCGGGTCATTGACGCATACCATACCGACTACCTCGTCATCGCCACCATCGGTACGCATACCTATGACACCGGTCGAGACGCGGCCCATAGAGCGGATTTCACTCTCGTCAAAGCGAACGGCACGACCGTTACGGTTAGCCAGCAACAGCTCGTTATGGCCGTTGGTCAGGCGTACGCCTACTACCTCGTCACCATCGTTGATGTTGATGGCACGGACACCGGCAGCACGTACATTCCTATAATCATACAGGCAGGTCTTCTTGATGATACCCTGCTTCGTGGCGAACACTACATAGTGTGACTTCAAGAACTCTTCGTCATTGAAGTTCTTGATGCGCAGCACGGCATTAATGGCATCGTCCGGCTCAATGTTGAGCATATTCTGGATAGCACGGCCCTTCGATGACTTGTCGCCTTCGGGTATCTCGTAGCACTTCTGCCAATAGCAACGGCCCTTCTGCGTGAAGAACAACAGCGTGTTGTGCATTGTGGCAGGATAGATGTATTCCGTGAAGTCGTTGTCGCGGTGACGGGCACCCTTACTGCCCATACCACCACGTCCCTGAGCATGGAACTCGTCCAGATTGGTACGTTTGATATAGCCCATGTGAGAAATGGTGATAACCACAGGATCGTCGGGATAGAAGTCCTCAGCATTGAACTCATGATCAAAAGGAATAATCTCCGTACGACGCTCATCGCCATATTTCTCCTTCACCTCTTGCAAGTCGTCTTTCATCACCTGCTTGCAACGCTCGGGATTATCGAGGATTTCCTGCAAGTCGGCAATCAGCTTCATCAGGTCGTCATATTCTTGGTGCAGCTGTTCGACGCGCAAGCCGGTAAGCTGGGCCAAGCGCATATCAACAATAGCCTTCGACTGAAGCTCGTCCAGTTCGAAACGGGCTTCCAGATTACGCTGAGCATCGGTCGGAGTCTTACTATTTCTTATAATACGTACAACCTCGTCAATGTTGTTAACGGCAATAATCAATCCCTCCAGGATATGGGCACGTTCCTGAGCCTTACGCAGGTCGTACTTCGTGCGACGGATAGTGACATCGTGGCGATGCTCGACGAAATACTTCACACACTCCTTCAGGTTCAGCAGACGGGGACGACCCTTCACCAGTGCAATGTTATTCACTGAGAATGAACTCTGTAGGGCCGTCATCTTAAACAACTTATTCAATAGAACATTAGCGTTGGCATCACGTTTGCAATCGACCACGATACGCATTCCTTGACGGCCTGACTCGTCGTTGACATTAGCCACGCCCTCTATCTTGTGCTGGTTGGCCAGCTCGGCAATGTATGCTACGAGGTCAGCCTTGTTCACGCCATAAGGTATCTCCGTGACAACAATCTTGTCATGGGTCTCGCCGCTCTCAATCTCGGCCTTGGCACGCATCACAATGCGACCACGTCCTGTCTCGTAGGCATCGCGCACACCCTGGAGGCCATAGATATAGGCACCCGTCGGAAAGTCTGGACCAGGGATATACTGCATCAAGCCGTCAGTATCAATGTCGGGATTGTCAATATAGGCACAGCAGCCGTCAATGACTTCGCCTAAGTTATGGGTAGGCATGTTGGTAGCCATACCCACAGCAATACCGTTACCGCCGTTCACCAGCAGGTTGGGCACTTTCGTAGGCATGACAGTAGGCTCAACGAGCGAGTCGTCAAAGTTGTTCATCATGTCGACGGTCTCCTTCTCCAAGTCGTCCATGATGTGCTCACCCATCTTCGAGAGGCGGCACTCAGTATAACGCATGGCGGCGGGAGAGTCGCCATCGACACTACCGAAGTTACCCTGACCGTCAACCAGCGTGTAGCGCATGTTCCAGTCCTGGGCCATACGCACCAAGGCACCATACACAGAGGAGTCGCCGTGGGGATGGTACTTACCTAGCACCTCACCGACGACACGCGCACATTTCTTATAAGGTTGCGTCGAAACGTTGTTAATATTCATCATACCGTAGAGGATACGGCGGTGTACAGGCTTGAAGCCGTCGCGAACATCAGGGAGGGCACGGGCCACAATCACGGACATCGAATAGTCGATGTAAGAGGACTTCATCTCCTCCTCAATGTTGATTTTAAGAATTCTGTCGTTGTCGAATGTCTGATCCATTACTTTTTATTTCATTATTTCTTTTTATCGTTATTACGTTAGCGTTTGAGCGACGATTTCTCGTTTAAAGCCATTTCCAAGCCCTCTGACGCATTTTTAACCGCGCAAAGGTACAAAGAAAATCCCAAACAGCCATCATCCTTTAAGTTATTTTAGTGCTTTATTTCGAATAGGGAAATGGAGGGCATCGGAAAAAAGTTGTGATTTTGGCACGATGTTTGCAAAATAATGTGTATCTTTGCATCAAAATAGTAATTCACAAACAGTAAAATAGGAAATAAGTGACAAGTCAGTTTTCCCAAAGAGTTTCCGAAGTGCTGGCCTATTCGCGTGAAGAGGCAGCCCGGCTTGCCAGCCATTCCGTCGGTCCCGAACACCTGTTATTAGGTTTGCTCCGAATGAAGGACGGCCCTGTAACCGATGTACTTAACAGTATGAATATTAATTTACAAACCGTAAAGTCAGAACTGGAACAGAAAGTGAGGAACGACGAGATTGGAATGCCCATCGAGGCCAGCGATCTTCTATTAAATGAAAAAGCGAGCAACATTCTAAAACTTGCTGTATTAGAGGCACGTATTCAAAGAAAGGAGAAAATTGACGAACAACACCTCCTCTTGGCGATTCTCCACGATCAGGTGAAGAACGGCGCCAAAGAGGTATTAGAACAAAACGATATGAAATACGAAGACATAATCACCCTGCTGCATACCCCTCAGCAAAAGGGAATCAGCAACGGCATCGGACTTCCTGACGAAGATGAGGAAGAATACGAAGAGACCAGCAACCAGAACAAGAACACTACAGGGACGACAACGGCCCAGAAGAAGAAGGAGTCGAAGACACCCATACTTGACAACTTTGGCACCGACCTGACACAGGCTGCCATCGAGGGTAAACTCGACCCCTGCGTAGGCCGCGAGAAGGAGATACAGCGCGTGGTTGAAATCTTGGGGCGCCGCAAGAAGAACAACCCTATATTAATAGGTGAGCCCGGTGTCGGAAAAAGCGCTATCGTGGAGGGATTGGCACAGATGATTGCCCAGCACCACACCTCGCCCATGCTCTTCGGAAAGAGAATCTATACGCTCGACATGACTGCCATCGTGGCAGGAACAAAGTATCGCGGACAGTTTGAGGAACGGCTGCGTCAGCTGATGAAGGAACTGGAGCAGAACAAAGACATCATCGTGTTCATCGACGAGATTCATACCATCATCGGAGCGGGGTCAACGCCAGGTTCTATGGATGCTGCCAACATCATGAAACCCGCTTTGGCAAGGGGGACAGTACAATGTATCGGAGCCACGACACTCGACGAATACCGCAACTCCATTGAAAAGGACGGTGCCCTGGAACGCCGTTTCCAGAAGGTGCTGGTCGAGCCCACCACCTACGAGGAAACTCTGCAGATATTGCACAACATCAAGGACCGCTACGAGCACCATCATCACGTTAGCTATACGGACGAGGCCCTCATGGCCTGTGTCAAATTGACAGACCGCTATGTCAACGACCGCTTCATGCCCGACAAGGCCATTGACGCTATGGATGAAGTTGGCTCGCGCGTACATCTTGGTAATGCACAGATTCCACCTGAGATTACGTTAAAAGAACAGGAGATTGCATCGGTGAAGGAACAAAAGCAATTGGCTGTGAAGAACCAAAACTACGAACTGGCTGCCAGCCACCGCGACCGACAACTGATACTTGAAAAGGAACTGGAACAGCTGAACAAGAAGTGGCAAAGCGGCGACGACGACGAACGGCAGGTCATCACCGAGAAAGAAGTGGCCGACGTCGTGTCGATGATGACGGGTGTCCCCGTGCAACGCATGGCTGAAAAAGAGGGTATTCGCCTCAAAGGCATGGCCGAAGAACTGAAAAATGCAGTTATTGCCCAAGACAAGGCTATTGAGAAAATGGTACGCGCCATACAGCGCAACCGCGTCGGACTGAAAGACCCCAACCACCCCATCGGTGCCTTCATGTTCCTTGGCCCTACAGGTGTCGGAAAAACCTATCTGGCCAAGAAGCTGGCAGAATTCATGTTCGGGTCTGCCGACGCCCTGATACGTGTTGACATGAGCGAATACACGGAGTCATTCAACACCAGCAGGCTCATCGGAGCACCTCCGGGCTACGTCGGCTATGAGGAAGGTGGACAGCTTACCGAACGGGTGCGCCGTCATCCCTACTCTATTGTTTTGTTGGACGAGATTGAGAAAGCTCACCCCAACGTATTCAACCTACTGCTGCAGGTGCTGGACGAAGGTCGCCTGACCGACGGCAACGGGCGCTTTGTTGATTTCAGGAACACCGTCATCATCATGACTTCTAACGCAGGCACCCGACAGCTCAAGGACTTCGGTCGCGGCATCGGCTTCAGCGCATCGTCGCGCTCAGCACTGGCCCTCAATGAACAGGACAAGGAGCATGCTCGCCAGATTGTACAGAAGGCCCTATCTAAGCAGTTCTCGCCAGAATTTCTCAACCGTCTCGACGAGATCATCACCTTCGACCAGCTTGACATTGAAGCCATCAAGCAAATTATTGATATTGAACTACGTGGTCTTTTCCACCGCATCGGTGATTTAGGCTATACCATAGAACTCAGCGATGAAGCCCGCGAGTTTGTGGCCACAAAGGGCTACGACGTACAATTCGGTGCCCGTCCCCTGAAGCGTGCCATCCAGACTTACATCGAGGACGGCGTCTGCGAGCTCATTGTCAATAGTAAGATAGAAAAGGGTGCCACCATTCACGTAACAAAGGTGTCAGACAAGGAAGAACTTCTGTTTGACCACACTCCTATGACAATTAGTAAGTAAAATTAAAATGCGCCTTCAATATGATCTATCTCTTCAAGCCTCCCAATCTGGCCTATCACCGAGATAATATCAAAACGCAAATCACCATCAAAGTGTCGGTATTTCACGTAATGATTAGCTGCCAATCTTAAGTTCCTTATTTTTCTATAGTCTACAGCCATTTCCGGATCTACGAACAACCGATTGCGACGTGTTTTAACCTCAACAAATACCATAGTAGGGCCGTCAAAAGCTATTATATCCAAATCACGATGACCTGATTTCCAATCTCGTTCCAGAATGATATATCCTTTTCGCTTGAGAAAATCTTCAGCACATTGCTCTCCCCAAATACCAAGTTCATTATGCGCAGCCATAAGTCTTATTATTTATGTACACTATTATAACGAAAAAGCCCTGAAGATATTATATCCTCAGGGCTCTAATTAAAGATGGCG
>CALDLA010000067.1 GCA_937898415.1 uncultured Prevotellaceae bacterium | reverse complement strand
GATAGAGGTCGGTGTTGGTGGAGCCCTTGGTGGCAGTGATGTCAACCGTGACGTTACAGTTGGTAACATCGACATAGCCCCACACCTCGGCGATGAGTCCTGCCGCGTGGCGCTGGTCGGCGGAGGTGATGTTGGTCACCACGTTCAGGTCTTGGATGACGGCGCGGTCGGTGTCGCTGTTGCCCAAAACGTTGCGGAAAGGCGCCAAGTAGCTGGCGGTGGCGGTGGCGGTGAAGGTCAGCTTTTTATGGTTACCGTCGAAGGTGCCGAGGAAGTCGTGGTTGTCGTAGCCGGCCATGCGGCTGACGCTGATGTCCGCGCCTAATTTCACGGTTTGGCCGCTGAAGCGGTTCCACGTGCCGTTGTTGTAGAGCGCGTCGCAGAAGTTGGTCCAGTCGTCCTCGTTATTAATAAGGTAGGAGCCGTTGTTGTCGGTGCTGAGCGTCGGCGCGACGTAATAGAGGCCGTTGTAGAGGAGGCCGTGCTGATAGACGGTGGTGTTCATGTAGTTGTAAGTCGCCACCTGGTTGCCAAGGCCTGCGGGGGCGGTGGCGCGGCCGGTGGTCTTGATGCCGTCGGCGGCAATGAAGTTGGCATTGGTCGCGGTGGGTGCCACGGCTGCGAAGACGTTGGTTGCAGTCAGGGTGGTGGCACTGCCGGTGTTGTGCAGGGCTATGGGGTGGAATGCGGCGGTGCCAGCCTCGGTGCCTTGGTAGCTGCCGGCGAAGAGGCAGTTCTCGAGGGTGAGCGTGTTGCCGTCGCTCCAGCCTTGCAAGCCGCCGATGTAGTTCTTGTCGCAGGTGATGGTGCCGGCATAGACGCAGTTGCGCAGGGTGAGGTCGACGGGGTTGTTGCCTCCGAAGCCGTGACCCACGATGCCGCCGCAGTGCCTGTTGCCTTTGGTGTCGCCTACGGTGGAGTTGACGTTGGCCTCCACGAGGCAGTTCTCAATGAGAATGGTGCCGGCGCAGGCCTTGCCCACGAGTCCAGAGGCGTGGGCGGTGCCGGTGACGGAGCCGGTGACGTGCAGGTTGCGGATGGTGGCGTTGCTGATGACGCGGAAGGGCGCGGTGCCCTGGTTCTGGGTGTCGGTGATGTCGACACTGAGCGTATGTCCCTGACCGTCGAAGATGCCGGTGAAGTCGTGGTAGCCGGTGTTGCCAGCGGCGCGGGTGATGCTGATGTCGGCATCCAGCTTCACCGTCTTGCCGTCGAAGCAGTAGCCGCCGCTGGTGTTGTGGTCGAAGTTGTCGAGCATGTCGCAGAAGGCATCCCAGCCCTCGTCATTCAAAATGGTGTACGTATCGTCGCCGTTGTCTGTGAAGGGCTGGAAAGGAGCGAATTCGTAATAACGATAAACACCAGGCCAAATGTTATTGTTTTCCGCTGATACGGGTCCCGTGGCATGGGCAGTCTGATGGGTTGAAGCATTGACTGTCCAAATGTCGCTGCTTGACTGGCTGAGACCAATCTGATAAATAGTAGGATTAGACGTAGTCTCGCCATAAACAAAGACAACCTTATTGCCAAATTCATAGAGTTGTACTTGAAATTTGAATGTGGCATTCCCACTTTGATTAGACTCTCTAAGGTAATACTCACACACCAGGACACGATTAGGCGCAGAGCCAGTGAGCTCATATTTGACATAGCCGTTAGAGCCGGTATGCAGATCCTTGGTTATTCCGCAAATCTTGGGCTGGTTGGCCGTAGTGCAGTCCATATCAGAAAACTTTTGGAACTGTCTCCTGTAATCGCCCGTGGGAGTGTTGTTAAAGCTGAAGATGCCGTTGGAGTTGGCCCAGAACTGGGAGTAAGTCCCGTCGCCGAACTGGAACGTGAAGCCGATGTTGGTCAGCGAAGAATAACCGTCTTCCTGGCCTGACGCGACAATCTGCGTGGCATTGTTACTCAGCGTAATCCATTTACTTTGATTCACACCGGTCGAGAAGGTGTAGTCGGTCAAGCCGCCGTCGGCCCACGCCTTCTGCGCGGCCATCGTGAGCACCATGACGAGCAGCGTCACGCTGAGGCGCTGCCATGCGTTCCTAAATGATTGCATCCCCAGCCGTCTGGGGGTAAGTCTTGTTGTTCTCATCATTGTCTTTATCCTTATTTTTATTGTTGTTCCTGTTTACGGTTGGGCGGGTTGTCAGAAATTAGGTTTAATTGTCTTAAATCGTGTGCAAAGATACGCAAATATTCTGTAATAGCATGAGTTTCGGGCGTAAAACTTACGAAAAGCGGGCGAAAGTGCAGCAATTTCTCACCTTCGCCCGCCTAAACCGTAGTCGTGAGCATCATTAGCAAAAAGAAAAAAAACGAGTTTTCCTTCTTGATTCTGCTGGGGCTTCTGGCTGATAGGGGTGGTTACTGCCCCCAAAACAATAGATGTAAGTAAATAAAAGACTCATTTTCTTGAAATTCTTTGTTCAAATCAACTATTTTTTGTAATTTTGTGCCCGATTCTCAAAATTATGGGCATTTTGGCAAACTACGGACGCGTCCGTAATCGCACACAGTGCAAATACCAGCCCACGCCGAGCTGAGAATAGTGGTTTCAGTAATGGAGAAACTATCCAAGACGGGGTTTGGGTGGAAACGAGGGTCATAACACAGAAAGGCGTTTACAAGCGCTTTGTTTAAGACGTGTCGACATCTTGCAACCAACAGCAATGGGCAATGCAAGAATCTCGGCACGTGGAATAGACAATAGCGATTCCACGCTTTTTTGTGTTAGCATCGAACTAAGTGGCTACACAAAGAGGTCCGATATGAGCACATTGTCTAATGTGGAAACTCGACGAGGCGAGGCTAACCCTCCGAGTGTCAGGGTTACGCCTGATACCATCCCCGAAGCTAAAAACTCACAAACAGGGGCGTCGGTAAGATATGTGCCTGACAGAAGCAGACATTGGTACGTATTCCGGGCTTCTTTTGGAAGAGAAGACAAGGCTGCTGACTACATTGTGGAAGACGGTACATACGTCTATATAGCTAAACGATATACTTATAAGTCGTTGAAGAAGAGTGGTAAAAATAAGGGGGGGCTGGTGTCATTGATTCCGAACCTTCTTTTTGTATATACCACTGAGGATAAGGCAGAGGAGTATGTAAAACGTACCCCGGCTTTGTCCTTTCTTACATATTATTACAATCATTTTGCCCAGGACGAAACGGGCAAGAACCCACCATTGACCGTGTCCTGCAAGGAGATGGAAAACTTCATCCTTGCCACCTGCAACCAGAACGAGCATCTGAAATTTGTAACAGAATCGCAGTGCCATTACAAGGGCGGCGAGACGGTAAGGGTGATTGAAGGCCTCTTCAAGGGAGTTGAAGGGAGGGTTGCCCGTGTGTCTGGCCAACAGAGAGTGGTTATCTCTTTGTCGAGTATCGGACTCGTTTCAACAGCCTATATTCCAACAGCTTTTTTAAGGCTTGTTGGGAGTACCTTGCCATGATCGACTCCATACCTTACCTTACGTCTCTAATACAATCATAATGTCACAGAAGAATCTTAAAAAAAAGGCAGTATCGGGAATTATGTGGGCGGCTTTGCAGAAATATTCTACAATGCTGATACGTTTCATTTCGGGTATTATATTGGCGCGCTTGCTCACACCGTTCGACTATGGCTGTATCGGCATGCTGATGATTTTCATGGTGTTGGCTGAAGTTTTCATTGATGGTGGCTTTGGTTCTGCCTTGATACAGAAAAAGCGCCCCACGCAGGAGGACTACAGTACCATCTTCTGGTTCAACATCGGTATGTCGGTGCTGCTCTATGCCGTCCTCTATGTCAGCGCTCCAGCTATTGCCCACTTCTATGATATTCCGCTTTTGTGCGATGTGCTCCGTGTCCAGGGCGTGATATTGTTCATTTATGCCTTCAATATCATCCAGAAGAACCAGTTGCGTAAGAAACTGAACTTCAAAGTTCTTTCTATCGTTACCGTTACAACGTCCCTTGCGGCCTTGGTGGTAACCATTTTTATGGCCTATCATGGTTTTGGCGTTTGGGCGTTGGTGACGCAGAATATCATCACGGCGGCCATTCCCGCTCTAGTCTTTTGGTTCTACATCAAGTGGAGGCCCATTTTGACTTTCTCTGTCAAGTCTTTTAAAGAACTGTTCGGATTTGGTTCTTATATGTTCCTGACTCATCTTGTCAACCAATTTGGACATCAATTCCAAGGATTGCTGATAGGACGCTTTTATAACGCATCCACTCTTGGTTATTACTCAAAGGCCGCTAATACAGAAAGGCTTGCTTCTACATCCATCTCAAATGTGCTGACCCAAGTAACGTACCCGCTTTATGCGGAAGTACAGGATGACAAAGCCAGACTTGCGATCATCATCAAGAAGATAACGCTGACTCTTAGTTACGTTACATTCCCTTTGATGTTTATCTTGTTATTATGTGCAAAACCTATCTTTGTCTTGCTTTATTCCGACAAATGGATTGATAGTGTTCCTTACTTTCAGGTGTTATGTATTGTGGGGTTGGCATTTTCCTTACAAGCAGTTAATTACCAGTCTATTGCTGCAATAGGAAAGAGCCGGACAATGTTTTGGTGGACAATGGTAAAACGTGTGGTTGGGATTGGATTCGTAGTTTGTGGTATGCTATTGTTTGGTATGAAAGGCTTACTGGTTGGTATGGTGCTGAATACCTGGTTCTCATATTTTGTTAATATCAGCTTGGTCTCAAAATATATTGGCTATAAATGGTGGAAACAGTTGTTGGACTTAACGCCCATTTTAATGGCTTCCATTGCAACGGCAATTATATGTTATTTGATTGGTTTATTTGCAAACTTGTCCCTGTACATGGACGGTCTTGTCAAAGTAAGCTGTTATGTCATCATCTTTCTATTCTTTTCTTTCCTCTTTAAATTGGAGTCTTTCGGATATTTCAAGGAAGCCTTCCAACCCGTGGTTAAGAAACTCTCTAAGCGTTTTATAAGATGAAGGAACCGATAAAAATACTTATAGCGGGGGATTTGATGCCTTCAGAGAACAATTTTGAATTGTTTGAGAAAGGTGATGCGAAAGCACTTTTTGGCAAGGAAATATGCCAATTGTTTTCAGATACGGACTTTTCCATAGCCAACCTTGAAGGAGCGTTAACAGATTCAATCATTCCTCAACAAAAAGACGGCCCATGCATTAAGGCACCAACGTCAACGATAGCTGGCATTAAAAATCTTGGTCTTTCTGCCGTTGCTTTGGCTAACAACCACATAACAGACTATCTTCAGCAAGGCATCGATGACACGCTCAATATACTTGATGAGGTGGGGATTCTGCATGTTGGTATCGCTCCAAGGAAAGGTTGCCCATCTCCACCTGACAGTCATCTGAGCATCACGATAAATGATAAAAAGATATGCATCTATAACATATCAGAGACTTTATTCAATAGCCCTACCAAAGAAATGGATGGCGCATATCTCTATGACGAATGGATTGTTTTGAACGAAATCAGAGTACTCAAACAACAACATGATTTCTTGATAGTCATCTATCATGGCGGTGCTGAATACTTTCCATTCCCCACGCCACAAACAAGAAAACGTTTTCATCGTATGGCAGACTGCGGCGCAGATTTCATCACAGCCCAACACACTCATTGCGTTGGGTGCGAGGAATGGTATAAAGGTTCTTATTTGCTGTATGGTCAAGGAAACTTCCTCTTTGCAAGACAGAAAAAATATCCGAATCTTACAAAGCAAGGACTCGTTACTGAAATAGTCATCAATGGTGATGGTTTTTTAGTAAATCATCACATAGTGAATATTAAAGACGATGTTCTCCGCTACGATAACCAACAAGACCTAACACCATTTTATGAACGTAGTCAGCTATTGGATGACGACGAATTCATTATAGAGCAATTTACAAAGTTGAAGGTCGAGGAAATCATGCGTAAGTTCCTCGTTGCAGCTAAGGGCTGTTATCCTTTGCGGCGAATTACCAAACGCATCTTTCCGAATTCAGTAAAACACCCGGAACAGACTTACAGCCTGTCACAAATGCTTCGCATTTTCAATATTGTACAAGGTGAACGTACAAGTGAAGATATGTATTATGTGTGGAAATATATGTTAGACGATTATTATCAGCATGGAAAATAGTATTCAAATCATAGAGAAACCCGACTGGGTTTCATGGGACGAGATACATGAAGTCTTGAATGAGTCTCATGCGGAGAATAGGGAAAAGGGAATCAACAATGCTCTCCCTTCGCTGTCAGGTGACGATATACGAAGATACGTCGGCGACAAAGGAAAAATGTTTGTAGCCTTGGACGGGGAAAAAGTTGTTGCGACTGCTGCGGTTCTTATTAGAAACAACCGAAGATGGTATATCAACGAAGATTATGCATACGTATGTTTGGGTGCCATACTTCCAGGATATAGAAAACGGGGGATTTATTTTCCTTTTGAGAAGATCCTTGAGGCCTATGCCAAATCTTTTTCTTCTCTTATAGTTGTTGATATGCACGAAAATAACCAGACGATTCAAAAGCTAAAACTGCGTGAAGGTTTTCAGTATGTAGCATATAAAGCCTGTAAAGACCATTACAATGTGATGATGGCTAAATGGCCAAATGGGTGTCCATATCCCAAGTTGTATGTTAAATTGAGATTCCTTCTTTCAAAATTCAAAACGACGACTCGTTACAAAATGGTTCCAGGAAAGGGGAAGGTGAAACGTTTTGGAATATAGTTTAATCATTAGTAGGTTATAATGAAGAACGAGGCAAGAATAGTAATTGTTGAGAAGCCCGATTGGGTGACTTGGGAAGAAATACATCAAATTCTTTGGAAGGCCCATGAACAGAACCGACAGAAAGGCATGTTTATGGTTCTGTCAGCAAAGTCAGCTGAGGAACTACAGAAATATATTGAAGGGAGAGGCAAGATGTTTGTGGCATTGGATGGCCAACGGGTGATTGGTACACTGGCAATTATTGTCAAAGAAGGGCATCGTTGGTTTAACAATGGTCAATATGGTTACGCATGTTTGGGTGCTGTTTTGCCCGAAAGCAGTGGGAAGGGGGTATTCAGAGCCATGTATGATAAAATGGAAGCTGAAGCAATACAAATGCAATTACCTTTAATCATACGTGACACACATGAGAACAATGCCCGAATGCTGAAAATCTCCAAGAAGGAAGGTTATCAGTATGTAAGTTATAAAGTATGTAAAGACCATTTTAATATAGTTAGAGCTAAATGGCTGAACGGCTGCCCCTATCCTCATTGGTATATTAAACTGAGATTCCTTTTGTCCAAATTCAAGTTGAAAACCCGTTATAAGATGGTTCCTGGAAAGGGACGGGTTAAGCGATTCGGAATATAAAGAAGAATGAAAGCGTTTTTAATTAAGATAAACGTGGTGTGACGAGAGTAGTTGTTATAGGACATGGTTATAGCATCCGATTGGGGGTTATAAGAGCTGTCGCGCAACTTGGCTGTGAGGTGACCGTTATACACGTTGGTTCTCCTATTAAGCCTATTGACGCTTATAGTCAGAATGTGAAGGAAGTCTTGTACTTCAATCGGCAGGAGGGAGAGGAAGGCTTGGTTAAACTGCTTTTGGAAAAATGTGCGGTGGCAGGACAGAAACCCATCATTATCCCGACGAGCGACTTCTCAGCCTTTGCCATTGATAATGAAGATATCAAAAAACAATTCTCCGTTCCACAGATCAACCATGAATTTAATTCTATCGGCTTCTGGATGGACAAGTCCCATCAGAAAGCATTGGCGCTATCGGTAGGATTAAGCACAGCTGGTTCTGTTGTCATAGAGAGAGGAGGGAAGGGGTTCCTGATTCCTGAAGGCATCAAGTACCCTTGTTTCACCAAGCCCGTTTCATCTATAGGAGCTGGAAAGAAATGCCAGCGGCGTTGTAATAATCCTGAAGAGCTAAAGGCTGTTCTTGTTATTGCCGGCAAGAATGACATCAAAAAGGTCCTTGTGGAGGACTTTATCAATATCAGTCACGAGTATGCAGTCCTTGGATTTTCCGATGGGAATAAAGTCATCATACCGGGTATTATCAAATTCCTAAAGGAAAGCAAGAGACATAGAGGTGTGGCCATGACTGGTGAGGTGTTACCCATAGCTGGCTTTGAGGACTTGATAGGCAAGTTTGCCGACTTTATCCGCCAGATGGGATTCGTGGGAGTTTTCGATATAGACTTCCTTGAGAGTAACGGCGTGTTCTATTTTGACGAGATGAATCTGCGTACTGGCGGTTCTGGGATGGCCATCTTAAAGGCTGGTGTCAACTTGCCCGCCATGTTCGTGAAAACAGTGTGCGGAGAAAGTACAGACGATATGGCGCAAGCGGTCACCCATGCCGCCACATTTGTGAATGAGAAAATGGCTTTTGATGATTTCGCTGAAGGATGTATGTCATTCCGTGAATACGGAAAACTACTTACCACAGCTGATATTCTCTTTATCAAGGATGAGACAGATGTTGCTCCCTATAAGGAGTTTGAAAAGCATTTGAACACACATTTGTATAATTATAGAAGAATAGCGAAGCGAGTGCTTCATATATTTTAAGAAATGGGGAAGACAATTTTGACAGTTGGTGTTTATGATATGCTACATATAGGCCATATACTCCTCTTCAAACGGGCCAAGGAACTGGGCGACCGCCTCGTGGTGGCTGTGCAGGACGGTGAATATATACAGAAATACAAACCTGGTACATCGATGGTTTATACCACAGAGGAACGTATGTATATGGTCAGTACCATTCGTTATGTCGATGAGGTGGTATTATATAGGGATGTAGACAAGGACCTGCCAAGTTTCGATTTCGATGTGTTTGCCAAGGGGCCTGACCAGACGCATGCAGGCTTTCAGCGTGCGGTTGAGTGGTGTAAGAAGAACGGCAAGGAAGTTGTGGTCATTCCGCGCACGGAAGGTATTTCCTCCACACTACTGCGCGAATACTCCAAAACACGTTAGAAATGATACATAGACCACGGCAGAGAAGAACAATTACAACATTGAGAAATGAGAGAAATAGAAAAAGAAGCATATAAAAGGATTCCCCTTGAGATTCTCATTCATTTCGCAGACTTCTGCGAGAAAAACAACATAAGATACAGTCTGGCATACGGTACTTTGCTTGGGGCTGTCAGACACAAAGGGTTCATTCCATGGGATGACGACATTGATGTTATCATGCCAAGAGCCGACTATGAACGTTTCAAGGCCTTATACCATTCTGAACGTTATCCGTTTTCTGACATGACCATCAACAAGCATCATCCTACCCCTATGGGCAAGGTGTATGATTCCCTAACGTTCTTTTACAGCAATCAAAAGCGTCGGTCTTATGGACTCTTTGTCGATGTGTTTGTTGTTGACAATTTCCCTATCAACGTAAAAGAAAGACTAAAATGGCAAAAGTTGATACGATTCCTGATTTTAGTCAATTATGTAAAAAATGCAAGTCTAAAAAGTATGCTGCATAACAAATCGTCTTTCCTAAGAAAGATAAAGATTCTTTTTTGTAAAATGTTGCCAGTTCCAAAAACATTCATACAGAAAAATCTTTCCCGTTTATCGCAGAAATACGATGCGTCATCCACAGGACTTACAGGTATCACCATGTCGTGCGACAACCCCTTCGACACCTATCCTGCCAACTTCTTCGAGGAATATGTCGATGTGGAATTCGAGGGTCGTACATTCAAGGCGATACGTCAGTATGATGAATGGCTTAAAATCTGTTATGGTGACTACATGCAGTTGCCGCCTGTTGAAGAAAGGGTTGGAAAACATCGTATAGTAGCATATTACAAATAACCACTAAATTGATACAGATGATTATTCGGAATAACATCTCTGTATATGAAATCTGTTGGCTAAATCATGCTAAAGGTGGGATGATTGGAACATTCTATGAGCCAGAGAATTTGGGCGAGCTCACAAATATATGTTCAGCATTGTATCAGAACGGTAAAGAGTTTGACCTTATAGGTCATACTAGCAACATCTATTTCCTCCCAGACTATAGTGTTGATGTGATGGTATCTACTCGCAAATGTAATCATTACACTCTGACTGAGGACGTAATTGAGTGCGATTGTGGCGTCCCTGTAGCAAAATTAGCCAGGAATATGGTCGAGAAAGAGGTAAAAGGTTTTGAAGGATTGATTGATTTACCTGGTACTGTTGGTGCTGCTGTTTATGGCAATGCTTCGTGTTATGGATGTAGCATAAACGACCTTTTAATGTCTTTTGACTTGCTTAAACCAAATGGCAGTATTACAACCATATATCCTGCTGATTTGAAACTCTGCAAGCGTTCATCGGCACTTAAACGGCACGAGATTGAAGGAGTTGTTTTATCTATAAAACTGAAGAAAGAGCAGGGTGATGCAGCATTATTAAAGAATCTTGCAGAAAAGAATCATCATTTAAGAAAAGTCACCCAACCATCGCCCAAGGATAATTTGGGTAGTATATACGCAAGTAAGCAAGAGAAAACTCTCGTTGGTTTCATTGTGACAGGAATAGCGAGATTCTTTGGGTTATTCTATGGACTCACTGGAAAGAATAAAAAGCAGGTAAGAGACAAACAAAAGGAAGTTGTACTTTCTTTGTTGCAGGCAAGAGACTTACTGCCATATGTTTATGGATGGAATCGATATATTTGGAAAGATGAACTTGCGCACACACTGTTCTGGAAATTCGACAAAATCCATAGACTTTTATATAAAGACAATAAGTTTGAGATAGAAATAAAACGGAACATATAAGGAGATGGTATTGGTTTTTATCTGTACTATCGTTTTATTTTACGGATTATCCCAGTATGTGAAAGGCCGTAAGGGACGAGGAGCATTGGTGTTCTTCTTTCTCCTTACGGGTGGCTTTCACTTCCTGAGTCAGAGTTGGTGCCCTGTGAAGTACCCAGATTTTGCAGTGGCGTATCTGGTCGTAGTTGCCTTTTTGAACATGCAAAAAGGGTATCGGAAATTCTTCAAACCACAGATTAAGATTTATAAAGTAGCTGTTTTCATTGGAGTATACATCACATTAGAGCTTGTCCGTACCATAGTTCTGAAAGAGGAAATCTTCTCATTCGCTCTTGCGAACTATCGCACTTATATACCTCTCTTCTCCTTCTGGCTTGTTCAAGAACTGAAAGGGTGGGAAATAAGACGTCTGTTCAAGCAAATAGCCACAATTACGATTGTGTCAACAGTTCTTTTCGATTTGCAACCACTGCTCCATTTGAAAATTCTCCAGCATGCAAACATCGGCGAAACTCGCTTTCGCAATATTCCCTATCTCGCTTATTTCTTTATGCTTTTGGCTACTGTCAAGATGAATTTCCACAGATGGAAGAGTGTTGCCATTCTCCTTGTGTTTTTGATTGCCGTAGCCCTCACCAAGCACAGGGCCGTGATGATGGCATACGTCTTTTGTGTCGGTTTGTATTTGTTGATGACCAAGAAAAGAGGAATGTTTGTACAATTTGGTATGATAGGATTATTGTTTTCTCTGTTTGCGGGTGAAGCCATTTTATCCCGTTTTGAAGGTAAAGGTAAACGTTCTACTCTTAATGACATCAAAACGGTTATAAGTATGGATTTAGGAAGTGCCGTCTATGACGAATATGAAAATGAGGATGGCACGTTTTCTTTTCGTATCTTCCTGTTGACAGAACGAGTACACTACATGTTCAACAATCCTCGTTATGCAGTATTTGGTATAGGCATGCGCCATGAAGACTCCCCCAAGACAAGACAGCAGTTTAATTTTGTCTTGGGTACAATTAACCATAGAACGAAAGAAATTGGGCAAATTTCCTCTGGTGACCTCGCATGGGTGAATCCTCTGATGCGATTTGGCTTCTTTGGTATTGCGCTCTTGTTATATATGTCATGGGAAATCATCAGATTCTTATATAAGAGGTGGAAAGATTCCGATCTGGCCATGTCTTCATTCCTGTTCTATCTGCTTTTAATGATAATCTCTTTTAAGAATGACCATCTTTATGGAGACATGCAACTGTTCTTTGTTTATCTGCTGATAGAATATATACGCCATCCTAATGTTAAATTAAGAATTAAGAATGACGAATTATGAAGATATCAATTTTAACTTTTTCCAAGGAGACAAACTTCGGAGCCAACCTACAGTGCTATGCCCTATGTAAGACATTGCAGGGTATGGGACACCAGGTTGACATGATCGATATCCAGCTTCCAAAAATACATTTCAGTTGGTACACTACACTATTACAGATACCACAAAAGTTCTTGTTCTTTCTGTTCAGGAAAAAATACTTGAATTACTTTACCAAAAAGTATAAGACCGTAGCTGAGCTGCAGAATGATCAGCATAAAAGCGATTTATACATAGTTGGTTCCGACCAAGTATGGAATACTGATCTCACCAAGCGATTAGACCCTCTCGTATATTTCTTCTCTTTCCTGCCTGAAGGCGTACGTCGCATTTCGTATGCCGCCAGTTTTGGAAAGGTAAACTGGAATGCACCAGAACTGACAGAGAATGTGAATAATCTGCTTCACAAGTTCAATGCCGTGAGTGTGAGGGAACAAACAGGAGTGGCTATATGCAAGGACACATTCGGCATTGACGCACAACTTGTGGTCGACCCCACACTATTGCTCACCTCATACGATGAGATTTGTGGAAAATATAACCCTCAGCGTGAGAACAATGAATTGGTGTATTTCACGCTCATACGCAATAAAGAAGAGCAGACGGTTATTGCTGACTTCTCCAAAACCAATAATTTGCAGGCGATGGTTTTACGTTCAAACCGTTCAATCACTGGTTTTAAACAGCGGCTTTATCTCTCTGTTGCCGATTGGCTCAATTCTATCAGATACGCCAAACTTGTTGTCACCAACTCTTTCCATTGTATGGTTTTTTGCATCCTTTTCCACAAAAAGTTTGTTGCAGTTCCAGCAAAGTCAGGACGCGCCACACGCCAAGAAGGACTTTTGGAGCAATTGGGATTATCTGATCATTTCTGCAAAGATACGAGCGATTTGTACAAAACGATGGACCACGTCATCCATAAAGACATCGATTACGCAGTCATAGACGGGAAAATTAAAAAGATGAGAGAAGGGGCTTTGGACTTTCTTATGGAGGTTTGTTCCAGAGGGAATTGAACTATAAAACTTGAACCCTAAAGTTTTAAACTATATGAGAATAGCTCATTTGACATGGTCAATGGGAGTAGGCGGAACGCAAACTTTGCTTACGGGCATTGCCAACATACAAGTTCAGATGGGGCATGACGTCGGTATTTTCATCGTTGACGATATTGCCGATCAAACCATCATGAGTAAAGTTGACTCTCGAATAAAGATCTTCTATCTTAAACGGAAAAGAGGCACAAAAGCACTCCTGCCTTTTGTGAAACTAAACTGGCAATTATGGAAATTTCATCCAGACATTATTCATTCACATGCGGGAAAACTGTCAAAGGCGATCTTTACTAAAGTTCCCATGGTTGCAACTATACATAATATGGTCGCTGCCTTCCAAAATACGGAACTTCACCCGGATAACTATAAGAAATATCAAAGAGTATTCGCCATCTCAAATGCGGTGAAAGAAGATGTCATAAAAAAAGGATTTGGGAATATTATTGTGATAGAAAACGGCATCCCGTGCGATGAGATTAGATGCAAGTCTGATTATAATACAAGCAACACAATACACGTGGTTCAGGTTTCGCGCATTTTCTTTCGTCAGAAGAGACAGGATTTGGTAGTCCAGGCCTTGTCTGCTATGAAGGAGAGATTGAAAAACCAACCAGATATGGCGGGCGTTCGATGTGTGATGCATTTTGTCGGTGATGGTGGCGACCTGGACAAATTGAAAGAGTTGGTGAATGAACTCGGTTTGGAAGATGATGTAGTGATTGAGGGTCTAAAAGATCGTCAATGGGTGTTCGAACATCTTTGCAATTATGACCTATTCTTGCAGCCAAGTGACAGTGAAGGCTTTGGACTGACAGTGGCAGAGGCTTGTGCTGCTAAATTGCCAGTCCTCGTCAGCGATGTCGATGGCCCATTAGAGGTAATCAATGGAGGTAAATTGGGAATGGTATTTAGACACAGCGATGTCGATGATTTGGCTGATAAATTATTCCAATTCATACAAGATGGCTATGACACTTCAATGGTTGAAAAAGCCTATCAGAATACCCTTGAGCATTATAGCATAGCCAAGACAACACAACGCTATATTGAAGCATATGAAAGAGTGATTAATAATTCATAATGATAAACAATGATACAATCAAAAAAAGAACTCAAGGCATATCTGCAGGCTGATCAGGCTATGTGCCATAAGCCGTATCGTCTGTTCATCAAGTGGATTACCCGCAGTGATGAGTATTACATACGTGCATTCATGGTCACTCTGCGCCATTATGAGTATTGGCTGAACAAGCGGCGAAATCTGTTTCAGCAAATACCATATATCTTTTGGTGGTGGAACTACAGACGACTGAAGTTGAAGTCGCAACTGTTCATTATGCCGAACACCGTAGGACCAGGTTTCTTTCCTCGTCATCAGGGATTTGTACGGATTGGTCCCACCACACATATAGGAAAGAATTGCTCAGTAATGCCTATGGTTCTTTTTGGCAAGAAATCACAAACTGAATTTAGCGACATCAATGTTGGTGACAATTGCTATGTAGGTTCTGGGGCAATCATTATCGGCCCTGTCACCATAGGCGACAATGTCACCATAGGTGCTGGTGCACTTGTCAACAAAGACATTCCCGACAATGCAATTGTAGCTGGGATTCCGGCAAAGGTCATTAGTTATCGTAAAACAGAATAGATGGAGATTAAATAGAATGAGAACTGAAGTTTATGAGTTGAACGGAAAGCAAATACACATTCCCATTGCAGAGAATTACAAGGATTGTGTGACGCTTATCAGAAGTGACAGATTCAGACGTTACGGCAAAAAGGAATCAACACTTACCATCATTCTTCAGAGTCTGAAGCCGTACAACTCCTCTGTGCTTTTTTGGCTGAGACTATGTCAATATAAAGGATGGCTGTATCCCCTTTGCAAACTCATGTGTGCACGTGCCAAAAGAAAGGCTTTAGTGGCTCTCCCAACGAGAACAAGAATCGGGTATGGTTTTACTATAGGAGCACAAGGAGGCATGTGCATCGCCATCAATGGAGGGACCATCATAGGAAACAATGTAGGCATTTCCCAATTTGTCAATATAGGAACGAACAGCAGCACATACTCCATCATTGGCGATGGTGTATATATTGGTCCCCATTCGTGTATTGTCGAGGGTGTGAAAATAGGCAATAATGCTACAATTGGAGCCGGTGCTATCGTGACCAAGGATATTCCGGAAAATGCAACGGCTGCAGGAGTCCCTGCAAGAGTCTTGAATTATAACAATCCAGGCAGGTTTATTAGAAGACGATGGCCTGTTTCCGAATAAAAACCAGACAGTATGAAAGAGGTTATATTCGTAGGCTGGATCAACCAAGGACGTGCTCCTATTGACGGGGAAACAGCGAAGAACCAATATATTATTGCAGAACTGAAAAAGCACTGCAAGGTAACGGTCTTGGACTTTTACAAAAAGCGTAAGCACCCGTGGGTTTATTTGCAGGCATTATGGTCTGTGGTCACTAAGCCCCAAGCTACTATCGTCCTTTCCACTTCCGCCTTGAATATATATAGTATGTTGAAGTGGTTCAGGAAATTGAACCTCAAGCGCGATGTCGTTCATTGGGTAATTGGTGGAACCCTGGGGAATAAGGTGAAGAATGGCGTGTTTAATGCAGATGTCATTGGATATGCCAAGCATACGCTTGTGGAGAGTCCTTTGATGCTTCGACAGTTGGAGGGATGTGGTGTGAAAGGAGTTATTCAGGTTCCCAATTTCAAACGCATCGATTATCTTCCAAAGGTAAATAAGCCTATAGGTATTTTGCGTTTTGTATTCCTTTCACGTATCATGGCAGAGAAAGGATGCAATGAAATTTTGGCAGCGGCAAAGCTTCTGAATGAATGGGGGATGCAGGAACGGTATGTTGTTGACTTTTATGGAAAGGTGGCCAATGACTACAGAACGACCTTTGAGGACGGAATATCCGGATTGCCAAATGTAAATTATCAGGGGTTCCTTGATATGCGACAGAAAGATGGATACGACAGGCTGGCTACCTACGATATGCTGCTATTCCCGACATGCTGGAGGGGAGAAGGCTTTGCCGGTATTTTTATTGATGCCTTTGTGGCAGGATTACCGATGATTATTACTGATTGGGCTCATAACAGCCAATTTGTGAAAGAAGGCGAAACGGGACTGTTCATTCCTGTTCATGATGCGAAAGCATTGGCAAATAAAATGAAAGAATGTATTGAAGGCAAATATGACATTGACAAAATGAAAGAGTTGTGTCAGATTGACGCTAAGAAATATGATGTGCGCAATATTATTACAAAAGAACTTTTGAAGAAGATCGGAATACTATGAGCAAGATAATCATCCTCTTCTTTGTCGGTCTACTTGCAAGGCTTCGTATCTTGACACCGATGCGGGTGGCTCGACTGAAATTCTTCTACAAACTGCATCGGTGGCCTGACTTTGAGTGCCCAAAGGATATCAATGAGAAAATCAATTGGATGAAGTTTTATGGAGATACGAGCCAGTGGCCAATGTTGGCAGACAAATATCATGTAAGGGACTATGTGAAGGACTATGGCCTCGAAAATTATCTCATTCCGCTAATAGGCAAGTGGGACACTGCGGAAGAGATTGACTGGGACAAGTTGCCTCAACGGTTTGTTATGAAATGCAACAACGGTAGTGGTGATGTGGTAGTATGTGCCGACAAAAAGACACTTGATAAAGAAATAACGCTTCAGCATTTCAAAAAGACACTTCAGTCACCATACGGTATACTCACTGGTGAAGAACATTACAAATATATTAAGCCATGCGTTATCGCGGAAGAACTTCTTGACGGAAGTACACAACCTAACGAATCACAATCACTTGTCGACTACAAGATTTGGGCTTTTGACGGTAAACCGGAATTTATCGTATGCTACAGCAACCGTCATGATAAATATTATTGTGAGATAGGTCTGTATGACTGCGACTGGAATGTTCATCCAGAGTTCCTGCGCTATTCCTCTCATTACATACCAGAACATAAACTTATGCCTAAGCCTGCTCGTCTTGACGATATGTTGCGTATTGCATCACTCCTTTCCAAAGGACATCCACAAATGCGGGTAGATCTTTATGAGGTCAATGGACATATTTATTTCGGAGAACTTACACTTACATCAAGTGGCGGATATATGAGTCATTTTACGCAGGAGTTCCTCGACCAGTTGGGTGAGTTAACTGTACTACCAATTGATAAAAGATGAAGACGTGTCGTAGCATATTGCTTGCCTTGTGCTGTCTGATGACATCAGTGACTTCTATGGCACAACATTGGAGTGATGCTGCTTCAGTAAAGAAAGAACTGATGCGCGCAGCCAAAAACGGGCAAACCTATTACAGCCAATACAATTTCTATAATCCCAGGAAGGACGGGATCTTGCATTCCGTCTATGGACGAGTGCTTCAATGCCAGCCGCAAATATACGGCGTAGATTTCCACTATGCCAGTGGCACTTGGTTTAGACCGAAAATGATTCAAAATGCAAAAGAAAACCTGATAAAGATAGTCAAGGATTCATGGCGTGAGCGTCGAGCCATAGCCAGTTTCTCGTGGCATCTGGAGAATCCATACGTTCCTTCAGGGTTCCCGACAACAGCAGGGTTCCGATATACTAATAACAAAAAGAACCTCGGTTATCCTGTCAAGCATCGCTATGTTATCAAGGAAATACTGGAGAATAGCGGTGAGCTATGTGGGAAGGGAAACGTGTCGGGCAAGGATAATGCCAAGAGTTACAAAAAGCCTCGGGAATGGTTCGTTGACCGATGCAAGGAGGTTGCCGGCATCATCAATAAGTTTGTAGATGACCAAGGGAAGCCCATACCTTTTATATTCCGTCTTTGGCATGAATGGGAAGACAGCTGGATGTGGTGGGGTGCCAAGTATGTGTCAGCAGAAGACTATAAGCGCTTCTTCATATTGACCGAACAGACCATTAAGAAACATGCCCCCAATGCTCAGATTCTTTGGGCTTATTGCTCCGATAGATATAGGAATACTGAAGAAGAATATATGGAGCGGTATCCAGGGGATGCGTATGTGGATATCATAGGATTTGACGATTATAGAATTGGTAAGTCCAAGGAGGATTGGACTGCTGCGGTAAACAGGGCTAAGATGGTCTGTAAAATAGCTGAAGAAAGACATTTAGCAACTGGGTTGTTCGAGACAAACAACAATAAACGAAAAATCCCCAACTATTATACCGATCACCTGAATCGTATGCTGAAAGCTAAAGGCGTTCGTTTGGGTATTGTACAGATATGGAGTTTGAAGAACTTTAATGATTCAACAGACTTAAGAACTTTTGTCAATCAGAAAAATATTATTGCAAGATAAGGATAGTATAATCATGAAAAAAGTAATGGCTGTAGCCTCAATAGGCGGGCATTGGATACAGTTGCTGAGGATAGCACGGCCGATGGAAGAGCATTATGAGATGGTATATGTCTCGACGCACCAGAGATGTGCCACAATGGTGAAAGGGCAGAAGTTCTGTCAGATAGGTAACTTCAGCCGCTCTAATGCCTGGAAACTGTTACCGTCGTTCTTCAAAGCTATAAAAACGATACGGCAGGAAAGGCCTGATGCCATTATTACTACAGGAGCGGCTCCTGGATTGGTCTTTCTCTTGGCAGGGAAACTGTTAGGACGAAAAACAATATGGATTGACAGCATCGCCAATGCAGAACATCTGTCGGCAAGCGGACGAATAGCATCAAAGTTCGCCTCGCGTACCTATACGCAGTGGAAAGACCTTGCTACAGGGAAAATACAATATGCCGGAAATGTTTTAGGAGACACTATATAGAATTTAACGGTAAACAGTAAACTCTCAATTATAAATGATATTCGTAACTATTGGTACTCAGCTTCCGTTTGACCGTCTTATCAAAATCATAGACAATCTGGCTCCACAACTGAACGAGGAAATCGTAGCGCAGGTATATCAATGCGGCTTCACTCCCAAGAACATAAAGACTGTCGATTTTCTTGCACCTGACGAGTTTAACACACCCTTTAACAAGGCTCGTCTCATCATATCCCATGCAGGAATGGGAACGATACTGTCTGCCCTGCAAAAGGACAAACCAATCATTGTCTTTCCTCGCATAGCCGCATTAGGGGAGCATCGTAGTGAACATCAATTGGCAACGGCACGTAGATTAAAGGAATTGGGAGTGGTCAACGTGGCAATGGATGAAGAGGAACTGACCTCTATGCTGCTGAATGGAAATCAGACAATACATCAACAGCATATTGGGAACAGCGCGTCAACATCTCTAATCCAATCAATAAAGGATTTTATAGACAGGTCATAAAAAGAAAAGCGAGCTTTCCTTTTGTATTTCACTCGTTTTTCGTAACTTTGCAAACTGAAACCTAAAATGAGTATGAAAGGAATGGCAATCATGTGCATGAGTGCACTGCTGGCAGGCTGTAGTGCCGCCGTAGACACAGAACAACAAGTAGACGAACTGTACGACAAGATGTCGCAGGAGGAACGTATCGCCCAGCTGAGAAGCATGTATATGGATGAGCTCTTCGACGACGAGGGGCGATTGGACCCGGCGAAATGCCGCGAACTGATACCCAACGGCATCGGTCACTTCTCGCAGTATGCCAGTCAGAAACCGCGTGACCCCAACGAATTGCGCGACCGTGTGGCCGCCGTTCAGGACTGGTTGATGAAGAATACACCAAACGGTATCCCGGCCTTGTTCCACGAGGAGGTGCTGTCGGGCGTCAATACCCGTGGGGCTACCATCTATCCGCAGCAGATAGGGCAGGCCTGCTCGTTCAATCCCGAACTGGCTGAACTGAAGACCCGTCAGACGGCGATTGCCATGAGGAAGATGGGTGGCGTACTGTCGCTGTCGCCGATGGTCGATGTGTGCCGCACGCCCTCGTTCAACCGCTTGGAGGAGTCGTACGGCGAGGATGGCTACCTGTCGGCGGTGATGGGCGTGGCCTTTGTGAAGGGACTGCAGCAGGACGACCTGAAGAAGGGCGTCGGTGCCTGCTCGAAACACTATCTTGGTTACGGCGGTGGCGGCGATGCTGAGGAAAAGGAACTGATGGAGGAAATCCTGTTGCCCCACGAGACGATGATACGGTTGGCAGGGAGCAAGGCCGTGATGCCAGGCTATCATGCCATGAGAAGTGAAAAGGGAGAAGTGAAAAGTGAAGCAACGGACTCAGTGAAGGTGAATTGCGTGGCCAATAGCTGGATACTGCAGGACATCCTGCGCGACTACCTCGGCTTCGACGGTATGGTGGTCAGCGACTATACGGCCATCGACCAATTGCCGATTAAAGAGGAGAGAGGAGAGAGGAGAGAGGAGATTCTCAAGGCCGCCGCTGCCATCAATGGCGGCAACGACGTGGACTTCCCCCACGGTGCCAATTACAAATATTTGCAGCAGGCGATTGACGAGGGACTGGTGAAGCCGGAGGTGCTGGAACGGGCCGTGAAGGACGTGCTGCGCTATAAGTTCCGCGCCGGACTTTTCGACCAGAACCCCTACCTATATAGTAAGGAACAGATAACGCTCGATACACCCGAGGAACGGCAGACGGCCTACGACATTGCCACACAGAGCATCGTGCTGTTGGAAAATACTGGATTGTTGCCGATAAAGGATGTGAAGAACGTGCTGCTCACCGGCCCTAACGCCAATACGATGTGGGCGATGTGCGGCGACTACTCGTTCCCGGCCATGACCTATTTCTGGAAGAAGATCATGGAAGACTTGGATCATCCGCACGTCATCACGCTGTTGGAAGGTACGAAGGCCAAACTGCCCAAGGATGTCAACCTGATGTACTCACGTGGCTGCGACTGGACGGAAGAGATAGAGACCAAGTACAGCGAACTCGGCGACGAACGTGCCTGGGAGTATGAGATACTGCACCGCAAGGTGGATTCCGGCGAGCAGGCCGACAAGGCCGAAGCCCTGCGCCTGGCCCAGCAGGCCGATGTCATCATTGCTGCCGTCGGCGAGAACGTGATGCTCTGTGGCGAGAACCGCGACCGTCAGGGTCTCCGTCTGCCTGGCCGTCAGGAACAGTATGTCAAGGAACTGCTGGCTACGGGTAAGCCTGTGGTGCTGGTGGTGTTCGGCGGCAGGGCGCAGGTCATCTCCGGCCTTGCCGAACAATGTGCCGCCGTCATCCAGGCCTGGTATCCGGGCGAGGAGGGTGGCAACGCTGTGGCCGACATCCTCTTGGGCAACGTGTCACCTTCGGCTAAACTCTCGGTCAGCTATCCCAATATCGAGGTCTATGAGCCGCTGTGCTATAACCACTCGATGGAGCAGGATCCGCGTGTACAGTGGCCCTTTGGCTACGGCCTGAGCTACACCACGTTTGAATATGCGAACCTGCAGGTGGACGGTGAAGTGTCTGCTTCAGCCCCGACAGTCAATCTGTCGTTTGAGGTGAAGAACACCGGGAAGATGGCTGCCGACGAGGTGGCACAGGTCTATCTGTCGCCTACGGACAGCAGTCAGCAGATACGGCCTATCCAGTTGCAGGGCTTTGCCCGTGTGTCGCTGCAGCCCGGCGAGACGAAGACCGTGAGGATGCAGTTGCAAACCGAGCAGTTCGGCTACTATACCCATGAAGGCCAGCGCCAATGGAACGTCGCCCCGGGTGCGTACATTATTAAGGTAGGTGCCTCGTCGGCCGACATCAAGTTGCAGCAGCAGGTGACGCTGACGGGTGAGACGGTCACCAAGCCGCTGCGTGAGCATTATTTCAATGTACAGAACTAAAAACAATCTATAAAAGATGAAGAGATTATTCTTTTGGCTCGTCGTGGCGGGCCTGACGATGACGGCATCAGCCCAGCGGCTGACGTCGCCGAACGGGAAGTTGTCGGTGGAGATAAAGGGCGGTCAGTTGTTGATTGCCTACCAGGGACAGCAGGTGTTGCAGATGAAGGATGCTCAGGCAGCATTGCCTCTTAAAGCGCTGAAGGCCAAGAAGGTGAAGGCCGACTACACGATGCTGTCGGGCAAACGCAGCCATTGCACCAACGAGGCCAACGAGTATAGGGTAGGGCAGATGACCGTGCGCCTCTACAACGACGGACTGGCCTACCGCTATGAGTCGCCCGTCAAGGAGCAGGCTGCCTACGTCATCCCCGAGGGCATGAAGCGCTGGATGATGCAGTGGACGGACGGTGCCGAGAACTTCTATCCGCTGATGACGACGCATAAGGAGAAAGCCCAGCGGTCGTTCAGTGCGGTGTCGAAGGATGCCGACGGCAACTGTGTCCGCTGGAGTTTCCCGGCATTGCTGGAACTGAAGGACGGCGTGTTTGCCCTGTTGACGGAGGCGAATATCGAGAAAGGTCAGAGTGCATCGTCGATGTATAATGAGGGCGAGATGTACCGCGTGGTGGAGGACGAGAAGATTCCCGGCGGGGAAACCGCCGGGCACACGCCGTGGCGGCTGGTGATTCTCGGTTCGCTGGGCGACGTGGTGGAGTCAACGTTGGTCACCGATGTCAGCGAACCCTGTAAGCTCGAAGATACCAGCTGGATTAAGCCAGGCGTGGTGTCGTGGGTATACTGGGCCTACAATCACGGGTCGGACGACTATAACATCATCCAGAAATACACCGACCTGGCTGCTACGCTGAAGCTGCCCTACGTGCTGATTGATGCCGAGTGGGATAGAATGAAGGACGGCAAGACGGTGGAGGATGCCGTCAACTACGCCAAGTCGAAGGGTGTGAAGCCGATGATATGGTATAACTCCAGTGTGGGCTGGATTGACGGTGCGCCGACACCGAAGTTCCGCCTGAATAAGCCCGAAGACCGAGAGAAAGAGTTTGCCTGGTGTGAGAAGATAGGTGTGGCAGGCGTAAAAATTGATTTCTTCAGCGGTGAGAACCAGAAGAATATGGACTACTGCATCGACCTGATGGAGAGTGCCGCCCGTCACCACCTGTTGGTCAACTTCCACGGAGCTACGGTGCCCCGCGGATGGCAGCGCACCTATCCGAACCTGCTGTCGACGGAGGGCGTCTATGGTGCTGAGTGGTACAACAACGTGGCGACCTTTACCGACAAGGCTGCCAGCCACAACGCCACACTGCCCTTTACCCGTAATGTCATCGGGCCGATGGACTATACCCCCTGTGCCTTCAGCGACTCCCAGCATCCGCACATCACGAGTCACGCCCATGAGCTGGCGTTGACGGTGCTCTTCGAGAGCGGTCTGCAGCACTTGGCCGACCGTCCTGAGAGTTTCTTGGCACAGCCGAAGACCGTGCAGGACTTCCTGTCGACGCTGCCCGCTGCCTGGGACGAGACCCGCTTTGTCAGCGGCTATCCCGGTGAAAGCTGTGTGCTGGCCCGTCGTAGTGGCAATACGTGGTATGTAGCCGGCATCAACGGCACCGACAACGAAAAGACCCTCACCGTGCCCCTTGATTTCGTCAAGGGGAAATATGCCGCCACCCTGTTTGCCGACAGCGGCAGCAAGGAAGAGCCGTGGCGCATTGAGACAATAGAAAAACTCCCCGCTACTGTCACTTGCCAGCCGCGAGGAGGTTTTATCTTCCGTATAGAACGTTAAGTCAGGTCCGTGGACCGCGCAGCGTCTCTACGATGCGAGCCAACTGGTTTGGAATACGTATCTGCTGCGGACATTTTGACAGGCACTCCTCGCAGTCTTGACAGGCGTAAGCCCAGGTCTTCTCTTCGGGGAGTGCCTTTTTATAGGCATCCATGAACTGCTGCTTACGCTCGGCGTAGTCGGGAGCCGACTTGTCGGGCAACGGCAGGATGTGGTTGGTGACGGCTTCGCTGTAGACGGCGAAGTTGCCGGGGATATTCACGCCGTAAGGGCAGGGCATGCAGTACTCGCAGGTGGTACAGGGGATGGTGGGGAAGCCCGACATCTGGTCGGCAATCTTTGCCAACAGCCTGTTCTCAGCCTCGGTGCATACTTCGAGCGGCGAGAAGGTTTTGATGTTTTCCTCCAGATGGTCCATGCGGTTCATGCCGCTCAAGGTGGTCAGGATGTTGGGATAGGAACCCACCCAGCGGAAGGCCCAGCGGGCTGTGCTGTCGTCGGGGCGCATCGCCTTCAGCTGGTCGGTCAGCTCGCTGGCCATACGTCCGAAGGCACCGCCACGCAGCGGTTCCATGACCACACACTGTACACCGGTCTTCTCACACTTGTCGTAGAGGTATTCGGCGTCAGCATCCGAACGCCGGCCACCGCGCATCGAAGCGTGGCGCCAGTCGAGGAAGTTCATCTGTATCTGTACGAAGTCCCATTGATACTCTTCCTGATGGTCGAGCAGCCAGTCGAAGTCGCGCACATCGCCGTGGTAAGAAAAGCCGAGGTGCTTGATACGTCCCTCCTTGCGCTCCTTGAGCAGGAAGTCGAGCACACCGTTGTCGAGGAAACGGCCCTTCAGCGAGTCCATGCCGCCGCCGATGCCGTGGAGCAGGTAGTAGTCGATGTAGTCGACCTTCAGCTTCTCCAACGACCGTTCGTACAGTCCCTTTGACTCTTCGAACGTCCACAGACGGCGGTTCTGGTTCGACATCTTAGTGGCTACGAAGTACTTGTCGCGGGGATGACGCGACAAGGCGTTGCCCATCAGTACCTCCGACTGTCCACCCATATACATGGGAGCCGTGTCGTAGTAGTTGACACCGTGCTCGATGGCGTAGTCCACCAGTTGGTTGACCTCGTCCTGGTTGTTGGGCAGTCGCATCATGCCGAAGCCCAAGAGCGAGATTTCTTCTCCCGAACCGTGCTGAACGCGGTAGGTCATGCGGTTATTGGCGGTCTTGCCTTTCTTTTCTTGCGCCAGGACGTTGATGGGGTCGAGGGCCATGAGTGCCATCGCCGATCCTGCTCCGATTCCTATGCGCCGCAGGAATTCCCGTCGGCTCATGTTGTTCTGTTTGTCGTTACTCATAAGTCTTTGTTTTGTTATTATTGCAGTTCAGCCTCTAACCAGCCGAGGAGGGCCAGGATGGAGGCGTTCCAGTTGATGGCTATTTCGTTGCTGGCGTAAGAGTCGGTGACATCGGTGTACGACTCGTCGCGCTGTTTCGACGGATAGACTTTTACTTCAGCAATGTCCTGCTGTTGCGGGTTGGGACCACCGGCCACTAATCCCGGGAAGGGTGCCTCGATGTTGTCAGCCGCCGATATGCGGTGATGCGGATGCATGGGGCTCTTCGTGCCAAAGCCCGTGATGTAGCAGTAGCCCGTGGCATTGCGTCCCAGGACATAGTCAGCATTCTCAAGAGCGGCAGTCAAGTATTTCTTGTCACCTGTCAGTCGGTAGGCGATGCAAAGGGTTACACCGTTGGCACCGAAGGTCTCGGCCAGACAGCCCCAGCCGAAGTCGCGTGGCGAGTTGCCGCAGGGCGTCTGGAATGATGACTTGGAAGTCGTGGCCACAAGACTGTCGCAGTAGGATAGGAGGTGGGTGGTGAGTGGTGAGTGGTGAGTGGTGGCGTGGATGAGAGCATCGTAGGTGCCGAGGGCGGCGACGTTACCCCAGGTCGGGGCCGAGAAACGGCGCGGTTGGTTCTTGGCGATGACCTCTGCAAACTGCTGGTCGCCCGTCAGCAGGTGTAACTCGGTAGCGGCCCAGTACCACTCGTCGGTCAGGTTGAAGTCACCGTATTCGCCGGTGGTGACGGCAGGCTTGTGCTGTTCGCTCATCCTAGCCTGCTGGTAGAGTACGCGGGGATTACGCTCGGCCCACCCGTAAGCAGCCATTGCGGCACGGGCAGCCTCGTCGGCAAACGTCGGGTAGTCCTTATTACCTTTATAGATACGGGCGGCCTGAGCCATGACGGCGGCAAAGTCGAGCGTGGCGGCAGTACTCTTCTGTACCACGTAGCGCTGTTGCTTGCAGTCCGTCGGCAGGATGAAACTCTCGAAGTTAGGCGTGGTCAGCTTGTGATAGACGCCACCGTCGTAGGGATCCTGCATGGTGAGCATCCAGCGCAGGTTGAAGTAGAGTTCGTCGAGCACGTCTGCCGTCTGGTTCTGACTCTCTGGAATGTTGACGGTAAGCGACTGGTAGTAGTCGCGGTTCTGCTCGTAGCTGCAGAGCATGATGCCGATGGAGAATGCCGAGTTGACGATGTACTTGTTATAGTCGCCAGCGTCGTACCAGCCGCCGGGCGACGAGATGATGCTTCCGGCAGGACGGCCTAAGGAGGCTGCTGAGGGATGGATGAGCACCTTGGTGTCAGGATGTCCGACAGGACGGGCGTATGCTCCGGCATACTTGGCCTCGATGGCTACGCCGGAGCGGATGAGGTAGAAAGCCTTGAGCGTGGCGGCAGTAACTTCGCGCAGGGCACCCTCCTTGACGGTAAACGTGGCCGACTCCTTGCCGCTGCTGATGGTATAGGTGCCGGGCTGTGTCAGACTGCTGAAGTCGATGACCGTGCGCTTCTTCCCCGACCACGGCGATGTAGCGGTACGAAGGACACGCGGTTTCACGGCCTTGCGGCCTGTGGCGGCATCCTTAATGGTGACAGACTTGGCTGTGCCTTCAACGACTGCGATTTTCTCTTGGTTGGGGTACATACCAACCTGATTGAGGCGGATTTGAGCCCCAGCGACTGTCGGCAGCGCAAGGAATGTGCCGAACAGCAGGGCGTAGATAGTTTTTGCCATTAGATAAAAGGTTAGGAAGGAGCTTCCGCAATTAATGATTGCGGAAGTTCCATTTCGAATTGTCACTATTGAAGTCGTACTCGGCCAGTGTGGGAGTCGAGTCGCCTGCAGAGTAGAGGCAGAAGTGCTTGTTCAGTCCTTCGCGTCCGGGGATAACCTTCGGCATGATGCGGAAGGTACCGTCGGTGAGCTGCTCGATGCGCCACAGCTGTTCGTCGGCTCCTGTGTAGGCAGGAACGGTAGTCACCTCGCAGTCAGCAGTAGCAGCCAGGGCGCGCTCGGTACCGTCGATGGTAATCTTGAAGTACGGACCGCCTAAGTAGCCGCCCTTACCCTCGGCGGGCTGCACGTTCCAGCGCTGCCAGGGACGGAACATATAGTCGCCGATACGGGCGGGGATATTTCCTTCCGGCCACTTGCCCTTTACTTCGTCCAGCGTCTGGTTAGCCACGGGCTGTGGGGGAGCGGCGTTCTGCTGCGGTCTGCCGAAACCACCCTGACGGGCGACATTCATGCGAACGAAGTCGACAGCCAGTTCCAAAGCGTAGCCACGGCGCTCGCTCTCAATCTCGAAGACACCGCCCTTGAACTGCTCACCACCTACGGGCCAGTCATTCTTCCAGAGCAGGGGGCGGATAGCCAGGGTGGAGCGGCCGCCCATGTCGAAGTCGGCCTCCCAGTGGAACGACAGAATCTCCACACCCTCGTCGATGATGGTACGGCCGAAGTGTCCGGCACCCGTCTTGCGGTCGCCAGCGGCAATCACCATTTTACCACCGCCTTGATACATATCGCGGCCTACATTATCTATATAGGGACCCTGTACGCTCTTGGCGCGGCCCACCACTATATTGTAAGTAGAGTTCACCCCGTCGCAGCAGGTGCCGTGGGTACCCAGCAGATAGTACCAGCCATTACGGTAGATCAGGTCGCTGGCCTCACAGTCGATGGCAATGTCCTTTTCTTTATTGCCACTGACGCGAAAACCCGTCTTGGGGTCAATCTCGATGAGTCGGATGCTGCCGAAGTAGGTGCCGTAGCTGGCCCATAGGCGACCTGTCGTCGGGTCGAGCAACAGACCGGGGTCGATGGCGTCCTGGTCTTCCATGCCGTCGCTGGCACATACCTCAACGGCCTCTGTCCACTTGAAATCGGGAGACTTCGGGTCGAGGGTCTTATTCCACATCGTCAGGATGCGACCGGCATGACCGCCGCCGAGTCCACCACCCGTAGCACCGTAGATGCAGAGGTAGCGGTCGCCAATCTTCAATACATCGGGAGCTGCACCGCCACCGGGGCGCTCAGCACCGCTGTGCCAGCTCCAGCCGTCTTCAGAGATGAGACCTCCACCGCCGGTGCCGAAGGTATAGTACTTACCGTCGCACTCGGCGATGGTCGAGGGATCGTGGATGTAGGGTTCGCCTACTTGCGCCCTTACAGGGCTAATGAATAGTGAACAGTGAATAGTGAATAGTATCGCTGATATTCTTGTCTTCATAATTATTGTGCTTTGATTGAATAGTTCTTGACAGGGTTACCTTTCTCATCGAGGAAGCGGACGCAGAAGTCGCTCATGCCGGGGCCGTTGATGATGGCACCGCGCAGGATGTTGCGGCCCTTCTTCAGGGTGATACGGTTCGACATGGCGTCGTCCTTCACCATACGGCGGTCACCGCTGAGCAGCAGGACTTCCTCGCCGTTGAGCCACCACATAGAGGCGGAGTTGGAACCGACGGCCAGACGGACATTCTCGATGTCCTCGTCACAGTCGATGATGGTGACGGCCCAGAAGAGGACGCCGTAGACCTTCTCACCCCACTTCTCGGCGAAGCGGAACAGTTTGACATTATAGTTCTCGCTATCGAGGGCATGCCACGTGAGGTTCTGGGTGACGGTCTTCACCTGAGGCCCTTCAGGCATCTGCTGTGCTCCACGGCCAAAGCCTGCTGGAGCCTGTTCCTGCTTGAACACGGCCTTGACCTTCTGGCCGTTCTTCGGCACGATGGTCTGCTGGCCCTTGAAGTATTCGCGGTTGAAGTGTTCGCGGAGGTAGCTGTCGGTAAAGACGGTATTACCGCTGTTGGGCTTGTCAATAGGCTCTAAGAGCAGCCAGCGGTGGATGAATCCCTCATTGTCGGGCTGTGCCGACGGCGTGGTGACGGCCGAGAAGTACTTGGGACGGTTCTTGAACTGTACCCAGTCCACCGAGACGGTACCGTTCCCCTCGTTGGTGATGACGAGGTCGGTGACACCCTTCGGGGTGTACTCCAAGGCAGCTGTCTGCGTCAGCCATTGGTTACGCAGGTCGCGGCGGAAACGGCTCATCATCGGATTGGCGGCAGCGCCGGCGGGCTGCTCGGGCGGTCTCACCGTCATCTTAAAGCGGGCCAGTACCTTGCCGGTGGCACTCTTCTCACGGATACAGAACTCGGCATCGTCAGAAGCCTTGGCGCTGAGAATGATATAGCCGTCGGTGAGACAACTGAAGTCAATGTCCTTATAAAGTGACCAGCTGCCCTTCTTTGGCAGGGTTACACAACCGCCCTTCATGCAGTTGGCGGTGTCCACATATTCGGTCGTGGCATCAGTACTGGCAGAGCTGTAGCGGTCAATCTGAATCTTCTCCGTGGCCTGATTGATACCCACGCCGCGCATGGATTCCTTGATTTCCTGGATCGTACCGTCAGCATTGAACGTCAGCTTCTCGATGCAGACCGAGCGGCGCTTGTCGTCCTTCGGCGAGAAGAAGTTGGTGTGGTAGAAGAAATACCACTGTCCCTTGTAGTTCACGATGCTGTGGTGGTTGGTCCAGCAGCCGTTGGGGTGCTCGGCCATGATGATACCCTTGTATTCGTAGGGCCCCATCGGGTTCTTACTCATGGCGTAGCCGATGACCTCAGTATTTTCCCTCACGTAGGGATATGTCAGGTAGTAGTTGCCGTTATATTCGAAAGCGAACGGGCCTTCTGCCTGACGGTTGGGCAGGTCTTTCAGGCAGTTGACACCGAGCATCTCAAACTCGCGCTCGCCAAACTTGACCTTTTCCTTTGGGGTATCGTCAGCCAGTTCCTTCATATTAGGCTTGAGCTTGGCGCAGCGACCGTTGCCCCAGAAGATGTAGGCATTGCCGTCGGAGGCCTGGAGTACGCAGGGGTCAATGCCGTTGATGCCCTTGATGGGCTCCGGCTCAGGAATGAACGGTCCTTCCGGGTTGTCGGCGATGGCCACACCGACAGCGAAGCCACCTCTGCCTTCAGCGGGGGCAGACGGGAAATAGAAATAGTACTTTCCGTTCCGCTCGACGCAGTCAGGTGCCCACATCGAGTAGGAATCCTTTCTCACCCAGGGCACTTTGTTCTGGGTGACAATCATACCGTGGTCGGTCCAGTCGGTAAGATTCTCTGACGAAAAGACGTGGTAGTCTTCCATGCAGAACCAGTCCTTCCTCGCACCTTCGGGCGGGAAGATGTCATGCGACGGATAGAGGTACACCTTATTATTAAATACGCGCGCAGTAGGGTCAGCCGAGAACTGGTCACGGATGACCGGGTTTTGTGCCGCCGCCATCATGGGTAGGGCAAGCAATAAGAGGGTTAAGGGTTGTTTCATAAACTTGCTATTGGTAAATTATTATTTTTTGCAAAGATAGTGGTTTTATTCTGAAAAACAAGGATTTTGGTTCACAATATTTCGTATTTGTTACGAAGATGAAAGATTCTGAAACATTCGGACAAGTGTTTTTGCCGCTAAAACAGTAACTTTGCCACAAAATTAATATTGGTTAACCAAACTTATATGAAACTGTATGTATTACTGACGGTGTGGGCTCTAACAGCCAGCCTTGCACTCGAAGCACAAACCTATCCATACCAGAACCCTGACCTTCCAGCCCGGGAACGGGCAGTTGACCTTTGTTCACGTCTGACATTGGAAGAGAAAGCCAAGCTGATGCTTGACGAGAGTCCTGCCATACCCCGTTTGGGAATCAAGAAGTTTTTCTGGTGGAGTGAGGCGCTGCATGGTGCTGCCAACATGGGCAACGTGACGGTTTTCCCCGAGCCGGTGGCCATGGCTTCGTCCTTCAACCCGTCATTATTATATAAGGTGTTTGATGCTGCCAGTACGGAGTTCCGTGCGCAGTACAACCATCGTATGCTGAATGGTGGTGAGGACGAGAAGTTCCACAGCCTCTCCGTTTGGACGCCGAATGTGAACATTTTCCGTGATCCGCGATGGGGCAGGGGACAGGAGACCTACGGTGAAGACCCCTACCTGACCAGTGTCATGGGCGTTCAAGTGGTTCGTGGACTTCAGGGCCCCGAGGATGCCAAGTACCGCAAGCTTTGGGCCTGTGCCAAGCACTATGCCGTTCATAGTGGTCCTGAGTACACCCGCCACTCGGCCAATCTGACCGACGTTTCGCCCCGCGACTTCTGGGAAACCTATATGCCGGCCTTCAAGACACTGGTACAGGATGCCAAGGTCCGTGAGGTGATGTGCGCCTACCAGCGCCTGGACGATGATCCCTGCTGTGGCAGTCAGCGACTGTTGCAGCAAATTCTGCGTGATGAGTGGGGCTTCCAGTACCTGGTCGTCAGCGACTGTGGTGCCGTCAGCGATTTCTATGAATCGCATAAGTCTTCCTCCGATGCCGTCCACGCTTCTGCCAAGGCTACCATTGCCGGTACTGACGTGGAGTGCGGTTATGGCTATGCCTACCGCAGCATTCCCGAGGCCGTCCGTCGTGGACTGATGACAGAAGCCGAGGTCGACAAGCACGTCATCCGCCTGTTGGAAGGCCGTTTTGATTTGGGCGAGATGGACGACCCCTCGCTCGTGGAATGGTCGAAGATACCTTATTCGGCTATGAGCAGCAAGGAGCATCGCCAGATAGCACTCGATATGGCTCGTCAGACCATTGTCCTGTTACAGAACAAGAACGACGTGCTGCCACTGCAGAAGAATAAGGAACGTATTGCCGTCATCGGCCCCAATGCCGATGATGCACCGCTGATGTGGGGTAACTATAACGGTATGCCCAACAGCACCGTCACCATTTTGGACGGTATCAAGGCCAAGCAAAAGAAAATCTACTACCATAAGGGCTGTGACCTTACTTATGATAAGGTGATGGAGTGCCTGTTAAGCACACAGTGTAGTGCCGATGGCCGCAAGGGCCTGAAAGGCACGTTCTGGAATAACACCGGCATGGAGGGCAAAGCTGTGACTGTCCAGCGCTATCTCAATCCTGTGGCAGTGACCACAGCTGGCATGCACAACTTTGCTCCCGGTGTTAATCTGGAAGGTTTTTCTGCCAAGTATGAGACCACGTTCACCCCGAAAGAATCGGGTGAATACGTCGTCAATGTAGAAGGTTGCGGACATTTCGAACTCTATATCGACGGCGTTCAGAAGTTCAGACACCACATCTGGCGCACCACTCCTAATCGCGTTCCCATTCAGGCTGAGAAGGGCAAGAGCTACCAGATAGAGGTGCGCTTCGCCCATATTCCTACCTACAATGCCAACCTGAAGATTAACGTAGCCAAGGAACTCCCCATTGACTATCAGGCTGTTATCAGTCAGTTGAAGGATATCGACAAGGTCATCTTCGTCGGTGGCATCTCCTCAGCCCTCGAAGGTGAGGAAATGCCGGTGGAGATTGAAGGCTTCAAGGGTGGCGACCGCACCAACATCGAGTTACCCGCCGTCCAGCGCAATTTCCTCAAGGCCTTGAAGGAGGCAGGCAAGACCGTTATCTTCGTCAACTGCTCCGGTTCGGCCATCGCTCTGCAGCCTGAGACTGAGACCTGTGATGCCATCGTTCAGGCTTGGTACCCCGGTCAGGAGGGCGGTACGGCTGTGGCTGACGTGCTCTTTGGCGACTATAACCCGGCAGGAAAGCTGCCTATCACGTTCTATAAGTCCAGCAGTCAACTGCCTGACTACGAGGACTATTCGATGAAGGGTCGCACCTACCGCTACTTTGAGGATGCTCTCTATCCCTTTGGCTATGGACTCAGCTACACTTCATTCGAAATTAGAAATGAGAAATTAGAAATGAGGAATGGCGGCAATGGCACGCTGACCGTGGATGTGTCGAACACGGGAAAGCGCGACGGTACGGAGATTGTTCAGCTCTATATCCGTAACTTACAGGATAAGGAAGGACCGCTGAAGTCGCTCCGCGGCTTCCAGCGTGTTGATGTCAAGGCAGGTCAGACGAAGACTGTTAAGCTAGAACTGACGCCGAAGTCTTTCGAGTTCTTTGACCCGGAGACCAACACGATGCGAACGAAATCTGGGAAATATGAGATCCTTATTGGTACCAGTTCTAAGTCGAGTGACCTACAATCCGTTGAGACTATACATATTTAATTATTTAATATTAACAAAAAACCAAAATCAATGAATCCAAACGACTCCTCTTAACACCCAGCTGAATGCCCGCCAAGCGGGCTTGAAGGCAATCTGGAAGCGATTGCTTCCGCTAAAACCTATTTGTATTTATTACAAACTAATTAATCTATAGAAAATACTTAAGTATGAATCGAAAAATCAGAAAAACAGCGCTGTTGATGGGTGCATGTTCCATTTTAGGAATGTACTCACCACTGGCTGCTAATGCCGAAAGTTCGGTACAAGCAGTCCAGCAGTCAACGAAGAAGGTTACGGGTACCGTTTCTGACTCTCAGGGTCCCGTAATTGGTGCGAGTGTCGTTGAAAAGGGCACCTCGAATGGTGTGGTGACCGACCTCAACGGTAATTTTACACTTAACGTGAAGCCAGGTGCCAAGCTGGTCATCAGTTACATCGGCTACACAACACAGGAGATTACGATCGGCAATCAGTCAAATTTCAATGTAACTCTGGTGGAAGACAATGCTGCACTGGATGAAGTGGTGGTTATTGGTTACGGTGTCCAGAAGAAGAAGTTGGTGACTGGTGCTACTGTTCAGGTAAAGGGTGATGAGATTGCCAAACTGAACACTACCAGTGCCCTCGAAGCCATGCAGTCAAGTACGCCTGGTGTGCAGATTACCCAGTCGTCTACTCAGCCTGGTAAGGGTTATAAGGTTTACATCCGTGGTATCGGTACCACAGGTAACTCTTCTCCCCTTTACGTTATCGATGGTGTCGCTGGCGGTAGCCTTGATGACATCAACCCCGCTGATATCGAGACTATTGACGTGCTGAAGGATGCTGCATCGGCAGCCATCTATGGTGCCCGTGCTGCCAACGGCGTTATTCTCGTTACTACCAAGCAGGGTAAGGCTGGTAAGATTGAGTTGAGCTATAATGGTGCTATGGGTTGGTCTAACGCCTACAAGCGCCCACAGCTGCTCGATGCTTCGCAGTTCATGACCATCCTTGATGAGTATACTTTTAACACTTCTGGTCAGAAGATGGATTGGTCAGGCTTTGTTCCACAAGACATTCTTACCAAGGTTAATAGCGGTTGGTCAGGCACTGACTGGTGGGGTGCATTCGATAACAAGAATGCTGTGCAGCAGAACCATTCTGTGACCCTGACTGGTGGTACTGACATGTCTAAGTTTGCCATGTCATATACCTATACCGGTAACGAAGGTATCATGGGTGCTGACGAGGCTTCTTACTACAAGCGCCACACCATCCGTGTCAACAGCGACCACGTACTGTTGAAGGCTAAGGACTTCGATGCCATCACCATCGGTGAGAACATCTCTATTAGCTACAACAAGAGCCACGACTTGGCTGAGGATGGTATGTATTGGAGCTACATCCACAGCTTGCTCCAGACCTCTCCGCTTATGCCACAGTACGCTTACAATGGCGACATCTATTATTATCAGGATTTTGATGGTAATGTTAAGTATGGTAAGGGTTGGAACTCTTCTTTGTTCAGCAACCCATGGGAGAACCTCACTCATGGTGGTTTCAACTCTATGGCAGAGAGCCGCAACATCAATGCCAACGCTACTGCTTTCGCCGTTATTCAGCCCATCAAGGGTCTGAGATGGCGTTCTCAGTTCAACTACAGCTGGGGTTCAGGTGCTTATCGCAACTACAATGAGCCACGCTCTTCTGGTTATGGAAATGCTACATCCATTGTCTATAGTGTTAACCAGAGTTCTTGGCTGAGTACTAACTGGTCTGTTGAGAACACCTTGACATACGATCTTCCTATTATTTCTGGTCATAAGATCAGTGCCATGGTTGGTCAGACCTATCAGAGCACCGCTTGGAGCTTTAACATCGGTGGTTCTAACAAAGTTAATTATGGCGAGCAGCTCGCAACACTGAAGGGTTGGGATTCTGCATGGCTGTCAAACATCAAGCTTGCAAATGCTACCGATGCCACTTTGACGGGTAAGCCCAATGATGAAGAGTATCTCGCTTCTTGGTTCGGACGTGTGACTTGGGACTGGAATGAGACCTACATGGCTACCGCAACCTTACGTTATGATGGTTCAAGTATCTTTACCGACGGTAAGCGTTGGGGCGTATTCCCCTCTGTGTCTGCTGGTTGGGTAATCTCTAATGAGAAATTCATGGAGAGCACCAAGAGCTGGATGGACTTCTTGAAGATTCGCGCAAGCTGGGGTCAGAACGGTAACAAGGATATCTCTAAGTATCAGTATCTGGCTACCATCGCTCTGTCGGGCGAAGCTGGTGACAGTGGTTATAAGTTCGCTTCTGACATGCCAACTTCTGTTGCCGGAACTCCACATACCGGTGCTTACGCAAACATCGTACCGAATCCTGACCTGACATGGGAAACCTCTGAACAGCTTGACTTAGGTTTTGATGCTCGTTTCCTCAACAACCGTCTGGGTCTGACGTTCGACTGGTATAAGAAGACTACTAAGGACTGGCTTATCGGAGGTAACCTGCTTGCCATCTATGGTACCAACCCTGCTGCCATCAATGGTGGTGACGTTGAGAATACCGGTATTGAGATTGCCCTCTCCTGGAACGACAGAATCGGTAAGGACTTCAGCTACAATGCCAGCGTGAACCTTACTACCAACAAGAACGAGGTAACCCGTATTGCTAACGACAACCACTATATTAATGGTCCGAGCGGCGTCCTCTCACAGGGTACAGAGTATGTCTACCGTGCTGAGGAAGGCAAGCCCATCGGTTACTTCTACGGTATGTCCTACAGCGGTATCTGGCAGAACCAGCAGCAGATTGATGATGCACGTAAGGCAGGTAAGGCCGTTCTTGACGGCGCACAGCCTGGTGACTGCATCTGGGATGACTGGAATGGCGATGGTGTGATTACCTATGCAGAAGGTAAAACTTGCGACCGTCATGAGATTGGTAATCCTAACCCCGACGTGATGCTGGGTATCAACCTTGGTCTGAACTACAAGGGCTTCGACTTTGCTGTAAACGGTGCTGGTGCATTCGGTATGCAGGTTATGCGTTCTTACCGTTCATTCAGTGATGCTCCTTACCAGAACTACGATACAACGATTCTGAATCGTTGGATTGGTGAGGGTACCTCTAACGACCAGCCACGTATTACAAGTACAGGTAGTGAGAACACCAACTGGGTATCAACCCGTTATATGGAGGATGCCGATTACTTTAAGATCAAGACCATCACACTTGGTTACGACTTCAAGCATCTTTGGAAGGCTTGCCCGTTCCAGCAGCTCCGCTTCTATGTTCAGGCTCAGAACCTCTACACCTTCACCGGTTACACAGGCCTCGATCCTGAGGTAGGTAATGCTGCTGGTGGTGAAGGCTGGGCTTCAGGTATTGACCTGGGTCTTTACCCGCCGTCTCGTACATATTTGATTGGTGCAAGTATTAAATTCTAATTCGACAATAAGTTATGAAGAAATATATTTTATCAGCATTAGTTGTTTCGTCAGCAGCCTTGTTTACATCTTGTAACGATATGCTGGACACTGATCCGCGTGTGACGGAGTTGACAGCTGCTACATTCCCAGGTAAACCTGCAGACGTTGAGGCATTGAATGCTGCTACCTATAGTATCATGAATACGTTGGGTGGCGGAGATCAAAGTGGTTTATTGAATAATCCGTTCTACTGGTGGTCACTCATGTCGGACGACTGTTACGGAAGTGGCGGTTTGCAGGATAATGTGGCTAAGTCGCTGCATCATTTCACAACGGCAAGTTCGAATCAGTACGAGCAGGATTTCATCCTTCTCTATGGTGGTATTTCACGTGCCAACAACCAGATTGAGACCATTGATAATGTCAATTGGACAAACAATACCGCTCAGCGCAATCAGTTGCTCGGTGAGGGCTACTTCATGCGCGGTTTCTATACCCTCTTGCTGACCCAGATGTATGGTGATGTACCTCTGATCATCTCTACCGTTATTACTGACGAGATGCAGCAGCAGGTTAGTGCTGAGGAAGTTATCTATCCTCAGATTATCGCTGACTTTGTTTCTGGTATGAACCTCATGGGCACAACTGCAGGCTTTGGTGACGGTCATGCCAACAAATATGCTGCCGAGGCATTCATTGCCCGCGCTTACATGTTCTGGGCTGGCTTCTACAAGAAGGCTGGTGAACTTGCCAATGGTTCAGCTCCGGCTATCGAGCTCAAAGACCGCAATGGTGAGCCTATCAACCAGGAGGGCTGCGAAAAAGCTTCTGTTTCTCAGGCAGATGTCGTCAGCTATCTGAAAGATATCGTTTCCAGTGGCCGTTACATGCTCTGCCCGGACTTCCGTTCACTCTGGCAGTATTCTAACAGCCTGCTTTGGGATGAGGCTCACGACGGTAAAGGTCATGCTTATACGTTCATCGCAGATATGAAGCGTGAGCACTGCTTCGACCAGCCAGGTATGGGTAATGGTAACACTGAGGAAATCTTCCAGATTCAGTTCTTGAACGCCTCTAAGTGGGCCATCGGTGGTACCTACAACAACCCCCGTATGTATTCAAACTACCTCTCTTGTTTCTGGGGCCTTCGTAACGGTGCAACCAATGATAATGGTAAGCGCGACAAGACTTATCCGTTCAACCAGGGTTGGGGTCAGGGTACTCCTTCATGCAATATCTGGAACGATTGGACTGCTGCTGAGCAGAAGGGTAACTATACTGACATCCGTAAGCTTGGTACTTTGATCGACCTCGATAATGAGCTCGAATCTTATACCTACGAAAAGGACGACTGCGAGGAGTCTGGCTATGCAGTCAAGAAGTACGCAGACGTAAACCTTGACGCTTGCGCGGCTGATAACGACTCTTGGTGGTCAAAGTGCCCGGGTTATACCTCCAGCTCGCTTGACAACAAGCAGCAGGGTGACCACTTCGAGGATTACTACCTGATGCGTTATGCCGACGTGCTGCTGATGCTGACCGAGCTCACGGGTGATGCATCTTATATGAATATGGTTCAGCGTCGTGCTGGTGTACCTACGACAGGTTACTCTTTAGAGAACGTTCAGAATGAGCGCCGCTGGGAGTTCGCATTGGAGGGACTTCGTTTCAACGATATGCGTCGTTGGTCTGGTATTGACTCAGGCGAAGGTTCATACGCTGCCAAGGCTCTCGAGGCTCAGAAGGGTCAACAAATCACATGCCTTGGCAAGAAGAACAGCAGGATTATGGAACACATGACCTGTTCTTGGAAGAAGCGTTATGCAGACACCAACGGTTTCTTGCCTAAACCTCAGGCTCAGATGACTCTGATGAATGGTGCGATGCAGCAGAACCCAGGATGGGATGAAAAAACTCCCGCTGCAGAGTATACATATAAAGTTCTTTATTAATTCTATTAACTGAAACAATATGAAAAAGATATTTTTGTTATTTGCCGCAGTAGGTGTGTTTTTTGCCTGCGATCCCGTTCATGAGAAAATCGACAATGGCGGGCACATCACTGTTGACGAGCTCAAGGCGATGTCCACAGTTATTGTTGACAAGGTAGCTCCGGTGGCGGGGCCGAAAACCTATACGGCTGTCAAAGAAACGCCCATTGTCTTGGCAGAAAATGTTGATGTTAAAGACTGCGAGGGTATCACCATCTACTTTGATGCCGAGACCATTGCTGACACCTGTTGGAGAATTTCCTTCGCTGGTGAGGACTTTCAGAAAATTCTGAGAAGTTCTTCATTCTACAGGTACGAACTTGGTGACAAGTTTGCTAACGGTATCCTGCCGAACATTGTTATAAAGCACATCGCAGATACTGAGACGAACACCATCAACGTCAAAGCCATTTACAAGACCTATAGCTCTAAGGTGGCTCCTGGCAAAGAAGGTGAGTTCGGTAACGTTATTACCTGCCAAACTTCTGCTCCTGTCAATGCAAAGTGGGATTTCGCTGGTAAGGAAGCCATTGGAAACTATGCATCAAAGAAAATGAAGGTTAATTGGAATGAGAATGGTGATTATATTACCACTGATTATACAATTACTCTCACTGCTCTTTGTGCTGACGGTACCAAGTTGGTTGCTGAATACCCTGTAAAGTGTGAAAAAATCTCTAACCCGCTTGTGAAGTACTACATCTATGGTGATCCTAATAGGTCAGATGAAGATAAAGCAGAGAATCCGCAAGAGCCGTTCAAGCCCGGAGCTTGGGATGCTGCTGCCATGCGTTTCAGCTCAACTGAAGGAGCACATCTGCCCACCATTCCTGATGAAGTTTATTTTGGCCTGAAGACTCTGATCTTTGACGTATCTGATGTAACTCCCGATTTTGACTTGAAGGTCATGAACGGTTGGTGGAGTAACACCTATTACGATCATGTGAAGTGGGTGGACGGCTTGAACGAACTTCCAATCACTCAGACAATGGCTGATGAGTGCGCCAAGGGTGGCGAAGGTCGTGACCTTGACCTCATGCTGTATAATGGCTCTATGACACTCAAGACTGTTTACTATGAGGAGTAATAAGTTCGTATATGTATAATATTAAAACATCCGTTATAATGAAAAGATTTATGAAATTTAATAAGCTCGCAATCGCCATGCTTGTTACATCAAGTCTATTTGTGGCTTGTAGTGATGAGATTAGCGAAACTACATGCGATACCCAATATGTAGCAAACACAGGTAGTATCAAAAATGTAGGTCAGGCTGTAGATTTGGGACTCCCCAGTGGTACCAAGTGGGCTAATATGAATGTTGGAGCCGCTTCAGAATCTGACAATGGTATTCTCTTCGTATGGGGAGATGTAACAGGAACTCAGGTTCAGGCAACCACTTCGACATCGTATACAGACGTAAAAGATTATACGTCAGCATCTGATTTGTTTGAAATGTACAAAGGTGCAGAGAAAGTGGGATACTTGTATGACACAATCAGTGTATATAAGGAAACCTATTCACTCTCGGAGTACTCTCTGACTAAAGTCGATTCAATCAGAGAAGCCGTATTTGACTCTCTTAAAGCTGAGTACAAAGATAAAACCTTGGACTGCTTAGTCAATGTAGATAATGAAAAATATGATGTCATCGCTAACTTGATTGAATCTACCGAGGTTAAGTATTTTGCAAGCACGAAAGGCGATTTTAAAGATGCTTCTGGTGCCAGTATTTCAGGTGCTCCTGTTTATGACATAGCGAAAGATGCTCAGCATGATCCGGCTACTGCAAATTGGGGCAGCAACTGGAGAATGCCGACAGTCGAGGAGTTCCAGGAATTGGTTGACTCATGTAATTGGGAATTTACCGGTGCTGGATATAAACTGACCAGCCGTTGCAATGGAAAGAGTATCTACTTGCCTGCTGCAGGTTATCGTTACGGAAACCAATGGTACGGAAACGGAAATGCTGGCTATTATGCTACTGGTCAGATCTTGGGTATTTATCAATTCCCTTCAATGGAAGAACAGTACAAAGGCTCTAAGGGATCGGTTAGTAGTTCTGAAAACATGCCTGACATGTTGATCTTCCAGCATGGACAGTATAATTCTCTCGGCATCTACAACAATCTGAGTTCTAGTTTCGGAATTTCTGTCAGACCCGTAACTAAATAGAGTTTGATGTTAGTACTATAAAAAGAGGGTGCGCCTTATAGGTTCACCCTCTTTTAGTACGAATGTTAATCATTACAAAAAGTTACCTTTAAGTAACTTACTGTTTGGTAACTTTTTTGTATATTTGCAGTCTCAAACAATCAAATGACCAAATATGAATGCACCATTTCAATATGGCAAACTGGCAACAAAGGAGAATTTTGTAAACAGAGTGGAAGACAGGGCGCAGCTAAAAGGCTTCCTTTCTTCCCATATCAATGTGATGCTGGTATCCCCTCGCCGTTGGGGTAAGTCATCGTTGGTAAAGGTCGCCATGGACGAATTGATGGAGGAAAATGCCAATGTACGAGTATGCTATATTGATGCTTTCAGCATAGGCTCTGAGGCAGAATTTTACCGTACATTTGCCAGTCAGGTGATTGCATGTGCATCAAGCAAGTTTGAGAAGCGCGTTCAGGATGCCAAGAAGTTCTTGACGGGGGTTGTTCCCCAAGTGGTCATAAAGGATAATGTTACTGACTTTATGGCTTTCGATGTGAAGTTTATACCACAGGAGCAAGACAAGATGGACATCTTGCGTCTTCCAGAGACCCTTGCCGTCAACAAGAAAATACAGATTATCGTCTGCATAGACGAGTTCCAGCAATTGGCCAATTTGCCAGAATACAAGAACATGGAAGGGAAGATGCGCTCGGCCTGGCAGCAGCAACAACACGTTTCGTATTGTCTGTATGGTAGTAAGCGGCACATGATGATGGACATTTTTAACAATTCCAATTCTCCTTTCTACAGGTTTGGGCAAATGTTGTTTCTTCAAAAAATTTCAAAAACGGAGTGGGTGCCTTTTATTGTGGATACTTTTCGGAAATCGGGAAAGCTAATCACAGCGTCTTTTGCTGAGCGGATATGCGATGTGGTGGAATGCCATTCTTGGTATCTGCAGCAGTTGTGCTATTTTATATGGAACGCGACCTCTTCTGAGGTTACTGAGCAATCGTTCGAGTATGGCTTGCATCAGCTGTTAAACACTAATTCGCCTATGTTTCAAAGCGATACTGAAACTTTACCGCCAAGCCAGATAGAAATGTTGCGTGCTATTAAGGACGGGGTGCAGCAGTTGGCATCAGCTGAGACCAAAAGCAGATATAGCCTTGGCAGCCCAAATACAATCAGTAAGAATAAGAAGTTGTTGCAGAACAAGGATATTGTCGAAAAACAGAGGGGGAAACTGGTATTTGTGGATCCTGTCTATAAACTTTGGTTTGCCCAGGAATACTTTTAATGAAGGAAAAATGAAAAACAACAGCAAACTATCCGGAACTGTTCTTTATGTAAGCCTGTTGGCTTTCATTTCATTTGCCATATACCTATTATATATTAATCAGGAGGTGCTTTATACGGCACACGACCGTTCTGAGTTCCTCTACGGAGCCCCCTTCTTCCATGCGCTTCTTCAGAAGCCCTTCGGCCTGATGCAGTATGTGGGTGCCTGGCTCACACAGCTCTTTTGTCATCCAGCCTTAGGTGCAGGTGTAATAATAGCTATCTGGTCACTCATCTTCTTGGTGGGTACTAAGGCATTCCGGTTAAAGTCCAGTGCCTCCGCGCTGATGCTCTTGCCTATAGCCTGTCTGCTCACATCGGTGGTCGATCTTGGCTATTGGGTCTATGTCTCCACCATCCGGGGCTATTGGTTCTCACAGTCGGTAGGTTATCTCGTCATGCTGCTGCTCTTGTGGGCAGCCCGCCAGACTCCCCGTAAATGGCACCTTGTCTGGTATCTGCTGGCCTTTTGCCTCTATCCGGTGTTAGGGTGGTTTGCCTTGCTTTTCGTACTCTGTTTGGTGATTACCGAAAAACCTACGTGGCGTGAGCTTTTAGGCATTGTCCTGCTTCTCTTTACTGCCGCTATCTGGCATACGCAATTTTATTCGAATCTGAAGTCCGACGATGTCATGCTGGCGGGCCTGCCCCGTTTCATAACGCCAAGCGACAAGACCGAGCATCTTTCCATTCCCTTCTGGGTGCTAGGTGCTGTCTCTCTACTCATTTCGCTGGGTGGACGATATTTGGCTAAAGTATATATTCCGGTGCTGTGTGCCGTTGCTGGTATTATTTTTACCATGTCGCTCATGTACCGCGACCAGAACTATATCGACGAAATGCGCATGGTGCGCTATGCCGAAGCCGATAACTGGAAGGAAGTCCTACAGGTGGCAGAAACGGCCAAGAAGCCAACTACCACGATGGTATTCCTCAAGAACATAGCCCTAATGAACGAGGGTGGACTTCTTGACCGTTCGTTCAAGTTGGGCAACGACGGTGAGAACATCACCAATCCCGACTCGCTCCATGTCAGCCTTCTGGACATTGCATCGCCACTGGTCTACTATAACTACGGCATGATGAATGAAGCCATCCGCCTGAATTTCGAGAATTCCATACAGGCAGGCTTCTCACCTTTCTATCTGAAAGTGCTTGCCCGCTGTGCCCTTGCCAAGGGTGACAAGGAACTGATGGAACGCTACACGACACTATTGCACCATCTTCCGTTTTATGGCAATTGGCAGCCGGCTCCGGTCACGGAAAAGGTAAAAGAACTGGAGAAAGCCTACCCAGACGAACTCACCGGAGTAGAGAACAGCGACAGTTATATTGTCAACACCATCAGCCTCTGGTCTGATTCCGTCAGTAAGGTGGCTTCGGAACAGGTGCTGTTCTATTCCATGCTACGCTGCGACTCACGCCGCTTCTGGCCATCGCTGCGCACCTATGTGAAGACACATGCGGACGAAGAATTCCCCCTTCATGCACAGGAGGCCTATATATTATTCATGGATAAGGCTCCAGAAAAGAAGCGCATGATGATTCCCGTCCAGCAGACCATCTATGACCGCTACATGAAGTTCTGGGATACCCTGCAAAAACTGGCAAAGCCCGGTGAGAACCTTAAGGATGTCGGCGAGAGAATGCGTAACGAATGGGGAGACACCTACTGGTGGTACAACATTTTCGGAAGAAAGATTTATGTGATAAATAATGGCAATTTCGGTCATGAGGTTCAATCGTAAGAAAACAATGAAAATACAACATATCCATCCCTGTCTCCAGTTCCTGGCTGTTGCCATGCTGCTCCTGTCATCGTGTGTGAATCATCCCGCAGTCCCTTCTTCATCCAAGGAGGCGAATTGTCAGCCTGCTATCTTTCCCGATTATTGCGATGTCACCGTGCCTTACAATATTGCACCGCTCAACTTCATGCTCCCTGCCGATCAGTACGATGAGTGTGTGGCTCGTATCACTATGCCTGATGGCCGGCAGCAGACCTACGGTAGCGGGGTGAAGGTGCAGATTCCTGAGTCGGAATGGCACGCCCTGCTCCATGCCTCGAAGGGCAAGTGCCTGAAGGTGGAGGTCTGGGGACGGAAGACGGATGAATGGTTGTCGTTCAATCCGTTCGAAATACGTGTAGCTGAAGAACCCATCGACGAATACCTGTCGTATCGCCTCATCGAACCGTCGTATGTCGCATGGACCTTCATGGAAATCGCCCAGCGCAACCTTACCACATTCGAGGAAACACAGATATTCAACAATGAGATTACCATGAACAACCGCAAGATAGGCCAGTGTATTAACTGCCACAGCTATCAGAACTACAAGACCGACAATATGCTCTTCCATGTGCGACTCGCTAATAGCGGTACTGTCATTGTGAACGACGGAAAGATTTCGAAGGTCAACCTTAAGCGCGACTATACCATCTCCTCCGGTGTCTATCCTTCATGGCATCCTACTGCCAAGCTGGTAGCCTTCTCCACCAACCTGACGCGACAGGGATTCCACACGCTGAATCCCAACAAGATTGAGGTCTATGATCTTGCCAGCGACCTGATTCTCTATGATGTGGTGACCGACTCGGTGAGTGTCGTCAGCAATGATTCCACGCTGCTGGAGGTGTATCCCACCTGGTCGCCCGACGGCAAATACCTCTATTACTGTAAGTCAGTGCCGCTGCCTGAAGAAATGCGCGACAAGGACATCCGTACCACCTACCCGAAAGTACAGTACAACCTCTACCGGCGTTCGTTCGACTTGTCATCGCATGCATTTGGCGATGAGGAACTTGTCTACGATGCCGCCTCGAATGACAAGAGTGCCACCCTACCACGCGTCAGCCCCGATGGGCGCTATCTGCTGTTTGCCCAGGGACAGTACGGCTGTTTCCATATCAGACACAATGATGGCGATATCGTCTGTATGTCGCTTGACCAGGTAGGCGATGGTGAGCACCAATCGTCTCCGTCTTTCCTCGACCTGACCAAACTGAACAGCGAAGGTCGGCCGGACAGCTATCCTTCGTGGTCGAGTAACGGGCATTGGATCATGGTAGCCAGTCGTCGCGATGACGGCAACTACTGCCGGGTCTATTTCTCCTATTTCAACAACGGAAAAGTGGAAAAGGCGTTTATGCTGCCGCAGGAGGATCCCGAGTATAACACGTTCCTCCTGAAGAGTTATAACCGTCCGGAGTTCATGGTGGAACCCGTTAAAATCAGTGTCAATGAGTTTAGCAAAGTGTTTGATAAATAGTTTGTTCGGAGTGGCGGTCCTCCTCTTTTTCGGACTGCTCTATCCTCATCATCTGCATTATCAGGAGCAGTTCCAGCTTTTCCTCTTTGACGGCTCTTATGTGTGCGAGATGGTGAAGCAGCCCGGAGGCATCGCCGACTTATTGGGACGTTTCTGTACACAGTTCTTCCTTTTTGCCTGGGTGGGAGCGTTGATCATTGCGCTGCTGCTCTCGGCGGTGCAGTTACTGACGTTCCGGCTCTTCACTCTTTCCTCTTCCCTCTTCCCTCTTCCCTTTTTCTACGGACTGAGTTTCGTGCCTTCGTTCCTGCTCTGGCTCTTCCTGCTCGACGAGAATGCGCTGTTGGGTGGTGTCTGGGCTGTCCTGCTTACACTGCTCATCGTTTGGTGCATTGTTAAGTTGACAAGCGGGTGGACGCGTCGCATCCTGCTGATTGCCGCTATTCCCTTGCTCTATTGGGCGGTGGGTCCCGTCTGCTTCCCGATTCCGATTGACGGTCTGTGGTCAGGCATCCATTACCATCGCTATCCGGCACAATTCCCATGGCTGCTTTGGGGCGCAACGTTGTCGGTCTTCGTCCTCGCATTCACATCCCGCTTGCTACCAGCTGGACGCTGGAAGTTTCTCACTTCCCGCTTCTCACTTCTCACTTCACTTCTGGTGGCTGTCGTCATGGGTTATCTCGTCTGGACGAATGCCAACTTCAAAGCCGAGCGCGTGATGCAATACGATTTCATGGCCCGCCACCAGCAGTGGAACCGCATCCTGGAGACTATCAACGACGAAAAGCCTAATAATCAAATAGGTGTGACGGTACAGAATCTGGCCTTGGCGATGCACGGCGTGCTCTTGGAGCAACTGTCCAATTATAACCAGAACGGCATTGCCGGTCTGGTGCCCGATGTTAAGGAGGACGCCACCAGTCCCTTGCCTACCGCCGAGGTGTTCTATCAGTTGGGTATGATCAACGTCGCCCAGCGAACGGTATTCGAGGCGCAGGAAGCCATTCTCGACTTCCAGAAGAGTGGCCGGTGCTACAAACGACTGGCCCAGACCAACCTCATCAACGGCAACTATGAAGTGGCCCGCAAATATCTCGCGGCCCTGCAGAAGACACTCTTCTATAGCGACTGGGCCGACGAGACCCTGCCGCTGCTGGGCGATGAAGAGGCGATAGCCCGTCATCCCGAATACGGACGTCTGCGCCAGATGGCCTATAAGGACGACTTCTACTTCAGCGACCATGTGACGCCCGAGATGTTACAGGATCTCTACTTCAGTAACAAGGATAATCGCTTGGCCTATCAATATCTGCTGGCCTACTATCTGCTGACGGGCGACCGCGAAAGCTTTAATCAATTCATGTCCACTAAGCAATGAAAAAGATTCTCTATATTTTAATGGGGCTAATGGGACTCATGGGGCTGATGGGCTGCAATGAGACTGTTGAGAATGCCAAGCAAGAGTCTGCGCTGCCGCAAATCTATCCTGACTATCTCGATGTCACCATCCCCGTCAATATTGCACCCCTCTGCTTTAACATGGCCGACGAGAAGGCGTTGCGTGTTGATGCCGTCATTACTGACCGCCACGGAAACACCCTTCACAGCCAAGGCAGCGAGTCCGTCGATTTCGATCTCGACGACTGGCATGCGCTGCTTGGTCAGAACCGCGGTGACTCGCTCAGCGTCACCGTTTCGGCCAAGTATGACGATGGTTGGCACACCTATAGTCCCTTCTCCATCTACGTCAGTCCCGACAGCATCGACTACGGCCTCTGCTACCGCCTAATCGAGCCGGGCTATGAGGTGTGGAGCAAGATGGGCATTTACGAGCGCGACCTCTCCTCGTTCGATGAGCGTCCGCTGATTGAGAATACCCAGTTTGAGGGTTGCGTCAACTGTCATAGCTTCAACCGGGGTAATCCTGCCGACATGAGCCTTCATATCCGAGGTATACATGGCGCCACCCTGTTGCGTCACGACGACGGCCCCTTCACCGCCTACGACACCAAGACCGACCAGACGCTCGGTCTCTGTGTCTATCCCTACTGGCATCCTTCGGGCCGCTATGTCGCCTATTCCACCAATGCCACACGTCAGTTGTTCCACAGTGCCGACCCCAACCGCATCGAGGTCTTTGATACCGCTTCCGACCTTCTGGTTTACGACGTCGACAACAATGAGTTGCTGTTGTCGCCCCTGCTCCAGCAGGACTCCCTTTACGAGACCTTCCCCGTATTCTCCGCCGATGGCCGTTCGCTCTATTTCTGTGCAGCCCGTTCCCTTCCTGAAGACAGTCATCAGCTCGACTCTATCCGCTATAATCTCTGCCGTATCGATTTCAATCCTGCCACGGGTCGTTTTGGCGACCAAATAGAGACGGTTGTTGACGCCGCGTCTCAGCAAAAGTCCGTATCCTTTCCCCGTCCCTCCTACGATGGACGTTTCCTTTGCTACACGCTCTCCGACTACGGACAGTTCAGCATCTGGCATCATGAGGCCGACCTCTGGCTGCTCGACCTGCGAACGGGCGTTTCCCGCCCGTTGACGGCAGCCAACTCCGACGACACCGAGTCGTTCCACAACTGGAGCAGCAACTCCCGCTGGCTCGTGCTGAGTTCCCGTCGCGACGACGGCCTCTTCACCCGTCCCTATTTCTGTCACGTCGATGTCGACGGGACGGTCACCAAGGCCTTCATGCTGCCGCAGCGTAATCCGCGCCGCTTTTATCGTGACCGTTTTCTCTCCTTCAATGTCCCCGAGTTCATCATCCGTCCGACTCACTTCGACGGTCGCAAGGCCAGCCGTATCATCAACGATAAATCACGCAAGAAATTCAATAATAACCATATCTAAAAACTGTACAGTTATGAACAAAACTTTGAAGACTTTAACCGCAGTGGCCCTGTTGTTGGCCCTGCCGTGTGGCGTGTCAGCCCAGAAGAAGGCTACTGCCAAAAAGAAAGCTAAGACTGAGCAGTCGGCTCAGACAGCTGATCCTAACTTCTACATCTTCCTCTGCTTCGGACAGTCGAACATGGAGGGTAATGCCCGTCCTGAGGCTGTGGATTTGGAGAGTCCCGGTCCGCGCTTCCTGCTGATGCCAGCCGTTGATTTTCCTGATAAGGGTCGCAAGATGGGCGAGTGGTGCGAGGCCTCGGCTCCGCTCTGCCGTCCCAATACCGGTCTGACCCCCGCCGACTGGTTTGGTCGCACGATGGTCGCCTCTACGCCTGACAACATTAAGATAGGTGTCATCCACGTAGCCATTGGCGGTATCGACATCAAGGGCTTCCTGCCCGACAGCATCAAGGACTATGCTGAGAAGAAGGCTCCGGGCTGGATGAAGGGTATGCTGGCCGCTTACGATAACAATCCCTACGAGCGTCTGGTGACACTGGCCAAGAAGGCCCAGAAGGACGGTGTCATCAAGGGTGTCCTGATGCACCAGGGCGAGACCAACACCGGCGACCCGAAGTGGGCCGGCATGGTGAAGCAGGTGTACGAGAACCTCTGCGGTGACCTGCAGCTGAAGCCCGAAGAGGTGAACCTCTACGTAGGAAATATCGTTCAGGCCGGCGGCAAGGGCGTCTGCATCGGCTGCAAGAAGCAGATTGACGAGCTGCCGCAGACCATCCACACCTCGCAGGTCATCTCTTCTGATGACTGCTCGAACGGTCCCGACCGCCTGCACTTCGACGCTGCCGGCTATCGCGAACTCGGTTGCCGCTATGCCGAGGCCGTGGCCCGTCATCTCGGCTTTGAGCCCAAGCGTCCGGCTAACCTGCCCGTAGCCATCAAGAAGATTGAGGTGCCCGCCGACGCCGTCACTTCCGAGACCGTCGTTCCCGGCAATGAGTTCCCGAAGGTGGACAGCCAGCGCCGCGCCTACTTCCGCATCCAGGCTCCGCAGGCCAAGAAGATTATCGTCGATATCTGCAGCAAGAAATACGAGATGCAGCCTCAGGGCAATGGCGTCTTCATGGCCGTCACCGACCCCCTGCCCGTGGGCTTCCACTATTACTTCATGAACATCGACGGCGTCAACTTCATCGACCCCGCCTCTGAGACCTACTTCGGCTGCAACCGCGAGTCGGGCGGCCTTGAGGTGCCCGAAGGCCCCGAGGGCGACTACTACCGTCCGCAGCAGGGCATTGCCCACGGCAGCGTACGCAGCATCTACTACCACAGTCCCAACTCGAAGTTCGGCGAGTGGCGCCACGCATTAGTTTATATCCCTGCTGAATATGAGAACGCTAAGAACGCCAAGAAGCGCTATCCCGTGCTCTACCTGCAGCACGGTATGGGTGAGGGCGAGACCAGCTGGGCCCTGCAGGGCAAGATGCAGCACATCATGGACAACGCCATTGCCAGCGGCGAGGCCGTGCCGATGCTGGTGGTGATGGAGAGCGGCGACATCAAGCAGCCCTTCGGCGGCGGTAACAACCAGGCCGGCCGCTCGGAGTACGGTGCTTCGTTCTATCCCGTGCTGCTGAACGACCTCATCCCCTACATTGACGCCAATTTCCGTACGAAGAGCGACCGCGAGAACCGCGCTATGGCCGGACTGTCGTGGGGTGGTCACCAGACGTTCGACGTCGTGCTGCAGAATCTCGACAAGTTTGCCTGGCTCGGCACGTTCAGCGGTGCCATCTTTGGCCTCGACGTGAAGACCGCCTACAACGGTGTGTTCGCCAATGCCGACGAGTTCAACAAGAAGATACATTATATGTACATGAACTGGGGCTCTGACGACTTTATCAAGAGTCAGCCCATCGTCGACGGTCTCCGCGAGCTCGGCATCAAGGTAGATGCCTCCGTCTCCGAGGGCACCGGCCATGAGTTCCTGACCTGGCGTCGCGGACTCCACGAGTTCATTCCCCACCTGTTCAAGAAATAAGGTAGGCGCGTGATGAAAAAAGAACGTCCCTCATTAAACCTTTGGCTCTTTTCGTCGTCAAACGAAAGATTTAGCTAAATTTATAATGAGGGACGTTTTATTATTGGCTCTTTTCGGGCTGATTGCTATTTGTGCCGATGCCCAGCCTCGGCAGAATCTGACCGTTAGTGGACATGTGACCGATGCCGACGCCAAGGAATCGATGGCGCAGGCAACGGTGCAGTTGTTTCGCTCGAAGGACAGCACCTTCGTGGGCGGAACGGTGACCGATCTGCACGGAAACTTCTCGGTGGAGGCTCCGGCGAACGGCATCTACCGCCTGAAGATTTCGTCGGTAGGCTACCAGGCACTGGAGCGCGAGGTGACGTTGCGCAACAACCGCGGGCAGGAACTGGGCGACCTCCTGATGTCGGCTGAGACCGTCATGCTGAAAGAAGCCGTGGTGACGGGCCGTGCCGCACAGGTCATCGTGCGCAAGGACACGCTGGTGTATAATCCTGATGCCTACCGTACCCCCGAAGGCTCGGCCATCGAGGAACTGATTAAGCGAATGCCGGGAGCCGAGGTGGACGAGGACGGCAACATCACCATGAACGGCAAGCCGGTCAAGAAAATCCTGCTCGACGGCAAGGAGTTCATGCTGGGCGACATAGAGACGGCGCTGAAGAACCTGCCCGTGAACATCATCCAGAACGTGAAGTTCTACGACCAGCAGAGCGACCAGGCCCGCATCACCGGCATTGAGGACGGCAACAAGGAGACCGTCCTGGACTTTACGATTAAGAAAGGTATGAACCGCGGCTACATGACCAACCTCGACCTGGCGGGCGGCACCAAGCACCGCTACGCCTCGCGCGGCATGGCCAGCAGCTTTACTGACAAGATGAGACTGATGGTGATGGGCAACCTGAACAACAAGGACGAGAACGCCGGCTGGTGGAACCGCCGGGGACTGAACGCCAACAAGGTGGCAGGTGCCAACCTGAACTACGACGACGGCAAGAAGCTGAAGATGGACGCCTCGCTGCGCTGGAACCACCGCGACGGCGACAACCAGAATGACAACTCCAGCGAGAACTTCTATAGCGAGACCTCGCGCACGTTCTCGACCAGCCATTCCACGAGCCTCTCCCGCAGCAACAACTGGCGTGCCAACCTGCGTGTGGAGTGGAAGCCCGACACCCTGACCAACCTGTTGCTGCGCGCCAACGGCAACACCGGCACCAACGACGGCCTCGGCAGGTCGGCCTCGGCAACGTTCAACGACGACCCCTTCCTGTATGCCGACAACCCCTTGGAGGCATTAGACCCCGACGGTCCGTTGGCCCCCTACCTGGTCAACAACAACCTCAACGCCAACCTGAGCTACAGCGAGAACAAGAACGCCTGGGCCATGCTGCAGCTCTACCGTCGCCTGAATCCCAAGGGCCGCAACATCACCCTCCGCGTGGAGGGTTCGTTCGGCGACGGCGACAGTCGTAACGCGACGAACAACGAGGTGGCCCTGCACCGCGTGAAGAACCAGTACGGTCAGGACTCCACCTACTTCACCGCCCGCTACAACACCACGCCCACCGACAACAGCGGCTACGTGCTGAGTGCCCTCTATAGTGAGCCGCTCTGGAAGGGTGCCCACCTGCAGGCCAACTACGAACTGCGCTACAACCAGAACAAGAGCGACCGCAAGACCTACGACTTCAGCCATCTGGCGACGAACCCCTTCAGCGGCGTCGTGCCCGAGTACCGCGAGTGGGGTCCCTGGCTCGACCCCGTCGAACCCTTTGCCCCGCAGCCTGTTGACGACCCGTTGGCACCGTTCCTCGACCGCAACCTCAGCCGTTTTTCCGAATACAAGAACTACACCCACAACATACGCCTCACCCTGCGCCACTGGCAGGAGGAGTACGACTACAACGTGGGCTTCCTCGTGCAGCCCCAGCACTCGAACTTCATCCAGGACTATCGCGGCATCTACGTCGACACCATCCGCAACGTCGTCAACCTGACGCCGACGCTCGACTTCCACTACAAGTTCAGCGACCAGAGCAACTTCTGGCTCCACTACCGGGGCGACACCCAGCAGCCCGACATCACCCAGCTGCTCGACATCACCGACGACTCCAACCCGCTCTACATCACCCAGGGTAACCCGGGCCTGAAGCCGCAGTTCACCAACACGCTGAACCTCTACTACAACAACTACATCGTGAAGTACAAGCGCAGCATCGTGGTCTATGCCAACTACCGCCACATACGCAACTCCATCTCGAACCTCGTGAGCTACAATGCCGAGACCGGCGGAAGCATCTCGCGCCCCGAGAACATCAACGGCAACTGGAACGCCGACGGCGGCTTGAACTTCAACACGGCGCTGGATAGTGCCGCCCATTGGAATATAGGAACGGACACGCGCCTGCGATACAATAATTATGTCAGCTACGTGGCTCAGCCCCAGGCCGACGCGAAGAAGAACTACACCCGCTCGACCACCCTGAACGAGCGACTGACCGGCAGCTTCCGCAACGACTGGATAGAGGTGATGATTGACGGCTCCCTGAACTACCAGCACTCGCGCAACGAGCTGCAGCCCTCAGCCGACCTCGACACGTGGCGCTTCAGCTACGGCGGTCAGATCATGCTGCGCCTGCCCCTCGACATTGAGGTGACGACCAATCTGCACGAGAACAGTCGCCGGGGATATAACGACCCGTCGTCGAACACCAACGAGCTCATCTGGAACGGTCAGATATCCAAGAGCTTCCTCAAGAGCAAGACGCTCAGCGTGGCCCTCAACTTCTACGACCTGCTGGGCCAGCAGAGCAACTACGAGCGCTGGGTCAATGCCACCGGGCGCAGCGACACCCGCTACAACAGCATCAACTCCTACGCCATGCTCCACGTCCGCTACCGCCTCAATATGTTTGGCGGAAAGGTCGATACCGAGGGCCGCTACGACAAGAAGTGGGGCAACCGCGACCGCGGCAGGTAACCCCTAACGAAGAATCATCTAACAAACAACAAGCAGAAAAGAATAACAGCAATGAAAGACTTTAATTACTACGCACCGACCGAAGTCGTCTTCGGCCAACAGTCAGAGGAGCAGGTGGCTGCTCTCGTGAAGAAATATGGCGGCACGAAAGTGCTGGTACACTACGGCGGAAAGAGTGCCGTCAAGTCGGGCTTGCTCGACAAGATTTGCGGCCTGCTGACCGAGGGCGGCATCCCGTTTGTGAAGCTTGGCGGCGTGGTGCCCAATCCGCGTCTGTCGCTGGCTCAGCAGGGCATCGAACTGTGTCGCAAAGAGGGCGTGGACTTCCTCCTCGCCGTGGGCGGCGGCAGCGTCATCGACTCTGCCAAGTGCATCGCCTACGGCGTACCCTACGAGGGCAACGTCTGGGACATCTACCTCGGCAAGGCTGCGCCCGTGAAGATGCTGCCCGTGGCCAGTGTGCTGACCATCCCCGCCGCCGGTAGCGAGATGAGCGAGGCTTCGGTGATTACCAACGAGGACGGCGACGTGAAGATAGGCTACTCCAACAGCCTCTCGCGCCCGAAGTTCGCCATCATGAACCCCTGTCGCACGTTCAGTCTGCCGCCCTACCAGACGGCTGCCGGGGTGACCGACATGATGATGCACACCATGGAGCGCTACTTCACCAAGGACGACGATATGGACCTGACGACCGACATTGCCGAGGCCATGCTGCGCTCGATGAAGGAGGCCGTCTTTGCCGTGCTGAAGAATCCCGAGGACTATCGCTACCGCGCACAGATTATGTGGGGCGGCTCGCTGATGCACAACGGTCTGACGGGCTGCGGCGTCAGCGACGACTGGGCCACCCACCAGATAGAACATGAGCTGAGCGCTATGTTCGACGTCACCCACGGAGCCGGTCTGGCTGCCGTCTGGCCCAGTTGGGCTCGCTACGTGATGCACGAGAACCTGAGCCGCTTCGTGCGCTTTGCCGTCAACGTGATGGGCGTCCCCAACGACTTCACCGACCCTGAGGGTACCGCCCTGAAGGGCATCGAGGCGATGGAGCGCTTCTATCATGCCATCGGTATGCCCATTAACATCAAGGAACTCATCGGCAAGGACGTCACCGACGAGGAAATCCGCGAGATGACGCGCAAGTGCAGTCGCGACTACCAGCGCACCGTCGGTTGCCTGAAGGTATTGAAGGCTGAGGATATGGAGGCCATCTACTACATGGCCCGTGGTTAAGTAACCTATTGCAATCTTTGTGGAGATGAACAAGATAGTTCTTATCACAGGAGCAACAAGCGGAATCGGTCTGGCTTGTGCAAGGAAATTCGCCGAGAATGGTGACAGGCTCATTCTGACAGGCAGAAACGAAAGTCGTCTGGCTGAAATCCGGAAGGAACTGACGGACAAGGGCATCGACGTCCTGACGCTGACATTTGATGTTCGCAACCGCGAGCAGGCTGAGAAGTGTCTGTGTGGCCTGCCAGTCGAATGGCAGCAGATAGATGTCCTGGTCAACAACGCCGGTCTGGCCCTGGGGCTTGAGCCTGAATACGAGGGCAGCTTCGATGACTGGGAAACGATGATTGACACGAATATCAAGGGACTGCTTACGATGACGCGACTCGTCGTGCCGGGCATGGTGAAGCGCGGACAGGGACATGTCATCAACATCGGTTCTGTGGCCGGTGATGCCGCCTATGCTGGCGGTAACGTTTACTGTGCCACGAAAGCCGCCGTGAAGGCCTTGTCTGACGGACTACGTATCGACGTAGCCGATACTGCCGTCCGTGTCACGAACCTCAAGCCCGGACTGGTCGAGACAAACTTCAGCAACGTACGCTTCCATGGCGACACCGACCGTGCCGCCGGTGTTTATAAGGGCATCCAGCCACTTACCGGCGACGACATCGCCGACGTGGCCGTCTTTGCCGCCAATGCGCCGGCTCATGTACAGATAGCCGAGGTGCTCATCCTTGCCACCCATCAGGCCAGTGGCAGCGTGATTGTCAGGAAGTGACTCATGTCTTGCGCTGCCCTTAAAGATTGTTAAAGTTCTAAAGATTTAGAGCGAATTACTTGGAAGTTCTAAAGTTTTAGAGTATCTTTGCCGCCAGAAACTCTAAAACTTTAGAACAATGAAAGAGAAGAAACAGTTGACCAAGGCCGAGACACAGGTAATGAACGTACTGTGGAGCCTACCTGAAGGGCAGGGGCGCTCGGCAGAGATTATGGAACGAATGCCAGAACCGAAACCGGCTCTGACAACACTGCTGACATTCCTGAAGATTCTGAAGGACAAGGGATTCATCATCGCCGAGAAGGTGGGGAAAGGCCAACTCTTCAAGGCACTTGTCAGCCGTGAGGACTACACGCGTACGTATATGAATGAGGTGAAGCAGACGTTCTTCGGCGGTTCGTTCACTTCGTTGGTGTCGTTCTTCGCCAAGGAAGAGAAGCTGACCGACGATGAACTCAGCGAAATCCTCCGCATCATCGAGAAGAAGAATTCCTAACCTTCAATCCCCAACGCTTATGTATACGCTTGAAACAGGACTTTATCCATTGGCGGCCATCATGGTGGGGGCGCTGCTGACGCTCATCTTCTTTGGTGTGGTCAGGCTGAAGTGTGCTGCCCGCTGGGCCATCGGCTTCATCTTTACGGCGATGGTGGTCATCACGGTTTGCTCATTAGTGACGCCTGTGCGCTGGGTGGATCTTGATACCGCCGTCGAGGTGATGCAATCTGAGGAGACCATATTGAACCCCGTCGAGGCAGTGGGCAACACGACAGAAGAATCCACGTCGTCGCAGCAGCTGAAGGTGAAAACCAAGGATATTGTGGCTGACGACAGTCCTACCGTAAAACCTTTCCTGATTGATGTATCGCGGATGGTCGGATGGCTATGGGTGGTCGGCGTTGCTGTTGTACTACTCAGCCAGTCTTGGCAGTTGGTACGCCTATACCGCTTGAGACGGAATCAGGGGGTTATAAGCCATGCCAGCGGGGCAAAACTCTTTGCTGTCGATGGCACCCAAGCTTTTTCGTTCGGGCGGAGTGTGTTCGTACCCCGTATGTTCGACGACGAGATGCGCCAATTTATGACTTTACACGAGGTGGCCCACGTCCGGCACCGCCATTTCCTTTGGCTATGTGTGTGTTGGGTGCTGGTGGCAGTCAATTGGTACAATCCTTTCTGTTGGGTGCTGTATCGTGAACTGCATCTGCAACAGGAACTGCAGGTCGATGGCGACGTAATTCGTCAGGGCATCGACCGCAAGGCCTATCAATACTCGCTGCTACGGGCAACAATGCAGAGTGGTGGTCCCGTCTGGATTCTCTCAGCTTTTGGCCGCAACCCCGTCACGAAGCGCATTGCGTTCATGGAAAGCAACATCAACCTGAGAGGCAGCGTGCGCCGTGCCTTCCTATCATCGGTGCTGGCCTTGGCGGTGCTGTCGGCGGCGGTCGTCACGGCCTGTAAGAACAATGAGAAGGTGAAGGAGCACCCGCTGATGGGCTGGTGGAAGATGGACTTCACGAGGAACACCGACAGCGATTCGGAGTTGTATCCCTTCGGCAAGCAGATTGCCTTCTACAACTACGACACGTTCCTCACCATTTGCTATCGTGCCCGCAATGGCAAGACGCTCGATTTCTCCTACTCTACGGAAGAGATGCGATTACGGGGCGATACGCTGGTCGATGCGATGGGCGCCCCCCTGCGCTATAAGTTCATCGGCGATGACACGTTCCAAAACCAGTGGACGCGCCAGCCCTACCAGAACGCTATGCCGCAGGGACCGGAGATTACCGACCAGTGGAGCCGCATCCCTGTCGACGAAGAGCTGCTGGAACTGTTTGATGCGCTCCGCCAAGCTGACAAAGCACACGGCGGGAAGTTCGACGGTGTGTGGTTGAATCTGACCCAAACGGTAAAAGGCGATGATAGCAAAGAATATCTGCTCATCAGCGACAGCCTCTTCCTCAGCCTCTACTATCACCGACAGGAGCCCGAGGCCTTCCGTGCCGCAGGCAGCGGCTATAGTGGCATCCTGAAAGAGATTGGTGATTATCTTCAATTGGGATATATGGAACCGTTGGTGTACTCCATGCCCGATGCCGACCATCTGGTGGTACGCAAGGCGACAAATGAGACCGCCACGCCCCATACCTTCCAGCGCATCGAAATGCCTGCCGAACTGAAGCGCATACTTACGGCACCGATGACGCACGGACACTCCGGTTGAGCTAAGTAAACAATTCAAAACAAGAACCTTTAATTTCCTGTTCCGAAATGGCAATGGGCAGTCAGGCCTGTGCCCTGTCAATACAGCATTCCTTTTACCTTCCGACTCAAGTGGTATATAAAATAACGTTTAGTAAAGTTAGTAGTAAAAAACGAGTAGTACCCGGGCCCCCAGGAGGCCGCTGTGAAGCACCCTCCTGTTTCCAAACATCAAATAATATTTGCTATGACCAAAAGAATCAGCACAAGCCTCATCGCCGTCCTACTCATTATGTCAGCAGAGGCACAACAGAAAGAGAGAACCATCGCCCTGTGGGGGCATGTCAAGAACTCGGTGACGCGTGTCGGCATCAAGGATGCGTTTGTCACATTGATGCGCGAGGACAGCACCGTGGTCGATACGATGCACGTGTTCAAGCAATGGAGCCAAGGCAAGGACGATTATGCTTACCGCTTCAATATCCCGGCTCGCGAGCAGCAGTACATCATCCGCGCCGAGCACCCTGACTATGTGACCACCTACGTTAACTACCACGTGCGCCACATTGCTCGCAACACGTACTTCGACGCTCCGTGGCACCACATGAAGAAGCGGTCGCGTATGACCGACGATGTCCACCAGTTGGGCGAGGTCGTGGTGCGTGCCACGAAAGTCAAGATGGTGTACCGTGGCGATACCATCACCTTCAATGCCGATGCCTTCAACTTGTCCGAAGGTTCGATGCTCGATGCACTCGTCCGTCAGATGCCCGGTGTGGAGCTGAAGGATGACGGACGCATCTTGGTGCAAGGCGAGCAGGTGGACGAACTGATGCTTAACGGCAAGGACTTCTTCAAAGGGAACAATCGCGTAATGCTCGACAACCTCCCGGCCTACACCGTTCAGAAGGTACAGACTTACCACAAGAGCACGGAGTTGAGCGAGTATTTGGAGCGCAACTACGACAAGAAGCGCTTCGTGATGGATGTGCAGCTGAAGCGGGAATATAACGAAGGATGGCTGGCGAACGCGGAGGTGGCTGGAGGCTCGCCGTTTGAGAAGAATATTGATGATCGTTACCTCGCCCGTCTCTTCGGATTGCGCTACACCAACAACTCGCGGTTAGCTATCTACGGCCTTACGAACAACGTCAACGAGAGTCGCCGTCCTGGTGGCGACGGCGACTGGTCGCCGAGCAATGCGCCCGAGGGCTTGCAGGAACATCGGACGGCAGGAGCCGACCTGCTGATAGAAGACTGCGACAAGCGGTGGCAGGAGAAAGCGAACGCCGCCATAGGGTGGCAGCGTACGACCAATGAAACACAGACCAACGCCGAGCAGTTCCACACCGACGTTCCTTCGACCTTCAACCGCCAGACGAACAACACCCGCAACCGCAACGTCAGTGCCAATGTCACCAACGAGTTCCAGCTGAAGAAGCCCTTCTTCCTCTATTCTTGGTCGTATCTGCAATATAACGACACTGAAAACAACAGCCTCAGCCGCTCGGCGCAATTCCGCAACGACCCTGCCCGCTTCGGCGCAACACCCACCATCCTTGACAGCGTCTTTGCCTCGTCGCTCAGCACCGATATGCAGCAGGCACTCGTCAACAGCAACCTGCAACAGTCTAAGAGCGACGGCAACGATCTTTTGCTGTTGACCAACAACATCCTGAACTACAAACTGGCCTCGGGCGACAATATGGGCGTAGACCTCGACGCCTCCTACAACCGAGGCCGCAGCAACAGCACCTCGGAACAGCAGATTCGCTATGCAGCGACGTTGCCGCAGCCCACTACGCTCAACCGTCGCTCATCCACCCCCTCCAGCGAAACCAACTTTTCCATCGCCCCAAACTACCGCATCACGTGGCTCAACGGCTTGTGGCTCAATACCGAATATCGCTTCCTCTTCCGCGATCGCAACAACACCAACGATGTCTTTCTGGCCGACACCCTCGACCTGCAGAACGCCTACGACCGCACGCACCGTCGTTTGGAAAACCGACTGGCCATCACCCCCGGCTACACCTACGAACAGGATGGCAAGTACTTCCAGGTGTATTACCAGATGCACTTCTACAATGTCAACGAGCGCCTTGAATACCGAAGTGCTTACGTTGACGCCTCGCTCGTGCAGCACTGTTGGACTATGTCGCCCGAACTCCACTTGCAATGGGCGGCAGACAACTGGGCACGCTCCTTCGACCTCTTTTACGGCATCGAGTTCCAGACGCCCGACCTCTTCCAGCAAGTGAATATCCTCAACAACGAGAACCCGCTCGTCCGTCGCTACGGCAATCCCGACCTGCGTGGCGCCACCAACCACCGCATACAGTTCGGCTTGAACCGCAACTGGCGCGAGAAGCGCATCTCCCACCGCATCGGCGGCGGTCTTCGTTTCTTCCGTCATCAGGTATCGCAAGGCCAAACCTACGACCAGACGACGGGCATCACCACCTATCGCCCCGAGAATGTCGAAGGCAACTGGCAGACCTATTTCTTCGATTTCTTTGGTATGCCCCTCGACAAGCAACGCCGCCTGATGCTCGACAACTACCTACACGGCGACTATACCCGCAACGTAGACATCAATAACGGTCTGTCGCATGTCAATAACTACTATCTTGAGAACCGCCTCACACTCAACTATACCATAGGCAACCTCACCCTCGGCCTGCCCACCTACATCGAATACCGCCACACTGACAACCGCGAAGGCACCATCACCCCCATCAACGCCGTTAACTTCCAGTACGGCCTCACCGCCAACTACAACGTGAAGCGTGACACCGAGAGCCACGCACCCCGTTGGTTGCAAGGCTTCGGCCTCGCCACCGACCTAAAGATGTACTCCCGCCGAGGCTATGGCGATGAGTCGATGAACCGCAACGACCTCGTATGGAACGCCAGCCTCTCCCGTTCCTTCCCCAATCCCTTCGGCAAGCGCGCCGCCGGCTCCCTCGTCGCCCGCCTCGAAGGCTTCGACATCCTCCATCAACTGTCATCAACTTTTCTCTTTATCAACGGTCAAGGTCGCACCGAAACCATTCGCAACACACTTCCCCGTTACGTGATGCTCCACCTGACGTACACCTGGCAGAAGATGCCGAAGAAGAACTCCCTTAGGGATTAATTGTTAAAAAACTATATTGTAGCAAGAAATCCCCTCGCAATCGACGCAATGTACCAAATTATTTGTATATTTGCATTCTAAACGACAAATAATTGGCTTAACGATGAAAAAAAAGCTGATTGCATTGGGGGTTCTGTCAATACTGACGGTACTCTCTACTTCGGCACAACGGGGTATGCGCGTGCGGCAGAATGTGCCGACGGATTCCATTCGGCTGAGTGACCCGGCGGTGTTGGCCGACAAGAAGACCAACCTGTATTATATGACGGGCTCGGGCGGGATGATGTGGCGCTCGGCAGACCTGAATCTGTGGGAAGGACCGTTCCGCGTGACGGAATTTGAGGCCGACTCGTGGATGGGTTCGCGACCGATGATATGGGCAGCCGAACTGCACCAGACGGGTGATGGCTGGTACTACTACTTCGCAACGTTTACCAATCAGGCGGTGAAGATTGACACTGTTCGCGGCAACGTCATCGAGCGACGAGCCTCGCAGGTGCTACGTGCCGACAATCCGATGGGTCCTTACCGGGCTTTCGGCGATGCGACCTATCTGCCTGCTGACCGTCCAACACTCGACGGTACTTATTGGCGGGATAAGGACGGCAAGCCTTACCTCGTCTTTTGCGGCGAGTGGCTGCAGAACTGGAACGGCACCATCGAGAAGATTGAACTGAAGCCCGACCTCAGCGGCACCATTGGCGAACCGAAGGTGCTCTTCCGGGCCAGCGACTCACCGTGGAGTAGGGAACGCGACGAACAGGGCAACATCACTTGGAACAAGGTGACTGACGGCCCGTGGCTTTTCCGTACTGGCACCGGTCGTCTTGGTATGCTTTGGACGTCGTGGGTCTTTGGCGACTACACGCAGGGCGTGGCCTACTCGGAGAGTGGCACCCTCGATGGGCCTTGGACGCAGGAACCGGAGCCGATAACACCACCGAACTTCGGTCACTCGATGCTCTTCCAGCGTTTCGACGGTCAATGGATGATGTCTGTCCACAGTCATGCGAAGGATGGCCGTGGACGCACCGTCCGTATTCCCCATTTCTTCAAGGTTGACCTTAGTGGCGACAAGTTAAAAGTAATAAGATAGGAAACAACGAATAAATAAAATAAACATCAACTGTATGAAAAAGATTTATTCCTTGGCATTGGCAGCCATGACGATGCTGGCGTTGACGGCCTGCACAAGTAAGAGTGAGAAAAATGACGGCGTGAATGACTTCAAAATCGGGCGCGGTACGAACGTGAGCCACTGGCTTTCGCAGAGCGAGGAGCGTGGTGAGGCTCGCCTGCTACACATTCAGGAGGATGACTTCGCCCGGCTCGATTCGCTGGGCTTCGACTTCGTGCGCCTGCCCATCGATGAGGTGCAGTTCTGGGACGAAGAGGGCAACAAACTGCCCGAGGCCTGGGAACTGATGACCAACGCCATCAACTGGGCTGAGAAGCACCACCTGCGCACCATCGTCGACCTCCATATCATCCGCTCGCATTACTTCAACGCCGTGAACGAGGGTGGGGCTGACGCCAACACGCTCTTCACCTCCGAGGAGGCTCAGCAGCAGCTCATCGATATGTGGTACCAGCTGAGCGACGTGCTGAAAGGCTATAGCAATGACTCCGTGGCCTACGAGTTTATGAACGAGCCGGTGGCCGACGACCACGAGCAATGGAACGCGCTCATCGCCAAGGTCCACAAGGCACTCCGTGAGCGGGAGCCGCAGCGTACGCTCGTTATCGGCAGCAACATGTGGCAGAGTTATGAAACCATCAAGGACTTGAAGGTGCCTGAGGGTGACAAGAACATCATCCTCTCGTTCCACTACTACAACCCCATGATTCTGACGCACTACGGTGCTTGGTGGACGCCTATCGGCAAATATACCGGCAAGGTGAATTACCCCGGCGTGCTGGTGTCGAAGGAGGACTACGAGGCCGCTCCCGACTCGCTGAAGCCGGAACTGGAGCAGTACACCCAGCAGGAGTGGAACATCGACAAGATCCGTCAGGACTTCGCCGATGCCATTGCCGCTGCCAACAAGTATGGTCTCCAACTGTTCTGCGGCGAGTGGGGCGTCTATGAGCCTGTTGACCGCGAATTGGCCTACAAGTGGACAAAGGACATGCTGACCGTGTTCAAGGAGAACAACATTGCCTGGACGACCTGGTGCTACGATGCCGATTTCGGTTTCTGGGACCAGCAGAAGCATACGTTCAAGGACAAGGGCTTGGTGGATTTGCTGATGGGAGAGTAAACGGGATATCGGGAAATGAAAAGAACGATTCTTATGGCGATGTGCGGGCTGACAGCCAGTCTGGCACAGGCAGAGATTCCTGATTCCTTGTTGATGGACGAGGTGGTGGTAACCGGTACGCGCAACGCCACCGACGTGCGCCACCTGCCGATGACGGTGACGGTCATCGGGCGCGACCGGCTGACCGTTGAGCACCAGCCCAGCGTGTTGCCGACGGTGATGCGCGAAGTGCCGGGACTCTTCCTCACCTCGCGTGCCATGATGGGCTACGGAGTGTCAACGGGTGCCGCTGGCGGCATCAACCTGCGCGGCATCGCAGGTGGTGCGGGTCAGCTGATGGTGCTCATCGACGGTCATCCGCAGTATCAGGGCATCTATGGCCACCCCATCTCCGACAGCTATCAGACGATGATGGCCGAGCGCGTCGAAGTGCTTCGTGGCCCGGCGTCGGTGCTCTACGGCTCGAACGCGATGGGCGGCGTCATCAATATCGTGACTCGTGGCAACAAGTCCTATTGGGGCAGTTACGACCATTGTAACACCAACGTCAGTTTGGGAGCCGGCAGTTATGGCACCGTGCAGACCGAAGTGTCCAACGAGTTGAGCCGAGGACGATTCTCATCGACCGTCGCAGCTCAGTATAATCGCAGCGACAACCGCCGTCCCCGCATGGGCTTCGAACAATATGGTGGCTACCTGAAGATGAACTACTACATGACGGAGGATTGGAACGCCTATGTCGATGCCAACGTCACCCACTTCAACGCCAGCTACCCGGGATCGACGGACAAGCCTATGTACGACGCCGACCAGTGGATTACCCGAGGCGTGGTCTCGGCTGCCGTCGAGAACCACTACGGTAACACCAATGGTGCACTCTCCGTCTATTCCAACTTCGGTCGCCACAAGATTGACGACGGCGCCGGCGCCACCGTCCCCTTCAAAGCCACCACCCGCTATTTCCGCTCGAAGGATGCACTGACGGGGGTGTCCTGGTATCAGAGCGCACAGCTGTTTGAGGGTAACCGCGTGACCGTCGGTGCCGACTACATGCACATCTATGGCAATGCCTACTACACCTCGAAGGAAACCGGCGAGATCCTTGAAACGCCCAACAAGCAGAGCGGACGCTCCTACCGCAACGAGATTGCGGGCTACGTCGATTTCCGTCAGGATCTGTTGGAGTGGCTGACCATCGACCTTGGTGCCCGCGTCGACCATCACTCTATCACGGGTACGGAGTTCATACCCCAGGGTGGCGTCGTGGTCCGGCCTCTCAGTACTGGCGAGGCTAAGGCTATGGTGAGCAAAGGATTCCGCAATCCGACAATGCGCGAGATGTATCTCTATCCGCCCTCGAACACCGAACTCGAGCCGGAGCGCCTATGGAACTACGAACTGTCGTGGAAGCACCGGCTGAGCGACGGTTTTACCTATGGCGCCAACCTTTTCTATCTGAAGGGCGACAACATGATCCAGACGGTGCCCGTCGATGGCAAGCCGCGCAACGTGAATACTGGCGAGATTGAGAACTGGGGCTTCGAGTTGGAGGTGAGCTATCCCCTCTGCCGCTACCTCGACATACGCGCCAATTCGGCCTATCTTCACATGAAGAATAAGGTGTTGGCCGCCCCTGAGGGCATGGGCTATCTCGGCGTGGACTTCCACAAGAACAAGTGGGTTGCCACCCTCGGGCTGCAGCGTATCGAGGACCTCTATACCGCCGTGGGCGACAACGAGGTCAAGGAGAACTTCTGGCTGCTCAACGCCTCCGTTACCTACGCCCTCGCCCGTAACATCAGCCTCTGGGCCCGTGGCGAGAACCTGCTGGCACAGAAGTACGAGATTAACCTCGGCTACCCCATGCCCCGCGCCACCTTCATGGGCGGCGTCAGCCTGAACTTCTAAACACACTAAACTCTAAACAACAAACTAAAATGGAAGCAAACGCAAGACTTTACACATTGAATTATGACGAGGCGAAGACCTATATGTGGGCAACGGTGTTCGTCGCCTGCAACCTGGTGCTGCCTCAAGTGTTCCACCTCATCCCCCAGGGCGGCATTATCTTCTCGCCGCTGTCGCTGGTCATCCTGGCCGGAGCCTATAAATTCGGCTGGAAGACGGGACTCCTGGCCGCCCTCCTGTCGCCCTCGGTGAACCATCTGCTGACGGGTATGCCCGCTACCGAGGTGCTGCCGGTGATGACGATGAAGCTCGCCGTCCTGGCCGTCATTGCCGGACTGGCAGCCCAGTACTTCAAGAAGGCCAGTCTGCCGATCATCATTGGCGTCGTCCTGGTCTGCAAGGCCGTTGAGTGTGTCGGCGAACTGCTGCTCACGGGTGGTATCGAGGCCACCGTTACTGATTTCACAATGGGCTGGCCCGGCCTGCTGCTGCAGGTCTTCGGCACTTGGCTCCTGTTGAAGTTGTGAACCATATAACCAAATAACTGAAGAAGATGAAAGAAGATTGTGGAAAAAAACTGTTGCGGCAGGTGTCGGCGCTGACGCTGCTGCTAATGCTCGTTGCGGGCATGCAGGCCAAGACTGCGCGGAAATTCACGTTGAACCTGACGGCCGACGGCAAGGCCCAGATGGTATGTTTCCTGCCGGAGAAACCTACGGGCCAGGCTATCGTGGGCATACCGGGCGGCGGCTACTCTGTGCTGTCGAACAGTCACGAGGGCTATCTGGCCTCTGAGTGGCTCAACGACCGCGGCACCGCCTACTTCGTGGTGAACTACCGGCTGCCCGAAGGCGACCGCACCAAGCCCATCAGCGACGTGGAACAGGGGTTCCGTATTGTTCGTGATTCGGCTCAGGTGTGGGGCATCAACCCCGACAACGTGGGGATCATGGGCTTCTCGGCCGGCGGTCACTTGGCCTCGGTCGTCTCCACCCATTCGCCCTATGAGGTGCGCCCCAACTTCAGCATCCTCTTCTATCCCGTCATCTCGATGGACGAGCGCGTCAGCCATGTGTGGTCGTGCCGTAACTTCCTGGGCGAGGACCAGAAGAACCCGGCCTTGGTGCGTGACTTCTCGACCGACAAGGCCGTGCGCCGACACCTGACGCCGCCCGCCTGCATCATCATGTCGAGCGACGATGCCCTGGTGCCGCCGCTCACGAACGGTCTGACCTACTATACGGCGATGCGCAATGTCGGCAATGAGTGCGCCCTGTTTACCTATCCCACCGGCGGTCACGGCTACGGCTTCGGCCCCTGGTTCCAGTATCACGACGAGATGCTGGCCAACCTCGGCAAGTGGCTCGACGCACGACAGGCTCCGAAGCCCGGCGCCATCCGCGTGGCCTGCATCGGCAACAGCATCACCGACGGTCACGGCATCGACCTGGCGACCGTCAACGGCTATCCCGCACAGCTGCAGCGACTGTTGGGCAACGACTACTGGGTGAAGAACTTCGGCGTCTCGGCCCGCACCATGCTCAATAAGGGCGACTATCCCTACATGAACGAGATGGCGTGGCGCGACGCCTTAGCTATGAAGCCCGACATCGTCATCATCAAGCTTGGCACCAACGACTCGAAGTCCGAGAACTGGCAGCACGGCGCCGAGTTCCGTCAGGACCTGGAGCAGATGATCACCACGCTGCGTCCCGACCTCGCCCAAACCGCCAAGAAAGGCAAGAAGTCGAAAAAAGCCTCCCCTAAACAGGGGAGGATGGAGGGGTCGCCTAAGATCTACCTCTGCACCCCCATTCCCGCCTTCAAGACGACGTGGAACATCAACGACTCGGTCATCACGAACGCCATCATCCCCATCCAGCAGCAGGTGGCTAAGCAGTACGGCTTGCAGGTCATCGACCTCCACACGCTCTTCGCTAACGACGGTGACAAGATGCTGACCGACGGTATTCATCCTGACGCCAAGGGTGCCCGCCGCCTGGCAGAGATTATTGCAAACGAAATCAAGAAATAAAACGATGAAGAAAAGACTTTTGACCTCCCTGTTGCTGGCCGTGACCTGTATGGCCGTCAGCGCACAGTCCCACCGTATGTGGTACTCCAAGCCCGCCAGCCACTGGCTGGAGGCCCTGCCCGTAGGCAACTCCCACCTGGGCGCCATGATCTATGGCGGCACCGACGTAGAGGAAATCCAGTTGAACGAAGAGACCTTCTGGAGCGGACAACCTCACAACAATAATTCTAAGAAGTCGCTGACCGTCCTGTCCGAGGTGCGCAGCCTGATTTTCCAGGGCAAGGAGGGTGAGGCCTCGAAACTCATCGACCAGAACTTTATTCCCGGTCCTCACGGCATGCGCTTCCTGCCCCTTGGCTCGCTGAAGCTGTCGTTGGGTCACAAGGACGTGACCAACTACCAGCGGGCGCTGAACCTCGGCGACGCCACCGCCACCACCTCTTATAGTTATGAGGGCGTGAAGTATGAGCGTACGGTATTCGCCTCGCAGGCCGACAACGTCATCATCGTCCAGCTGAAGGCCTCGAAGAAGGGCGAACTGGAGTTTGATGTCAACTTCGATAGTCAGCTGCAGAAGAAAGTCTTTACCGTGTCTGAGCATGAAGGTATCAGCGGAAAGGTCAATGAACTGGCCGCTGTGGTCGACGGTGTCGAGCAGGAGGGCATCAAGGCCGGACTGAAAGCCGAGTGCCGCGTACTGGTAGAGACCGACGGTGAAGTGAAGCGCGGCGTCGACAAGCTGAGCATCGACGATGCCACCACCGCCACCCTCTATATTACTGCCGCCACCAACTTTGTCAACTACAAGGACATCAGCGGCAATCCCGTGAAGAAAAACAACGAGACGCTGGCCAGCGTCAAGGGTAAGCCCTACAAGCAACTGCTGGCCGCCCACGTCAAGAAGTATCAAGAGCAGTACAACCGCGTATCGTTGAGTTTGCCGAAGTCGGCAAACTCTAACTTAGAGACCGACCAGCGCGTGGCTGCCTTCGAGAAGGACGCCACCGACCTCGACATGGTGGCGCTGATGATGCAGTATGGCCGCTACCTGCTTATCTCCAGCTCGCAGCCCGGCGGTCAGGCCGCCAACCTGCAGGGCGTGTGGAATGACAAGATGAACGCTCCCTGGGACTCGAAGTACACCATCAACATCAACGCTGAGATGAACTACTGGCCCGCCCTCATCGGCAACCTCGCCGAGACGCAGGAACCGCTCTTCACGATGATTCGCGACCTCAGCGAGACGGGTGTCGAGACAGCCCGCACGATGTATGGCTGCGGCGGTTGGGTAGCCCACCACAATACCGACATCTGGCGTATTGCCGGCCCTGTCGACGGCACACCCTGGGGTATGTTCCCCACCGGCGGCTCCTGGCTGACCACTCACCTGTGGCAGCACTACCTCTACACCGGCGACCGTCAGTTCCTGGAGTCCTACTACCCCGTGCTGAAGGGCGCTGCCGACTTCCTGCTGGACTATATGCAGGTGTATCCCGCCGCTGGTGAGATGCGTCAGGCTGCCGGCTGGCTGATGACCGTTCCCACCGTGTCGCCCGAGCACGGCCCGCGTGGCAAGAACACCAACGTCACCGCCGGTTCGACGATGGATAACCAGATAGCCTTCGACGTGCTGACGCAGACAGTTGCTGCTGCCGAAGTGCTGGGTAAAGATTCCGAATACGTCGCCCGCCTGAAGTTCGCCATCTCCTGTCTGCCCCCCATGCAGATAGGCCGCTACGGACAGCTGCAGGAGTGGCTCATCGACGGCGATGACCCGAAGGATGAACACCGCCACATCTCCCACCTCTACGGCCTCTATCCCTCGAACCAGATTTCGCCGTACACCCATCCCGACCTCTTCACCGCCGCCGCCAACACGCTTGCTCAGCGTGGCGACATGGCCACGGGCTGGAGCCTCGGCTGGAAGACCAACTTCTGGGCCCGCATGCTCGACGGCAATCACGCCTTCACCATCATCAAGAACATGCTGCACCTGCTGCCCGATGACCGTGCCGCCCGTCAGTATCCTGCCGGCCGCACCTATCCCAACCTCTTCGACGCCCACCCGCCGTTCCAGATTGACGGTAACTTCGGCGTCTCGGCTGGCATCTGCGAGATGCTCGTCCAGAGTCACGACGGTGCCGTCCATCTGTTGCCCGCCCTGCCCGATGACTGGCAGCGTGGCGAAGTCAAGGGCCTCCGTGCCCGTGGTGGTTTCATCGTCAGCGAGCAGTGGAGTGGGGGACAGGTCACGTCGGCCACCGTCCAGAGCACCATCGGCGGCACCCTGCGCCTGCGCTCCTATGTACCCCTCCGTCTGGCCAAGGCTCCGAAGGGTGCCCAGCTGAAGGTTGCCGAGGGCGACTGTCCCAATCCCCTCTTTGCGCCTGCCGCCATCCGTGAACCCCTGCGCTCGCCGGAGCTGAAGGACTTCCAGCAGCGACAGTTGCAGAAGGTTTACGAGTATGACATCGAGACCGTAGCCGGCCAGAGCTATACCTTTGCTGCTGCCAAGTAGCAATAATTAGAATATGATAAAAAGAAACTTGATTCTTACCTGCCTGTTGCTGACAGGCACCTTTACTGTTGTTGCCCAGAATGAGACGATAGACACCAGTGGCGACAACACGGACAAGACGTATATTACCTATGACAAGGCCATCTCGGTGGCGGCAAACAAGACCGTCGACGTGAAGATGGCACGCTACTGCTACCTGAATTCGACGGTCAGCGGCAAGGGCACCATCAACCTCTATGCCGGCGGCGAGCGCTGTTGGCTGGGTACGAAGTCGGCCTGGGCTAACTGGACGAACTTCAAGGGTACGGCCCACATCTATCCGTACAAGGAGAACTCGTCGAAGGCGGGTGCCTTTCTGATTGTACTGAACCACGGCGGCAAGGTGTTTTCGCCTGAGAAGGTGGAGGACTGCGTGAAAGGCGGTAAACTGAACAATACGCTGCAGGGCTGCAAGGTGATGCTACACAGTGGGGCGGGCATCTGCAACGAGGCCAACAACCAGAATGCAGGCGGTTTCCGCTTCGGCGAGTTGCAGACGGAGGCTGGCTCCACCATTCAGGGCTATATGAAGACGGGCCGTGCCTCCTACTATCTGGTCGGCTGTCTGAATACCGACGCTGTGCTGGCTGGTACCATCGCTCCGAGCGGCAATGACGAAGGGACGCTCTTGGGACTGATCAAGGAAGGTACGGGCACGTACCGTATTACCGGCAACCAGAACTTCGTGACGGGGGCTCTTCGTGTGATGGAGGGTCGTGTGCTGGTGAATAACGACCGGGCTGAGGCTGAGAAGAAGAAACTGCGCGGCGGTTTGGGTGCCAAGAGCAACGAGAACGAGGCTATCGCCTACGTCTTCGAGAAGGGTGTGCTGGGCGGTACGGGCAGTATCGGCGGTGCGGTCGATAACTACGGTACCATTGAGCCGGGCGACGACGCTCCGGGGACGCTGACGCTGCAGAATTTTGCAACACCCACTAAGCGGACTAACCTCGTGGTACACCCCAAGTCGGTACTGCGCTTCAAGGTAGGCTCCACGCAGGACTATGACCACCTGACAGTTAGTGGTCAGGTGAAGTTCTCCAACATGATGGAGGACTTCTCCGAGAGCGACAGCAAGCCCGTTATACAGATAAGCGTTAACCTGGCCGACGATGCCATGATGAAGGCAGGCGACGAGTTCATACTGCTGACAGCCAAGGGAAAGGAGGGCGACTGGCAGTTTGAACTACAGCAGCCTGCGAAGTACACTTGGGCTATAGAGGAGCGTACCGCCACCGACGGTTCCTATAATGTGGTGCTGCGCTTGGTGTCGCTGGAAGACTCAGAAGACCCTGATGCCCCCGATGATCCCGACACGCCGCAGGAACCGACGATGGGCGCCTTCTACGATGACGGTATTGACGACAAGACCGACACCCATACCCTGCGCTACTATGCTGAGAAGAATGGCAAGCACCTCGGTGTGGCCGTCTCGTCGTGGAAAGGAAACATGGAGGAGGGGGGCGTGCAGTTCAATATGCTGGTGGCCGAGAACGAGATGAAGATGGAGAACCTGCAACCGCAGCAAGGACAGTTCAGCTACGGTGCTGCTGATGGTCTGGTCAGTTTCGCCCAGAAGAACAAGATGACCGTCCGTGGCCATTGCCTCGTCTGGCACACCCAGCAGCCGACATGGCTGAGTAGCGACGGTAAGAAGAACGACAAAGGCTGGACGCGTCAGCAGGCGCTGGAGATCATGAAGAACCACATCACCAACGTCCTGCAGCACTTCAAGGGCAAGGTCGTGGAGTGGGACGTCGTCAACGAGTGTTTGGACGACGACCAGAGCATCATCCGCAGCAACCCCGAGGGCTACAAGCTGCGCCCCACCGTGTGGCAGCAGGCCATCGGCGACGACTATATCGACTCCGCCTTTGTCTATGCCCGCAGGGCTGACCCCAATGTGCTGCTCTACTTGAACGACTACGACGTCGAGATGCAGGGCAAGGCTAAGGCTGTGGCTTTCTATAACATCGTGAAGCACTTGCAGAAGCGCAACATCCCGTTGGACGGTGTCGGACTGCAATGCCACTTCTCCATAGGCGACGTGGACTCGGTGAAGCTGGAGCGTACCATCCGCCGCTTTGGCGAGGACGGTCTGAAGTGCATCATCACCGAATTGGACATGGGTATTCCCTCAACCTCGGCCAAGGACCTGGAGGAGCAGGCACGTAACTACCGCGTCATCACCGACATCGTGCTGAACAACGACAACTGTCCGAACCTGGTCATCTGGGGCATCAAGGACAACGACTCGTGGCGCGAAGGTTCCAATCCGCTGCTCTATACGGCCAGTCTCGGACGGAAGCCTGCCTGGTATGCCGTGCGCTCGGCCCTGCGCCACCGTGTGTTGACGACGGACATCAAAAATAGTCCGGCTAATCGTGTTGACAGCCGGACTATCTATGATTTGAGTGGTCGTCGCGTAGAGGGTGGTCAGTTGCGACCAGGCCTCTACATCAGCGACGGACGGAAGTTCGTGGTGCGTTGACCGTTAGTTGATCAGGAAGATCTTGGTCTGACCTTTATAGGTGGCCTTGACGGTGGCACGGCCCTCGACGATGGGGCTTACCTCGCACTTCACGCCAGGAACATCAGACGTAGCCTTCAGCTTGGTGCCTGCCTTCAGCGGACCATAGACCTGATAGCGAATCTGGTCGGCGTAGCCGTTCTGGTTGTTGAAGCGGATAGGCGTTGCGGGGATGTTCAGCTTCTGACCGTCAGCAGTAATGGTGAGTTGCGGAACGACAGGAGCCGTGTGTTCTGCACCCTTTGAGAAACTGATTCCGTGGAGGTCGAAGAGACCCTGCGGACGCTGCGGCTGCTGGGGACCGCGACCGAAGCCGCCAGGACGTCCCTGTGGCTGCTGGGGCTGCTGCACCTCGGGACCTTCTGCCACGAGATAGATGGCGTGCTTGCCAGTAAGATTTTCGGTAGCAGGGACGGCAGCATAATACATCGTTGCCTGATGGGCAGCATCGGCGGGCACGTCAACCACGCCAATTTCTTGACCCTTCCAGGGGTCGTCGAGCTTGACATGAATCTTGAAGGCACCTTTGCCGCTGGCAGTCAGATGGATACCGATGGTTGTCTTGTCGCCTGCCTTCGTGCCTTCAAAGGCCTTGCAGCCCTTAGTGTCCTGATCCAAGCCGCCGAAGCCGAAGTACTTAAAGCCGACGATGCCGCCATTCTGAATACCGGCCAGGTCCATTGAGTTGTTCCACACGTCGTGGTTGTCCTGCATCCAGTTGTTGGCATTGGGGCCATAGACGAAGCAGGCGTATCCGGCGCTATAGTAGGCATAGGGAGGCAGACCGAAAATCTGGAAGCCCTCGCTGGTCACCTCAGCACCGGTATATTCGTTGCCGTCGCTGGCTTTGGCTGTCCACACATTATCCTTGGTGAAGGGGTCGTAGCCCGTAATCTTCACCACGCCGCCCTTGGCAACGGGCTTCTTGTCCCACGTAATCTTCACGGGAGCCACCATCGTCTGACGGGCATTGCCGAAACCGCGCGGCGGACGATGATAGAACACGTACCACTGGCCGTTAATCTCCTGCAGCGAACCGTGGGTGTTGTGGCCGAAGTTGGTGGTGATGAGTTTCGATCCGTCCTCGTTGTGTACCACACCACGAGAGTCGACGAGCACACCGCCTGAACGCCAGGGGCCGAGGGGAGAGTCGCCGAAGGCATAGCGCAGGGCCGAGTTGGTATTGCCTAAGCCGTACTCCTTGCCGCTGTAGCCGGAGAACACCATCACGTACTTGTTGCCTACCTGACGGATAGATGAGGCCTCGAAGAAGTTGAAGTCGAGCGGGTTCTGTCCCTTGTAGAGTGCCTTGTACTCGCTGCCCTCCTTGTCGAGCAGACGGCCATCAGCGCTACAGGCAGGGATAAAGGGGTCGATAATATCCGTTCCAGGACGCTGTGAGTACATTGTATTCTGGTCGAGCTCGACGGCGGTGCTGTGCTGGAAACCGTAGAATACGTAGGCGCGGAAACCGATATTGTAGTCCTTGTCCTTCTTGTCGGTAATGTTCTCGATAAACACCGAGGGGTCGAAGTCAATCAGCGAACCGGGGAGGCATTGGCGTCCGTCCTCGGTCAGGTTGATGGGCGTGAAGGGACCATCGGGGCGGTCGCCCTTACACACCATCGGCGTACGGCGCCATCCACGGCTATGGGGATAGAGGTAGTAGGTCTTCTTGCCGGTAGCTTTGTCCTTCACTTCGACGAGGTCGGGGGCATACATCGTGTCCCACTGGCCGTCGACAAACCATGTGAAGATGGGGCCTTCGTCGCGCCACTGGGAGAGATCCTCAACGGGTGCCGACCACATACGGATGTCGGGGCCGCAGTAGGCAGAGTAGTTCACATCGTGCGAGCCGATAATGTAGGCGCGGAACTTGCCGGGTTGGTCAGGATCCTCGAATACACGGGGTTCGCCATCGGGCACATGCTCCCACAGGGGGAGATACGGGTTCTGTGCGTTAGCTGTAGTAGCAGCTAAGAGCAGCATCAGATTTAAAAAGAGCTTTTTCATAAGTAGTTGGGTTATTTAATAAAGAATTTCTTTCCGTTCTTGATATAGAGACCCCGTTGCGGACGGACGGTCTGCTGTCCGTTGAGGTTGTAGTAGCGATCATCGTAGCGCTCGCGTACCATATCCTTAATAGAAGTGTCGATCGCTGACGGCACAAGGTAGGCAGCGCGGACATTAGCAGAACTGCCGCTGTTGACCTTCATAGCGTTGAGATGGACAAAACTGTCGTTGCGCGTCTTGTTCTCGTTGGTGGAGGCGGTCTTCAGGTCGGCCAATGGCAGAACAATGGCCTTTATCGAGGCATCCCAGTAGGGGTCGAACTCGTTGAACGATACGACAATCTGCTTGTAGGGGCCGTGGTCGGTCAGGCGGTTGGCGAGGATGCGCACCCCACTACCCGTACCGCGAAGCACCAGCTTATCGTACTGGCTGAGGTCGGCAAACAGGTTGTAGCTGACAGAACTGAAGCCTGCTACCACACCGCCCGAGTTGACGACCTTGTTCAGGTTCCACTCCGCATTCACCTCCTTGTCCTGAGGCTGGGCATTGGCTCCCGTACCGTTCCACTCATGGAACATGGAGGCGACGAACGTTGTCCAGTCTTCAGGTGCCTCGAAGTCGTCGATATTCACCAGTCTAATGATGTCTTCCAGCACGTTGTCGGAACGATAGGGGAAGTACTGGGTGAGCAGCCTGTTGCGCTCAGTCATATAGTGGTCGTCGACGGTATAGAGCTGGCCACGTGACTGCCAGGGGTGGACGTCGCGGCGGTAGTCGCCCCAACGGGCGGCCTCGGCATAGAGGGCCGTAGAGATGGTGTTATAGAGACTGTCCCAGAGTTCGACCGCACTTTTCGAACCGAGGGGACCGTCTTCAGCAAGGACTTCCTTGGCCCGGCGCAGGTATCGGCGGGCGAACTGCTCATTCTGCAGCAGGTTATGGAAGATACCGGTGGGGTAGCTATTGCCGTTGTTCTTGCCGAGGACGTTCTCGTTGACATTCTCTATGATCAGTTCGCTGTCCCAGCAGAGGAAACGGAAACCCTGACTTTTTTCATTGTCGTTGTTGTGGCGTCGAATGGCGTACCAGTTGTGGTGGTCCCAGTCGGTGTTGCCACCATACTGATTGATAAGCATGTAATTGATGAAGGCATCGATGTCGAGCAGCGAGTCTTCCAATTGCTGGTAGGCGGCATCATCGACGGCAGCACGGGCGGCTGTTGACACCATCAGGTCCCAGGCGTCAAGCGTTCCCTCAGCGGCCTCGATGTGGTTGCCGCCGTCCTCCTCAATCTTGACTACGTCGATGTCGCTCTTCTTGCCGCCTAAGTAATCCTTGCCGAATTGCTCGTCCACGCGCTCGGCAATATTATAGAGTCCCCAGTACATCCCATTAAGAAAGAGGTGTACGTAGAGGGCATTGACGCTAGTGTCACCAATTCGGCGCTGCATCCGTCGTGCCCATACGTCACGGGTGTACTGGGCCTTGGTGCGGTTGCCTTCGCTCCAATGCTGCCATGAGTTGCCGAAGTGGCAGCGCAGTACCAGCTGGTCGAACTTCTGGGGATTTTCCTCGCCGAAGACAGGATATTGCAAGGTCTTCGGACCGTATTTCTCCTTGAATACCAATCGGAAAGAGTGCTTGGGGTTCTTCTCTGCCAAGCGGCCATGACCGCCGTGCAGACGAACGCCGCAGGTGGTACTCATGTCGTGCTTCTGGGGGCCTCCGATTAATTCCACGCTGGCCGGACGCGTCCAACCGTGACCAGTAGCGTCGCCGACGGGAGGACCGGTGAAGATGTAGATGCCTCCCGTCTCCTCGTCGTTCTCATGGCTGAAGAAGTTGTCCTTATCAGAAACGATGCTCAGGATAGGCAGGTCGCCCAGCCCTTTGACAATCTTCGAGGCGAGTTGTCTGTTGCCGGTCATCTCAGGGTCCATACCGTAGTCGGCGATGGCTGTACCCCAAATCTGACAGTATTCGCCCCAGGTGTCCGGGTAGCCCGTAGGGTTGTCCGGCTGTGAGAGGACGGAGGAAGTAAAGATATAGGAGGCCGTCGTGACGGGTGAGAGCGAGTCGCCAATCACCTCGACGGCGCGCAGGATGGTAGTCTGGGTCAGTTGCAGGGGTTTGGTGTAGCGCGGACTGGCGGCAGTAGGGGTGCTGCCGTCGAGCGTGTAATGAATTTCTGAGGCCGCGGGACTGATGCTGACCGTGAGCGAAGTGCCTGTGTACAGTCCGTGTGGCTGGTCGAAGTTTGGCTGCGCCCATGCAAGGATAGTAGTAAGGGCGATGGCGATGGTGGTTAGTATGCGTGTCATATTGCTTGCAAAAGTACAATAAATAATGTAAAAAGGGAAGGGAGACAGGAAAGATTTTTACGTAATGAAACATAAACGAAAGAATGAGACACAAAAGATGTCGGTATCTTTCCGTTTTTTTGACTATCTTTGCACACAAATACACTAAACCCTAACAACTAAAAACAATGATGAAACATTATTCTAAGATTGCCCTTATTGTCGTACTCGCGCTGAGCAACATCACGGCACAGGCACAATGGCAACAAGCCGACCCCAGAGCTAACGTAGGACTGAAAGATGCCTACAAAGAGTATTTCACCATCGGTGTCGCGCTCAACCAGCGCAACATCAGCGACGAGGCTCAGATCGCCCTCGTCAAGAAGGAGTTCAACAGCGTCACCGCCGAGAACGACTGGAAGCCCGGAGAAATCCACCCGAAGGAGGGCGTATGGAACTTCGAGAAGGCTGACAAGATTGCCGACTTCTGCCGTAAGAACGGTATCAAGATGCGTGGCCACTGCCTCTGCTGGCACTCGCAGTTTTCCGACTGGATGTTCACAGACAAGAAAGGCAAGCCGGTGAAGAAGGAAGTGTTCTACGAGCGTCTGCGCGACCACATCCACACCGTGGTCGACCGCTACAAGGACGTGGTCTATGCATGGGACGTGGTCAACGAGGCCATGGCCGACGACGGTGGTGGTCCCCGCTGGGGTTTCGGCCGTGGTGGTCAGGAGCCAAGCCCTTACCGCCAGAGCCGTCATTTCCAGCTCTGTGGCGACGAGTTCATTGCCAAGGCTTTTGAGTTTGCCCGCGAGGCCGACCCCAACGCCCTGCTGTTCTACAATGACTACAGCTGCGTGGACAACGGCAAGCGCGAGCGTATATATAATATGGTGAAGAAGATGAAGGATGCCGGCGTGCCCATCGACGGTATCGGCATGCAGGGCCACTACAACATCTACTTCCCCGACGAGGAGCAGTTGGAGAAGGCCATCGTCCGCTTCAAGGAGTTGGTGAAGCACATCAACATCACCGAACTCGACCTGCGTATGAACAACGAGAGCGGCGGCCAGCTGATGTTCTCGCGTGGCGAGGCAAAGCCTATGCCCGCTTATATGGGAACGCTGCAAACCGACCAGTATGCCCGCCTCTTTAAGGTGTTCCGCAAGCACGCTGATGTCATCGATAACGTCACCTTCTGGAACCTTGGCGACAAGGACTCGTGGCTCGGTGTCAACAACCACCCGCTGCCCTTCGACGAGAACTACCGCCCGAAGGCCTGCTACCGCGCCATTCGCGACTTCGACCCCGTGCTCGACAAGCGCGTGCCGAAGGAGGACTTCGTGAGCAACGAGATGAACCAGCCCGGCCAGGAGTGGCCCAAGGTGAACAGCGAGGGCTATGCCCGTTTCCGCATTGAGGCTCCCGACGCCAAGTCGGTCATCGTCAGCCTCGGTCTCGGCGGCCGTGGCGGCACCGTGCTCCGCAAGGACAAGGACGGCGTCTGGACAGGCACCACCGACGGTCCGATGGACGAGGGCTTCCACTACTATCACCTGACCATCGACGGCGCCACCGTCAACGACCCCGGCACCCACAATTACTTCGGTTCCTGTCGCTGGGAGAGTGGCATCGAGATTCCCGCTCATGACAAGGACTTCTACGCCTGCCGTCAGGACATCCCGCACGGCACCATCTCCGAGGTGCTGTTCTACTCGCCCAGCACCGGCAAGATGCAGACAGCCAACGTCTATCTGCCCCCCACCTACGGAAAGCTCGTCAAGGGCAAGCAGGAGCGCTTCCCCGTGCTCTACCTGCAACATGGCTGGGGTGAGAACGAGACCAGCTGGCCCAAGCAGGGACACGCCGGACTCATTATGGACAACCTCATTGCCGACGGCAAGATCAAGCCCTTCATCGTCGTGATGGCCTACGGTCTGACCA
>CALDLA010000066.1 GCA_937898415.1 uncultured Prevotellaceae bacterium | reverse complement strand
GATTGAAGATAACGATTATCTCAATGACTTTAGCTACAACAGCAATTGCTCAGGGCGTGATGGATGTGCATAGCCACATCATCACATCTGAGTTTGTGTCTGCTTTGGAACAGGAGGTCAGGCTGATGGACGAGGGATTCCCCCTGCCGAAGTACGACGTGACGGAGCATCTGAAATGGATGGACGAGGCTGGCATCGAGACATCGGTGCTGACATTAGCGGCTCCACAGCCGACGTCGGCAGAAGTGGTACGCAAGAGCAACGAGGCCGCTGCCCGCATCAGGAAGGAGCACCCAGGGCGATTCATGTTCTGCGCCGCCCTGCCACTGCCGGATGTGCAGAAAGCCATCGAGGAGGCGAAGTATGCGCTCGACGTGCTGAAGGCCGACGGCATCAAGTTGGCGACAAACGTCGATGGGCAGTATCTCGGCGCACCTGAACTCGACACGCTCTTTTCGGTGTTGAACGAACGAAAGGCTGTGGTGATTCTGCATCCCCATCGCCCAGAACCCGTGAATCAGCAGGTGATGCAGCAGACACCGCTGGCTATGCAGGAATATCTCTCAGAGACCACCCGTGCTGTGACGAATATGATCAGTCGCAACGAGCTAGCCCGCTATCCGAACGTGAAGGTCATCGTGCCGCATTGCGGAGCCTATCTGCCCCTGGCCGTGCCTCGCATGAAATCGCTGACACCCGTGATGCAGGCCAACAAGATGGTGGGCGAGATAGACTGGGAGGCGAACCTTCGCGCCCTGTACTACGACCTCGCCGGCGCACACAGTCCAGAGACCATCCGCATGATACTCACCATTACCACGCCCGACCACCTGCTCTACGGCTCCGACTATCCTTACGTTGCCCCGCAGGTGCTCACCCAGAGCCTCGCCCGCATGAAGAACTATCTCTCGAAAGAGCCCGACCTTGCACCGTTCCGCGAGATGATTCTATCTGAGAACGCTCGTTGGCTTTTTGGTCAGACAGCAGACAAGCCTACTGCTGATGTATCACATGCCGATACGATGCTGTATCGTTTGGCCGAAATCGAGATTCATCCTCAATACTTGAAGGAATATCTGGCTGCCGCTGCTGAAATTCAGAAGGCAAGCCTTGCTGAAGAACCCGGAGTGGTATGTCTTTTCCCAACACAAACAAATGAAGATAGCTGTCAGATTCGCATTCTCGAAATCTACGCCTCGCAGCAGGCCTATCAGCACCACATACAAACCGCCCACTTCCTAAAGTACAAGCAGGGCACCCTACACATGGTGAAGCACCTGAAGCTGCAAGACCTGCAGCCACTGACACCAGAAACAATGAACAGTATATTCAAACGATAAACAAACTACGATTATGAAATACGTAAAACTTGTGAACAAGCCTACGATGAGCGAGGAACCCGTGTGGGTAACGGCAAGGAGGAATAAGTAAAAACAAGAGCAATGAAGAGAATAGTAACATTTTTAATAGCAATACTGACAATGACAACAGTAAACGGACAAAGGCTACGGGTAGGCGATGGTACGTCGGGAATGACGCTGACGGAGCGTCAAAAGGGATTGGCAGCGTGTGCCTGTCTGATGGCACAGGGAGACTTGGAACGCTTGGAACCTACCGTAAGACAGGCGCTCGACAACGGCGTAACCATCAACGAACTGAAGGAGGCTTTCTCACAACTCTATGCCTATACGGGATTCCCGCGGAGTTTGAATGCGCTTGGCGTGCTGAGCAAGGTGTTGGAGAACAAGCAGCCGGAATGGCAAGAAGGCAAGCCTTGGAAGCGTCCTGCAGAGTGGGATGATGCTAAGAAGGCTTACGAACTGGGCGTGAAGAACCAGACACAACTCTCAGGAAAGCCCTTTAACTATGAGTTCTGTCCGCA
>CALDLA010000065.1 GCA_937898415.1 uncultured Prevotellaceae bacterium | reverse complement strand
TGGGTGTCGTAGTCGTGGGTGTCGGTGCTCACGGTGACATCCTGGAACACGGGGTTCTCAGTGTACTCGCCCTCGGTGCCGCCGTCCCACTTCACGATGTAGGGTGTGCCGGCTGCTATCGCCGTGGTTGCGTTCTTGAAGTTCAGCGTGAGGGTGGTGCCGGTGATGCTGGCGTCGTTGAGCTCGCGCACCGTGGCGCCCTTCAGCGGACAGCCGTCGGCCTCGATGTTGGCGATGGCGAACGGCAGGACGAGCGTGTTCCATGCGCCGTCCTTCCAGAGCTTGCGGCCTGCAAGGGTGACATTGTATGTTTGGTCGTTGAACTTACTGATGATGGCCGTGTTGTCGGCATCGTCGGCAAGGAAGAGCATGCTATTGCTATAGGGCCGCAGCGTCTTGCCGTTGATGGCTGAAGCATTGACTGTGCCGCTCTCATAGATGTCGCCTTCGGCGTTGATGAAGGCCTTGCCATCGGCGATGGAGAGGGTGCCGCCATAGGCAAGGTAACTGTTCGCATGGATGTAGTCGCTGGCATTCGTCCAGCCGAGGGTGAGGTCGCCTTCTGACCAGATGCCGTAGGTGCTTCCGTTGGCCGTCACTTGGCCGCCATTGATGGTTAGGCTACAACTGCTGGCATAGATACCGTAATTACAGTTATTTGTAGTGACCGTACCGCTATTGATGGTGATGCCGCTATTTGCGTGGATTCCTATTGAACCGCTTGCGGTGACGGTGGCATTGCTGATGCTGATGCTGCCGCCGTTTGATCCGCTTTTCAAAACAATAATGCCTTCGCCGCGGTTTTCAATGCTGCCCGTGGCTTCCACTTCGCCGCCGCAGATGTTGACATTGCCGCCTCGGGCAAAGATGCCGCACCAATAAGCATCCACATGAAGTTGGCCTTTGCTGCTGCCCATGCTCTGGGCGTAGATGCTGATGGAGTGGCCATTGCCATTGATGCCGTGGTCAGTGGATGAGGTGACATTCATCACGGCGTTGTCCTTCAGGATGAGATGCACGTTGCCGCTGAGGGTGATGGTCTGGCTGTAGTTGAGCGTGCCGTCGGCCACATACCAGCCTGCCGCGAGTGTGGTTTCCGTGCCTTCAAGCACAGTGTATTCGGTACACAACTGCCGTTGGCCGTTCTCGTCGAGGTAGGGAACGCTGCCCTCGATGTAAGGAAGGAGCTTCTTCCCGTCGACGGGGTATGTATAGGTTGTTCCGTCTCGCTCGATGATGCCGCTGTAGGTGTTGCCTTCCTCGTCGATGAAGGCCTGGCCGTCGGCAACCTGTACGACTGCATTGCTATTGCTCAATGAGTAGCCGCTGGCGTCGATATAGTCGTCGGCGTTCTTCCAGCCGAGGATGATGCTGCCGTCAGAATTGGCGTTGATGCCAGTTAAGCGTTGTTTGCTCTTGGCTGTGCACTTACCGCCGAGGATGTTGACGTTGCCTCCGCCACTGATGCCGTAGTAGGAGTCGCCGATGGTGCTGAGCGTGCCGTCGCGGAGAGTGACATCACCTCCAGTGAAGATGCCGTGGATGCCAGCGCTGATGGTGACATTGCCGCCGTTCTGCTCGTAGTCGTCATCGACGGAGATGCCATACTCCTCGCAATAAATATAAAGGTGTCCGCTGCCGGCACTCTGGCCATAGATGTGGAGTGAGCCATTTTCGCCGATGCCATATTCGCCGCTAATGGGCTGCTGCTCTGTGCCAACATTCATCACGGCACCGTCCTTCAGGATGAGATGCACGTCGCCGTAGAGGGTGATGGTCTGGCTGTAGTCGAGCGTGCCGTCGGCCACATACCATGTTTCTTGGCCTGCTGTGCCGAGCGAGGTTTCCGTACCTTCAAGCAGGGTGTAGTTGCCCTGTAAGCACAACTGCCGCTCGCCGTTCTCGTCGATGTAGGGCACGCTGCCCTCAATGTAGGGATACAGTGTCTTCCCGTTGATGGCGTAGGTTCCGTTCACTTTGGCGACGGTGCCGCTGTAGAGGTTGCCCTCCTCGTCGATGAAGGCTTGGCTGAGGGTGATGTTGGAGTTGGAGTAGTCAATGTAATAACTGTCCGCATGGATGAAGTCGGTGGGATTGGTCCAGCCGAGGGTGATGGTGCAACCGTATGAATAGATGCCGTAGTTGCCTCCATTGGCCGTCACTTGGCCGCCGCTGATGTTGAGGCCGCCACTTGAGGCAAGGATGCCGTAGGTGCTTCCGCTGGCCGTCACTTGGCCACCGCTGATGTTGAGGCTGCCACCACTGGCAAAGATGCCGTAGTTGCCTCCGTTAGCCGTCACTTGGCTGCCGCTGATGGTGAGGTTGCCGCCATCATAGTATTGCTTGTATGCGTAAATAACATAGTTTTTTCCCGTGGCCGACACCTTGCCGCCATCGATGTTGATGTTGCCGCCCTGTGCATAGATAGCATGGTCATTAGTGGAGTTGACTGTGACCGTGGCATCCTTGAGTTTGATGTTGCCTTTTGAGGAATAATTATAAGCCAATGCCCAGATGCCATAACTGGATGCGGTAACCGAAACCCTTGC
>CALDLA010000064.1 GCA_937898415.1 uncultured Prevotellaceae bacterium | reverse complement strand
CTTGGCAAAGCTCAGTACATCCATACGGGCCACCTCCTTCGCTTCAGGCAGATGCTCGTCAAGTTGTGATAATGGAAGTTTTATCGGACAGCAATACGTGAGAACAATGAACCAACGACAAGCATTCTTGGGACTGTGGAGGACAAACGATAGTTTTGATATAGTTAAAGAGAATTGGGCCTGACGACCGATTTGGGTTTAAAGGGTTTGACTTCATTTTATTCCATGTAATCAATTTATTGCCGATAAAGATTAATTCTATTTCTTGCTGACAATGTACTGCTTCCTGAAGAATAGAGGTGAGATTCGCAACACATCCATCATGTATCCAATACAGAGACTACCACTGATACAGACTATCAGCGAGGCAGTCAGAAACAGAATGCCAGTCTTGTCAAACGCAAGGTAGGGAATCATTTGTTTGCATAATATAGTGAATATGGGCGAAAAGACATAGAGCAATATACTATTCCTGCCAAAATATACTATGGAGTTTCTGACAAACTGAAGTGAATATTTGAATGTGAAGAGGCAGCAGCTGACAACTAAGTAGATAATAAGTATTCCTCCGAGTGTTGATGGGCTTAAAAACTGTTCATGGAAGGTGAGTAGTAGGAAGGCCAGCAAGGCAAGTGACGATGACTGGAAAAAACGCATAAAGTCTATATTACATTGTCGCAGAACGACTCCCATCAGGAAAAAAATGGCTGACGTGAACGAGAGGACACCCAGTAAATAAGAATAAAGATAAAGGGCAAGCCCCATCAGAATAAAACGCGTTATTTCCTTTGTTTGTGAATAACGAAAGACGACGTAATAGGTCATTCCACAGAGTATCAGCGAATGAAGATACCAATAAGGTCCTAAAGGATGAAACAGCAACTTGCTGATAAAGACACTAAAGGTAAGTTGGTCTATATGTTCGTTGATAGGAAGTAAAGAGGCCATTACAACATATCCGCTTTCCATAACGATATATGGTATAGCAAGTCCGGAAATAGACAGAAGGAAGTCCTTCCGCTTCTTGTTAATATTCCACAAGTAACCCGAAATGACAAGAAAGACGGGCATATGGAATGTATATACAACCTGCTTGGCATACGGATAAAGATGCTCGAAATACACTAAATGGAAAGTGATGACAAAGATTATCATCATACCCTTTAGGTAGTCAAGTTCCCTTATCCGCATAATCTTGCTGTTTTTGCTGCAAAATTATAAGAAAAGGAAATCTTATACAACAGATATGAGAGAAAGAATTTTACCTGAAATTTTAGTTTCTCTATCCTGTTGTGAATCAATAGGATAGACAAACTATTTGCTAAAAGTTTATCTTGATTTTTACAATTATTAGGAATTCGTGATACTGTATTGAGCAAATCATCAATAGATTTCCATGAGCATCTTATCAAAGGATTTTGAGTTTCCTGACAAATTGAATAGTTTTTGTAACATTTCAGAACGGATGTTAGAGATGTATGAAGGATCGACTTCTAACATGTGACTGACCATCTTGGGTTTAAAACCGATTCGAATCAGCAAACAAGTTTTATACTCCTTATCATTTAACTGAAATTTATTTTTTGATATGAGGTCCTTAAAACCAGGATAGGTCTTGAATATTTGTTCCTCCATTTGCTCCCATTCTGCGTTTGTCGGCTTTTGACCAACAACAGACAGCTGTGCGAACTTCCTGTAGATTTCCGTTGAATTTAATCGTTTATCAGCTAAAGACTGGCTGTTGGAATTACGTTGCAATAAAGCTTTCATGATAGTTTCCTGTTCACGGATAACCTGTTCCTTTTCAGAAATAAGCCCCTTGTTGATTTCTGCATTATTACGGAGCTTTGCAATATCACTTTGAGCCTGTTCTATAGCAGACTGGCTTTGCATGTATTTCTGTTCTGCCGCCTTCCTTTTACGTGTCAATTCTCTTATAAAAATCAGAGTAAGTAGACTGACAACTATGATAATTCCAATACAAATCCAGATAATAATCGTACGTTGGTTTGCTTTCTTTTGTTCTTGATGTGCAATTTTCTGATGACGAGTATAGTTGTACATTGCCTGTATCCGTTCCACTTCTTTTGTTGTTTTTTGGGTGAATACTGAATCAAGCATCGCACAGGCATATAGTGCGTAATTGGCAGATGAGTCCGATTGGTGTTTTTCTTGATAATACATAGACAATCCCTTGGCAGCAACGTATAGGTTGTAATTGCTTTTACAATTATTTAGTTCCTTGAGAAAATAGTATTTGGCAGAATCTAATATGTTTGTTTGAAGGAAATAGAAGCCTTTCACACCATAGTATATCTCACGACCTGCCTCGATATTCCCCACAGAATCAAAACGTCCAGATTGGGATTCATAAATATCAATATATTCTTTCGCTTTCTTAAAATTACTCTTGTTGATAAGAGGCTTTATTGCCAAACCTAAAGAAATAGCAGAGTTTTGATTTCTTCCCAACTCCTTATACTTCCTAGATACATCTTCAATAATGACCATTGCAGATGTTGTATCCTTTAATTCCATATAAGCCAAACTCATTTGTTCGTAACACATAAGTCCTGCCAGTGTATCTTTAGCAGTCAATGCATAATATATGGCTCTTTTATGGAGTTCCAATTGTTGCCTGTATAATCCTTGGTAATAAAATAAATGTGCCAGTTGTGCATACACTCTGGCCAGTTGGGCGTAGTCGCAATCTTCGCTGAGGGTGTCGGCACACTCGGCGGCTTTCTGGTAGCATTCTAAAGCCATGGGGACTTCGCCGTAATCATAATAGGCACGGCCCAACAAATAATGAGCCAAAAGGCGGTCGTTGGATGTGCCGTGATCGTCGAAGAACTGGACATAGGGTTCGACGTCTGCCACCGTGAAGGACTGGTCGTTACGGTTGCGCTGGTTGATGCTATCCAAGCCAGTACGCATACGATTGCGGTCTGCCTCCGTAGTGCAGCAGCTAAGCGCCAATAACAGAATAAATATGGCCAGCAGATGTTTCATACTGCAAAAATACAAAAAGATTTCGATAAACAATCGGTTTCCCTGTTTTTTTCGAAAAACCGCTCAAAAAGGAGCGGATTTAGAGAAAAACTAATAAAAACTAAGCATTTTTCTTGCATTTTTCAGAAATTATGCCTATCTTTGCAGCGTCAGTAATCGACATGTCGCTTTGCACCTTTAGGTCAAAGAATGTATGATCTGGCTATCCGGGTAGAATCCCGCGTGGGGTAAGGCTTTATCGATACTGCCCAATTTTAGGGAATCGGCGGGACAGGTTTTTGATTCCTCCCGCAATAAATGTCGATATAAGCCGTTAATAATATGAGAACAAGAACCATTAATTCTTTTATTCAATGTAGAGGTGTCCTATGGCCATTCTCTTTCCTTGTAATGATGAAGCAGGGAAAGTTTTTGCCATAGGAACACCTCGTGGGATTCAGAGTCTGTTCTTTTCGGCATTACCGGCACCAGTACCCTTGTACTTCGACGGGGTAACGTTGAAGCGATAGCGCAGGGAGAGGGTAACACAGCGCGAGTCGTTGTCCTCCATCTTACGGAACATCATGCGATTGCTGTAGAGCGTGAAGCGATTGATGGCCCCATTGAATAGGTCATTGCCTGAGAGTTTGATGTTAAGGCGGCGTTTGCAAAAGTCCTTGCTGACACTAAGCGATAGGATAGGGTTAGTACAGTCGAAATTGGCATTCGAGCCGCTGTTGCCGTGGGTGTGCACGTTGAAGTCGGCCTGCACGAACCAGTCGTGAGACAGGGTGACTATGTTGCCCAATTGTAGGGACAGCATAGGCTGACTGAAACTCTTCTGCTCACCCAGGAACTCCGCTTTAAGCCACGGCTTCATCAGTGATATGTTGTATTGCGGCGTCCATGTGACTTCGTGACCCAATTTGACATTCTTCTGTGCCCCCAGCGTGATGGTGATCCAATCGGCATGGTCGTAGTTCTTGTGGGTCACAAGGTTCACCTTGCTGTCACTCTCCAAGCTTTCTACCGTGTAGAGGATGGGGTCGATACAATGGCTATAGTTGACGTTGAGATAAAGCCACTTCCACATAGCCATCGCATTCGCATTATGATACTTAACAGGCTTCAGATAGGGATTACCCGTCTGCAAGTTCAGGCGGTTCTCATAGAACACATCACTACTCAACTGCCAGTAGGATGGGCGTTTAGTGCGCTTGGCATAACTGAAGGAAAGTTGCAGCCCCTCTCCGTCTCCCCCCGAAAGGGGAAGGGACGTTGATAAGGAAACCGATGGAAAGAAGTCATTATAGGTACGGCTTTGGTCGTCACGACGGACACTACTAACGAAGTATTCCGACGTCACATGCTCATAGCGCAAACCTGCAGACAACTGAAGGCGGCCAATTTGTTGACGAAGTTCCATGAAGGGAGCGATGGATTGCTCATGCTGTTCATTGTTGCTGTTGGCGATGTAGCCCTCTGTGTTCTCAAAACTGCTGTTCCATCGAGTATTGGTGTACTCCTCGCCAACCTCAATCTGTCCTTTTCCCAACGGATGCGTCACGAAGAGTTTCTCTGCCATCAGTCGGCTGCGCGTCAGGGCATAAGTGTTTACGTCGCGGTCATCATACTCGTCGCTCAGTTCCTGCTGCTGGTTGCGGTTGCGCTGGTCACGATAGGTATAGTCGGCATTTAAATCGATGTTGAGCTGTCCTATCTTACCCATGTAGTATAAATTTGCTTGGTGTTTGGGTATGCCTTTGGCTCTATTGATACTGCTGTTCTGTAAGCGGTCATACATGGAGCCGTTGGCTTGCAGGTCATCGTTATAGTCGCCCCAATTCTTCACGTAGTCGTAAGTGTTCTGATAGAAACCACCAAAAGAGTTAGTTTCGTTAAGCTGATAATTGAAGCCGAAGCGGCCTTCAAGGAATGGATTGTAATACTTGTCCTTCTGCTTGTTGGTAATTACCCACAGCGTATCGGCAAAGACGGTCTGTTTGAACTCGCCTTTCTCCCACCGTTTATTGTAAGCCCCAAAGAGATTCGCAAATAATTCTAACTTTCCTATGCGATAGGTCAGGTTGATACGCTCATTGTTCGCAATGCCATGCCCCTTGCGACTCCATGAGTTCAGCTCCACACCGAGACCTTCGCCCGCTGTGCGTTTGGTGTGAATTATGATGACCGCATTGACGGATGCATCATAGCGGGCACCGGGATTCTGGATCACTTCAATGCTCTTGATGTTGTCCGACTGGATGTTCTTCAGTTCCTGTAAATCGGTCAGCTTACGATTGTTCAGGTAAATCAATGGCACACCTTTGCCTAAAATATCAAATACATCTCCTTTCTTTGAAATAGTCGGTACACGGGAAAGCACATCTTCGGCGGTGCCCATTCGTTCCATTACCGTGCCCTCTACATTCATCAAGAGAGAATTGCCCTGCAATTGAACCTTGGGGCGTTCGCCTGTCACAACAACACCTTTGATGGTCATCGTCTCGGGCTTCATTTGAATAGTTCCAACTTGTTCGTTATTACATAGGCGATAGATGGTCTTGTAACCCACGTATGAGATGCGGATAAGAACGGTAGGTTGCTCGTAAGGAATGACAAAAACGCCAGCCTCGTTGCTCACGCCTCCACCGATGACCGTTGAGTCTGATGGATGAAGCAGGTAAACATTGGCGTAGGGCACGGGCTGGCGGTTCTCATCGATAATGGTGCCCATCAGATGGTGTTCAGTCTTATGGGTACACTCCACATAGATTTCATTGCTGCCACGCTTTACAACACGGATAGGATAGAAGCCTATGATCTGCATGATAGCGTCTGTGACTGGCTTGTGCTTGATGTTGGTGGTCACTCGGAAGTCTTCTAACTCATTGTAGAGAAAACTGATATTATAATCTCGAGACTGCTCGTTAAGGTCACGCAGAGCCTCCGACATAGATATATTATCGTAACTGCGCGTAATCTTTTGCGCCTGGACGTTGATGAAACAGCACAGGGCAATAAGGGTCATTATGAAGTGCTTCATCATCGGATAATCAGTTTACCGTCCTCTACAGCCATATTGACATGCTCGAACATATTCAACTTCTCGACTACCTCTTGCAGACTGTCATTCCGTTCCCAAACGAAATAGAAACGGAGTTGCTTGGCCTGATCGTTCCGCAAGTCCATACCGATGTGATGATAGGCTGTAATGTCCTTGGCAATGCTATCCAGCGTAATGTTGTCGAAAACAACTGGTGTTGCCATGACAATGGTGTCGCTCTTGATGGTATCAGCCGAAATGACAGGTTGGTAAAAATCTGAAATCTCTGTTTCTTGAACAGTTTTTTTTGTGTCTTTTTCTACAACGTTACGAACGATGTGGATGGTAGCAAAAGCCATGCCTGTGATAAAGAGTACACCAATGAATGTTGCGACGACCTTCAGCCATTCGCGACGGGGCTTGCTTCCTGTGTAATGGGTCTTTGAAAAGCGCTGCCACTCGGCATCTACGTTTGCAGTATTCTTGCTTGAGTTCATTCCCGAACTGCGTTCGCCTACCCGTAGCCTTTCCCACATCATAGCCTGCTTCAACTGCGCTGTAGCCTCCATGAGTTCGCGCACTTCGGGTTCTTTCAGCATTGTCTCCAATGTCTGTTCAGAGTAGTTTTCGGGATGCTCCTGCATATCGAGCAGCATCTGGATTTTTTCGTTCAGTTCCATAGTCCTATCTATTTTTCTGTTTATACTCCTTGATCGTAGTCATTGCTTTCGTCAGGTGCTTGTAAACCATCACCTTACTGATACCCAGTTCGTTGGAAATCTCCTGATACTTCATACCTTGCAGGTGTCGCATTTGGAAAACCATCAGCGTCTGACCAGTCATGTTTCGTCTGGCATACTCCATCAGTCGCTCCCACCTCTCTGCGTAGGCAGGTTCTGTTTCGCCGTATGTCAATGGCACTTGGTTAGCCGAATCGGAAGTTTTCTCTGCGGTGTAAGCCTGTTCAAACCTTGCCCTCACCTCCTTGTGCTCCAACAGGTTTAGGCAACGATTCTTGACGCTCGTTATCAGATAGCTCTCAATGTTCTTTGGCATAATGTCCGTCTTTACCAGCATAGCAAAAACCTCGCTTACCACGTCGCGCGATTCCTCGTCGTCGTAGAGCATCGTCCTCGCTAACCGTATCAGTCGGTCGTAGTGTTGACGGAAAAGCCGTTCTATCTCTATTTCTATCATCTACTATAATAGACAGGATAAGGTATCCAAAAGCTAACCAGAATTCTATAATTTTACAGAAAAAAGATATCCGCACCAGTTCCACTATGCAAATATAGTCATTCCTACCTATTTATAGTAGGTAGGAAGCGAAAAAGTTACAGAGAAAAACAAAAAAGATTTGTCTTGCTCATCTAACAAGACAACAACGATGTTTTAGTACAGATAGAAACACCTTCTTCCTCAGCCTCTACGAGATGAGCATGGAAGACCGCGACGTCCGCCGAAAAACAAAAGGGAGAGTCGTTTTAGGTCGTTGGAAATCTGTGATTAAAGCGCTGCAATTTCATCGATGGTAAGCCCCGTAACATCGGCAATATCCTCTGCCGAAAAGCCTTTAGCCTTCATCTTACGGGCATTATCCATATTAGCTTTGGCTTCTCCTTCCACTCTACCTTCCGCCTTAGCTTCCATCTTAGCCGTATTGATGGCATTGTTGATGTCACGATAGACCTTGACACTATCCTCATAGCCACGACGTTCCTCAGGCGAGAAACGGGCAATCTCTGCCTGTTCGAATAGTTTTGTGAACACTTTTTCCTGCAAAGCCTTGGGACGCTCGAACAGACGTGAAAGGTTACGAAGCACAAAGAGCCACTTGTCGAACATGGTCTCCAACTCATCTTCCGTCTTGTTGAACTTCGGCATTTCGAGGTAGATATAGGTCAACTTGTCGAAGAACACCTTCTTCGTCTGAGTATCCATCAACTTCACTTCGTGGTGATAGCATTCCTTGGAATACTCGCCATCGTGGAACTCAAAATTCAGCACACCAACAGTATAGACATCTTTTAGATTGAAGTCCCAATCCTCGCCAACCTTGGACTGCTCCTGAATGGGAAATGTAGAGTAGAACACGCTGCGGTCTTTGTAGTACTGCTGCGACACGTTCTGCATCTCGACGATGAACTTTCCGCCATCCTCGTCCTCGCAATACACATCAAATATGGCACGACGATTACCATAGATGCCAAAATGCTCCGTAGGCAGGTATCTGATATCCTTGATGTTCCGCTGACCTTTGAGCAGGGCATTGAGAAAACTGATGAGCAAGTCCTTGTTCATCTCAGTACCGAACAACTTCTTGAAGCCGAAGTCGGTATACGGATTAATGTATTTCTCTCTTTGTGCCATATTGCCCTATTTCCAGATTTTTGCTGCAAAGATACAAATTGTTTCTGAATAACCAAAGAATAGTACACAAATATTTGGTAATGTCGATTATTTTTTGTACCTTTGTACCTGTGCCGGAGAGCACACAATTAACCGTATTTATTCACCATTTAAAGGTGCTGGCGAGGGACGCAGCGTTTGGCGGCGCCTACCTGACACCGCCGCCAAAGCCGCCGCCGGAGAAGCCACCGCCACCGCCGCCCCACGACGTGTGGCCGCCACGGCCTGAGGCGCGGGCCTCGCGGGCTGCCTTGTTGGAGATGGCACGGGCCGTGCTGTTGTGCATGGTGGAGTAGATGGTGGGGATGGTCACGTCGTTGGCCATCTGATTGGCCACCTGGTCCATGTTGAAGTATTCGGGATTAATCTTCTTCATGTCCTTGATGACCTGGTCGGCAATGCCGAAGAGGGTGGCGTAGATCATGTAGTCCTTCCAGAGGGCGACCTCGTTGACATGACGCTCGTCGAGGAGGGTGAACTCCTGCAGGAATTTCTTCAGGCCGAAGACCTGACGCGCCTCGTCGATGCGGTTTTTATACTGGCTGGCCGACGTCTTGCTGTGGAGGGTGTCGATGAACGAGTCGATGATAGACTGATTGCTGCTGCTCTTCATAAACGACTTCAGTTCCCACGGTTCGAGCACGGTGTCGTCTCCTGCGGCCATCTGGAAGATGTTGAGCATCTTCTGCACCAGCAGGGGCTGGTTGGTCAGGTGCTTCAGGCGGTGGATGACGAAACTCTGCACGGTCTTGCCTTTCTTGTTGGGACGCGGCTCGATGGTGATGGCTCCAAGGTCAACCAGCCTCAGGATAACGGCCGAGAGGAGGTTGTTGTAGTTGCTGCCTATGTAACGGTAGGCATTGAGCATGTTGTTGGCTTCCTGAAGGTTACCCTCGAGGGGGACATCGCGATACCACAGGAGATCCTTGTTGACCTGCCGACGGAAGCGCCAGACGGTGTACATCTTATATAGGAGGGTGCCTACAGGTACGAAGAAAAAGACGGTGAGATAGAGAAGCAGATAGAAGATGGTCTCGGCTGACCAGTCGCTGCCGCCGCCACCACCGCCGCTATTGTAGTCGCTGCCTTCGAAGGCCTCGTTCTGTTTCTCCTCGAAGGTGACGTCCTCCTGGATGGTGGGCTGGAACATTCCTTTGTCGAAGCGCACCATGATGTAGAGTCCGCTGCCGCTGCCCATCGCCTCGGTGGTCTCGGCGACGATGCTGTCGCCGACAAAGTCGATGGTACCGTGGAAGCGGAAACCCCAGATGCCGCAGTTGTCTGCCGTCAGGCGGGTGCTGTCGTCCTCGGCCACGATGGTGACCATAGCGTGTTCCGGCTTGGGCTTGACACCCTCGTCGAGGAAGACATGACGGATGGCATCGGCATCAGGGTAGCCATGCACCAGACTGGTGATGGTGTAGCTGGTGATGTAGGTACGGTCGCCGCTGTCGCCGAGTCCCCAGCACAGCTCGTAGCCACCGGTCTTGTAGACGATGCCGCACTTGCCCTCCTTCCACGAACGGCTGCGGTCGATGTCCCACTCGCCGATGTTCTGAAACGTCAGGCCGGTCTCGTCGCTGACCGTCAGGTCGCGCACCTCGCTGCCGCCCATGTTGCCCAGTCCGATGTAGCACTCGGTGCCCTCGGAGTCGATGCTCATCTGGCGCGTCTCGGTGATGCGGGCGTCTCCGTTGGGGCTCAGCACAACGCGGATGTTCAAATCACGGAGATAGGGACGGGCTGCGGCACCGCCGCAGCACAGCCAACAGGCCATGAGGAGCAGGATACTGCTGATATTACTTCTTAAAAGCTTCATCAAGGTCGGGATAGTTCTTCTTCTTTTCATCGTCCACCTTCAGATAGTCCTTCAGGTCAAAGTGCAACATGGAGGCCACGATGCTCGACGGCCACTGGCGCACCATACGGTTCATCTTCGTAGCGGTGTCGTTATAGACCATACGCGACATACGGACGTTCTCCTCATACTGCTTCTGTCCCTGCTGAGCCTCCATGTAGAGCTCGCTGGCCTTCAGTTCGGGATAGCGCTCGAAGACGACGTTCAGTCGGCTCATCATCTGACCTAAGAGGTCGGCCTGCTGGTTGATGGCGGCGGCGCTGGTGCCGTTGGCGGGAATCGTGCCGCTATTGCCGCCACGTGCCTGGATGGTCTTGATGATGGTGTCGGACTCATGCTCGGCATACTTGGCAGCCGTCTTGGCCAGGGCGATGACGGCGTCGAAACGGGAGTTGAGCTGAACCTCAATCTGGCTCAGGGCATTCTTACACAATTCATCCAGATTGACCAGCGAGCGCTGGGTAGAGATGAAATAACCAATGACGAGGACCGCCAAGACGATAACTACTACTAAAACTGTCATAATTTAATTGTTTAATGGTTCTTAATTTGCTGGCAAAGATAGGAAAAATATTGATAGCGTCCAAACAAATCATGAAGATTTTTGGTCAAGTGTAACTTTATTTGGAAAATATTCGCTGTTTTCCTTGGAACTTACCGATATTTTTCCTACATTTGCAGCACCTAAAATAACATTTTGTCATCTGACATAAAAATCCTTTTAAAACCACTACACTATGGAAGTTGAAAAAATCATGCAAGGCTTGGAGCGCAAACACCCCGGAGAACTGGAGTATCTGCAGGCCGTACGCGAAGTGCTCGACAGTATCAAGGACGTCTATAACCAGCATCCTGAGTTTGAAAAAGCGAAGATTGTGGAGCGTATTGTAGAACCTGAGCGTATCATCACGTTCCGTGTGCCCTGGGTCGACGACAAGGGCGAGGTACAGGTGAACCTGGGCTACCGCGTACAGTTCAACTCGGCTATCGGCCCCTACAAGGGCGGACTGCGGTTCCATGCCTCTGTGAACCTGTCAATACTCAAGTTCCTCGGTTTCGAACAGACGTTTAAGAACGCCCTGACCACGCTGCCCATGGGTGGCGGCAAGGGCGGCTCGGACTTCAGCATACGCGGCAAGAGCGACGGCGAGGTGATGCGCTTCTGCCAGGCTTTCATGACGGAGTTGTATCATCACATCGGTCCCGACGAGGACGTGCCGGCTGGTGACATCGGCGTCGGTGCGCGCGAAATAGGCTACCTCTACGGACAATACAAAAAACTGACGCACCAGTTCCAGGGCGTGCTGACGGGCAAGGGCCGCGAATGGGGCGGCAGCATCCTCAGGCCAGAGGCCACAGGATACGGCGCCCTCTACTTCGTCAACCAGATGCTGACGGAGCACGGACTGGACATCAAAGGTAAGACAGTAGCCCTCTCAGGCTTCGGCAACGTGGCCTGGGGTGCCGCCAAGAAGGCTACGGAACTGGGGGCGAAGGTCATCACCATCAGCGGTCCTGACGGCTACATCTACGATCCGGCCGGACTGGACGCCGAGAAGATAGACTACCTGCTGGAACTGCGTGCCTCGGGCAACGACATCTGTGAGCCCTACGCCGAAGAATTTGACGGTGCCTTGTTCTTCAAGGACAAGAAGCCGTGGGAGCAGAAGGCCGACATCTACCTGCCCTGCGCCACCCAGAACGAACTGAACGGCGACGACGCCGATCAGATACTGGCCAACAAGCCGCTGTGCGTGGCCGAGGTGTCGAACATGGGATGTACCGCCGAGGCGGCTGAGAAGTTCATTGCCGCCAAGCAGTTGTTTGCACCGGGCAAGGCGGTTAACGCCGGCGGTGTGGCCACCTCAGGACTGGAGATGTCGCAAAACTCCATGCGACTCAGCTGGACGGCTGAGGAGGTGGATCAGCGCCTGCACCAGATCATGTCAGGCATCCACGAGCAATGCGTCAAGTACGGACGTGAGGACGGCTACGTCAACTACGTCAAGGGTGCCAACGTGGCCGGCTTCATGAAAGTAGCCAAGGCCATGCTCGCCCAAGGCATTGTATGATATGTAAACGATATATAGCGCTGTCATTGACAGCAGTTTTATGCCTTACTACCCTGAACGCCCAAAGCGTTCAGAGTGGTAAGGCTTCATTCTATTCAAAGCGGGCAACGGGGTCGCGGACGGCCAACGGTGAACGGCTGCACCACGACTCGCTGACGTGTGCCCACCTGAAATATCCGTTCGGAACGCTGCTCCGCGTGACCAACGTGCTGAACGGCAAGCAGGTTGTTGTAAGGGTGAACGACCGCGGGCCTTACCGTCGGGGACGCATCATCGACCTGTCGTGGGGAGCCGCCAAGGCCATCGGCATGATTTCACAGGGCATCGCTCCCGTAACAGTGGAGCGTGTCAACTCGTCGAACATTCCATTCAAGCCAGAGGAAGAGGACTCCATCCTGTCGAAGTTCGAATTCGAACTGGCCGACATTGCCCCGACCGGCATCACCCCCGTCTGGCAACAGGACATAAAGATTGACAATCAGAAGGTGAGACGCTCCATGCGCCGCACGGCTGTCGTCTCAGCCCAGGAGGTGAATACGCAGACACCAGCCACCCCTGCTTCAACCCAGCCGAAGCAACAGAAGGAGCAGAAAGACGTTCTCGACGAGATAAACGACAAACCAAACAACGCAAAAGCCTACTTAAAACGAGAGGGGAAATAAACTATGAGTGACCAGACTAAACAGAAAGAAATGACCATCAGGAGAGTAAACATCTACGAGGAAGCCAACCGATGTCTGCTGTGCCAAGATGCACCGTGTACAAAGGCCTGCAAGAGTGGCGACCCGGCCCGGGCTATCCGTGCCATCCGCTTCGACAACCACAAGCCTGCGCTGCGCTGGGTGAAGGACTGTACTGATTACGACCTGGAGCGGGCAGAGCAGGCCTGCATTCACTACAACTGGCCCATCCGCATCAAAGAGGTGATACGCAGCATCAGCCAAGACGACGTGGACGACAGCCATTATCCCCAGCTCAACATAGACTTTTGCGGCATCCCGTGCGAGAATCCGTTCTTTCTAGCTTCATCGGCCGTCTGCACCAACTACGAGATGGTGGCACGCGCTTTCGAAGCCGGATGGGCGGGTGTCTTCTATAAGACCATCTGCCTGAAGAAGATGCGTGAAGTGTCGCCACGCTTCGACGCGATGCACAACAATGCCACACACGGCGACTTCTACGGTTTCCGTAACATGGAACAATTGAGTGAGAATAGCGTGGAGATGGACTTTGACATCCTGCACCGGCTGAAGCAGAACTACCCCACGAAGGTGGTGGTGGCCTCCATCATGGGACAGGCTGAAGAGGAATGGATAACATTGGCCAAGATGGCCGAGAAGGCTGGCTGCGATGCCGTGGAACTGAACTTCTCGTGCCCACAGATGACGCATGAGGGCATGGGTAGCGATATCGGACAGAATCCCGAACTGGTGAAGACCTTCACAGCTTGCGTCAAACGCAGCGTCAAGATACCCGTCATTTCGAAGATGACACCTAACATCTCGCACATCACGGAGCCAGCCGAGGCCTGCGTTCAAGCTGGAGCCGATGCCATTTCGGCTATCAACACCATCAAGTCGGTGACGATGGATGTCGATGCCGAGGTATCCGGCCAGCGCACCATCTCAGGATATTCCGGCCGTGCCGTGCGTCCCATCGCCCTGCGCCATATCCTGGAGTTAGCACAAAAGCTACAGAAGGTAGAGCTGAGCGGCATCGGCGGCATCGAGACATGGCGCGACGCATTGGAGTTTATACAGCTGGGCTGTAGCAACGTACAGATGTGTACTGCCGTCATGCAGTATGGCTACCGCATCATCGACGACCTCATCCTCGGCCTACAGCGCTATCTCGCAAAGCGGGGCGTACCCTCGCTGAACCTCCTCGTGGGAGAGCTGCTGCCGAAGTTCCTGAAACCCGAGCATCTGAATCGCGACACCATCGTCTATCCTAAGTTCAACAAAGAACTATGTATCGGTTGCGGACGCTGTGAGGTGTCGTGCAGCGACGGCGGTCATCAGGCCATTGTCTTCAATCATGAGACCCGCCAGCCCCGCCTCGTGGGCACCAAGTGCGTAGGCTGCCACCTTTGTCGCCTTATATGCCCTGCGGGTGCCATCGGTTTGACAAAGCGTATCGAGAAGAAAAAATAAGTTACTACCGTCGGGTAGTGACTACCTTGAATTCACGGGACTGGGAGGAAATCTCGCGTCCACGTTGTAGGACTGAAACACGGAAGACTGCCTGCCCGTCCTTCAGACGATTATCAGTCTTGACCTGCGCCGTGTAGCGGATGGTCTGATTCGGCTGAATGCTCTCCACAAGCACATTCTCGGAAATAAAGATGTGCTTGTTGCCCGTTACCTCCAGAACTGACGGCAGGACGCCATATACTGGAGTTGACGACGGGTTGTGGATTTCGAAGATTACACGGGCAGTCTCGCCACGAGTCAGATAACCATCACGGGAAGTGTCCATGAAACGTGCATTCCTGATTTCGAGGGCGACAGGCGTAGTTGCTCCCTGAGGTGCCCCTGACATCCCGTCCAGGAAAATGCGGTCGTCACCACGACCATAAGGATCGTAGCCACTGTCGTCGCGCCCATACTCTTCCTCCTGACGCGTCGCATTACGCACCGCGTTGGCCCTGCGATGGGCCTCGTAACGTTCCTGTACACGGCTTTCTGCTTTCTCATCGGCCGCCTTGCCGATGGCAGCACCTACCATGGCACCGCCAGCCAAACCTACCAAGGAACCTACATCATGACCACGCCAGCCGCCAGTGATACCACCAATGGCAGAGCCGATGATGGAACCGAACTGGGCACCCGTATAGGCACCTGCTGCCTCATAACTGCCACAGCTGCTCATCACCAGGAGCACGCTGAGTGATAATAACAACATCTTCTTCATCATCTTTTTTCGTTTTTAGAGTTTCACGGTGCAAAAATAGTATTAAATTATGAAACGGCCAAACGGATTTTCCCTAAATTAGCATAGGAGATTCCCTATTAGCCCAAAAAAGGATGCGCCAGATTGTCTCTGACGCACCCTTCTCTCGTATCTGGATTCTTGTACGGAATCGGAATCTTATTCAGCCTTAGCCTCTTCAGCAGCGGGAGTCTCCTCAGCTGCAGGAGCTTCAGCAGCAACCTCAGCAGCCTCAGCCTTGGGAGCAGCGGCCTTGCGCGAACGACGGGTCTTCTTCTTAGCGCCGTCCTTTGCCATTTCGGGATCGAAGTCGACGAGCTCGATGAAGCAAATCTGTGCAGCATCACCCTGACGGAAGCCAAGCTTGATGATGCGAGTGTAGCCACCGGGACGGTCGCCTACCTTCTCGGCAACAATGCCGAAGAGTTCTTTAATGGCGTCCTTGTTCTGCAGGTAGCTGAACACAACGCGGCGAGAGTTGGTAGAATCCTCCTTAGCCTTAGTGATAAGGGGCTCTACATACTTCTTGAGGGCCTTAGCCTTTGCGACGGTCGTAGTGATTCTTTTGTGCATGATCAGCGAGATAGCCATATTAGCAAGCATGGCGCTGCGGTGAGATGCAGTACGACCGAGATGGTTAAATTTCTTATTATGTCTCATTTTTTGTTATTCTTTATCAAGTTTATACTTTGATATGTCGGTTCCAAACGACAGATTCAGACTCTCGAGCAAATCATCAAGCTCCGTGAGCGATTTCTTACCGAAGTTGCGGAACTTCAGGAGGTCAGTCTTGTTGTACTGAACCAGGTCACCAAGGGTCTCGACATCAGCAGCCTTCAAGCAGTTCAGGGCACGAACAGAGAGGTTCATGTCGGTGAGCTTGGTCTTCAGCAACTGACGCATGTGGAGTACCTCCTCATCAAACTCCTGGTTGGTCTCGCTCTCGGTATTCTCGAGCGTGATCTTCTCGTCGGAGAAGAGCATGAAGTGATAGATGAGGATCTTGGCAGCCTCCTTCAGGGCGTCCTTCGGGTGGATGGAACCGTCCGTAGTGACTTCGAGCACGAGCTTGTCGTAGTCGGTCTTCTGCTCGACACGATAGGGCTCAACACTGTATTTCACGTTACGGATGGGTGTGTAAATAGAGTCGATTGCTATCACGTTCACATCAGTGCAGAACTCACGGTTCTCGTCGGCGGGGACATAACCGCGGCCCTTGTTGATCGTGAGATCAATCTGCATCGATGCCTTGGAATCTAAATGACAAATCACCAAATCGGGATTCAGCACCTCAAATCC
>CALDLA010000063.1 GCA_937898415.1 uncultured Prevotellaceae bacterium | reverse complement strand
GTGGTAAGAATTACAAAGTGATTAACGTTGGTAAGTTCAGCGACCTGATGGACTACGAGCTTCCTCTTGGCCCGGACTTCACACTTCACGGTAAGGTGTTCGCTGGTCAGGCTGTAGGCGCAACAGGTAGCGACCTGTCGTTCCAGACGCTCGTTCCTGGTCAGGACAGCGGTTTCCTGCACACCCACAAGACTCACGAGGAACTTTACATTATTCTGAAAGGTGAGGGCATGTATCAGGTAGATGGCGAGCAGATTCCCGTCAGCGAGGGCAGTATCGTACGCGTAGATCCTGCTGGCAAGCGTGCGCTTAAGAACACTGGCAGCGAGAACCTGACAATGATGTGCATCCAATACAAAGCCAATGCTTTTACTGAGGCAGACAGTCCCATGGAGGACGGTGTGATTCTGCAGGAAGAACTGAAGTGGTAATCCGAAAGGTATGCTTAACAAATCACTGCAATTTTTAAGCGAGCACAAGGAGGTTGCCTTCGCCACCTGCGGGGGCAATCTCCCTAAATTACGCATGTTTCAGGTGATGAAGCAGGATGGCAATGTACTCTACTTTGCCACTTCTGCCAAAAAAACCGTTTACAGAGAACTGAAGGAGAATCCCAATGTTGAATTACTGGCATACGCCGATAATATCTCCGTTCGTTGCTCTGGCATGGTGAACTTCTATGTAGATGATGATCAAAAGCGTTGGATATACAATCATAATGATGTTCTCTCGCGTCTCTACAATAGCTACGACCAGTTGGAATACTTCTGTCTCCCTATCGCTGACCTCGACTATTTCGACCTCAGTCCAACGCCCCCTGTCAACCAGCATTTCGACCTAATGGCAGGCGAAATTGATAATGGTTTCGTGGGTGAGCGCTTTTGCAAATAATCAATTCGGGTGTTTTTCCTATTCAGGTTTAGGGAAAACACCCTTTCAGTTTAGGATTATTCCTTTTGAAATGCCGAGAAAAATGCCGTACTTTGCACCGTGAAAAAGAAATTAATGTCTCACCATTTAAAGTATAGGAGATTAAAATATGAAGAAAATGATCGTGAGCACGAAGCATTTGATGATCCTGGCAGTGATGATGGTCATGACTATCTCGGCCAACGCAATGAGCTATAATGCAGCAAAGCACGAGGCACTCTTCCTGAGTGACAAGATGGCTTACGAGCTGAACCTCACCGCTGCACAATATGAGGCAGTCTACGAGATCAACCTTGACTACCTGATGAGCCTGAACGGACACGGCGATGTCTTCGGCATCTGGTGGGATCGTCGTAATGCAGACCTCCGCTTCGTGCTGAACAGCTGGCAGTTCGACAAGTACATGGGCCTGGCTCACTTCTATCGTCCTGTAGCTTGGCATGCAGGTGGCTGGACATTCGCAGTGTACTCCCACTATGACAGAGGCCGTTTCTTCAACGCACACCCAAAGGTATTCGTTACCTACAGGGGCGGAAACAGCCATCGTGCCCCTCGCTTCTACGCTGACCGTCACATGCCGAAGCCCGCTGTGCACCATCCTGCACCTCCAGTGCATCGCCATGCACCAGCTCCAGCTCCGCATCACGGAAAGCCCGCAGTTGCACACAATAACCGTCACGGCTCAGACCATCACATGGCAATGAACACAAGTCGCAGTAACGGTGGTCACTTCGGACGCAGGTAAACTGTTCCATAAAATCTCTATATGCCTTGCAAAAGGACTCACGGGGAGTTTCTGCAAAGAAGCTCCTCGATTTTTATAGATCATTTGTTTCCAGACAATTGGCTTTATAGCTCATCATTGTACCCCATGCACAAGCATTTTTAGAGTATAAACGGATTTTGATGCGGTTATGAATAAGATGTTACGCTCTTTGCCACCGAAGCAAACGTTGGCCGTCCAGTCCTCGGGGATGGGGAAATGGGCTATCTGCTGGCCATCCTTGTCGAATACGGTCACGCCGTCGCCAGTCAGATAGATGTTCCCCCGGTCGTCTATCGTCATCCCATCCGACCCCATGTTGGCAAACACCTGGCGGTTCGTCAGGGAGCCGTCCGTCTGAATGTCGTATTTCAGGATTCTGTTTGCCTTTGCCTCTGCGACATACAGATGTTTACCGTCGGGCGTTCCTACAAGACCATTGGGTTGGTTAAGCGTTGAGTCGAGCATGACCAACTGTTTGCCTTCAGGTGCCAGATAATACAGGCCTTCCACAGGCTGCTGGCGGGCTGTTTCGCGCGTCCAGTAGTCGCGCTTGAAATAAGGGTCGGTCAGATAATAGCTGCCATCCTTCGCGATCCATACATCGTTGGGGCCGTTCAGCAACTTTTCGCGGTAGTCGGTCACAAGTATTTTGTGTTGTCCTTTCATATTGAACGACCAGACCTGGTTGTCCATGTCTGCGCAGGCTATCAGGTTGCCCTGGGCATCAAAGAACATCCCGTTAGATCGACCGCTCTGATCAGTGAACAGCGTTATCTCTCCCGATTCGCAGTCCCAACGGTAAATCCTATTGTTAGGCTGGTCTGTAAAGTAGACGTTACCCCTTGCATCTGTCGCAGGCCCTTCTGTAAAACTATACGAATCAGCGAGTCTTACAGGTACTTCACCTTCTGCAACGATTTCATTTGAGTGAGCTGAAGCACATGCTGTCATGAGAATGGTGCATGCCAAAATTATTAGTGAGTTTGATAAACTTTCTTTCATATTCGTGCAGTTTATAATTCCAATTTCCAGCCATTATCGGCATGGTATATCATCTGGTGGGTCATGCCACCGTCGATGCAGATGTTCTCTCCCGTGATGAAACCCGCCTTGTCGGAACAGAGATAGAGCACCATGTTGGCAATGTCCAGAGGATTGCCGACACGACCGACGGGCTGCTGAACGGCATCGGGGCTTGACCTACGGTCGAGCCGCCTCCCGCTCGGCAGAGTTGATGCGAGCATCACTCTGCTCTCGCTTACTCGGTCGCCTTCATAGACGGTGTAGGCAGTATCTATCCAACCTGGTGAGATAGAGTTGACACGGACACGTTCGGCAAGGCTGACGGCCAGCGCATACGTCAGTGCTGCGATGCCTCCTTTGGCAGCTGTGTAGCTCTCCGTCTGGGGTTGGCTCATGCGGTCGCGAGAAGAAGATATGTTCACGATAGCAGCTCCCTCGGCGAAATACGGTACAAAGAGTTTAGCGAGGTAGAACGGGGCGGTGACTCCGACACTCATGGCATACTGGAAATCCTCGTAGCTGCACGTATCGATGCCTTTCATCAGCGGCAAGGCATTGTTGATGAGATAGTCCACATGGCCATGCTTCGCAATGACCTCCTGGGCGAACTGCTCCAAAGTCTGTTTGTCGGCAATGTCGCCCACAAAGTGGTCGCCCTCCTGCTTGTCAATCACGCAGACCTGCGCTCCAGCCTTTAGAAACTCTTTGGCGATGCAGCGGCCTATGCCCTGTGCCCCACCTGTCACGACGGCTACTTTATCTTTGAAGTCTTCCATACATTATAGTTTAATGTTACCACTGATTAATTCTTGATAGCAGAATCTGCCAATTATGGATTTGTTGCTTCCAAATATCGCTGGGCATAGTGACGGCCTAAGAGCCGGTAACCCTCGCCGCAGAAATGGAGATAGTCACCGCAGGGAAGGCACCCTTCGGAAGATACGACGTATGTATTCGGATAGCGATTAGCTATGTCATTGATGGTAGGATTGGCGTGGCCGCAGATGCCGCCGTACTCGCTGCGCACCACCTCGCCGACGAGCAAGGGAACAGCAGTCGGGTCGAAACCCAGTTCTTGTTGCAGGTCGCAGTATATCTTCCAGACCGTCTTTTGCCATTGTTGGTCGTAAGCGTCCGTCTCGCCCTGATGAAGCAGGATGCCCTTGATGACGCCATCGTTAGCAGCCACCTTGGCCATCGACAGCAGCCGCTCATAGGGGTTTCGTCCGTATTGGTCGAGGATGTCGTTCATCCAGTCGCGGTCTTCGCAGGCGATGATGCGGGCGTTCTGGTCTTTGTCGAAGAACGTTATGGGACAGCCCTCAACGGCCACCGACACGATGCCGATGCGGACATCTTCGGGCACCGCTTCGAGCAGCGTCCGTCCGAACCAGTCGGCTGGGCCGAGGTTGGCATCATCTCGGCAGAGTGGCGGCACGGCCTTGCGCCATGTGCCTAACTGACAGTCAGGGCCGTCGGTGGTGACCATGCTGAGAAAGCGGTCGCTCACCACCAGGTCTTGCTCCTCTATAGGAGCCTGTCCCGCCATGTTCGACTGCCCGAAGCAGAGGAAGATCCAGAAGTTATGGTTTTTCATTTGTGATGCCATTATTTGAGTGAGGCCTTTACGTTCGTCACCATATTCTTGTGCTGCTCGTCCTCTTTGGTGAGCGTCGAAGTAAGCTTGATGTCACCTGCCTTGTCCTTGGTGGAGAAGGTGCCAGAGTAGATGATGTCACTGTCGAAGAACAATGTGGCTTCGACTACGACCTTATAGCTTCCCTGCGGGACGGCCTTGCCTTGCTCGTCAGTGAAGTCCCAAGTGAAGGTCTGAGTACCTCCTGCCTGCGGTGTGGCTCCCGTGACGGCATCCAGCTGCTGGTCAGTCTTTTCATCGGCCTTGACGGTTTTAACCCATGTCGGTACACAGGCAGGACGCACAGTGTAACCACGTTTGGGCTGCTCACCACCACGGGCGCGGCCTTTCGTGGTGTACGAGGTAACGAAGAGTGTCTTCACTACATCACCCTTCTCGTTCTCAATCCAGACAGCATACTGGTTGGAACCTGGGCCAGCCTGACGCTGATAGTCGAACGATACTTCAAGGGTCTGAGCCTTCTTTGCAGTTTCACCCTTCTTACTTTGAACCATTGCCGGAATCGCAAGCAGCGTAGCGGCGAGAGCGGCGATAAATAACTTCTTTCGTCTCATAATCTTAGTCTTTTGTTGGGTTTGTTTATAAACTATCCTAAATATCGCCACAAATTTAGCAAAAAGTCAGCAATAATTCGTAAATTTGCCATCAGTTTTAAGTGTATTTAGGTATTATGAGTATGATAGACCAGATTATTGACTTCAATAAGAGTTTCGTAGAGCAAAAAGGCTACGAGAAGTATCTTACCGACAAGTACCCCGACAAGAAGCTGGCGGTATTGTCGTGTATGGACACAAGACTGACTGAACTGCTTCCTGCGGCACTCGGTCTGAAGAATGGTGATGCGAAGATTATCAAGAACGCGGGCGGTTTGGTTATCTCTGCTTTCGACTCGGCCATGCGTAGCCTGATAGTGGCCATTTACGAGCTGGGCGTGCAGGAGATTATGGTGGTGGCGCACTCTCACTGCGGAGCCTGCCACATGAGCTATGACCACTTCCACCATGAGATGATAGCCCGTGGCGTGACGGATGAAACGCTCAACACCATCCGTAAGTGTGGAATTGACCTCGACCAGTGGTTAGAGGGTTTCAAGGACACACCGACATCAGTAAGAAAGACCGTTGAGACCATCAAGACCCATCCGCTTGTGCCAAAGGATATCGTGGTTCGTGGGTTTATCATTGATTCTGAAACTGGCGCATTAAAAGAAATCCAATGAAGTACATTGCATTATTATTCGTATTTATAGCCCTGTTTTTATGCTCATGCCGTAATAACAAGGCTGAAGTAACACCGTCCTCTAATGTGCAAACGGAAGATACGTTAAGAACCATTACTGCAGACATGGCTTACGAGGGAGTAAACAAATACTGCCATAGTGCGTATGACTGGAGCGTAGCTAAGGACAATCCTGACATTATGTTTGTACAGATGGGTGAAGAGACAGATTCTGCTTATCAAGTGGTATTCCGCAGTTACACAGGTGCCTTTGTGCATTTCTATGTGGATAAGACAAGTGGCACCACAAGAATGGTGGAGAAAGTCCCGTCCCTCAATGTCGAGGAGGAAGCAGGAGTTATTGATCTGTTTGATTACTTTGAGAAGAAATGAAGAAGATAATAAACCCATGGCGCAACCATGAAGGGTATAATTGTTTCGGTTGCAGTCCAGACAATCCCATCGGGCTTCACATGGAGTTCTATGAAGATGGTGACTATATCGTGAGTACCTGGCATCCTGAGCATAACTATCAGGGCTGGGTAGACACCATGCACGGCGGCATTCTGAGTACGCTGATTGATGAAGTATGTGGTTGGGTGGTCACCCGCAAGTTACAGACCAGTGGCTACACCGTTCAGCTGAATGTGAAGTTCCGTAAGGCAGTTCCTACGACTGAACCAGAGCTGACAATCAGGGCCAAAGTGACGAAACAGGTGCGGAATCTTGCCTATATCAGCGCAGAAATTACCAACTCAAAAGGTGAACTCTGCAACGAGGGAGAGGCCATCTACTTCCTGATGAACGAAGAAAAGGCCAAGGAAATGGGATTCTTACATTGCGAGGTGGAAGAGTAAATGGATTGCCATGAGCATAAAACTGATTATATTCGATTTTGACGGGACGCTGGGCGACACCAGACGGAACATCGTCACGACCATGCAGATGGCCATCAAGGAGCTGCAACTGCCAGAACGTAGTGAGGCAGAATGTGCATCCACTATAGGTTTGCCATTGGCAGGGTGCTTCAGAACACTGTTCCCTGATATTCAGGATGGACTCATTCCCCGCTGTGCTGAAACCTACCGCAGGATCTTCAACGAGAATCTTCAGAAGATTACGCCGGAAGCCTTCCCTGGTGTTGTCAAGACCTTGAAAACTCTGAAGGAACAAGGCTTCGTACTCACTATCGCTTCATCCCGTTCACGCAATTCCCTCACGGAGTTGACTTACAATATGGGCATCGCTGACTATATTTCTTATTTAATAGGGGCTGATGACGTGAAGGAGGCGAAACCCAAACCAGAACCTGTACTGAAGACACTTGCTGCCATGCAATTTGCTGCCAACGAAACGCTTGTTGTCGGGGATATGGCGGTTGACATCTTGATGGGATTCAATGCTGGAGCTAAGACTTGCGGTGTGACTTGGGGCAACGGAAGCAGAGAGGAACTAAAAGAGGCAGGAGCCGACTTTATCATTGACAGAATGGAGGATCTTTTAGGAGTAACAGAAGATGAATAGCAAGATAGATCCGATGGGCAGAGCCATTGCCGACTACTGGAAAACAGGGACGGCAGACAAGCTCAGGGTATTCTCCCCAATGTTTGAGGAGGACGAGATACCCCTGCAAACGCTTTTCCGTAAGTATGAGGACATGCCGGAGATAGAACGTAAGGCTCTCGATATGACAAAGGGAAAGTCGCTCGATGTGGGTGCAGGCTCCGGCTGTCATTCACTTGTTTTGCAGGAAAAGGGCATCGACGTAACTGCTATTGACATTTCTCCTTTGTCCGTAGAGACCATGAAAGATAGAGGAGTCAAGAAGATTATGGAACAAGACTTCTTCACTCTGAAGGGACAATTCGACACTATCCTCATGCTGATGAATGGCATTGGCATCGTCGGAACCTTGGAACGTTTGCCCAAATTCTTCCGACAACTTGACAAGTTATTGGCTCCTGGAGGTCAGGTACTGTGTGACTCTTCAGATATCAGCTATGTATTCGAGGATGAAAATGGGATGATAGATATTCCTAATGAGATGGACTATTACGGTGAGCATAGCTTCCGAATGCAGTATAAGGACACCATTGGCGAACCTTTTGACTGGCTTTATATCGATGCTGACACTCTGAAAGAGAAAGCAGCGAAGAACGGCTTTGTTACAGAGGTAGTTGCTGAAGGTGAACATTACGATTATTTGGCAAGAATAACGAAGATGAGTGAGCGATGAAGTGGACTGTATTATCAGATAATCGAAGTAGCGATAGTAGTCTATCCACAGAGCATGGACTTTCTATCCTGTTGGAAACAGAGCGGCACAAGATCCTGATTGATACTGGAGCAAGTGACTTGTTTATCCGAAACGCAGGACAGTTGGGTATAGATCTCAGCGATGTGGACTATGTTTTCATTTCTCATGGGCATAGCGACCATGCAGGAGGCTTACGATACTTCATGGAGCATAATCAGAAGGCTAAAGTTATCGTCTCTCCCGATGCTATGGGCGGCAAGTTCTTTTCCAAGCGAGGTAATCTGCATAACATTACCACGGAGTGGCCGGAGATAGACGACGATGACAGACTTATCTTATTAGATCAGACCTGTGAGATAGCAGAAGGTCTTCACGCTATTGCCCATATACCTCAGCTCTACCCCATGCCCAAGGGAAACCAGCACCTTTATGTGCAGAATGCTGATGGAGATTATATCCACGACGATTTCCGTCACGAATTGGCTCTATATGCAGACGGTCTGCTATTTACGGGTTGTGCTCATAGCGGACTCGAAAACATTCTTTCTGCTTGTCCTTGGCCTGTTCATTCCGTTGTTGGTGGTTTCCACCTGCTCGACGGAATGGAACCAGACGCAGAAATACAAGCTTTGGCTCAAAGATTGAAAGAAAGATATACTGAAACACGATTCTATACAAGCCATTGCACAGGTGACCATGTGTTTGAGGTGATGAAAGACTTGATGGGTGAACAATTACATTCTTTCAAATGTGGAACAATAATAATTTGATATGAATACAAGGAAACATATAGCAGCAGAGAAGAAGAGGTACGGAAGCCATAACTGCGCACAGGCAATTCTGCATACCTACGTCGATATAGCAGGAATTGATGAAGAACTGGCCATGAACATTGCGAACTCCTTTGGAGCAGGAATGGGAAACATGGAGGGTACGTGTGGAAGTCTTGTTGGTGCAGGCATCGTTCTGGGACTGGTCAACAAGGATAAGGCTAAGTCCATGAAACAAATGCGCCAGATAATGACCAAATCCCAAGAGAGAAACGGGGCTACACAATGCAAACTGTTAAAAGGCGTCGGCACAAAGGCGGTACTCCGTGAATGCCCAGACTTTGTGGCCGATGCAGCTGAGTTTCTGGAAGAACAATTGAATCAAAAGTAAGCATAGAAGAGAAATAGTAATGCCAAGAAGTTTATCATCTGCAAGTTTGTCTAAATATCTCATAGGGGGTGTTTACTATGACTTCCTTCAGTATGTGAAGTCCGACAAAGAGTTGGCATTTGAAATCAGAGTGAAGGATGAGGTGATGATATATTGTCAGAAGAACCTGATTCTTAGAATATCACACAGGAAGAATGCCTCAGACAATATCACCATGCTCAACCCTCGCTATTATACAAACAGAAAAGATGGCTTGACATTGACCGTTCAGCTTAACGAACCTTCTGACTTGCAAGATATACGCAAGGTCAGGCAGTATTTTGAAGATGCCAAGGCGCTGTGTAAAACCTACAAATCGCATGATGAATTTATCGTTCAGCAGCAATATAAAGCGGAACACAGCTCTTTTGACGGAGATTATCTTGCTATCGATATGGAATGGGCACCTGACCAAGCGGCTATTCCTGTGGAATATAGGTTGAAGGATAAAACAAAAGTCGATTTACTCGTTGTCAGCAACAAGCCTAATGAAGAAGGCAGGCATGAAATCTATCTGGCAGAGGTGAAATGTGGATTGGGAGCTGTTGAAGGCAAATCAGGAATTGAGGATCATGTGAGAATGTCACAGGCCATCATCAACAATGAATATGTCAGGCAAATTCTTCTTGGAGACGTTACGAGTATCATCAAGCAGAAAACTCAGTTGCAGCTGTTTGAAGGGACACCTATTGAATACTATTTTTCGGAACGCCCCAAGATCATGTTCATTCTTGCCAACTCTTCCGATTACGACAAGTTGAGTTTTAATAGGATTATCAGCAATCTGTGTGAAGCAGGACGAGACATCAAGATTGAGTATATTAGCTCCTCGAAGGGTGCTCAACCAGCTAAGGCACATTATGGAGGTGACAGCGACTACAAAAGAGTTTGCCGCCAACATCAGGCTTGGCTCAGGGAAAATGTCCTGAAATTGCAGATGGGACGCAACCACTCAACCCGTCAAGGTGCAAACGAGACCGCTGAAGAGTTTGAGCATCGGCGTACAACAGAAACCGATATTGCTATCCTTACACCTGCTGATGCTGCACGGCTGATGAACTTTGTTCCTGAATACCACGAAGAGATAAGAAAGGAATTCTTAGAGCATAGAGGTAGAATACCCAAAGACTTCGGCTTGATGGCCAACATGTTGCGAAGCGAGCATGTGCCTTACAACATCTTCGTTCCAATGATGACCGACTTGGTGACTGCTTCACGCTGTTTCTCTGAAATTCTCCCTCATAGAGACATCAAGACGATTCGCAAATGGCTGATTGAATATGCTCCCAATACGATAAACGACAGGACTGCTTTCGATGTTTATGTAGAATACGAAACATCAAAGGGTGAAAAAGGCGTGATAGGGATAGAGGTGAAATATACCGAAGAAGGTTATAGTGTGGGGAATAAGGAGTTTGCGATGATGCAGGATCCCCAGTCTGCTTATTCGGTTACGACTCGTAATAGTGGATGCTTCATCAACAACGACCCCATGCAGTTCAACAATCCTGACTTCATTCAGTTGTGGAGAAACCACATCCTTGGCTTGGCAATGCTTCAGCAAGATAAGGCTGATTATTTTGACTCTCTTACGTTATATCCTGCAAGCAATCTCCATTTTCATTCTTCTGGTAATCACATGGGAACTATCGCAGCATACGAAGAGTTGTTGACAGATAAAGGCAAGAGCACTTTTCATGGCATTACATACGAATGTTTCTTCAACATCCTGAGAGATCATTATCAAAGCGCAAGAAACATCTCATGGCTTGATTATTTAGATACGAGATATATCAACAAACATCATTGATAACAGTGAGATTATGAAGATAATAGACGATAACTTAATGAACGGATTGGCTGAGGAAGCCAAGAAGTCAGCAAGGCTGAGGATGAATTACAACTTCCATCAGAGTTTGCAGGACAAGTGCCACCGATTCCTCAATGCTTTGGAGCCTGGCACTTTTATCCCTGTGCATCACCATCCCGACAAGGACGAGACCTTTGTGATACTGAAAGGAAAGGTCCGAGTGACAACCTATAATGACGAGGGTGAGATACAGGAGTCCTGCGTCATCAGCCTGGAAAATGGCCGCTATGGTGTGGACATTCCTAAGAACGTCTGGCATGGGCTGGAGTGTTTGGAGCCGAGCGTTCTATTGGAGTGCAAGGCGGGCCCCTTCGTAGAGCACGAGGTGGACGGGATTCTTGAAACAAAGCCTACAAAGGATATTTACTTTGCAGGTGGATGTTTTTGGGGAACGGAGCATTACTTCAAGCAGATTGAGGGCGTGGCCATCACTGAAGTGGGATTCGCCAACGGACACACGGAGAATCCGACGTATAAGGAGGTATATACCGACCAGACAGGCTTTGCAGAGACCGTCTTTGTGCGGTTCTATCCCGATGTGGTCAGCCTTGAATTCCTGTTGCAGATGTTCTTCAAGGCCATCGACCCGACGAGTCTCAACAAACAGGGACACGACGAGGGAACGCGCTATCGTACTGGTGTCTATTATACTGATCCAGCGGATTTGCCAATCATCGAGAAGGTGTATGCTGAAGAGCAGAAGAACTATGAGCAGCCCCTGGCCGTGGAGAAACTGCCTCTGCAGAACTTCTACACAGCCGAGGAGTATCATCAGGACTACCTCGACAAGAATCCCGATGGTTATTGCCACCTGCCTCTGTCGCTATTTGAGTTTGCAAGGAAAGCCAGGAAAAAGAAATGAGCAGGATTATCAGAGAAGCAAGGCCGACGGACATGGCTGAGATCATGCAAGTCATGGATGCTGCAAAAGGAATTATGCGGCAGTCTGGTAATATGCACCAGTGGGGAGAAGGCTACCCGTCGGAGGCTGTTGTTACTGCAGATATGGAACGAAATGGCGGTTTAGTCATTGAGGATGGTGGCAAGGTCGTTGGTTACTTTGCTTTTCTACCATCACCAGAACCAACATATGCCAAAATCTATGATGGCGAATGGATAGATGAAGTTCAACCTTATCATGTAGTACATCGCATTGCCAGTTATTCTGATGCTCACGGCATATTCAGCAGCATCATGGATTTCTGCTTCTCACATGATACGAACATCCGCATAGATACTCACCGCGACAACAAGATTATGCAGCACAACATCCTGAAGCACGGCTTCACCTATTGCGGCATCATTTATCTGCTGTCAGGTAACGAAAGGTTGGCTTATCAAAAGATGGTCAGTCGTTAATATAGGACTTTGTTGTCATATCGTAATATAAAGCCTCTAACTCGGCTAATGTCAACTTCTCTACAGAGTGCTCAATAATGCGTATCAGCTCTTCACGCCGATAGTCATCTGACTGGTATTTATTCATGTAAGCCATAGTCATTACTGGATTTTAGTGAATATCAAAGGCATCGCTTCTTTATCAAGTGGGCTGAGATCAACCAGATTAAGTGACTTCACCATGTGGAGCGTTCCCTGCTTGTAAGTCTGGAAATGCTCAGTTTTCAGGTGATGCTCGTAGGCTTCCTTGTTCCTGTAAATCTCAACAATGCGAATCTTATTCTCATCTTCCGTCATTTGATTGGGAAAGATACAGATAACGCCAGGCTCTTTCTTCACTGATTCCGCTCCGACACTCCTTGCGGCCTCCAGATATTCCTTCAGATACTGGGGATGGACTTCGATTTCTGCGATTCTTATTATCAAGCCATTCATATCTTGTTCCGATGTAATCACTGGCATATTCGCCTCTTTCCACGCGATAATGCCACCTTTGAGGTTTACGCACTTATAGCCAACATCTGCCAGTTTACCAGCAGCATTGGCAGAGCGGCGACCACTGCGGCAATAAATGGCGATAGTCTTGTCTTTCGGCAGCTTTGCCTTGGCTTGTTCGATGAAGTCGCTTTGGAACTGGTCAATAAGAACAGCTCCTTTGATATGTCCTTCGGCAAACTCGTCGGCCTTACGCACGTCGAGGATTACCACGTTGGAGTCTGTTATCAGTTCGGCAAACTCCTTCACTTCCATGTTCTCAAAGTTCTGTTGGGCACAGGCAGTAGTAAGCCCAAGCGAAGCGAATAAGCAAGTCAAAATATTCTTCATATCTTCGTTTCTTTAATTTGTTATCAAAATGATGAATCCGCTGATGCAGATATAGGCATAGACGATGTAGCGGAAGATGCGATTGGGGATATGTTTGAAGACGTAGGCACCCAATAATGTGCCGATAATGACACCGCCGAGACCATAAAAATAATCAACAGCTACGGTGGTTGTAAAAAAGCCGTTGTAGGCTCTCACACCTGTCATCATCACATTGCCAATCAGAAAATAGGTCTGCGCCATCGCCATATAGTGCTCCTTCGTCGGCTCACTCTGGATGAAGTAAAGCACGGCAGGCGGGCCTTGCATACCGAAGAAACCACCCATCAGTCCGCTCAACGTTCCTGCGCCAACCTGTACTTTCTTTGTCGTCGGCAGTTTTATGCGCTGGCTAAACAGCATGAAGTAGATGCTAATCAGGATGAGTGCCACACCAAGAATACGTCGTAGAAGATGGTCTTCGATACGTGTCAGGGCGAAGATAGCAATGGTCGAGACGATGATAAATGTCAACAAAATCGGGCATAGTCGTTGCCAGGTAACGCAGCTCCTTAACCGCCATACGATAGCTGCAGAAGTTGTGATGGCCAGCAGTCCTGAGAGTGTTGTAGCCTCGCCATAGCTGGGCATAAGGAACGGCAGTATCGTCATGATGAAAATGCCGAAGCCGAAACCCGTGGTGCGTTGGATGAAACTCGCGCCGATGCTCAGTAGAAATATGAAGAGGACTATGCTACTCATCATCGTCATTAATCTTTGTTTCGTAACTGCTTTCATTCTCATGTGCCGTATCTTTAATAGCATCCTCGTAGCCTGTCAATGCGGCGAAAGGCGCAAACTGGGCTGCACGGTTCCACATTGACATCTGAGGATGACGCTTCGATACGTGATGCGGCAGATTGATGATATCGTCGTAGTTATCTGTCATGCCTTATGACCTCCTATCTGATTATTGCGTTCCTTGGCGGTGGCACCCTCCTCGAAGTTCAGCCCTCTGAGGATGGCATTCTTGCCGAAACGCTGTTTGATTTTCAATTGTGCTTCCTGCATCCGGCGCTCCTTGTCGAGTCGGGTCTTTTCCTCCTGCTTCTGTTTTTCCAAAGCCTCGTAGTCAGTAAAGAGGTCGAGCTGCTGGGGCGCATTTCCCTTTGCAGCAACGGATTCCTCTGATACCACATGGTTCGTGGTTAGGTTCAGCCTGCGAATGAGCAAGTCAGGATTCACACAACTGTCGAAGAGTTCTGCTGCGCCATCCATGATTTTCCTTGATGACGATGTCGGCTTCTCGAAGTTGAACGTGTCATGGGCGTGTTTCGGCACGGCCTTGCCGTAATAGTTGTTGGTAACCTCGCCATGATACTTCTCGTGAATCTCTGGACGTATCAGATTCTCCGCATCATAACCTACGGTCAGCACCAATTGGTCTGTTACCAACCGTTTCGATACCAAATCAAGTGCCATTCCCTCTGCCATCTCCTGTATCACCACACGAGCCTTCTTGAAGTTATATGGTTCCTGCAGCACCTGTCCGCTGCTGAAGGAGTTCGTCTCTGGCCGGTATGCCTTTACAGCCTCCATCGTACACGGCTCCCAGCCCCAGGCATGATCTATCAGCAGTTCTGCATTCACGCCGAAAAGTTTATAGAGTGTTTCCTCATTCTGCACGGACATTCGCGCCAGCTTGCCCATCGTGTCAATGCCATATAGTGCCAGTTTCTCTGCAATACCGCGTCCTACTCTCCAGAATTTCGTTATCGGGCGATAGTCCCAAAGCTCACGGCGATACGACATTTCATCCAGTTCGGCGATTCGTACTCCGTCCTTGTCGGCAGGCATCTTTTTGGCTACAATATCCATTGCCACCTTGCAGAGATACATGTTTGTACCAATGCCAGCCGTAGCCGTGATGCCCGTCTGACTTAGTACGTCGCGAATCATCTTCATTGCCAGTTCATGTGCAGTCAGTTTGTATGTGCTAAGATAGGCCGTTACATCCATAATCACCTCATCGATGGAATAGACATGGATGTCCTCTGGCGCAATATACTTCAGATAAGTTTTGTAGATCTTTGAGCTAACCTCAATATAGTGTGCCATCTGAGGTGGCGCGGCGATATAGTCAACAGCCCAGTCTGGGTGCTGCTTCAATTCTAAATCAGATGCGGATTTGCCCGTCAAACGATGACCTGGTGCTTTGCTCTGCCGTTCGAAGTTCACTTTCCGCATCCGCTGCACCACTTCAAAGAGTCGTGCCCTTCCACCGATACCGTATGCTTTCAAAGATGGCGACACGGCCAGACAGATTGTTTTCTCCGTGCGGCTCACATCTGCCACCACAAGGTTGGTGGTCAGCGGGTCAAGCCCTCTGTCCACACACTCTACTGAAGCATAGAACGACTTCAGGTCAATGGCAATGTATAACCGTTTGGGGTCAGCCATCTAATTGTTCTCAATGAATACAGCAAAATGACAATGATATAATTAAAGAACGCTCAGCTCTTTAAAATTTCCGTCTTAACGATAATCGGTTTGCCACAGTGAGGACATTTTTGAATATTTCCTCCATCCTTGCTATTGCTGTATTTTTTTACAACGTCTTCTGGAGAGACCAAAAGTTCCCAGACCTCTACCTCAAGTGCCGAAGCTATCTTTTCCAATGTTGTATAAGATGGTTTACCTGACAATATTTGCGACAATCCTATGGGAGTCATACCAAGCTTTTCTGCAAACTCCTTCTGTGTAATTCCTTTTATTTTAAGTAGCTCTTTTACCCTCATATTTGTTCTTCTTTATTCTTTTTTCTGCAAAGGTAAGCGAAAATAATAATATTAAAGCATTTGGTTTAATAAATATTGTTAAATTAAAGTATATAATTATATATTTATTTGTATAATTAAAGTTTTTGCTTTAATTTTGCATCGAAAATACAAACAAATACTATAATAATATGACACAATACAGAGAACTTAAGAATTATGAGAAGGCGAGGGCAAAGAGTCAGCCGCGCAAACGTACCATTGAGGAAAAGTGGGCATACTGGTATTTGCCTATGAGTATGAGAAGGCATATCTTTAAAAACCATGCGATAGCTTTTGAGGGTGAGAGCGCATATTATCCAGACCTTGTAATGTTTGACGAAAAAATTATTATCGAAATCGATGGTGGATATCATGATGAAGAGAATCAACTGTCGTTTGATGAGTATCGTGACAATGTATTCTGCGCCAATGATTTCATTGTAACCTAAAATCCGCAACTAATTGTTTTGGATGCTAAATTTTCCAATCAGCCCCTCCA
>CALDLA010000062.1 GCA_937898415.1 uncultured Prevotellaceae bacterium | reverse complement strand
ATTATTAATTTGACGGTGCAAATATAGGGATTATCTCCGAAATAATTAGCAAATTTGCGAATTTTAATACTTTCTTGCATCATAATTTGCAGTTTTACAATTGATTCTCATCTAAAAAGCATGCAACCCCCAAACTGTTACACTTTCTAAAGCAAAATATTTGGTCATTTGCAGATTTTGTTATACTTTTGCACCCGAAAGCATCAAGAGCAGTCATCTTCAGGTGGACTCGCCAACCGAGCATAAGCATAATTGCCACGGTGGCAAAGGTACGATGCGGAAGCAAATGGATTCACTTCAAAAACAAAAAGTTATGCAACAGTACATTTATTACATCAAGTACGCTCTGCAATTCGCAGACATGCAAATCACCGAGTTAGTAGAAATTTTCAACCGTCAGGTTGGTAATCGTGGCTGGACAGGTATGCGAGCTTATCATGATCAAGCTCTCATTGACGAGTTCCAACGGCGTGGCATCGATGTGTCTACAATAAAAAGGAAACAATCAATCTGTTTTTCCAAACCGATTAAGTACGACATTCTGAATAATGCACTTCTTTTTGTCAGTTGAAAAACAGACCTATAAAAGATTTTTTTTCATAGACAGACTGCTCTTGGCTAAGACGAGACTCCTTTATAGCGTATCAACAAAAAGTCGATCACCGTGATTATTCATGGTGGTCGACCTGTCTACCATTGTTATGGCAATCACTCTGAAAACAATAGTAAGGTCTAAACTCGTCGAAATATTTCTTAAACTGTCTTGCTCTGTAAATCTTATAAGCATTCGGATCAAGCATAAGGGGGCCTTCTCTTCTGTACATGTCTGCTATTTCCTTCTTCATCCAATAATCAAATATTTCTGGGAACAAATTTGGTGTATCGAGATGAGAGTCAAAAATGAATTCCTGGTTATAATAGATTAGGCCACAATCAGAAGCCAACTCAAACAGCCTAAAATCTGTTTTGCTCTTTATACCATTATAATAATCATCATAGAACTTCTCCCATGATTCTTGAAGTAACATGGCTTGTATTTCTCCCAATGGCCCGACAACAGCTCTAAAAGGCGCTCTTTTCTTGGGATCTATTTCTCTTATTACAGCATTCCCATTACACATAGACAGATTCAGAAGAAGGGAATTATGTGCTGCAATATTGATGGGTCGAGTCAAATCAAAGAGTTCAAACCACCCAACATGATCTTTGGACGACAACAGGATGTAATCAGGATCACCATGACATTCTATTTGAGTAATTGGAATATAGTTATTAGTATCAACTTCCTCGGCTATCATTCTCAATGTTTTATGAAGCGCTTCCCTATCATATACCGAAATATACATAGCATCAAACATGTAATCAGTATAATCAACATTCCTTTGCCGGAGATAATCATATAGGTTTTGTCCTGTATGCATATCTCCTTCAAGTGATTCTATTATATAAACCTTAAATCGGTTAGCTTCATTCAAATCCATACGTCAAAACTATGATGCAAAGTTACGAAATTTGCAATAAAAGCAAGCATCACAAGTGCACAAAATGAACGAAATTCATTAAAATCATCAATTTTTGCAACTTTTTAGTGACTTTTGTCTTTATTCTGTGAGGAATTTTGTAATTTTGTGGCATTAATCTAAAATAGCAATATGGCAGCTAACAAAGATCTCAACCGCTTAAAGGTGGTACTTGTAGAGAAGAAGAAATCAAGTCTCTGGCTATCCAGGCAACTGGGATGTGCACCAACGACGGTGTCAAAATGGTGTACCAATTCGTCACAACCTCCACTGGAGATGCTAATGAAAACTGCAAAGTTGCTTGATGTGGAGCTCAACGACCTTGTTAGATTTGAAGAATTGGATTAAGATTAGTAGTGAAGTCTATGATGCATACAGCAGCATCCCATATCCAATCTGTAATGGATGTCGAGGCGTTCTTCCACTGCCTTGTAGATGAACTTAATTTTAACTTCCAACTATATAAAGGCTTTGCAGGCTTTGTCTGCCTGTAGCAATAACAAATATGGTAAAGAAGAAATATACATTTATAGATTTGTTCGCAGGAGCAGGTGGTCTCTCTGAAGGTTTTGTTAGAGCAGGCTTTTCTCCTATTGCTCACATAGAGATGGACAAATATGCTTGCGAGACATTGAAAACAAGAGCAGCATACCATTATCTACAAGAAAAGAACAGATTAGAAATCTATAAGAAATATTTAGTAGAGAGAAAAGAAGGAGAAACAGGACAAAAGTTATGGAGCCAAGTGCCTGATTCCGTTATTAGTAGTGTTATCCAGGCAACAATCGGTTCTTCTACTATTGATGGAATTTTTAAAAGAGTTGACTCTTTGAAAGGGAACAAAGATGTTGATATAATTATAGGTGGCCCTCCCTGCCAAGCATATTCTATTGCTGGAAGAGCAAGAATGGGTAAGGATGTAGAAAAAGACCCAAGAAACGAACTCTATAAATACTATGTTCAATTCTTGCAGAGGTACAAGCCCAAAATGTTTGTATTCGAGAATGTCCTCGGCCTGTTTACAGCGAAAAAAGGGGAACCATTCAAGGATTTGAGAGAACTCGTCAACAGCATTGGTTATGAAATGCAGCCGCAGGTCCAAAATGCTTCAGAACATGGTGTGCTTCAAAAGAGACAAAGAGTTATTATTGTTGGTTGGCTTAAGGATGGCAAGAACTCTAAAGGTGAACATTATGGGTATCCTTTGCTAATGAAAGAACAAAACTCCTATACTGTTCTAAGGGATTTGTTTTCTGACCTGCCACCAAGAATAGCTGGTGAAGGATGTCTCACAGAGGTTGTTCATTACACTAAGGCATTGGAAGATATGCCTTATTTAAAGGAGTCATCCATCAGGAATAGTGCTCTTGACTTTACCACACAGCATGTAGCTCGTCCACATAATGCTAATGATAGAGAAATATATTGTCTGGCCATTCAACAATGGCGTGAAAAGAAAAGGCAATTGGATTATTCCAAGCTACCTCATCATTTACAAACTCATAAGAATACAAAATCTTTCTTGGACAGATATTCTGTTGTTGAACCTGACGGCTATAGCCATACCGTAGTGGCGCATATCTCCAAGGATGGACATTATTATATCTATCCGACCCTTAATCCTACAATAGAGACAGCCCGTTCAATAACTGTAAGAGAAGCTGCGAGACTACAATCTTTCCCAGACGATTACTATTTTGAGGGGAGTCGTGGTGCAGCTTTTAAACAGATAGGAAATGCTGTTCCCGTTGTTTTAGCATTTAAAATTGCAATAGAATTAAAAAAACAGTTATAAGCCTATGGACTATTCACAACTACCTAAAACAGAAGCAGTCCCTGAAGCAGCGTCAATGATAGAAACTTTCAGGGCAATAGGCTATAATCTTGAAACGGCAGTTGCAGATATTATTGATAATTCAATATCTGCAGGAGCAAAGAATGTCTATATTGGCAGAATCTGGGATGGAGGTAACACTATCATCACTATCAAGGATGACGGTTGTGGTATGAGCAGCGACGAGATAGTTGAAGCAATGCGCCCAGGTTCACAGAACCCTTTAGAGGAACGCGCAACAAATGACTTGGGAAGATTTGGTTTGGGAATGAAGACAGCATCTTTCTCGCAGTGTCGTAAGTTGACTGTTATAAGTAAGAAGGAAGGTTATCATTCTGCTTATTGGACTTGGGATTTAGATTATGTGGCATTAACTCATAAATGGGAGTTAATCAGGTGGACACCAGAAGCGTATGCTGAAGCTATTGACAATCAGAAATCTGGGACTATGATAATATGGACTGACTTAGACAGAGTTATTCCTCCGTTAACTTCAGTAAGTGATATCGCTGCAAAGCAAAAGTTCTCTGACGCATGGGCAAGAGTAAAGTCGCATATTGCAATGACATTCCATCGATTTATAGAAAGCAATGACATCTCTATATTTTGGGGTGAGAATAAAATAGATGCATGGAATCCATTTTGCCTGTCAGAAAAGAAAACGCAGATATTCCCATCCGAATCCTTGTATTTTGGGACCCAAAAGGCTGAAGTAAAAGGCTACGTTCTGCCTCACAAGAATAATTTCAGCTCAGAGGAGAGCTACAGAAAGGCAGAGGGAATGTATGGGTATCCGGCTGCCCAAGGCTTTTATATCTATCGTGGGAAAAGATTATTATTGGCAGGTAGTTGGCTTAACTTGTTTAGGAAAGAAGACCACTATAAGCTTGTCCGAATCAGTATTGACTTGCCTAACACATTGGATTCAGAGTGGCAGATTGATATCAAGAAATCAACAGCAACACCTCCTATTTCATGTCGTGAACAACTCCGTTCCTATGCACTTGATGTCAGGAACAAGGGCATGGAAGTGTATAGGCACAGAGGTAAGATATTAAAGAAAAAGGCTGGGATAAATTTCCAACCGTTATGGTTAGAAAAGAAAAAAGGGAACAAGTGGTCTTTTGTTGTTAACAGAGAGAACCAGTTAATAAAGGATCTACAAGAAGAGGCCAAGGCTAACCCTGTATCAGCAATAAGCAAGTTGCTTCGAATCGTAGAAGAGTCCATACCCACACCGACTATTTTCATCAAGCAATCAAGTGAGGAGAATCAGCAGAAAGAGCCATTTTCGGATATGGACATTAACCTGATTAAAGACATGTTATGTCGGATGTATAACAATCAATTAGTATCTGGTCAGACATCAGAACAAGCGAAAGCTATTCTTAAAACTATTGAGCCTTTTAACAATTACGAAGAACTAATCGAAGAACTATGAGTATGGAATCGTATCAAAAAGCCATTGAAGTTTGTAGGACTCTTATTGGAATAAAGAATCCTGTAACAGATGAAGACATTGATAGCGCAGTCAACAATGTTGTCTTAATGTTCCAGAATCTCAGTAAAGATGTCCTCAAAACAAAGTTGATGTCAATATATAGTGTTCGGGTAGAACCTATGCAGATATTGGAGGGAAGAGAAAGACGCAAGCCCTGGCTGTTGGCGTTTAAGGCAGCTGAAACTAGCAAATGGCCTTTTTGGAACAGATACAAATATTATCTTGAACATCAAAAAGGTTTTGAGCCTGCAGCAATTCAAGGCGTTGATGATATGACGGATAAAATCTTGGACAGATTCTTTAATCCTCAGAAGACAGACGTGGTATTGAGTAAGAAGGGGCTTGTTGTCGGACAAGTTCAGTCTGGAAAAACAGCAAACTATACAGGACTGATATGTAAGGCTGCTGATACAGGTTTCAACTTAATTATTGTATTGGCCGGAATTCATAACAATCTCCGCAGTCAGACACAATTAAGACTTGATGAGGGATTCCTTGGCTTTGATACCCAATTTGAAAGAGCAAGTACTAAGGACACCACAAAGATCGGTGTTGGATTGATACCTGGTTTCGATGACGCAATCGCAAATTCATACACAACTAATGCAGAGAAAGGAGATTTTACCAGTCGTTCTGCCAACACTGCCGGTTTCAACTTTAACGCTCCGCAACCAGCACTACTTGTTGTGAAGAAGAACTCATCAGTCTTAAAACGCTTGAACACATGGCTGAACACTCATGCGGAAAACGGCAAGATTAACAACAAATCTCTTTTGATGATTGATGACGAGGCAGATAATGCCTCTATCAACACAAATGCGTCCAATGAAGATCCAACGACAATAAACAAATATATATGTTCCATTCTGAACAAGTTCAATCGTACTGCATACGTTGGATATACTGCGACACCGTTTGCAAATATCTTTATACCATTAGATGACTCGAACTTGTTCCCACGTGATTTCATTATAAATCTCCCTGCTCCTTCAACATACATCGGACCAGACAAAGTCTTTGGAACATCACTAATTCCTGATGATTCTAACGACGAATTATTGCCAATCGTAACTCCAATTAGTGACTTCCATAGTTTTGTTCCAAATAAGCATAAGAAGGATGATGTTAAACCTTCATTAAACGAAGTACCGGAATCATTACGTCTGGCCATAAAGTGTTTTATCGTGACATGCGCCATAAGGATTCTTCGTGGCCAGGAACACAAGCATAATTCAATGCTGATACACGTAAGCAGGTTCCAATCATGGCAAAACCATATAAAAGACTTAGTTTCCAGAGTCTTCAATTATTACAAGCAAGAGATTGAAGTCGGTGACAAAATGGTTCTTGAAGAACTGCGCCAAGTATTTGAGGTAGATAGGGAAGATTATAAATCTTATAAGACTACTACCCAAACTATACTGGATTCCAAATATAAAGAAATCGATGATTCACTGATCATCCACGAATGGGAAGATGTTAAAGGGCAACTGTTTAAAGCGGTACAAAAGATAACGGTCAAATCTATCAATGGCTCCTCAAATGACGCACTTACATATTATGATAATAATGATGAGGGCATTTCAGTAATAGCAATTGGTGGTGACAAACTCTCTCGAGGTCTCACTTTGGAAGGATTGTCGATAAGTTATTTCCTGAGAGCATCAAAAATGTACGATACCTTGATGCAGATGGGAAGATGGTTTGGCTATCGTTCAGGTTATGTTGATTTATGCAGACTCTTTACAAGTAGCGAACTTAACGAATGGTACCGCCATATAACTCTTGCTAGTGAAGAACTACGCGAAGAGTTTAGCTATCTATATGAAATAGGAGGAACTCCAGAAGATTATGCATTAAAAGTGAGGAATCATCCTGGTGTCCTGCAAATAACATCTTTAGCAAAGATGAGATATGCAAATACTGTTGAAGTGTCATGGGCAGGGCGATTGGTTGAAACATACCAATTGCTATGGGATAAGAAGCAAAGGCATTCTAATTTTGTGGCTGCTGATCAATTAATATGCGGATTAGGAGATAATTATGAATTGAAAGGGAAAAACCTTCTGTGGAGGAATATTCCTTTAGACTATGTATTGGAATTCTTTGACAAATTCCATTTGCCACCTTCCATGGTCAAGGTAAATTTGAGGGCGATAGCCGAGTACATTAAGCAAGTTCATTCTTCAGGAGAATTGTCAGACTGGAGTGTTGTTCTGATGAATAAGCCTACAGGAGAAAGAGTGGACGGATGTGATGGTTTTCTATCAAATGGTATCGGTTTTAATTTCTTCAAGCGTGTTCCTTCAGAAGATTCATCAGAACACTATTTGTTAAGGAAAAACCATATTCTAGGAAATCCGCGTGACGAATTCATAGATTTAGACGATAATGTCTTGGCTGAAGCTTTAGCGGAAACAAACAAAAAACATAGAGATAGAAATCAGGCATATCCAAGTCCAAAACTTGTAAGAGAAAAATATAGGGATGTCAAGAACCCATTACTGATAATATACCCTTTGAAACCGACTGATAATTTCGTTTCTTCTAATAAAGATGGAAACGAACCATATATCAGTTTCGCAATATCTTTCCCCCATACCAATACTGGGGTGGCGGTATCATACTCCGTCAATCAACTGAATGATTTTGCTGATACAGAAGACATCTTTGAATCAGAAAACGATAATGTGTATGAACAAGGATAATGAGATTAAAACCATTTGGAAGAAGCTTGAAGAAGCTCATGTGTCGGGTCTTGTAAAAAGAGCGATAGATATACCTTCATGCCTGAAAATGTTCTGTACTTACAAGAGTCAAAATGAATACTGCGGAATAGCATTCTCTTTTAGTCAGGAGATAAAAGTGGATATTTCACCTTTCAGCAGTTTGTCCGAAATAGAGGTCTCACTGTTCAAGGATAACTCTTTTCCTGACTCAAAGTTCTTGTTAATTCAGCTACTTAATAGAGGTGACCGTGTGCGTGATATTTTTGCAGCAATATGCGGCAACATTGCTAACGCCATCCAATCTATATCAACTGAAAAGGATGCGGTTAAGCTTGTAATAAGCCAAATGCGCAAATGGCAGGACCTGTTCTCAAAGAGAATGAAAAACACTTTGTCTATTCAAGAACAACAAGGATTGTTTGGAGAGTTGTTATTCCTTCGAAAGTTGATCTGTTCCCCGATGGACAAAGTTCGTTCTGTCATGTCTTGGGTAGGTCCCAACATGGCTCCCCAAGACTTCCAAAGCAAATCATGGGCTGTAGAAGTAAAGACGATAACAGCAAATAAGTATCCCAACGTGTCAATAAACGGAGAATTGCAATTAGACGAGACTCCTATAGACAAACTATTTCTATATAATCTGGTAGTAGAAATTGTTCCCGTAGACGGCAAAAACTTGCTAGAACTTATAGGCGAATTGCGGGAAAGCTTAAGTCAAGATACCAATGCACAGAACCTGTTTGAAAACAAATTGATGTATTATGGCTATTTCAATATAGACGCTGATGCTTATAAGGAACGTCGCTATTATATTCGCAAAGAAAACTATTATCTTGTTCAAGGTGAATTCCCCAGAATTAAGAAAGATGATTTATTATTAGGTGTTAGTGATGTGAAATATTCAATAACTCTTGCCGTACCAACTGAAAATATTATCGAAGAAAGCAATGTTTTAAATACCATTCAGTCTTATGAAAGAAATCAGTAAATTCTATAAATCCTTAGTTCAAGAAGTTGTTATTCGCCAAAGAGCAAACGAAGAAGGCGACAGCCAAGAGCAAACCTTTACGCGCTATTGCATGGAATTATTAAGCGAAGCGGGTGAAACTGAAAATTATGATATTGCCTTCCTTGAAAGAGGTTTAGGAACAAAAAATCAATTAAAGATAAATGGATATGCTATTTCCGATAACTATGAAACAGTAGATTTGTTTATTTCATTGTATGAGGGTAGTGAAGAACCAACTACTATACATAAAGAGGATATTGATACTGCTGCCACAAGGTTGAAAAACTTCTTTAGAAAAGCTATTTATTCTGAATTACTTAATGAGATAGAAGAATCGTCAACTATTTTTGAATTTGTAAACACATTAGGAACATATAAAGAATTGAGGGATTCCCTCATTAGAGTAAACGCATTTATTTTAACTAACGGAATATACAAAGGCGAGATTCCCAGTCATACAGAGATAAGTGGGTACAAAATCATATATAGAGTTTTTGATATCAATTACTTGTATCAGATTTCAGAGGATGCTCATGCACCAATAACCATCAATCTTGAAGAAGGAGGATGGCAGATACCTTGTTTGCGCGCACCTTCTAGTAATGAAGATTATGATGCGTATGTTGCAATCTTGCCAGGCGATTTCCTATATGAAATATATGATATATATGGGGGGCGGCTATTAGAGCAGAACGTTCGTTCATTTCTGCAATTCACAGGAAAAATAAATCAGGGGATACGAGATACCATAAAGAAAGCACCACACATGTTTCTAGCATACAACAATGGCATAGCAGCTACGGCTGATTCCATGGATGTCGACTCAGATGGAATTATAAAATCTATTTCCAATTTTCAAATAGTGAATGGAGGCCAAACTACAGCTTCAATTTATCATACAAAGAAGAAAGACAAGGTAGACATTTCAAATATATACGTTCAAGTAAAGCTGTCTATTGTTAAAAAGAAGGATGAGTATACAAAAATCGTTTCCGACATATCGAAGTTTGCCAATACTCAGAATAAAGTTAATAATGCTGACTTCTCTGCAAACAATCTTGTATTAGTTGAATTGGAGAAGGTATCTCGTTATGTCATGACCCCAATTACACCAGAGAGGTCTATGCAGACATATTGGTTCTTTGAACGTGCAAGGTCACAATATAAGAACAGCCGTTTGAAAGAAGGTTTCACATCATCACGACAAAAAGCATTTGATTTGAAATATCCCAAAAACCAGATGTTCACTAAGGTCGAATTGGCAAAATATATAAATTGTTTCGAGGAAATTTACGAAGGGGGTAAACTCGTTATTTCCCCTCATATAGTTGTTAGGGGTTCTGAAAAGAATTATGCACAATTTATCGCTAAGGTTCTTCCTACTAATCCTAAGAAAATAACCAACGTTTATTTTGAAGACACTATTGCCAAAGCTATTCTTTTCAAAGCTGCAGATCAGTTATATGGTACTAAAAGAACAGGTAACAATATCGGTGAGTTGAAATCGGTTGTAGTTCCTTACGCCATAGGACTGTTGAATCATCTCACAAGTGGACGGATTGATTTGTATAAGATTTGGAAGAATCAGAAAATCTCTGATGCCCTATCGAATTTGATTTATTCATTAATGCGACAGGTAAATCCATTTATTATGAATATATCACCATCTAACAACTATCTGGAATGGGCAAAGAAAGAAGAGTGTTGGTTAGCGGTACGCAATAACAAAGAATGGGAGTATGACTTGGATTCAATAGAGGATGACTTAATAGATCCTGATTATCCTGTGGTCAGAAAAGTTACAGTTAATACCGTTGTGGATGACAAGTCTGAACACGACTTGAAAGTTGTCAAATCGATTCCTTATAAACTTTGGCAGAAAATTGCGGACTGGGGTGCTGAATCTGGTGAATTGAGCCTGAATCTACAGTCCAAAGCGCGGGAGATTGCCCATGATTTGAAATATAATCATAAGCTGACGTCCGCTACCGTTGCACGTGGAATGACTATTTTTGATCGTGTTTGTGAAGAGAACTATGAACTTTTGGAGGAGATAGATGCTCTACGTGACGAAGAGCAAAAGGAGAAGGAACAAAAAGAAAAAGAGCGTTCAACAGTGAAAAGTATCAATGTAAATGAAATAGAAATTGACATTGAGTTGATAAAACGAATGGTTGAATGGGACAGAAAAAATCGTGTATTAGAAAGCTGGAAGTTCAAAATAATGCAGGATGTGGCAATTGGGCTAAAACCTTTGACGGAAAAGCTAAAATGGGGATTTAGAATGAATCTTAAGGCTCTTTTAATGAGAGGGTTTGAATTATAGTCTGTTCTAAAACAAATTACAGAACAATGTATACGCCCAAGCAGATACTCAAATTATATTATGGTTACGACTCCTTCCGGCCCTTGCAGGAGGAGATTATCAATCAGGTGCTTCTGCGAAAGGATTCATTGGTGCTGATGCCGACAGGTGGAGGTAAGTCGATATGCTTTCAGATACCTGCTTTGATGATGGAGGGGACGGCCATCGTTGTCTCGCCACTTATCTCGCTGATGAAGGATCAGGTGGAAGCTTTGCGTGCAAATGGCATAGCAGCAGAGGCGCTGAACAGTGCCAACGATGAGATTGCCAATCGACAGATTGCAGAACAATGTCTGCGGGGTGATATTAAAATATTGTATATCTCACCAGAGCGATTGATGACAGAACTGAGATGGATGCAAACTATGCTGAAAGTCTCGCTCTTTGCCATTGACGAAGCGCATTGTATTTCTCAATGGGGACACGACTTCAGACCCGAATATACGAAGTTGGGCAATCTACATGAACTGTTTCCCAATGTGCCTATTATGGCTCTTACGGCCACTGCCGACAAGATTACCAAAGCTGACATTATTGCACAGTTGCACCTCAAGGAGCCGGAAATCTTTATCAGTTCGTTTGACCGCCCAAATCTGAGTTTGGATGTTAGAAGAGGATATGCGGCCAAAGAGAAGTTGCGCACCATATTGAGTCTGATTCGTCGCCATCCTGGAGAGAGTGGCATCATCTACTGTCTGGCAAAGAAGACTACTGAGAGCCTTGCTGAGAAACTAAAGAGAGAAGGAGTCCGAGTGGGCGTTTACCATGCTGGGTTGCCTACAGATGAACGAAACCGTGTGCAGGAAGATTTTATCAATGACCGCATACAGGTAGTCTGTGCGACGATTGCTTTCGGAATGGGTATCGACAAGAGTAATGTGCGCTTCGTTGTTCATTATAACCTACCCAAGACCATAGAGAATTATTATCAGGAAATAGGACGTGGTGGCCGCGACGGACTGCCCTGTGAGACTATTTTGTTTTACAATCTGCAAGACATCATTACCCTGAGTCGTTTCGTAGAGGAAAGTGGGCAACGGGAAATCAATGCAGAAAAGCTACAGCGAATGCAGGAATATGCCGAGGCTCAGGTTTGCCGCAGACGCATCCTGCTGAACTATTTTGGTGAAACCAGCGATAAAGGTTGTGGTAATTGTGATGTATGCCATACTCCGCCATCGACGTTCGACGGAACAGAACTTGTTCAAAAGGCTCTTTCAGCTATACTCAGGACGGGCGAGCAAGTGGGCTTCACGTTGACTATTGACATACTGCATGGAAACTTCTCGGCAGAAGTAGTAGCGCGTGGTTATAACCAAATCAAAACATTTGCAGCCGGGAGAGATGTTCCTGTAAGAGACTGGCACGACTATTTGCTTCAGATGTTGCAGATGGGATTCATCGAGATTGCCTACAACGAAGATAATCATTTGCATGTAACTCCACTTGGTCAAGATGTTGTTCGTGGGAAGAAGACTAAAGTACAACTGGCTGTTATCAGCCGCGAAGATTATAGTGTAAAAGCCCGTCGTAGTCGGATGATGGAAGAGCAAGTCTCGGCTGTGACCAATAGTGGCAAAAGTGAGAACATGGAGTTGTTTGAGAGGTTGAAGGTGCTGAGAAAAGAAATAGCTGACGAAATAAACTATCCTGCATTCGTCGTGATGTCTGACAAGACACTCCATGCGCTGGCTACCGATATGCCCACAACTCTTGCAGCTTTCGGTAACACCTTTGGAATAGGTGAGCATAAACGTGACACCTACGGTGAGCGATTTATTGCGGTGATAAAGGAATATTCACCAGCGAAGGAAGAACTTCCGTTCCCTGAGGCTACAGTTAATACAGAATCTGCTTCAGAACAAAAAGAAGATAACTCGCAAACAAGTCAACAAGAAGAGAAGAAGCCGAAGAATCAGATTACCATACAAGGAACCAAGTACGACATTAATTTGGATATTTGGAAGTCAATAGAATGGCGTAAGGTACTGAAGGATATTACGGAGAGGGCATATTGGAATTATCAGGGGCCGCTTGAAATACAATTGGGCGATTATGTAGCTCCAAGCACAGAGCATAGAGACCGAATCATTGCTACGCTATGCCATTTATTCAAAGACGGGTATCGTATGAATGTTGATGAACAAGCAGGTACAGTAACAATCGCTCAGAAATACGATTACGACGATGAGGGAAAAGTGGTAGAATTTCCATCTGGTTCCTTCTATGAGATTCTTTCGCGCTTTCGTCTGTTCGTAATCAAGAACAAACGCTACCCCTTCATGGATGGAGAACATGATGAGATAGCATTGAGGAAGTGGTTTAGGGAAGTTGGACATGGGCTGGTGGCAATAACGGACGAGCAAAAGCTTTTGTTCGATAATCTAAGTGTCGAGTTTGCTGACATGCCCAAGAATCGGGGCCAATTTGAGAAGATGGCAGAAGATGTGGCAGTCAGCCAAAACGACGTGGTTGATGAACAAGAGGATGACGAAATCGAAGAACCAGAAATTGATCCAGAATTGGAAAAGCTCCTGAATACCCCTATTCGACATTTGTTCCTATCTGCCAAGACCTCCAAATTTCTTATTAATTTGGGATATGACATTTTTGAGGAAATTCCTCAGATAGAGAACCATGAGGTGTTGATAAAAGCGCGCAAAGGCGGATCGGAAGTGGCAAATGAAGTTGAGCAATTCCTTGAAAATTACAATTTGACATTCGGAATGTCATACGATGAGATTGTAGAACAGATAGAACTGCCAGATGAAGACGATATTAATGAATCCTCTACCTCAAGAAAACAAAAGCCCCTTCCTAAAACCATACAAACCACCCTTGATCTTGCCAAGCAAGGATATACATTCGAGGCTATTGCATGGAAACGTGAGCTGTCTGCTTTGACCATCTCTAAGCATCTTTCGATTCTTATTCTACGAGGGTTGGTTGAAATATCAGATTTCGTAGATAGTTATGAATACAATTTGATTAGCAACGTTATGAAAGATATGCCTAAAGGCGCATCATTGAAATATGTAAAGAGCCACTGTCCCCAAGGTATAAAACGCAATACTATTCGAATGGTAATAGCTGACCTGAAAAGAAAGCAAAAGACAAAGAATAAATCATAGGAACAAAACGTTTAAATGATATGAATATATACGAGACATTTGACAATCTACGCTATCATCATGAGAATGAGGTGGTGGAGTTCAAAAAGGCAGAGAATAGCTTCGACTTCAACGAATTGGGTAAATATTTCTCAGCACTGAGCAACGAGGCGAACCTAAGAGATAAAGGCTTTGCATGGTTAGTATTCGGTGTGCATGACAAGACGCGCGAGATACTGGGAACGACATACAAGAACAGTATGAAGAGCTTACAGAAGTTGAAGTATGACTTGTCACAGCACACCACTGATCGCAATACCTTCAGGGACATTCATGAACTGGAGGTTGAGGGCAAACGCGTACTTATGTTCCAAATACCGGCTGCACCCCGCGGTATTCCGATGGCTTGGCAGGGGCACTTCTATGCGCGTCGTGGTGAAAGTCTGGCTGCACTCGATATGAACAAATATGAAGAGATACGCAGGCAGATGGTAAATGAGGACTGGTCGAAGCAGATTGCAGATGGTGCAACAATTGCGGATTTGGATGAGAAAGCCATCATGAAAGCCCGCGAGGGATATAAAGAGCACTACCCGAACCAGAAGAAAGAAGTGGACTCTTGGAGTGATGAAGTATTCCTGAACAAGGCGAAGATAACCATCGAAGGCAAGATAACACATGCGGCCATACTGCTTTTGGGTAAGCCTGAGTCGCTGCATTTTATCAACCATATTGGTGAGATTGTTTGGCGGTTGGCAGGAAAGGACAATGTGGGCCAGGTGTTCACTATCCCGTTCTTGTTGACTACAACGGAGGTGATGCACAAAATTCGGAACTATCCGTTCAAAATATTTCCCAAGAACAGTTTCCTGCCAGGTGAGGGGATGAAGTACGATAGTGAGGTGATACTCGAAGCACTCCATAATAGCATAGCCCACCAAAATTACTTGGAGAATCAGCGCATCATTGTGATAGAACGAGAAAATGAGCTGGAGTTCCGGAATTGCGGCGGATTCTTCGATGGCACTTACGAGGATTATATCACTGGCGAGCGCATTCCCAGAAAATACCGTAATCAGTTCTTGGCCCAAGCAATGGCCAACATCAAGATGATTGATACTGAGGGATTCGGCATTCACAAGATGTTCGTATCGCAGAAAGAACGTTGGTTGCCTATGCCTGACTACGACAAGAGCGATAATGATAACGTGGTGCTGACACTGCCAGGTAATGTAATCGATGAGAACTATAGCCTGATGTTGTTGGAGAACACTAATATTGACCTGACAACTGCAGTATTATTAGATAAGGTACAGAAGGGTAAACCAATTAGTGAGAATGCGGTCAAGATGCTTAGGAAGGGAAAACTGATTGAAGGCCGAAAGCCTCACTTATATGTTTCGAAGTATATAGCTAACGCCACAGACAAGCAGGTAGAATATACGTTGAAGAAGGGATTCAACGATGCTGAGTGCCAGGAATGGATATTAAAGGCCCTGAATGATCATAAAGTGCTTAGCCGTAAGCAAATCAATGAACTGCTCTGGAATAAGTTGCCTATTGATTTCACAGAAGACCAAAAGATAGGCAAGATAGGTAATCTACTAACTAAATTAAGAAAGAAGGGCATAATTTATACTGACGAGAAACGGCTATGGCATTTAAGTGAGATTTAAGCGACTTTAAGCGAGAATTTAAGTAAGAATTTAAGTGACTTTAAGTGGAATTTTAAGCGAGAATCCTTGGAAAGCCCTTTATTTAGGACATTTGCACTGAGAAAATTTAAGCGAGATTTAAGCGAGAATTTAGACGAGTTTAAGCAGATTTTAGACGGGATTTAGACGAGAATAGACGGACTTGCGCATGATTTCAGGCCCGTCTATTCGCATTAGAAGAGATGGTTAAATGCCCCATCCCCGTTTCTTGGTGCCATCCCATTTTGTCAGCTCATCAGCATTGCCATTACTGCCACCAACAGACTGGCCACCTGTTGAGAGTCTCATTTCTGATGCGAACTGGCCAATACGTGTTACAGCGATGTCCCATTGGAATCATATTATCTTCAATGATAGCCGGTTTCATATTATTTGACTTTAGCGACTTTTGTCGCGACACAGGCTGAAATCGCGTTTATTAATAAATAGCATGCAAATTATTAATAAGTAACGTGCTATTTATTAATAAATGACGTGATATATACTAATATTGGCGAAATCGGAGCATTCCCACCCAGTTTAGGACGTCGGAATCCACCCATTC
>CALDLA010000061.1 GCA_937898415.1 uncultured Prevotellaceae bacterium | reverse complement strand
TATTTGCCACCTCCCTGTATATATGACAGTAAATTTGCCAGAACATCAAGAATACTTCATCGTAATACTTGCTGTCAATCACGAAAACATCTTGCAGCATACGGATGCTGGAGAAGTAATGCCCAACCGAGTTACGCAGTTCACGGGCGGCATTTATTTCAGGTACATAGTCGGCATCAGTGGGCTTCAAGCCATTGTCCTCGTTGTGTTTCTTTGCTGCTGCTTCCTGATTGAAGCACTGCTCAATCCAACTGCGTAGGCCATCTTCCATCTCTAACACGAACTGTGTGTCTTCACGTTCACGCTGATAGCGAGAGAACCACTGTTGAGAAGGTTCACTGGCTTGCATCTGCCTATAAAGAAGTGCAACCAGTCTGGCTTCACCTTCAGGATTGAAGTCGGATACAACCATATCGCAATATTCCCTGAATGCTGTTTTGATATTGGCAACATTCACGTTTTTCCACGAGCAATCCACGATATGGCAGTCTTCCTTGTGCTTATTGTATTTACGGTTCACACGACTGATGGTCTGAATGGCATTGATGCCGCTGATTTCTTTGTCAAGGAACAGCGTATGTAACTTCGGTTCGTCGAAACCTGTCTGCAATTTATCGACCACAATAATCAGTCCGTTCTTTGCCTGTCGGAAATTCTGAATCACCTTTTCTTCACTCACGCCACCATTCAGTGTGGAACACGACTCATGCCGCTGGTCATCACTATAGACAATGGCGATAGGCGCATCCTTGTATTTCCTGAAGTCTTGTTCCTCGCATTTCTTGGCATACAGGTCAAGGATGATATAGAAATACCTTATAGCGTTGGGAATGCTGGTCACAGCCAACATAGCCTTACCCTCACCACGAATCTTCTTATAAACCAGACTTACCAAACGCTCTACAACGAATGATGCAATCTTCTTCATTCGTTCTTCCAAATCGTAGATTTTCTGTTTACGCAGAACGATATCTATATCCTCTTCGTCATCCTCATCTACTCCTTCTGGAAGTTGAAAAGCTACAGGAACAGCGTAAGGTATGATAACCTTCGTCGGATCCAGGATGAAACCATCTTCTATAGCTTCGCGCATTGTATAGCAGTCGAATGGCACCCAGAAATGCTTTGTCATTGTCATTTTAAACTCACCGAACTTGCTCAGAGTTTCTTTGCTTGGAGTAGCAGTAAAACCAATCAACAGATTCTTCTTTACGACAGTCTGGCCGCCTGTATTGAACGTCTGCTGCAAACGTGCAAAAATATCAATCATCTCCTGATTGTTCTCGCCAGAGTTGCTGCGGTGTATCTCATCGATAAGGAATGCCACGCGCATCTGCTTCAGCTTCTTTCCTGCTGCAGACAAAGCGTCTTGCAGGTCAAGGAACTTCTGGATATTAACAACGATAATGCGGATTTTGCTATCCAACGCCGTGATGAAGGTATCTCTGTCAACGGCTTCCACGAACATAGATTTGTCAATGTTCATGTTCATCATCATGGTATCCAACTGGTCACGCAACTGCAGCCTGTCAACTACTATCATCACCTTATCGTAGGCTAATTCGCCCTCGTAGCGGTAGTCTTTCAGCTGCAAAGCAGTCCAACCAATAATATTGCTCTTGCCAAAGCCCGCAGCATACTGCATCAATAGCGAATAGACATATTTGTTATTGCAATAGCGCTCACGAAGCAGAATATACTCTTCTATCTTTGGGCCCGGGATGCCCAGTGCCTGCATCTCCTTGCGCAGTTTGTTGATATAATAGTTTGGTTCCTTCTCATGGTCCAACATTTCCTGAATGCGTCCCATAATTTTGTCGCATCCGAACTTCTGTTTCGGACGTGGAGCAATCAAGTGCCCTGTATTAGACGTACGTTCCTTGGCTCCGTCCTTTTTTATGTATTTGTATTCAATGAAATTATAATAGAGAATCTCCTTCTCTATCATCTTCTTGGAATACAAAGCTCGCATCACTTCCTCAAAGCGTTGCTTTTCATCCAGTGACAGAGAACTGATAGGATAAGGCTTGAAAGGTTCAAGAATAAGCGAAGTCAGTTCGTCAACGGTCTTTGGAGACTCGCCAGCAAACCCTTGGTGTACAGTATCGAAGAACTGATTGATGCCACGCATCACGTAGGTTTCATTGCAGTCGGTTGCCGTCAGATGAATGGCTTTGTCGTAGATGGCCATCACCTCCTTGCGTTGTTTTATCACTTGTGGGTCACGCTTTTCCTGTTCTGTCAGTGCCTTTACTGTAGCCAAATAGTCCTTCGCCACCTTCTGCCGTCCGTTGTCGCGGGCTGTCTGTCCTTTGGTAACAGACTTTAGCTCCATGTAGCCCAGATAGATACCATTCAGGAAGAACATCACGTCGGGACGGATACCATACAGTTTTACGTCATCTACCTTCAGCGTATGGCTTGACTCTTCTACCGCACAGAAAATATTCTGTTTGAACTCTTCATCTCCTTTCAGTTCCGTTCCTGAGACATAGAATAGCCAAACCTTCTCACCTTCAAAGGTGATACTCTTGTGCGAGTTGATGAATGTAGCAACGTTCTGTGAATCTAAAAGCGACTCCTTCACCTTATCTTTCAGGGTCGTTTGCAGTTTCTGTTCGTCATGACCGAACTTTGGCAACAGCCGCGTCCAGGTGTCGGGCTGGCTGTTCTTGACAAACTCGCCCAACACGGAAGGGATAAACAAATCGTTACTCACCACGATATTGCTCACGTTGCGATAGCCCAAGCCACCCTTTTCATCTTGGCGGCAAAGGAATTCCATCACGTAGTCATGCTGTATCTTCAGTTCGTTCATACGCAGCTTATGTTATTTATACGGCACGTTGGCCAGTTATTACTTCGTTTATCAATGCACGCTTAAGCCGTTTTGAGGCATCAATCTGCTTACTGATATTCTCAATTGCAGCATCTATCTTTGTACACTTCTCATCGAGATAATCTATTATTCTTGTTTGTTCCTCAATAGAAGGAATAGCGATTTCATATGCAATAAGCTTATCTCTTTGCAACTCCGTTTGGTTAGTAGATCCTTTGGCCATGCATGAATTTATCATGTTATAACCAATGGAAAGAAGATAATAAAGGAACTTCACACAGAATGTTTTCTTGGGGCTTCTTACGATTGTTACATGCGTATCAGCATAGAATTGTTCATCCTCAATGTTAAAGAAATATAGCTTTCCCAATATGCCACCTCCAGTAGAAGCTATCAACAAATCTCCTTTCTCAATCTTTGATTCAGGCTTCATGTAAGACGAATATCGCACTACCTCATGATTAATACAACCAGAACTAAACACCGCTTGATTCATCACAGGGAAGTCACTCTCATCTACATAATCAGGGGTAGATCCGCGACTCACAAAAGAACATAAATCCTTTATCCTCTTCACCTCCCAATGCTCAGGAATCATCCCTATCCATTCAATGCCAGAATCTTTGAGAGAAACATTAGGTTTAAGTCCACGAGTAACAGCCTGATGAATAATGCTCTTTTTCAGTCGCATATACGCATCCAGTTGCTTCTCCAAAGATGTTATCCGTTTGTTTATATTAGCAAGTTTCTCATCCAGATATTCTACAATATGCTGTTGATTAGAAATGGAAGGTATGTCGAGTTCATATGTTCGCATGAACAATGGAGAAATCCTTTTGAGACCGCCAACTCCACACATTGTTGCACAAGCACCGTCTTGGAAATTGCTACTTTGTGTGATGTAAAACATATAAGAATTGAGTACCTTTTTGTTCATACGAAGCACAAAGATCTCTGAACTTCCGAAACCTATGCCTTCTTTCATCTCGTTGGCAATCGCAATGTTTCCATTTTCAAAGCATGGAGTCACTTTAGCCACCAAAAGGTCTCCATCGCTAAAAAAAGTGTACTTCCCTTTCGCCTCTTTGAATGGGATGTCCTGATAATCAATAATTCCATTGCGAAGGCTCTCCATTGGAACAAAAGAGACCTCGGCATCAATATTCTTCCCCTTGTATTGAGGATTAAGAACAGAGAAATCTTTCAACCTCATAATATAATCCCCATTAATTCATTATTCAAAGAACGAATCTCTTCCATCACATCATTCACATTATCAATCTTCTCTGGCACATAGAACTCCTTGTTGAAGTTCAACTCCACGCCAACCACGTTTTTCCCAAGTACGTATGGCTTAAACAAATACCTTTGCATAAAGGCTTCGACCTCGCACTGGTTTTCGTGCTCATCCATGTGGTGAGGAATAATTTCATAGTCAGAGGTAAGGAATGGCTCGATGGCAATTTTGTGTACCACGATTTTTTTCTTGTTCACACTGGTCTTGAAAGAGAAGGCGCCACATCCCAGGTCGTGTTCTTTACCATCCTTGTCAGTATGGATGATGGTACACCGCTCCGGCAGGAAAGCGTAAACGCCATCATCCTCAGTCTTGACACTCACAGCAAGTTCTTGTCTTTCACTGGTCACTCGTTTGGCTATTGCCTTGATGTCGTCAGGAGTCAGCGATGACAGGTCGTCATAAACATCCTCGCCAATCGTCAGCGAAACTGGTTTCTTGATGGCGAATGCCTTACCATCTGGGCATACGGTTTGCTCCACATAGCGTCCTTCTTCACTTATTTCTGTCAGAGTGAGCGACTGTTTGTTGTAATAGAAGTGTTCGCGGTCAAATATCTTACAGATGTCGCTTGGTACAAAATCAGTCAAAGCCTTAACTATGGCCTCACGATGTTCTGAAGTCATCTCACGGCGCTTATCACCCTTTGATTTCTTAAGAGGTTTCCAGAGATTGCTTCCATCGATTAATGCCACTTTGTTTTTACGTTCAAACGGTTTCTCTTTGTTCATTATCCATAGATAGGTGTAGATACCTGTGTTGAAAAACTCGTTCTGCGGCATCTGAATGATGGCTTCAACCCAGTCGTGGTCAAAGATATATTTGCGAATATTGCTTTCACCGCTGCCCGCGTCACCGCTAAACAGCGTTGATCCATTATGTACCTCAACGGCAATACCACCGCCAGCCAGTTTCCAAAGAATATGCTGCATAAAAAGCAACTGACCATCGCTCACAGCAGGCAGGCCACCTGGGAATTGCCCTTTCTGGTCGTTCTTGATTTCCTTCTCATATCCGCTCCACTTGGTGCCGTATGGCGGATTGGCTACAATCACATCGAAATCCTTGTCAATAAACGGGGCAGTAGTCAATGTGTTGCCATAGTGGATTTGCGAATGACTGCGGAAGCGGCTTTCAATGGCAGCCAAAGCATAGAGAGCATCATTGTATTCGCTGCCCCAGGTGTGAATATTCTGGTAACCGGCCTTATTATGCAGACGGTCAGCAACACCAAACAGCAGGTTCGCACCACCACAGGTGGGGTCATAAACATGGATATTCTGACTCTTAGGCTTCGTTACCTTCGTGGCTACGATGTCAGCAATCAGCGAAATAATGTCGTCAGGCGTATATTGCTCTCCGGCAGTAGAAGCACTGATGTCAGCCCACTTGCGCTTGATATGCTCCTCAAGCGTCGTGATGGCTGAGTTATCGTATGGCGAAAGGTCTATCTTTGACCATGCAGTAATGACAGACAGAAGAATCTTCTTACTGCGAAGCTCTGCCACATAGTAATCCATATTGAGGAACTTCTTCTCGTCCTTACCACGTTCAATGCCCAGCAACTTCTTCAATGTTGGATCGAACTCGCTAAGATAGCTGGCGAAGTCCTGTTCAAACGTCTTGTCGTTATTGCAGATGTTTTGCAGCGTCTTGCCCTGCATAACGATATATTCGTTGTAGCCACAGTCTCGGTCGATGAAAGCCTCTTTGAAGTCTTCTGGATTGTCCTTCACCGTCAGACCTTCCTCTTCCTCCACAAGCTTCATAGCGTTGAGCATACGTCCTTCGAGCATCATCAGCGCAAAGAACGGCATCATATAAGCAGGGAAATCACTCTGCTTCACACTTGCTGCCAGCAGCAAGTCTGCTATCGCCCAAATATCGCTCTCGTAGTGCATGATGTCACGAGGCTGAGACCATATGTTCTGTATATCTGTCATATCCTTTTTCTTTCTGTGTGCAAAGTTAATGTCTAACTATGCAGGTTTTCTTCATTGTTTAGTTTTATTTTACCACATATAGTTTGTTCAGGTCTTCATTGATAACAACATGCTCCCCGAATGAAATACGATTATCATCATATACGCAGGACACATCTACCCCTCTTTTGATAAGAGTGTCGATGAGAGCAGTATCATGGGCTGCTCGTGCAGAAACCCAGCACCTTTTTCCAACGAAAGTATTGAACTCTTCTACCAAAGCCTCTGTACTTTGGCGATTCAAATCCTTTTTGATGTTGTTATACTTATATGTCCTTGCCATAATTTTTTGTTTTTACGCCTGCAAAATTATAGTTTAACTATGCAGGTTTTCTTCACCTTTAATTAAAATTATTTACTAAGACCCTCCCTCGTATGACATTTTCAATAAGAGTTTGGCGGTATTCGGAAAAAACATTCACAGAATAGCCAATCATACTGATGATGCCGTCAATTTTACCAACGATGTCATCCAGATAGGTGGCTAATCGAATCTGTTCGTCAATCGGCGGAATCATGCATTTTAAGTCAAGAATCGACTTTGAATCAAGTGACTTGATGGCAATCCCTTTTGCCATGGATCTTAGTATTTTCTCATTTCCTTTAAGTATATAATAAAGATATTGAGGTGCAATAATGCTCTCATTAACGCATTTAATTGCAGCAACAGAAGGTGTTAAAATCCCATCAATACCTTTAAATACCTCACCAGCATTTTCGCCTCTTACAATGATGATTACATCATTAGCCGTAGCACATTTAGTCTTTGGAGTAACTTCATATAATTTTTCGTCAGTAGAAGGCTTTCTTATGTATGATACAGATAGGAGAGGCAGACCTTCAGACTTATCGACAGAAGGTCTGTTTGCTCCAACAGCAACCTCTATTGCTGCGCGTAATGGAAGTTCGTTCCATGATTTTGATTCAGAACGCCCCATGACCTTCACGACGTCCATTTTAAGAGATGAAATTGTATCTATAACTGATACCATATCTTTTGTCGCATCAATTAAAGATACAACGTCAATTTGCTCTTGTGTGAAAAACTTCTCAAACTCAATAGCATAGCCCTTCTCTACGGAGCTATAGTCAATAGTTATTTCACCTTTAGTATAAGGCTGGCGTTCTTTTTCTACAAATTTTTGAATGTCAGTATCTAAAGATATTGTAACTCTTTCCTTTTTCTTTCCATTCTCCAATAGGTCAACTTCGTAAAAGCCAAATTGCTCATTCTTTACAATTTGAGACCTCATAGAAATTATGTTTGACTTATATTCATCAATGATTAGTCCAACGAAATCGCTATCTAAGACATTTTGGCGATTCTTGCTTACCATAGTGGAGGCATCTATTAGGCGTACTTTACCCTTCTGCTCCTGTTCCTTCTTATTGGAAAGAATCCACAAATAGATAGGAACGCTAGCCACTGTGTGTACCCCAGATGGCAACGCAATAATAGTCTCAACAAGATCATTCTCAAACATCCAGCGTCGAATGCGAGACTCTCCACTTTGAGCATTACCTGTCAAAAGAGCTGATGCATTTGAGATAAATGCAGCTCGACTTCCTTTTGGACTCATCTTTGAAATGATGTGCTCGATAAATAGGAATTGGCTATCACTTACAGCTGGGAGTCCAATAGAGAACCGTCCGTTAATATCTGCCCCTTCCTTCTTTATCCTTTCTTGTATGGGTTTCCATGACAAGCCAAAGGGATTGTCTGCAAGAATATATTGAAAGTGATCATTAGCGAACATGTCCTCCGTGAGAGTATCACCATACTCAATAGAACTGTTAGTATTTCCAGAAAGAAGTACTAATGCTTTGGCTACAGCGCACGGGAACATTGCTATTTCCTGACCATGCAATGAAATATTATTTTGAAGGATAGCGTACGTCTTTGCCTTCTCACCTGCAACAACCAACATGCTTCCAGTTCCACAGACCGGATCATATATTGATATATTTTCGCTTTTATCTTCTCTTACATCTACGTTTAAAAGACACTCACAGATTAAGTTAGACAACTCAAAATATGTGAAATGCTCTCCATAATCTCTCATTCCACCAATAAGGAGGGAAAATATCAGTTCTGCAAATTCTTCATTATCGACAGACAAACTCGACAAATCTAAATCTGCACACAATTCAAATAGTTCAACTAAATACCTGGGCTGGCGTTGCAATATTGCCAGGTTTTGTTTGAAGTTCATTCCATTTAAGAAATGTAAGACATTATAACTAAACCCCTGAAGATAGGAATTTAGAACAACATCTAAAGAACTATTTGTAAACAAAATCTCTTTAAATGTATACCCAGAATGATTATAGAAAGGATAGCCACCAGATATTTCCCTAAGTTTTTCACTAAGGCGTTCTTCGCTTAGTTTTTCACTGTTGTTGTTATAGAAAGAAGAAGATTCCTTTGCATACTTTCCAATCAAACAGTCAATACGACGCAGGAAAGTAAAGGCGATAGCAACCTCTTGTGGTTGCGAGTCTGGCAATATACTTCTTACATGAGAACAGAACTGCCATATTCTTGCTGCGCTTACTTTTATATCTTGTTCTTTCATTGCTTGTCCTATTTATATTGTTATTTTCGAGTGCAAATTTACGACGTTACTATGTAGGCTTTCTGCATTAATCATTAAAATTTAAATAGTTGCTCTTTCTGTCACCAATGACATTGTCATTATTTAGTCTTTTGGTGTTGTTGAGAACCTCCTGCATATCTCTCACGAATTGCATGCTGTTGGTAAAAAAGTCTCTATCTGCCAAACTAAATATTTCCACATGCCTACCTGAAGAAATGACCTTCCACGTCGAATCAAAGTAATTAAATGTGTCTCCGCTTTCAATACTCTTGTAATTTGTAAAAAGAGTCCTATCGTGCTCTCCCAAATTGGATGACAAAATAAATGTAACATTTGGTTTTTTACCAGTAGTTGCCTCTACAATACTCTTCAGTTTGTCTTTTATTTCTATCCAGTTGGGCGTAAAAGAAGTTTTTGTTCGCTTGTCATAACATTGGGGTAGAGTTAATATCACAACATTTATTTTTGCATCTTTTGCATGTGAACAGATTTCATTAATCAACGAGCACACATTAACTTCATATAATTCTTGAAATGTAAAGAGGTATTGATCGACAAGAATGATATCCGAACATGGAGATGTGTATGCACGAAGATTACTCCAATTAGGAAGGGACTTTATCGGTATTTGTTTTACAAAACCATAATCAGTATCGGCCATTATAAGCGATGACAAAATCTCAATCTCACTACCAACACCACCATAAAGCAGCAATCCGTAATCCCGTATTTGCTGAATTCTTTCGTCATCAACCAGATATACAGACGATAATTGTTCGCAATTAAAGGTCGTATGTGTATTAGACTTTAATGGACGAGACGGATGATTTACATTCCAACATATAGAACCTTTAAATCCGTCATTCATTATCGTTATCCATTGTCTAATTACAGGGTCGTCTTTAATGTCATCTTTAGAAAATGTGAACTTTAAATCAAATTTGTTTGACAACATTCGATTGCAATCGGCAAATGCTTTGTTTGCCGAAGACATCACATACGACTTTAAATTGGCTCTATCAATATAAGCGTCCATAATCAGAATATTTTAAAGGCTAAATTAGCAGCTTCGTCGAAAAAACCAGGTCTAAACTCATTTGAGAATTTTCCGTCTATTCGATACTGCATGTCATATGGCGCCGTACCATCATTAGGAAGATAATAGCACTTGAATGGTACATTTGTACGGTCTATAGACTGGTTTATCTCGTATACAATTACTTGAGTCTTTCGGATTAGATATTCAGAATGGGTCTCAATAATAAACCGCAAACCAAACTTCTTATTAACTTCATAGACCAAGTCCGCCAATTTACTCTGCAAGGCAGGATGCAAATTTTGTTCCGGTTCCTCTAAAAGAATGGTAAGTTGCTGCCCTTTATATCTACGAATAAGGGTTGCAAGACGAAGGAGCAATATCACAATTTGAATTGACCCCATTCCTTTATCTGCCAAGTCAATCCCTCCAGGATATCCTTTTCGCTTATCACTGGAAATTTCAGGATTCTCTTTGTCAAATATCACAAGACTATAGTTATCACCTTTATAAGGAACAACTTTCAGAGATATACCAATCTTAAACTCTCCGAGCCAATCCTCAATCAAACAGAACTCCTCATCGCCGCTTGATATACGCGATGAGTAGAATTCATGTATTGTCCGTTTTGTATAATCACTCGAATTGGCACAATTCGCATAGACAGAATCCTGATAGACAGAATGAGCATAGATATATTCTATTACCTGTCTATTTAGTATTGATTCTAACTCCTCGGCTATTGTTTCTATTTTAACAACCCTACCTCTAAGGAAGTTCCTATTTGCTTCTTCTTCCTTAAAGGTTTTAGAACGCTTGTCCCCAATAGCGGCATCATCTGCAAATCTTGCAAATCCTTTGACGAGTTCAGGAATAATAAGCTCCCCTGATTTGAGCCCTTTGTAAAAGTACCGATCTATAGGTTCCGCCCCATTCACCTTAATGGTATATTCTGCATTATTTAGTTCTTTCTCGTTTTTATACAGTTGCGATTGTAGCTGTTTTAATTTAGCTCGTGTACTTTCTATTTCCGCTTTAATGGCTGTGATTTCCTTAAAGTCTTTACTTTCAGATAAGACCTTATTCAACTCGTGTACCCTGTAAGTGAGATCTTCATGTTCTTTCTGTAAATACTCTCTGTCATCAAATAAATGATTGCTAAATCTGTTCTTATTACTACCGAATTCGGCAATCATTTGATTTTTTGAAAAATCAAAAGTAAAGACAATATTCTTTTCTTCATCAGAAACAGCAATCAACGAGACTTCTGGAATAACACCCGGTTTCCTCTCGCCTCGTATATTAACTATAAAACGAAACTTGTCGATTTTCATAGTAAAAGAAATCATTTCTTCCTTGCGTGGACTTTGTCTGCAGAATGCACGATAGAAATCTCCTATATTTACATGTTCTGTATCGAAATTGAAATGAGGGATGAAAGACTTAGCAACATTTTTTTTACTATCTATACTTTCAACTCTACTCTTTAAGAAATCACGCATAAGAAGCATCGCCTTTACAAGCGTAGACTTTCCTGCATTGTTGCCACCAACCAATATGGAAATTTCTCCCAATTCAATTTCTGGGAATGTGATGAAACGGCGGAAGTTTGAAAAACCTATTGTATTATTCATTTTTTGACATTTTCTGATTTCGGGTGCAAAATTACTTATTTACTATGCAGGTTTTCTGCATCGTTCAGGTATCTTTGATTCATTGTTTGAATTTTCTCAGAAAGATGGATCCTATAGGCCTCTGGAGAAAGAACTTCCATGTTTGACCCGAAGGAGAGAATCTTGGAGTCCAATTCGTAGTTGGGCTTCACATTGATAGATATAACAGCGTACTCATCGTTCTTCTCCATGATACGCTGAGAAAGATGGATGGGCTTCGTCAGCACAAAGCTTATGCTGGCTTTATATACCTTTATTAAAATATCCTCTGCATCACAGTCAGGTATCGTCACACCTACAACGTCATCAAAATAATCACTTAAATCAATCTTAGGTTCTTTGAATGGCAGGGTAATCTCCTCGAATTTCTCAATTCTGTCAAGAGCAAAATTAGAATAATCGTCGAAACCAATTGCTTGCGCAATGAGATACCAACGATCATTATATTGCTTCAAATGATACGGATATACCTTTACCGTAATCGTTTCTTTGCCAAAGGGCGTGTAATGCAAACGAAGAACTCGCTTTGTGATAATGGCTTTTAATAAGCCTGTAAAATGATGAAGACCCTTTAAGTCTGGATTTGACTGGAAGGTAACAACCGGTGAAGTATCTTCATCAAACAAGCCTCCTTCTATCTGCATTAGGAAGGTACGAACCCAGTCATATTGAGGTTCACCTTCAAACTGTTTGAGTACATAGATTGCATCTTCTATCTTATTGCGCTCCTCGTCGTTCATGCGGAAAAGTGGCATATTATAGTTCGTATCGACATAGCGATAAATGCGCTGCCGTCCACGTTTCAGATTCTCGTTCAGACGAATATAATAAGGATCAGTTGTTTCCAGTTGCGCTATATCATTTTGAATAGTACGCTTAGAAACCTCTGGCCTATCCGCTTTACGTAATGCCTTATTACACTCATCAACTAAATCGTCAATAGTGTATTCTCGATATTTATTTCTGAAACATCTGTTCAGAACTTGGTATCGTAGTAGTACTTGCTTATCTACCGGCATAGTTCCCTTGCTTAATCGTTTATAAGATATTTCTTATCGCATTCAAGCAATGAAGCTATCTGATCAAGTGTCTGCAAGTCTGGCTGTGATGTGTTCGTACACCACTTGCTAACTGTTGTCACATTCTTGCCCAGTTGTTCCGCTAACCACTTATTGGTTCTTTTTTTCTCAGCGAGAACAACTTTTAGCCTATTTAAATCTTTCATCTTTTCTTCTTAATATGATTTGAACGCAAATATAGTGAATTTCTGCGTAACAACTGCAATATCACTATATATTTTAATGTTTTTAAAGAGAAAACATACCTAAAACCATATTTTTCAAAGTAATCCATCTTGTTTAGCCTTAATCGCACCGCTTTCATTAAGTCAGAAAGTGACGCTCGACAACGCCAAAGGCTAACTTGAACAGCTTCGACTTTTATTTTCCCACCCAGAGCCATGTTCCATACGGTGGTACATCAGGCTCTTCCCGCCCTTATTTTGGGCTAAAGAGAATTCTAATAGCCTATAATGAGACACAACCACTGTTTAATAGAATCAATGATGGGCATTATGTATAAAAATACATCATCGCAACAATCCATAAATTGTTGGAACATAAAAGGATGATTGATGACAAATACTTCAATTCGCTCAATAACTTCAAATAATTTCTTTTTCATACGTCGTAATCTTTAAAATCATACGACTGGAAGATACTATATGAAGTCAGATCGGTCAAGGGCAAACGTATAACGTCTTATTCGTGTCGTGTACTACGTGAGGATATGAGAAGAGCGATAGTTTTTATCGTATAAGTACAAAATATCTCAATGGGGACTGTCTGTCCCCAGGGCGTAGCCTTCCCCTGAGTGTTTTTAGTGGTATAGATTATCATATAAACTCTTTTCTCACTTTCTATATCATGCGTTTCCCTACACTTTTAATCTCTCCTTGTAAGCAAGCACGTACGTAAAAAGAAAACTGATTATTATTTGGTTGTTTCGAAGAAAATGATTACCTTTGCATCAGATATTTGACATATTGAAACAAAGCAGAACGACGCAGACAGGAAGTTTCCAAACCGTTACCTATTGAAGTTTTGCTTATCTGTAAGTGATTGATAATTAAAGGAGTAATCATTAGACTCGCAGATACTGGTGGTATTGAAATGACAGAAGCATTGCTATATTATCTGATAGTCATTAATATCGTGACCTTTCTGGTCTATGGCATTGACAAATGGAAGGCCAAACAAGGTAGCTGGCGCATATCGGAGGCAACCTTGCTGATACTTGCAGTTATCGGTGGCTGCATCGGAGCTTTGCTTGGTATGAAGGTTTGGCGACATAAGACTCAGCACAAGAAGTTCAAGTATGGCCTTCCGCTGATTCTCATTATTCAAATCATACTAATTGGTTATCTTTCTAAATGAACATAGAAGACTATCGTGAGTATTGCCTTTCATTAGGTGCAGATGTGGAAGAGAAACTGCCTTTTCAGAAGTTTAAAAGTGGTGAAGGAGTTTTAGTATTCTACGTTATGGGGCACATGTTCTCATTCTTCGACTGCAATGACTTTTCTGTTATTTCGCTGAAATGCCAACCCGAGCGTATTGAGGAATTAAAAGCCCAGCATGACTGTATCGGCAATCCATACAATGAATCACCCAAACACTGGATTGGCATCAATCCAAAGACCGCGCCTAATGACTTGCTGCAGGAGCTGACACGGAACTCATACGAAATAGTCAAGGCGAAATATACGAAGAAATGATATGAAAGTTTCTGTATATGCAACTTTTCGCATCGTTCTTACGTCTAACAGGTAGAAACTTTTAAAAAGAAAACGAATATGATACTATCAACAACCCCACAAATTGAAGGTCACAGCATCCGCGAATACAAGGGTATTGTGACAGGTGAAACCATAATAGGTGCCAACATGTTCAAAGACCTCTTTGCCGGCATCCGAGACATCGTAGGCGGTCGTGCAGGTGCTTATGAGAAAGTACTTTCCGAAGCCAAAGATACCTCCATTCAGGAGATGATGCAGCGTGCTCAGGCTATGGGAGCCAACGCCATCGTAGGCATCGACATCGACTATGAAACCGTCGGTGCCAACGGCTCGATGCTCATGGTAGCAACCAGTGGAACGGCAGTTGTAATCTGATAATGAAAAAATACCGCTCTTCCATCATTCTGTGGCTGGTATTCGAAGCCATTGCCATTTGGTTGTGGCAGGCAACAGGGAATCTGTTCTTCTTGCTCAACTTCTCGTATATCGGCTTTTGTATCGGTTTCGGAGGAATTCTGTTCGCTGCGGGTTGGAAGTACGCCAGGGAGTTCACCCAATTCGGCGTAGGTACTTATATGCTTGTGTTCCTCGGCCTGATATGCCGTGAGAACATGCAGATTGAAGGACTGTGGTATTATCTGCTTTGCGGTGTCTGGGGAGCAGGTACTCTCCACTATGCCATTGCCAAGATTTTCGGACCGCTGTTGTTCGGCAGAGGATGGTGCGGATATGCCTGTTGGACGGCTATGATTCTCGACTTACTGCCTTACAAACAGCCAAAAGCACCAAGAAAGAATTGGGGATTCATCCGATACATCATGTTCGGCCTTTCATTGGCCATCGTCCTGCTTTTGTTCTGGCTAGGAAAGGCCTATGCCTACACCATGTTCACGCTCTTTGTCGCAGGCAATATCTTCTATTATGCAGTCGGCATCACTCTCGCCATTCTGTTGAAGGATAATCGCGCCTTCTGCAAGTACATCTGCCCAATAACGGTGTTCCTGAAGCCCATGAGCTATTACTCCCTTATTCGCATCAAGTGCGATGAGGACAAGTGCATCAGTTGTGGGAAATGCCTGAAGGTATGTCCGATGGAGGTCGAGGTGAATAAAAACGCTCGCAGTCGCAAGAATGCTACAGAGTGTATCCTCTGTCAGAAGTGTACGAAGGCCTGTCCTACAAAAGCTTTGTCTGTTTGAATTGCAAAAACAATGAAGATATTAGGAAATATCATCTGGTTAATCTTTGGCGGACTGCATACTGCCATTGAGTATTTCATCGCCGGACTGGTACTAATGATAACCATCATCGGCATCCCGTTCGGCTTGCAAAGCATGAAACTGGGTATGCTGGCCATCTGGCCGTTCGGCTCGAAGGTGAAGTGGAAGGAGTCGCAGCCGGGCTGTCTGAGCATGTTCATGAATGTGCTGTGGTTCTTCGTGGGCGGCATCTGGATCTGTCTCACCCATATCTTCTACGGCCTGCTGCTCTGCATCACCATCATCGGAATTCCTTGGGGTAAGATGCACTTCCGGCTGGCAAAGCTGGCCCTGTCACCATTCGGAATGGAAGTCGTATAAGTAAATTTTGCTATTCAATGTTAATATTATATCGCAGGCGATATTTTGTTAAACTCTCTTAAAGTTTTCAATAAATCGCTTGCGATATAAAATATTCTCCTTACCTTTGCGTCGTGAACGATATAAACAAATAGAGATATGGCAAAGATTTATGATTTCAAGGCTCAGACGAGCAGAGGTAAGGAGATTGATTTCTCACAGTATCAGGGTAAGGTATTGCTGGTGGTGAACACAGCCAGCAAGTGTGGATTCACGCCCCAGTTTGCAGGACTGGAGGAGCTGAACCAGAAGTATAAGGA
>CALDLA010000060.1 GCA_937898415.1 uncultured Prevotellaceae bacterium | reverse complement strand
TTGGAATTAGAATAACCCCACACGCCAGTTTCTATGATTGGTGCCTCCCCGTTTGTTTCGCTGCAGCGGGCACGCGCTCAGACGGCCTCACCGCATCGATAAGTAGCGCCTCTACACCCTCAGAGGCACCCACATACAGGCTCCGAAGCCCCTTCCAAGACCTCAGCGGCTCTACTTACAGGGCAGGAGCGCATCGCTACACGCTCAGCGTCGCTACTTATTGAGCAGGGGAGGCTCGCAGGAGGCGCAGAGTCCAAACAATACGAATAAGTAACAGCAAAATAGCATCATGAACAAAAGAATCATCACCATCATCTTCGCCCTCGCCGCAGTGTGCAGCGGGGCAAACGCCCAGTGGAAACAGGGCGACGTGCCACCTTCTTCAAGAAGAGGAAGTATTGCACCGACTGAGATTGACAAGGCGGAAGTGACCGTGTACTACGCCTTCAATGCCGACGACATCAAAGACGAAAATACCTACATCGACCTCGGATGGTTGCAAGTGGGCAAGCAGTACACGAAGTATGCCAGCTATTTCGTGGCGCACAGCGACTCCACCTATAAGCCAAAGCTGATAAAGAACAGCAATGGGGAAAGCGCATACGCTGGTCGGAAGTTCGGAGGCAAATATCCCAGCCGCTGGTCGGAATATCAGTTCGATGAGATTTACATCAAGGATGGCCAACTGACGGAATATGCCATCATGCCGATGAACCTCGACCGCGAATGTTGCCAGTACACAGAGCCAATGCCGAAGCAGCAATGGACGCTGAAGGACGAGCAGCAGAACATCCACGGCTACCGTTGCCAGAAGGCCACCTGCCATTGGCGAGGTCGCGACTACGAGGCGTGGTTCACATCGGAAATTCCCATCCAGCGCGGCCCGTGGAAGTTCGGCGGTCTGCCTGGTCTCATTGTGAAGATTTACGATGCCAAGAAGGAGTACAACTTCGAGTTGGTAAAACTGGAGCGCACGCCGCGCCCCATCATGCAGTGGAACTTCTCGCGGTTCCGAAAAGTGAAGCGGCAGGACATGCTGAAACTGCAGAAGAAGATCAACGTCAATTGGCTTACCGTCCTCTATGGCGGCAGGGTCACTTCACTTGAAGGAAACACTTTCCCCGACAAGCCCTATAGTCCGATGGAGTTAGAATAACATGAACAAGATAATAATCACCATCATCATCGCCCTCGCCGCTGTGTGCGGTGGGGCGAGTGCGCAGCCCAAAGTAAGCGGAGCCTCACCAGTCTGTGAGAAACGTGGCTACGACCAACGCATCGTCATCGACACCGCTCATGTACGTGTGCTATATGCCCTTAATGCCAAGGACATCAAGGACGAGGACACCTACATCGACCTCGGCAAACTGGAGGTGGGCAACCGCGTCAGGAAATACAGCAGCGAGTTCCTGAACCTTTCAGACCAGGAAGTCCTCAAGTGGAAAAAAGAAAAAGGATGGAAAGGCCGAGTGCCAAAAGGCTACAAGATGGGGGGCCGGAAAGAACTCTCAGACAATTGGAGTGAGTTGGTATTCTCCGACTACATCATCCGTGCGGGCAAACTGAAGGAGTACGCCTGTTTCCCCTTGTGGGCCGAGCGCGAGAACAGCAGTTACACAGAGGCATGGCCGTTGATGCAATGGACGCTGGCTGACGAACAGCAGACCATCCTCGGCCACCGCTGCCAGAAAGCCACCTGCCGCTTCCGTGGTCGCGACTTCGTGGCATGGTTTGCAGCCGACGTACCCATCAAGGGCGGACCGTGGAAGTTCGGCGGACTGCCCGGCTGCATCCTCAAAGTCTATGACGTGCAAAAGATTTACGTCTGGGAGGCCGTAGCCATAGAACGCGGAACTTTCCTCATTACACAATATCCCGACAAGCTCTATCCGAAATCCACGCGCAAGAGCGTCTGGCAGCGACAGATAATGTATAACGAAGACTACAAGAACGCCATCGGCTGGACAAGCCTTGAAGGAAGGCCCACCCCTCCAAAGATACACTTTGAACCATTAGAGAAGGAGTAAACCGTCATGAACAAACGTATCATCACCCTCATCATCGCCCTCGCCTCCGTATGCGGTGGGGCAAGTGCGCAGCCCAAAGTAAGTGGACGTGTGCCAGTTCGAGAAAAGCGTGGCTACGATCAGCAGTTTGTCATTGACACGGCAAACGTTCGCATACTCTATGCCCTCAATGCCAAGGACATCAAGGACGAGGATACCTACACTGACCTCGGCAAACTGGAGGTGGGCAAGCGTGTGATGAAGTATAGCAGCGAATTTGTCGACCTGTCTGATGTGGAAGCTGTCAAATGGAAGAAAGAGACTGGTCACACAGGCTATGTGCCGAAGAGCTTCTGGATGGGTGGCAAGCCAGAACTTCGCGAGAACTGGAGCGAGTTGGTATTCTCCGACTACATCATCCGAGGCAGCGAACTGAAGGAGTATGCCTGTTTCCCTTGGTGGGCAGAGCGTGAGAACAGCAGCTACACAGAGCCGTGGCCGCTGATGAAGTGGTCGCTACAGAACGAGACGCAGACCATCCTCGGCCACCGCTGCCAGAAAGCCACGTGCCGTTTCCGTGGCCGTGACTTCGTGGCGTGGTTCGCTGCTGACGTTCCCATCAAGGGCGGGCCGTGGAAGTTCGGCGGTCTGCCCGGCTGCATCCTGAAGGTTTATGACGTGCAGAAGATTTACGTCTGGGAGGCCGTAGCCATAGAACGCGGCACATACCAAATCATGCAGTACCCCGACAAACTCTATCCGAAATCAACCCGCAAGAGCGTCTGGCAGCGACAGATAAAGTACGCCGAAGACTACTTGAATGCCATCGGATGGACGAGCCTCGAAGGAAGACCCACCCCTCCAAAGATACACTTCGAGCCATTAGAGAAGGAATAAACCATTTTATAAACAACTTAAAGCATTAACAACATGAAGAAGAACATCATTATCGCCATCGCCGCAGCCATGCTGACGGCTGGCACCACCGTCTGCCACGCACAGACGCAGCAGAAACCTCAGACCGAACAGCAGCAGGAGCCTGTCTATGAGCAGGACAAAGTGGACAAACGGGCCGAGTTCACGGGCGGCATGGAGAAGCAGTTGCAATTCATGATGCAGAACCTGAAGTACCCGAAGGAGGCCGAGAAGGCCGGGGCCAGCGGCACCGTGCGCGTCCACTTCATCGTGGAGAAGGACGGCACGCTCACCGACGTCAAGGTGCCAGACAGCGTTCACCCCGCCCTTGATGCCGAGGGCATCCGCATGGTCAAGGCCATGCCGAAGTGGCAGCCCGCCCAACTCAAAGGCAAGGCCGTCCGCTCGAAGATGATGCTTGCCATTCCCTTCAGACTGAAATAGCAGCTCATGAACAGACAAACCATTGTCCTCATCCTCGCCCTCGCCGCCGTGTGCGGCGGGGCGAGTGCGCAACAGAAGCAGGGTCATGCTGGAATCCCGATAAGCCGCAGTACGGGCAAAGCCACAGTCGTTGACCAGACGGAAGTGCGCGTTTGGTATGCCCTGAATGCAGACAAGATTGACGACATGGACACTTACGTTGACTTCCAGCGTCTTGACATCGGCGACAGCATCACGAAGTGTTACAGTTGGTTTGTCTTCAATTCCGATTCCCTGCGGGCAGACTGGAGCAAGAAGCATCGTGGTGCCAAGAGTGCCCCGATGTGGCTGGGGCCTGGCGGCAAGAAGCAAAACAACTGGTGCCAGTATGAATGGTCGGATTTCTACATCAAGAAAGGACAACTGACAGAGTACGCATGTATGCCCAGCAGATTAGGACAATACAACAGCTACTACACTGAGCCGTGGCCGCAGATGACGTGGACGCTCGGCGCAGAGCGTCAGACCATCATCGGCTACGATTGCCAGAAGGCAACGTGCCATTGGCGGGGGCGCGACTATGTGGCATGGTTCACTGCGGCCATTCCCGTAAAAGCAGGGCCGTGGAAGTTCGGCGGATTGCCCGGCCTGATTCTAAAGGTCTATGACACAAACTTCCTCTATACTTTCGAGGCTGTCGGAATAGAGAAAGGCAAGCATCCCATCGTGCAATACGAATACAAGGGGTATAAGAAGAGTACACGTGCCGAAGTGCAGAAATGCCAACGCACATTCGCCGAGAACTGGCCAAAGGCCGTAGGTTGGAGAAGGGGAACCGTCGATGCTGGTGGCCATGTCGTCTTGGGGGAAGCCGTATCTATCCACACCCCTTACGAGCCATTGGAACTGACGGAACAGTGAGAGCCATCCGAGCTCGCTTGGAGATGGCCGAGTCGTGACGGAAGAAGAACGAAGTTCAACTTGAATAATAAACACATAGCATTATGAACAAGAACATCATCATCGCCCTCGCCTGCATCGCCCTGCTCTGCGGCTGTCAGGAAAGAGAAAAGACCATCTATAAAGTGCCTCTAAGCGCACACGTGGCAGAGCTGGAGCAACAGGAGAGAGCCTATAATGACTCGCTCGAAAAGTACAGTGCGCTGCTCGACACTGCACAGATTAAGCATTATCTCGACCTCCACGAAGCGGCCTCGGCTGGACACAGTGCTGCCATGCGGCAAGAAGTAGATGCGTTCATGGCAGAAAAGGACAAGGAGGCAGAAAACGCCGACAACGACATCACCACCACCCAGATGATTGTCCTGTACGTGTTGGCCGTCGTGACCCTCGCCCTGCTCATCTACCTCAGCATTATCAGCAAGTTCTGGACCCGCCTCGGCTGGCTCTTCGAGGATGTGTGGCACTGGTTCAAGGAAACAGCCTCTATCAGCCCAGGCCCCTGCTTTGGCAAGGAAGACCTCACCGACGAGGACGTTCGCGAAATCATGGACATCATTCACAAAGGCAATCCCCCGAAGTACGAAATCAAGAAGACCGAGGACGGCAGGAACTACATGGAGATAGAGAATCAAAAGAAATAACCCCATAAAACATTTAGCAACATGAAAAAGATTTTAGCAACCATGATGGCCCTTGCGCTGACGATAGCAGCGCAGGCCGAAAAAATTGATTCAACTCAGTTTGTAGCTTTCTACAATTACACCATTCAGACGCAGGACGACGAGGAACAGAACGTCACGGACTCGATACGGCTGGCTCTGCTGGTGGGCACACGTGCCACGTATTGCACTACCGTACTTTCCTACAACAAGGACGGACGGGCAAGTCAGGAAATGTTGGATGCGTTCTCCATGCATTTCCAGAACGTGCTGACCGATGTGGAAAAGTCGTCGGTCGTAGCCGTAGAACCCATTTATCCCTATCGCTACGAGACCCATGAGCCAATGGCCAAGGTGGACTGGACGCTGACGGAGGACACGCTGACCATCAGCGGACTGCCCTGCCATCGGGCCACGGGCAAGCTCTACGGCAAGCAGTGGACGGCGTGGTACACCGAGGAAATGCCCTCGTCGGCCGGCCCGTGGAAGTTGCGCGGACTGCCGGGACTGATTATCAAAGCCGAGGATGCTGAGGGTATCCATTGCTTCACCCTCTATGAGACAAAGAACGAGGTGATTGACATCAATATGATTGGCAGTCCTGAGTACCAGAAACTGAGCCGCAAAAAGCTGATGGAGTTCAAGAAGAAGACATTGGGCAATCCCCGCTACCCCAAGGAGCCAACATACTATGTGCCCGAAGGAGCTGACGAGGTGCTGGAAGTCAATGTAAATGGAACTTTCTATTCTGTCGGCTATAACTCCCACATGATGATTCTACAGAAGAGCCATGTGTATCAACCGTTGGAACTGGAGTAAACAATGAAAAAGATTTTAGTAACCATGATGGCCCTCGCGCTGACGATAGGAGCGCAGGCACAGCAGGATGATGGCTTAGATGCCATGATGGCAGCGATGATTGCAGCCAAAATCCATCAAGACAGCATCGACACGTCGAGCCTCGTGGCGGTGTACGACTACGAGTGTCAGACGCAGGACGCGGACGGCAAGGCGGTGACGGACAAGATGAAGGTATGCCTACAGGTAGGACTGCACTGCACACGCAGCTATCCCTATCGGAAATTCCGCGAAGACACGGAAGGCTATGACTATTTTACGCCCGACGAACTGCCTATGCTGAGGGCAGAGTCGTTCTGCTTTATGCCCGAGGTGTTGACGAACTACCCAGACGGCAAGGTGACGGTACGCGACGCCATCGTGCCGACTCCATACGAGACGTGCGAAGAGCGAAAACCCGTCAAGTGGACGCTCAGCGATGATACGCTGACCGTCGGCGGCTACCTGTGCAAGACGGCCACGTGTCAGTTGCACGGAAGGAAGTGGACGGTGCACTACAGCGAGGACATCCCCACGTCGGCAGGGCCGTGGAAACTATGCGGACTGCCAGGACTGATACTCGAAGCAGAGGCTGACGGCATCCACCGCTTCACGATTGCCGACATTCAGCGCAAAGCCTCGCCAATCTATTACGAGACGAATGCCATCACCGTGAAGACTACTGAGGCGAAGCTTATCAAGAACCGCATCAGGACATTTGGCAACAGACTCTACTTGAAGAATCCCAAGTATTACGTTGGCGACCTCAGTACCGCCGACGTCACCCACGACACCGAGGGAATACTTGTCAACAACGTGTATGTGAATAATAAGGCACACATGTATCAACCGCTGGAATTGAAATAAAATATGAAACGAAACATCATCACCATCATCCTCGCCCTCGCCGCCATGACGGCAGGAGCGCAGACGCAGAGAGAAATAGAACTATCTGGCTCTGTGGAGGACGGATTCCTGAAGATTCCGCTGAGCCACGCCAAAGTGTCAATATGCCGTGCCGACAGCAGTGTGCTGGTAGATTCGGCGGCGATGTTCACGGCCTACAACCGCGACCTGAAACCGCTGTTTGCCAAATACACGACCAAGGTGACGACGGACGCGAAGGAACTGTTGGTACACGCCAGACTGAAGGGCTACGACGACGTGTGGCAGCGGGTGAGCATCGGCAAGCAGACGAAGGTGGAAGTGCCGACGCTGGAAATGCGCAAGATGCGGGAGGTGGACTTGGGTGAGGTGGTTGTGAAAGCCACCCGTGTAAAGATGTTCTATCGTGGCGACACCATCGTCTATGATGCCACGGCGTTCAAACTGCCGCAAGGGTCGATGCTCGACGACCTGATACGCCAAATGCCAGGCGTGACGCTGAACGAGGCGGGGCAGATATTCGTCAACGGGCGCATGGTGGACGAACTGATGCTCGGCTCGCGCTCGTTCATGAAGGGCAACAAGAAGGTGCTGATGGAGAATCTGCCTTACTACACGGTGAAGGACATCAAGGTGTACGACCGCCAGAGCGACAAGAGCATGGCGCTGGGCTACGACGTGGACCCGAAGAAATTTGTAATGGACGTGAACCTGAAAGAAGAATATCAGCGGGGCTATATTGCCAACGTGGAGGGAGCCGTGGGCACTGAAGACAGGTGGCTCGGACGTGCCTTCCTGCTTGGCTTCACCGACCGTCTGCGCCTGACGCTTTTTGGCAACGTGAACAATGTGAACGAGAGCCGCCACATCGGGCAGTCGGGCCACTGGACGCCCGCCTCGATGCCGCAGTCGATGGTGACGACCCGCAGCGCAGCCACCGAGATTGACTACCACACGAAGGGCGACAAGGTGAAGGAAACGTTCAGCGCCGACTATACCTCGACCACCGACGAACAGGAGATGCGCCAGCGCTACGAACAATTTTTGGCGGGCAGTACGCCGCTGTCCATCTCTGCCATGCGGAACCGTTCGGGCAACCGTCAGGTGAAACTGCACAACAACTTGAGCGTATCGAAACCGCTATACCTGGGTACGGAACTTGAATTCAACTATGCCACGCGCGACGGCTCGTTCAACTCATCGTTCGACCAGTGGAACGACTCGCTGACCGCCTCGAAACGTACCGTGGGCATGAGCGAGGGCAAGGTCTGGAACGTGAAGGCCGACATAGGCGGTGCCGTCAACGTGGGCAAGAACAAGCAGCATCTGGACTACCACTTTACGTTTGCGCATGACTACGACGAAAGCCAGCAAGCCAGCCGCTACCTGACGGAACAATTCGCCTCGAATTCGAGGCAATTGACGCACAACACCAGCGACATCTACAACCGCCAGACAGGAGGCTTCGTCAACCTCGGCTACGGGATGCCGCTCGGCAAGGACGTAAGGATGTTCGTTATAGAACAGGCCCAGATAGTGAACAGACGGACGCACGACTACCTCTACCACCCCGACTCGCTGCTGCTGCCGTCGGAGATAGACATGCTGACAGCCATTACCGACCCCTCGAACTCCTACGACAGCCATAGCCGCATGTTTGAGAATTCCGCTAGCGTGTCGTTCTACCAGACTGCCAAGTGCAAGCCCTATCCCGACCTGCCGATGTCGATGGAGTATCAGCGGTGGAACATTGCCCTGAGCCTGCCCGTGCGTCACGAACGGCTGGACTACGAGCGCGGCGCGATAGACACGGTGGCCACGCAAAACAGCGTATTCCTGAACACCTCGGCCTCGTACCGGCTGGTGAGCAAGGACGGCAAGCACGACCTCCGCCTCAGCGCAAGCCACAACCGCAGCAGCGCACAGCTGATGAGCCGCATCGGATGGCGCGACGACAGCCAGCCGCTCATCGTCCGCGAGGGCAATCCCGGCCTAAAGGGCAACGTGACCACGAATGCCAACATCGACTACTTCGACAAGAACGCCCACGGCCATCAGCAGTCGTTCCACGTCGGCACCTCGCTCAACTACCAGCATCGCAGCACGGCGCAGTCGGTGGCATACGACCCTGCAAGCGGCGTCTATACCTACCGTCCCCAGAACGTCAGCGGAGCCTACACGCTGAAGGGCGTGTTCGACATCAGCCGCACCATCGACAAGAACCGCTACTGGTCGTGGCAGACCAACGCCGATGCGGGCTATCACCACTCCGTTGACCACGCCATGCTCACAGGCATGACGGCGAGCGAGGAGAACGTAGTCAACACCCTGACCCTGCACGACGGCGCCTACATACAATATAATAAAGGTACGCTGAACATCCGCGCCACAGGCGACATCCGCTGGCGGCACTCGGAGGGTAAGATGCAGGACTTCGAGACGCTGAACGCTACCGACTTCCAATACGGCCTCTCCGCCCGCTACACCCTGCCGCGCATCAACACCACGCTTTCAGCCGACGGCAATATGTACTCCCGTCGCGGCTACGGCAGCAGCGAACTCAACACCGACGACTTCGTGCTGAACGCCTCCGTCAGCCAGCCCTTCTTCAAGGGCAAGCTCATCGCCCGCATCGAAGCCTTCGACTTGCTCCACCAGCTCAGCAACACGCAGTACAGCGTCAACGCCCAGGGCCGCACCGAGACATGGTACCGCTCCCTACCGCACTACGTCATGGCGCATTTAGTGTATCACTGGAATAAGAATCCGAAGAAGCAATAACACCATAAAACATCAAGAACAATGAAAAAGATTTTAGTGACCATGATGGCCTTAGTGCTGACGGTAGCAGCGCAGGCTCAGAACGATAGCATAGACCAGGCACAGTTTGTGGTGGCCTATGACTTAGTAACCAACACGACTGACAGGACAGGCAACGCCGTGACGGACTCGGTGCGGCTGGCCGTGGTAGTGGGCAGTCACACGGTAATGTGCAAGGAGTTCAACCGCGCTATGATGGAGAACTTCGGCGAAGGCTCGAACAAGGACTATCAGTTTGGCGAATGGGTGGCAAGGAAGTATAACCTGTTCGTCCTCTACGTGGGTCATCCCGAGGGCGAGGTGAGCGTGTTCGACAAGATTACGCCCAACCGCTACTTCTACACGGAGCCGCTGCCTGACTTCCAATGGGAACTGACTGACGACACGCTGACCGTGGGCGGATACCTGTGTCAGAAAGCCGTCGGCAAATATGGCGGCAGGACGTGGACGGCATGGTACTCGGAGGAAGTGTCGGCACCCTACGGCCCGTGGAAGCTGCGCGGACTGCCCGGCATGATTCTGAAGGCTGAAGACAAGGACGGCATTTTCCGTTTCGACTTCGCAAGGCTGATGCAGCGGACGGCCAAGATGGGCTATATGGGCAAGAACGGCTACACGACGATGGAGCGTAACAAGTTCATTTCCCGCCGCAACAAGACCTTCTGCTCGAAGCAGTACGTGCAGAACCCACGCTACTACATCCCCGACGGCACCTACGACCACCTGAACATCATCGAGATGTGGCCGGGTGGCCCAGAACCTCCTGCCGAAGATAAAATCTCGGTCGTGGCTACTGATATGATTATCCCGAAGAAAGTAAATAAGTATCAACCGCTGGAATTGAAGTAAAACTGAAATGAAACGCCTCCTATACATTATATTATATGTGGTGCTGGCCGTCCATGCGTCGGCACAGATGCGAGTGACGGGACGGGTGATTGACCTGCAAAATAAGCCCGTGAGTGACGTGATTGTGAAACTGGTGAGCGGCAGCAAGACGCTGGCGTTCACCAGCTCGAATGCGAAGGGCGAGTATAGTCTGGAATTGAAGAATGCGCCCAGCGGGGAGGTGTCGCTACAGTTCACTCACATCAGCTATGAGAAGGAGTCGGAACGATTGACGCTAAAGGAACGGACGATGAAGGTGGACATGGTGCTGACTCCGAAGGCAGTTTCGCTGAAGGAGGTGACGGTGAAGCCTGACCCGCTGCGGCAGAGGGGCGACACGCTGAGCCATAACCTGGCGTCGTTCCTGGGCAAGGGCGACGTGACCTTAGAGGACGGACTGAAACGGTTGCCGGGCGTGGACGTGTCGAAGAACGGCGGCATCAGCTACATGGGCAAGCCCATCTCGCAGTTCAACATCGAGGGCATGGACCTGCTGGGAGGCAAGTACAACCTGGCGACGAGGAACATCCCGGCGGACTATGTGACGCAGGTGGAGATAGTGCGCAACCACCACAGCCGACGGGTGGAGAAGGACGTGCCGAGCAATGAAGTGTCGATGAACATCAAACTGTCGAACAAGGCGAAGTTTAAGCCGTTCGGGCAGGAGGAGGCGGGAGCAGGCTATATGGAGGACGGTGATGACAGGCTGCAAGCCCTCCTCGGTCTGACGGGCATGATGTTCACGAACAAGTTCCAGACCATCTGTTCGGTGAAGGGCGGCAACTACAAGGGCTTTGCACGGGCCGACATGTACGACCACTTCGGCGGCTCGGATGTGAGCACCCGCGCCACGAGCCTCTTTGGTGGATTCGACGGCGGTGCGCCTCCGCAGGGCGAATACCTCTACCAGCGCAACGGCATGGCGACGGTGAACGGCATCCTGCGCACGGACTCGTTCACGACCATGAAGGTGAATGCCGACTACAGCTACCACCGCGCCACGCACGACATCAGCCAGAGCACGACGTACCTTGCCGAGGGTGGGAACTATGTGACCGTGAGCGAACAGACATCGCCAATAACAAAAATTCACCTGCCGAAGCTGTCGGTGAACTACCTGAAGAACGCCGACCGCGTGTATCTCAGCGAGACGTTCGTGCTTAAAGGGAAGTTTGAGCAGAACGAGGGGGATGTGGTGGCCAATGGGGCGCTGGTTGAGCAGCGACGGAAGACATCATCGTTTGAGGTGGGCAACGAACTCTTCTGGATGGGCAGGACGGAGAAGGGCGCACGGCGACACGTCCATGCCAACGTGTCGTTCAAGCGGACACCGACGTTGCGGCTGTCGTTCAGCCAAGACGGTACGGACTACGGGCAGACGGCACAGTCCTCGACGCTCAGCATGAATGTCGGCTCGTCGTTCCAAATCCCCATCGGCAAGTCGTTCCGGCTGAATCTGCCCGTCAGCGTGTCAGCAATGTATGACGACTTGGAAACCTATCGCACGGCGACTGGCGAGATGAATGACATTCGCGGCTGGGCCTTCACGCCGACCCTCAACCCCGGCTTCGAGATTCATTCCAGGAACCGCCGCTTCTACCTGAGTGCAGGCATCGGGGCAGCGCTGAAGGGGCTGTACTATAACCGACGAAACAGCGAGAGCCATCCAAGCTCGCTTGAAGATGGCCGAGTCGTGACGGAGGAAGGCAAAGCCAATAAACTGAACTACACCAAGGCTGCGAGTGAGCGAGAGCAGAGCGATGCTTGCATCAGCTCTGCCGAGCGTGAGCAGGCTCGACTGATAGTCAAGCCCGTGCTCAATCCCTCGATGGGCATCAACTACACCTTCTCGGCCAACAGCAAACTGTCGTTCTCGACGGGCTACACGACTTCCATCGGCGACATGATGACGCTGCTGACGGAGCCGATGCAGGTGGATTACCGCTCGGTGCGCACCTCGTCGGGCATCATCGGCGAGTCCAACACGTGGCACACATCGGGCGACTGGAAGTGGCAGTTGCCCATGCAGTACTTCACGCTGAGCCTCGCAGCTACCCACAGCGAAGGCAAGCAGAACACGCTCACGTCGCAGTCGGTCAGCGGCATCGACGTGAGCAGCACCGCCCTGCTCCGCGACTCCCGCAGCCGCTCCACCAGTTTCTCTCTTGCCGCCACGAAGAACATCCCCACGCTCTTTGCCAAGCTCGGTGCCGACGGTAGCTACAGCTTCGGCAGTGGCGAACAGGCCGTGGACGAGACCGTCATCGACACCCGCACGAACAGCTACGCCCTACATGGCAACGCCACCATCACCCCCGTCCAGTGGCTCGAACTGCGCTACGACATAAATTATGGGTGGTCGCGCACCCGCTATTCCGAAGAGAGCAACACTACGACCTCCCTCACCCACAGCGGTGCCGTCCACATCTTCCCCATCGCCACCCTCGACCTCTCCCTGGACTATGACCACGTGCGCCGCCAGCTCACCACCGACACGTACAAGCGCATGTCCCTCTTCAACGCCTCCGCCCAATACAAATTCAAACGCCTCGTCCTCCGCCTCGAACTCGACAACCTCCTAAACCAGCGCCACTACGCCTACACCCTCTTCAACGGCATCAACACCTACACCTACGACTACACCCTCTGCGGTCGCACCGCCCTGCTGAGAGCGACGTTTAAGCTGTAATACCCTGTATTCAGGCAAGAAGGTTTAGGGGAAAGTATACGAGTAATACCCGGGTAACTCTGGAGTCTGCAGCAATGCATCCTCCGGAGTTTACCCGCTTTTTTTATTCACCAAATTATAACAAACTATGAACAAACAGATTTTGTTTGCGTCGGCTCTGGCGGTGCTGGGGCTGACGGCGTGTGAGAAAGCGCTCGTGGATGACATTGAGGATGTCGGCAGCGGGCAAGTAAAGAACTCTGTGTTGCAGGTAAGAACGCGAGCGGGAGGATCTGCTGATGAAGCGACGGTTGCGTACCCTGTGGCGGTGTATGTGTTTGCTGGCGATGAGTGCCGGGCGGTGCAGACCATCGGCGACGAGGGGCAGGCGCTGAACATTCCGCTTGTGGAAGGGACGTACTCAGTGTATGCCATTGGCGGTGCGTCGGTTTCGGACTATGTACTGCCTGATGCGTCGGATGCTTTGGCAACGTCGACAATTGCGCTACGTGAAGGGCACGAGCACGGCGACCTGATGACGGCCTCGGCCACGGCAACGCTCGTCGATGGCGGCACGAACACTGTCACGCTGGGCATGATGCGGAAGACGATGCTCATTCATGACGTGACTATCAAAAAGATTCCGACGGCGGCAACGGCTGTGAGCGTGACGATTGCCCCGCTATGGCAGAGCCTGACCATCGGCGGGACGTATAGTACGACGAATGGAAGCAGCATCATTGCGCTGATTCGCCAAGAGGATGGGAGGACGTGGCAGAACGCCGCCAGTGCCTACCTGCTGCCACCAAGCAGTCAGCCCGCCAGCGTGAGTGTGAACATCGCCATTGGTGGCACGACGAAGACATACACCTATTCGTGCAGCGACCAGTTGGAGGCTGGGTATAAGATCAACATTGACGGTACCTACACCGAGGCCGTAGGTGTCAACCTGACTGGCACCATCACAGGCGCAACGTGGCTCGGAGAAAGGACAATCAGCTTTGAGTTCGACGAGAACGGCAGTAGTGCGGTTGATGATGACAATGGCTCTTCGGGCGATGACAATGGTAATACTGTCAGCGACCTTCCCTCTGTCGGCTCTACCTATCAGGGCTGTTATGTACTGGCCTCAATCGTGGCAGATGATGGCCAGTCGGCTGAGTTGACGCTGCTCTCGCCCAACGAAGCGACGATAGGCAAGGCTTACAACGATGCCAGTTTCATAGGGCATCCCGAAGTTCTCGAAGCCCTCATTGACGAGAAACTGAACGAGGCAGACGTGGACGGCATCAGCGATTGGCACTTGCCCACCTACGACGAACTGAATGTCATCTACGCCGCGCTCAATTCCATTAACGACACCTTTGAGTCCGATGTAAGCGCCAGTGGCAAATACCTCTACGATGCCAGCGGCACTATTCTTTATCGCATTCTCTCCCAGACTGCAGCCGATGGTGCCGACAACTTTGCTGCTACCGCCCGTATTCGTCCCGTCGCCACTATTTCCATCACTAAAGAATGATCCATCATGAAGAAGTATTTGTTTATCGCGCTCGCCCTGCTGATTGCAGCGTGCGAGAAACCCGTCCTCGACGAGGACATTGTATCTATGAAGGAGGCAAACGTCATCCTACACATGACGCAGTATGAGCAGGAATCGTTTGGAACCCGTGCTGCCACCGACATCACGGAACTGTGCTCGCGCCTGAATGTCGCCATCTTTGATGCAGAAGGTACGAAGGTAAAAACGGTAGCTCAAAAGGAGGGCGATACTGGCTATGGCACCGTTGCCCTGACACTTGCAACAGGGACGTATCAGTTGGTAGTCATCGCCCACAACGGCGAAGGCTCGGCCACGATTACCTCAACGGAGAAAGTAACATTCCCCAACAACAAAGTGACAGACACCTTTTATTATTATGGTGACCTGGTCGTGACAGATGCCAAGCAATCGTATGACCTAACTCTGACCCGCGCCGTCGCCATGTTCCGCATGGTGTTGACCGACGATGAAATCCCGTCCACCGTGGCAAAGTTCAAGTTCTACTACACGGGCGGCTCCTCGACGTTTTCACCCTCGGCTGGCTATGGCTGTGTCAACTCAAAGCAAACGGAAATCCGCACAGTTGCCGACGGCGTGACCACCTTCGACATCTTCACCCTGCCGCACACCGAGGATGAGGTGTTGACGAAGCTCACCGTCACCGCCCTCGATGCCAACGACAACACCGTGAAGGAGCGCATCTTCGAGAACATCCCCGTCACCCGCAACCAAATTACCCGCTACACTGGCAATTTTTTCGGTAGCGGCGGCAGCGGCCAGACCTCCGACGGCACCTTCCGCCTCACCGCCGATCCCGACTGGGACAGCGTGAACGGCTACACGTTCTGATGCACTTTTGATACTCGGTCATTTGCAAGTCACACGTCTGCCCAGGCTTGCATGACCAACCTTCTCTTAACTTCGAGAGCCGAGGCCCACCGCCCCGGCTCTCATTGTCTCTATATCTCGCATAAAACAGCCTGAAATAGGGGTGATAAGGTTAAATAATGTTATCACGCCAAAAACACGCCAAAAATTTCGTGAACGCCAAAAAGAAAAGGTGGCCGATTACTCGACCACCATGCTTTACAACGTGCTGACTGTCAGGAACTTATTGTCAGCTTGTTTTAAGCGGCTGCAGGGCCAACTCCTGCGTTTGACAACCTTGCGTTGTCGGGATGAGGCGACTCGAACGCCCGACCCCTACGTCCCGAACGTAGTGCGCTA
>CALDLA010000059.1 GCA_937898415.1 uncultured Prevotellaceae bacterium | reverse complement strand
ACAAGGTTGTTGTCCAGATTGTAGTCGCCTCTGGTGAAGATGTTCTCGATGGCATCCCATTCGTTCAGCATATAGTGCACGGCGTTATGCCTGTCCGACTTGGGCAGCATCTGAGGATCGGCAGCCAGCCGGTCAAGCTTCCTGCGTATCTTCTTCAGTATCCCTGGGGCATACTTCCTCCTCCAGCGGAGGTTCTTCTCTACTGTCCATCCGTCTATCCCGATTTTGTGCTGGTGTTCCATCTGATAGAGCTCATTGATGAGCCTGACTATGGCCTGTGCCTCCTCATCGTCGTCGCAGTCGAGGAATTTCCTCTTCACATGCTGCAGGCAGGACAATCTCGTAAGCTGCGCCGCCATCTTCCTGTAGGGGTAGAATCCGTCAGACTGGAAGGTCCCTCCATAGCTGCCTATATAGTTAAGGATGACATCCTGCTCTCTTGACCCGTCGTGATAAAAGAAATAGACCAGGCCTGTGTGTATGGCTGTCACCACCCAGATGTATCCTTTCTTCGAGCCCCTTCCATCAGGCATCTTGACAAGTACGCGATGATAGGTCTCGTCGCCAGCAAGGTAATCATCCTCCTTGACTGCCAGTCCCATCGCCTTGTACAGATTTTCAAAAATGGTCTCTGTCTTGCGCAGCAGTCCGTGGGCCGTACCCTTGTCCATGTCGAAGCCGTTCTCCGAGAAGTACTTCACGATACGCTCCACGGGCATGGAGTAGATGTAGCGCAACTGGGCGATGCCAGCGATGAAGGAGCCGTCGTAGTTGGAGCCCTGCAAGGGGGCAAGGGGAGCCTTGCCCTCCATGACGGTCCCGTCCTGGGTATAGACATGTACATGGTATACTTTCTTGATGAAGCGCATGGGCACGAGGATATAGCGCACCACATCGTGGGTGTCAATCAGGCGTGCCTTCATTCCGTCGAAGCGGGAATCGGCGGGATAGACGTCCTCTTCCTCGACCTCCACTTCATAGTGTTCCTTGCGCCTGGCACCATAGTTGGTCTTCTCCCTCGGCTTCGGCTCAGGAGCTGCCTGTGTGTCATTGGAATCTGGGGCAGGTTCTTTGGAAGCAGCAACAGACGGAGTCTGCTTCTCCGACTTGTTCTGCTGTATCTTCGTGAGTCCCTTGATGATGTTCTGCTGCTTCTGTTCCTCTTGATTTTTCAGGACGAGCAGTTCACGCAGCTCGGACACCTCATGCAGAAGTTCATCCACCTTGCGGTTGGCCTCCTCAAGCTGTTGCTGGAGGAAGACAACCTGCTGCTGGAGCATACTGATAATCTCGTCCTTTTTCATACTGCAAAGGTACAAAAAAAGAACGAGACCGCCAAAGAAAAATGGAGTTATTTTTGAATTATTTTACTGATAATCAGGCGATTGTAAAATCTTAGAATTGCCAATTCTCAGTCTCTTGCGATATCTCACGCTCTTGAGGCTCACACCCTGCATGATGGCAGAAAGCGTCCTGTAGGGCATCTCTGCGGCCTTCTGGTCAGGCTTGAAACGGGGTAGCTCGAAGGTGCCCCGCTCCAGCCGCTTCTGATAGAGAAGGAAACCGTCGCCGTCCCAGCAAAGGAGCTTCACCGTCTGGCGGTTCTTGCCGAAGAAGATGAAAACGTCACCGCTGAGCAGCGGACGCCTCAGTTCCTGGCTTACCAGTTTAGAGAGTCCGTTGATGCCGAGATTCATCCTGACATAGTGCTGGCACACATAATACCGCCTGCTTTCCTCTAATCCGAACATGGCGCGCCCTCCCCGGAATAAAGTTTAAGGAATGAAACGACAGCTTCGGCACTTCCACGACGGATATTGATCACCGTCCCGTCAGGAAGTGTCAGGCTGATACCCGTAAGAATATCACAGGAATGAGATTCGATACTGGAATCTTCACCAAGGACGACTGGTACAAAAGAGGCTGCAGGAATTGTCGCTGCCTCTTCTTTCGAAGAAACAGGCTGCAGACCGGCTGCATGAGCCTTTGCACGACGGACGCTGTAACCTTTGCGGCTCATCCAATTTTCGAAACCATGTACGCCAATATGATGTGACTTGAGAAAACTAGAAAGATAAAGATCTGGCTTCATCGCCAGCTCTGACAAATAATCATCCCAGGCCTTTTCATAGCGGGAACCTACTGCACTGTAACTCATATTGCATTATCAATTTTTATAGATTTTAAAAGGAATATGCAAAGGTACAGGTTTTTAGAAGAACCCGCAAGACGTCGGAACGGATACGCTTACG
>CALDLA010000058.1 GCA_937898415.1 uncultured Prevotellaceae bacterium | reverse complement strand
AATATTGCCGTGTGGCCATCAACGACGAGGGCAACCTCACCATCGCCATTGAGAACAAACAGGAGCACAAGCATGAGGACAAGCACCATCACTATCTGCGCCGCGAGTTCAGCTACTCGAACTACGAGCAAAGCTACACGCTGCCTGACGATGTGGTGAAAGATCAGATCTCTGCCAAGGTCGAGGATGGCATTCTGACCGTCACTATGCCGAAGATCGAGCCGAAGCAGAAGGTTACCAAGGCCATCGAGGTTTCATAAGCCTCGCAGGGCTTTGTCACAAAGGATTGAAACATCTAAAAAACAACTGGGAGCAGCATCCATTGCGGTGTTGCTCCTACTTTTTTCACCCAAACGTAGCACACCATCAAGAGTAATGATAAACTTCGGAAGATTCATAAGGCATGTCCACCAGATACTTTAATGACTTGACCCGTTAGCATTCTCGCCTGCTCACTTGCCAAAAACAGAATCGTTTCTGCAATATCTTCCGGCAGAATCAGTTTACCCATAGGAATGACTGGAAGAACAGACTGTTCCAAATCAGTGTCAATCCATCCCGTCTGAGTCGGACCTGGTGCAACACAATTGACGGTAATACCGTACTTTGCCACCTCCAAGGCAATGCTGCGGGTAAGTGCTTCAAGTGTAGCCTTACTTGCTCCGTAGGTTATCTGTCCTGCAAAAACCTGTGATGCATCGGTAGAAATATTGATGATGCGCCCATAATCACCGCGATGGGTAATCATCTCCCTTGTCATCTGGATACTTCCACGGACATTGACCGCAAAAGTGTCATCAATCACATTCTGCGTGATTTTCTCTATGGTGTCGATACCGTCCATGTCACCATCGGCCGCATTGTTGACCAGAACATCGACCTTTCCATATCGTTCAAGGACTTTCGAATAGATTTCCTTTACGGCAGCTTCACAGGAAATATCGCTTTCCAGAATCATATAGTCGGCATTCATTTCCTTTAGCCTGCTCTCAACACGATCAGCATTGCCTGAGTTTGCCTCGAAATACCTGTCCGTACCGTTCTTGTCAGTCTTCGATTGGTCAAACTGCCTGTGGATTCTCTTGTATATCAAGACCACCTTTGCCCCTTCACGAGCAAAAGCAAATGCCGTCGTTGCCCCAATCCCCTGTGGGTTATTTGCTCCTGTAATCAGAGCTACTTTATTCTTGAGTCCGTAGTTAACCATATAATTACCTTCTTTTGTTTTATCGGATGATTATTCTCCAATAATTGTTACTACCAACTCTCTGGAGCCACCGTAGTTGCGGAACTCGCAGAAATAGATGCCCTGCCAAGTTCCCAAGTTCAACTTGCCATCGGTGATGGGGATGGTGATGCTGACACCGCTCAATGTCGATTTGGCATGGGCAGGCATATCGTCTGCGCCTTCCAAAGTATGCTCGTACTCAGGACGATTCTCTGGCACGAGACGGTTGAAGATGGTTTCCATATCCACACGAACATCTGGATCGCAGTTCTCGTTGATGCTCAGTCCGCAGCTGGTGTGCTTCGTGAAGATGTTCACGATGCCCGTCTTCGGCAATTTCGGCAACTGGCTCAGAATCTCGCTCGTCACCAAATGGAAGCCGCGACGTTTCGGTTTCAGGGTTATTTCAATTTGCTGTACCATATCAGATTCTTATCTTAATCCGTCACCACATCCTTGAAATGCTGCTGTCCCCAGGCTATTAGATCCGTAAGCACCGGCATGAGTGAACGGCCTGTATCAGTCAGGGAATACTCTACACGAGGAGGAACCTCTGGATAGACCTCACGATGAACAAGGTGACTCTGCTCCAGATTCTTCAACGTTTGCGAGAGCATCTTCTGGGAACAATCAGACATCAGCTTACGGATTTCATTAAAACGCAAAACGCCTGTCTCGCTTTTATAAAGCATATAGAGAACGAGCATCGACCACTTGTCGCCGAAGCGACTGACAACGTGCCTGATAGGACAGGCTAAATATTGTGCCTTTATATCTGCCATAACTATAGAATTTTCGGCAAAGGTAGCAAAAAGTTACCAACTTACGACATTATACTATGTTAATCTGAGTTAAAGTGGTTTTCGCCGAAGTGCGATAACATCCCAATTCCTACTTTTTGGTAACTATCCCACCAAAAAGTGCCTTCTTGTGGGAATGAAATATTCGCCGTACCTTTGCACCGTCAAAACGAAATAATAACATTTTAAACGTATAAGAATTATGAAACAGATTGAGACAACAAAGAGTGGTAAGAATTACAAAGTGATTAACGTTGGTAAGTTCAGCGACCTGATGGACTA
>CALDLA010000057.1 GCA_937898415.1 uncultured Prevotellaceae bacterium | reverse complement strand
TTCTAATTTAGAGTCCTTTTGTACTATCAATCAGCCATTTTCTGTTAAATTACTGTAAATAAGCGTTTTTTGTCCTGCCTACCGCTTGTTTATCAAATCTTTTGTACTACCTTTGTACTATCAAAGCAGTACATTATGGCAAGACAGGCAGAAGAGAGCACCAGATATAAGGTGAAGATTCATTTGAACAACGGATACCGATACGCCAGCACTCAGCCGCTGGTTGTTGACCCTGAGAGAACCAGCGGTCGCAACAGGCACAGGCGCATCCATTGGGGTACGGTTGATGAGAATAACAAGTTCCATCCCAACAAGACCTATCTCTACGCGGACGTGTCAGAGCGGCGCAAGCTCATCTTCCCTGACGACTGGGACATGAGCGAGGTGGCGTCCCTTCCCAGTGAGCGGAAGGCGGGCAGGCCGTCATGCGATGACGACGATTCCAACAAGCTGTATGGCGACATCTGGCTGCTGGAGCAGATTGCCGGGAAGACAGGCCTTCGCAAGGACCTGGAGGAGGCCTTGGGCGGCAACAGGGAGATGGCCGATGCCATCATGACGCTTGCCATGTTCCACATAACGACCGGCAACACCTTCAACCGCGCAGCCCATTGGCAGAGGATAGAGAGGGTTCCCTACCGGCGCCCGCTCACCTCTCCCGACATCACGTATCTGACACAGAGCATCACGGAGCAGCACCGCATGGACCTGTTCCGTCTCAGGGCTGCGAGGACGAAGGACGGCGACCTGTGCGCCGTCGACTCCACGACCCGATCTGCATACGGCAGCTCGCTGGCAGACATCAAGTGGGGCAGGAACAAGGAGCGCCTTCCGCTGGAGCAGACCACGGAGGTGGTCGTCTACGACCTGAACACGCACATGCCTATATACTACAGGACATTCCCCGGCAACATTCCAGACTCGAGGAGCGTGGAGACCATTCTGCTCGACCTCCGCCATGCGGGCTTTCCCCTGCTGGTGCTCATCACGGACAGGGGCTACGAGTCCGTCCGCAACATGGAGAGGTACATCCTTGACGGCCAGCCGCTCATCATGTGGGTGAAGGTACGGCAGAAGATGGTGCTTGACAGGATACGCGCATTCGGATCATTTATACACAGCCCTGAGGGCATGGAAGTGGACGAGGACAGCCGGATATATTACCGCCAATACGACATTGACTACAAGGTGGAGGTGCGCTCGGGCGTTGAGAAGGATGCCGACAGGCTCAGACTCAACCTGTACTTCGACCCTATGAGGCGCAGCGAGGAACTGACGTCGCTCGACGTGGCAATCAAGCACCAGCGTGCAGCGCTTGAAGACATCAGGCAGGGCGGCCTCCCCGTGGATGACGACGAGAGCATACGCAAGAACTACTCGTACTTCACGGTCAGGATAAAAGACGATGACAGGACGCTGGTGTCATATGAACTGAACACGAAAAAGGTGGAAGAGGCCAAGCTGTCATCAGGCTTCTATGCCAACGTCACCCACAGACTCGACCTGAATCCCATGCAGGCACTTGACGCCTATTCGCTGCGGGACGAGCAGGAGAAGCTTTTCGAGCAGCAGAAAGGACCGCTCGGATGTGACAGGCAGAGGAACTGGTCGGAGGACGGAAAGAACGGACGCCTGTTCATTATGTTTGTCGCACTGATTATGTCATCGTACTTGAAATACGTCTGGAAAACGACAGGCCTGAAGAAGTCCTTTTGTTCATCACTGGAAATCCTTGACGAAATGCGCTCCATCAGAATCGTGGAGCACAAGGGCAAAGCCAAACATATCACACCGTTCGTCGGAAGGCAGCTTGACATCTGCGAGGCTTTTGGATTCCCCGTACCTGACAACTGTGCTCCGAAGTACAAGTCAAAGAAGGTGAAGGCAAAGGGACCTGGCAGACCACCCAAGCCCAATGTCATCAGCGAAGAGGGTTGATAGTACAAACGGTATTAGAACTAGCA
>CALDLA010000056.1 GCA_937898415.1 uncultured Prevotellaceae bacterium | reverse complement strand
CTCATTGCTGAGCACATGACCAGCCAGTTCCATTTGCATTATCAAAACCTATACTACGCCACGCCACTCGAGCGTTACGAACTTTTGCTACAGCGTTGTCCCGGCATTGTACAGGATATTGCAATGCAGGATATCGCTTCGTACCTCAATATCACGCCTGCTTACCTCGGCAAACTGCGTAAAAAATCACTTTCAATATGATGGCTTAGACTTCAAAAGCGAAGACCATAAGTATTGGAAATCAGAAACAGATAATGATAGAGTCCTTTTAGGACTTAACACGATATAGACGCTCATCGCCACTACCATGGTCGCCTATGTTAGGTTAATTCCGTGGTATCTATAGTCCGGAATCTGAGACCTTAAGAAAAGAAAGAAGTGCTACAACTTAACAATAACAAGAAAGGCATTTCAAATTCCTTTTTCTTTACAGGCAATGCATGATGATGATACATATAAATTTTGTGCAAAAAGAAGTTCCTCAGATAGAAAACGCTTTTAAAATGTCTCCCATCTGAGGTTAAAACATAACAGGAAATTACTTCAATACAATTTAAGCAACATTACCTATAAATTTTTTACATATGATTGTATAATTCCACAAAATGTCTTTTAAATATCAGATATAGAAGATATCAATTTAAGTTTGTTTATATCAGGCTTGTTATCTTTGAATGGGTTGTAGTCCAGTTCGGAAAGTTTAACAATCTTAAAATTGTTTGTAAGAATACTTGGAGGAACTAGAAGCTCAAAGTTCTTATCAGAATCTGCATAACATCTAAATGCATAATTCATTTTACTTAACATATACATAAAACCAAACTCGAGGTCTTTAGGGTCTCCCTTTATGAGATCGCGAACGGATTCCATGATTGCTTTTCGTACTTCAATATTTTGTTCAATCTTTGAGAATTCTTCGTTTGTGCAATTTACGTAATCAAAACTATTTTCTACAATAAATTCAAAGACATAAGATGTTTCTTCTGCATATCCAAGAGACACATTTATGTCCTCTGCCAAATACAAACAATCAGACCAGTCTTTTAGATCCTCGTTGTCACTATGTTTTATTTTTTCTACTAATTGTTTCAAAAGTTCTCCTGTACTATCTGAAATGTTCTTTAGTGAAGATTTTTTTGATAAATGAAAAAAATGTTTCTTTTCTTCGATTTTTTCTATTTTACACATAATTGTAATTTATTCTCCCTTACTCTATCTTAGGCTTTTCAGGAACCGCCTTTTGTTAATTAAATCTCTGTTGAATAGCTTTTTTACTACTTTTTCATGATCGTTCATATTTAGTTTCCTACTCTGTTTACTATTGGGCTTTTCGGAACCTGCCAGATTGTTTTTATTGCAAAAATACTCTTTGTTGACTATGTGAAGAAATCTGTTTTTCATGCTACAGTTTAGTCCACCAAGACACATAAAAACTCCTGCATTGTCGTAAGACCAATGGCAGGAGTTCTTCTTTATAATCGTATGAACAAAAAGATAAGACGGAATTCGACGAACTATCAGAAAGTTCAATTTATTGCTTGTACTTCATGTATGCTTTCTGCAGTTTCTCGTCGTATTTGTTCTGTGCATATTGAGGACCATTATAGTGTCGGGCAAACTCCGTCCAGTTAAGCGTACGGAGATACTTGTCCCAACCGTTGGATTTCAGGAATGCCGTGAAGAGATCAAGTTGACCTCCCTCGTTGGCACACATCTTTTCGACAAACTCCCTGGCATTCTTACATCTGCATGCCTCATAGTTGAACCCCATGATCTGGAACAGTCCCCAACTTGCAGAACAGGCAGCAGCTTTCTCATGGATGGCGAGCGCCTTTTTCAAACGTTCGTATTCACCCATACCTCCCTTATAATGGCTTTTCGTCCATTTTGGATAGAGAATATCCTCGTTGCCTTTTACATAGTCCTCTGGGTTAAGACCATATTTCTTGAGTTGGCTCCAGAAAATATGACCTTCAAAGAGAATAGCAGGACGACCAGGGGCAAAGAAACCACCACGGCCTCCTGTTTCCACCTCCTGTACGGCTTTCACGGCAGCCACTTCTACGTCCAGGATCTCTGCGCAACGTTTGAAATCCTCCTCAGTAAGCCGAAGGGTAGCCGTCTGACGGGCATTCTCGTCCTGCAATTTGCTCCATGTGCCTTTGCCGACTATACCGTCAACAGCAAGTTTATTCTTACGTTGGAAGTCACGTACCATAATGTCGGTCTGCTCGTCAAAGAGTCCCGTCTCATCGACTTTGTAACCCCATTTGTTGAGAAGTTGCTGCAAGAGTACAACATCACTTCCCATTGATCTTAATTTGATAGTTTGCATAATTCTTATTGTTTATGTTCAACATCGTTTAACACACCTCGTTGGTAATTGACAGTGTCATCACTTGTGACAGCTTCATAGAGATTGATCTGCCTGATGTCAGGAACCTTTTTCATCTTTACATTAATGACACCTAGCCACTGCTCACTTGATGGCTTAAGATGGATGGTCATCTTTAATGTGTCCATATTGGAACTTATTGCTGTCCATATCACATCCGTTCCAATATGCTGCTTATATTTTCTCAGTCCTTCAGTCAGATTCAGGAACTGCATTTCAGCGTCTTCCGCATTGTCAACGATCTTGTAACATGTCTTGAGATCATATTGTTCTTTGTCTTTTGTAAATGTCTGGAGTCGGTCCCGTAATCGTTCCGTCTCAACCTGTTCTTTTGGTTGTGACTGTCTGTTTGTCCGTTCTTGGGTAGCGATGAATATTCCTGCTATGACAAGCAGAAACACCAGTGCGATGATGATGATGATTTTCTTCATAAGTTTAACTCTGATTACATAACAGCCTGACAATTATCGGCTGATGATTACTATTAAGTTTTAAGTCCACCACTCGATTGCCTCTTACATACCTCTCCCGCATGGTCAACTGCTGATTTTCGTTAAGTTGGGCATGATATATCAGGCAATCACTGGCCATGTGGTGCGTAATATTATCAGGGTATACGGTAGGCATCCTGATTAGAAAAAGATAGGCATCCGTCATTGACATTACCTCGCCTTTCCATCTGTTTCTGCTACCGTTTTTCCTCAACTTCATCACTTTTCCTTTGGAAAGAGTTTCCAAATGGCTGATGAGCAGTTCGCCGTATCCGTCATTCCCTTCAACTCGTACAGTAGTATCTTCTGTTTTATGGAAGAGTCTTTTCAGCCATCGAGTCAGTGAACGCAAACCCCCCATTACAACTATTTGCTAAAGTGACTTGTATTTTCTACCCTTCGCTGCGCTTCGTCCACTTTTGCCAGAATCTTCAGGGCTTTGTCCGACTTTTTCTTGTCAATGAACAGACTCAGTCCACATACAGGACAATGCAAACTCCTGGTAAATAATAGTTGACGAATTGAAACAGGGATTAGTTGACTACAGATTGGGCATTGTATGCCAGGCACACCATGTTGTTGCTGTTGCATTCTTGGTTTAGTTGGAATCATTGCTTTCTTCAGTTATTCAGTTTCTACTTCTTCTTGCTCTTCTGGAGTTTCTTTCATATCTTCAATCTGGAGGTTGTTGGTAGTCAGGTTCAGCAAATTCGACAAACCACCAGGCATGTCTGCTTGCTGCATCTTTACCTTAACTTTCATATTAGCGGCAAGTCCCTGTCTGATCTTCTTTTCCATATTGCCCTCAATATTTGATGCGGCCATCGACACCCTCAGTTTGACGCCTTCTGGTATCGGATCTTCCCCATCATTCTTTCCCTTCAGAGAAAAGGTTGAATGTTTGTCGGCACTGACCGCATCGATAATCTGAATATCAAAATCGAAATCTGCTTCCTTCACCTGAAGCAAGGGTAGTGGCACTAGTGTCATCAGCGGGATGCTGACGCGCTGTTGTCGTTGTGTTCCGTTATCCTGCACATTGTAGGTAAACTCCAACATCCTCAAGTTCCCAACTTCTCCCGTTTCCGGATTATAGGAATCGAATGCTAGTTCATAGAGATAACTAAGATATCTCCGTGTCGACATACTATCCGCATCTATCGTAGCAACCAGTGGACCGGAAATCAGATCCTTCAACTCCATGATCTGTTTGCTTACCTTGTTATATTTCGTTTCCATAAGCGAGATATTTTATTCGTCTTTCAAGTATATATTAATGTTGTTAGGTGACACCTTGAAGCGTAAAGTATGGATAGCGTCCTCAGGCAATTTTGCCAGTTCCTCCGATGACACACAGACATCAATAGAAGGCATGAGGCGCTTGCGCTTGACATTCACGTCCTGCAATAAGGCAGGAAGCCCTTGCTCAACGGCAGTTCTCATGGCCGCCTTTACCTTCTCGTCGTACTCACCGTTTACATTCTGATCAAGCATCTCCCGTATATCTCCATGGTTGAGCAGGGAATCCTCTCCAACACTTAGGACAATTCGTGCCAAGGTCTTTTCATTGACAGAACCGTCATCTTGAATGATGGCAGTGTACTCTTTTTGAATAGCCCTTTGAATCTTACGGCTC
>CALDLA010000055.1 GCA_937898415.1 uncultured Prevotellaceae bacterium | reverse complement strand
AGTGAATTTACATTGCAATTTCAGTGAATTTACATTGCAATTTCAGTGAATTTACATTGCAATTTCAGTGAATTTACTTAGTAATTTCAGTGAATTTACATTGCAATTTCAGTGAATTTACTTAGTAATTTCAGTGAATTTAGCTAGTTGTTTCAGTGAATTTATATATCAAGTTCAGTGTAAATTAAATCGGGATGTGGCCTAGAAGCGGACGGTTGGACGGCCTGGGGCGGACGAGTAGACGGCCCGGGCTGTCTTTTTAAGTAAAATAATGTAATCAACAAAACCATTTTGTTGGAAAGAAAAATGCTTGAATATTTGCATATTAAACAAAAGTCTATTACCTTTGCCTCGTCAAAAGAAATCAGTAAGCAACTCTTAACTGCTGCAATGGCATTTTAGTTCAAGGAATATTGATTGGAATATGAAGAAAGTAAACATAGCGATCTTTGTGTCGGGTGGCGGCACTAACTGTGAGAACCTTATCCGTTATTTTGCTGACAGCGAGAGCGTCAGCTGTGCCTTAGTGGTGAGCAACAAGGCTGACGCACTGGCCCTGGAGCGGGCCCGGCGGCTCAGCGTGCCGACGGCCGTGGCCCCGAAAGCCCAGTTGAACGATCCGGAGGTGATGCTGCCGCTGCTGCGTGAATATCATATCGACTTCATCGTGCTGGCGGGTTTCCTGCCGTTGGTTCCCGACTTTTTGATTGACACTTTCCCGCGCCGCATCGTCAACCTGCATCCTGCCCTGCTGCCTAAGTACGGCGGCAAGGGAATGTGGGGACACCACGTCCACGAGGCGGTGAAGGCTGCCGGAGAGACGGAGACGGGCATGACCGTCCACTGGGTGACGCCCGTCTGCGACGGCGGCGAGATTATTGCCCAGTACCGCTGTGACCTCAGTCCCGACGACTCAGTCGATGACATTGCCGAGAAGGAGCACCAGTTGGAGATGCAGTACTTCCCGAAGGTTGTGGAGCAGGTGCTCAAAGAGACATTTTAGAGAAACAAATAACAAAAGCAAACTACTATGAACAAAAAACTACTGCTGCTGACAGCACTCTTCACTTTTCACTCTTCACTTCTCACTTCCCAGGCGCAGAACTTCGACAACCTGCCCGACCCGATTGAGGATGTGAACAAGGTGGTGGACAATACGCCTGACTCTATTGCCAAGGCGCTGATGTCAAGACCCAAGCCCGGCTCTACCCGTAAGGGCACGAACCCCGTGATGTTCCTCGTCGGCAACTCGACGATGCGCAACGGTACGTTGGGCAACGGCAACAACGGCCAGTGGGGCTGGGGCTACTACTTCCCCAAGTATTTCGATGCCAACAGGATAACGGTTGAGAACCAGGCGCTGGGCGGTATGTCCACGCGTACTTTTTATACTGACCTATGGCCGGCCATCCGTCAGGCGCTGAAGCCTGGTGACTGGGTCATCGTCTCGATTGGTCATAACGACAACGGTGAGTTCTTCGACCAGCGACGGGCGCGTGCCGTCATCCCCGGCGTCGATATGGACACCTGCTACATTGGCTTCAACCAGCGTACGCAGCGGCAGGATACCGTCTATTCGTATGGCAACTACCTGCGCCGTTATATCTGCGAGATTCGCCAGAAGGGGGCCAACCCCGTGCTGATGTCGCTGACGCCGCGTAATGCCTTCGATGACAAGGGGAAGGTCGTGCGCAAGCCACAGACGGAGTGGGCGGCCTACGTTGCTGCCACAGAGGGTGTGCCCTTCGTCGATCTGAACGAGATGAGCGGCAAGGCGCTCGACAGCTACAGCCGCTGGAAGCTGCAGTACCATTTCTTCGGCGACAATATCCATACCTCGAAGTTCGGTGCTGAGTTGAACGCCCATAGTGCTTATCTTGGTATTGTGAAGAGCCACGACCCGAAGTTGAAAGAGCTGATGAAGTTTATGCCGATTCCTCAGAAAACCGTCTGGAACATAGAGCGTCTCAGTGGCCGGCCCGTTGTCTGGTTCACTGGCGACTCGACGGTGAAGAATGCTGACAAGGACGATGACGGCATGTGGGGCTGGGCATCGCAGGCCGCCACCGTGTTCGACACCACTAAGGTGCAGTTGGTCAATGCTGCCCGTGCCGGCCGTTCTACGCGTACCTTTATTAAAGAGGGGCTCTGGGATGCCGTCTATCAGAACCTGAAGCCCGGCGACTTCGTCACCATCCAGTTCGGCCATAACGACATCTGCCCGATTACCGATGCAAAGGCGCGTGGCGTCATCCCAGGAACGGCTGACACCTGCCATGTATTTAAGCTCGATAATGGCGACTATGAGGTGGTATATTCCTTCGGTTGGTATCTGAAGAAGATGATTGACGACTGCCGCGAGAAGGGCGCCACGCCCATTCTCGTCTCGTTGACGCCGCGTAACGAGTGGCCTGGCGGCAAGGTGGAGCGCCGCGACGGCTCCTACGGCAAGTGGTATCGTGAGGTGGTGGCAGAGACCGGTGTTGAGTTCGTTGATGTCCATAATATCTCAGCCGACTTTCTCGATAAGAAATATGCGGTCAGCAGTTTACCTGCAGACAAGGAAAAGGCCAAGGCCAAGATGGCCGAACTGAAGGAGAAGGCTGGTGCCAAGTATTTCAAGAAAGACCACACCCACACATCAAAACTGGGCGCTCAGATGAACGCCCAGTCATTTGCCCGCGGTCTGCGGCAGAACAAGTCGCCGCTGGCCAAGTATCTGAAAAAATAAACTTAACGCTTGCTTGTCACGTCGCGTTCATACTGTTGGATAGCAGCAATGAACTCCTCGCCGACGGGCACGTTGTTCTTCAGGTTGAAGTAGTCGTAAACGGCGCCGAAAGGCATCGACTTAGCCTCTTCCATCAGGGCGAGGCGCTCGAAGTACTGGCCGTTGTCCTCATACTCGCGCAGCTTCTGCTTCGGTTCGAGCATGGCCTGGAGAATGCACTTCTGGGTCGCACGCGAACCTATAATATAAGCACCAATGCGGTTGATAGAGGCGTCGAAGTAGTCGAGGCCGACATGGGCACGGTCGAGGGCGTCACTGCGCACCAGCTCCTTGAAAAGGTCGAGTGTCTGGTCGTTCATGATGGTCACGTGGTCAGAGTCCCAGCGTACGGGGCGGCTGACGTGGAGCATCAGCTCAGGCACGTACATCAGCAGCGTCGAGACGAAGTCTGAAACATTCTCGGTGGGCTCGTAGTGGCCGGTGTCCAGTGTGTAAATGCACTTGCGGGTGGCGCAGTAGGCGGTGTAGAAGTCATGTGAACCGACGGTGTAGCTTTCCAAGCCGATACCGAAGAGTTTGGCCTCGAAGCAGTTCTTTACCCAGTCGAGCTTCTCCTCCATGATTTCGTCGAGTGAAGCGGCGAGAATCTCGCGGTACTTCTTGCGCTGTACGGGGATGTCCTTCATACCGTCGTGTACCCAGATGTTCATGATACAGGGGTCGTTCTGGGCCTTACCCATTGCGTCGGCAATCTTGCGGCAGCGCTTGGTATGCTCAATCCAGAAGTCGCGGATGCCCTTGTCGGGGTTCGACAGCGAGAGGTCGCCGCTCTTGGGGTGAGAGAATGAGGTGGAGTTGAAGTCAAGCTTCATGTTGTTCTCCTTGGCCCAGTCAATCCAGCTCTGGAAGTGCTCGACGCCGCACTGGTCGCGGTCGACGAACTTACCGCCGAAGTCACCATAGATCTCGTGGAGGTTCAGGCGGTGGTTACCGCCGAGCAGGGTCTTCACGAACTCGATGTCCTGACGGACCTCGTCGATGGTGCGGGCGCGGCCTGGATAGTTACCGGTGGTCTGGATACCGCCCGAGAGGGCTTCGTTACGCTCGAAGCCGACGACGTCGTCGGTCTGCCAGCAGTGGAGTGAGAGCTGCTGCTTCTGGAGCTGGTCAAGTACTGCGTCGGTATCGACGCCAATGGCTGCGTAGCGCTCTTTGGCTACGGCGTAAGCCTGTTCAATGAGATTAGCTTTCATTTCTTCTTTGTTTTTTTGCCCCCTAAGTTAGGGGGTTGGGGGTCTGAACAATCGTTCTTCACCCCTTCGTTAATATTTATTTGTAGTATTCGTCTGTTCAGCCCCCCATCCCCCTAACTTAGGGGCATAGGCGCAGGAACTTTTCGTAAGCCTCGTCCCATGTGGCCTTGTCCTGCGGCTCATACTTCACCAGTTCTACTGAGTTGGCAATGATGGCGCGCATCTCCCAGATGTCCTTCACCTGACGGGCGGCCTTGGCCTGCAGCATGATATTGCCGATGGCGGTACACTCCTGAGGGCCGGCGAGGACGGTGGCACCCGTGGAGTTGGCGGTGAACTGGTTGAGGTACTTGTTGAGCGAACCGCCGCCGATGATGTGGAGTGTCTCTAACTTGAAGGGGGCAAACTTCTGGAGCCACTGGAAGACCTGACGATAGCGCAGGGCGAGGGAGTCGAAGATGCAGCGGCAGATCTCGGCCGGTGTCTCGGGCACGGGCTGGTTGGTGTCGCGGCAGTACTGCTGGATGGCCTGTATCATCGATGTCGGGGCGGCAAACATGGGATCGTCGGGGTTGATGAGGCTGCGGAATGGCTCGACCGTCATCGCCTGTCCCTGTAGTTCCTGATGGGACGGGAGATGGGAAACATCTCCCCACTCTGCACGGCACCGCTCGTAGAGCCACATGCCGCAGATGTTCTTCAGGAAGCGGGTAGTACCCTCGATGCCACCCTCGTTGGTGAAGTTACGCTCGTAGCTGAGGTCGCTGATGATGGCATCCTTCGTCTCGATGCCCATGAGGCTCCACGTGCCGCTCGACAGGTAGGCAAACTGCTTGTCCTTGGCTGGAACGGCGGCAACGGCCGAGCCGGTATCGTGACCGGCGACGGCGATGACGGGCACCGGTCCCAGTCCTGTCAGCCGCTGCACCTCGTCGGTGAGTACGCCGATGACGGTGCCGGGGTTGACCATCTTGCCGAACTTCGAGCGTGTCAGTCCCAACGACTGCAGCAGGCGCTCGTCGAGCTGCTTGGTGCGGGGATCAAGAAGTTGGGAGGTCGAGGCGATGGTGTATTCGCACACCTCGTTGCCCGTAAGCATCCACGACAGGGCGTCGGGGACGAACAGAATCTTCTGGGCGTTGCAGAAGGCCGTGTTCCCCTCGCGCTTCATGGCGTAGAGCTGGAAGATGGAGTTGAAGTTCATGAACTGGATGCCCGTGATGTCATAGACCTCCTTCTTCGAGATGACGTGTTTGAGGTAGTCGTCCATCGCGTCAAAAGTAATAGGATCGCGATACGCGCGCGGATTCCTTAATATAGCTCCGTCGTCGCCGATGAAGACGAAGTCGACACCCCAGGTGTCGATGCCGATGGAGGTAATCTCCAGTCCGCGCTGGGCCACCTCCTTCAGTCCGCGGATAATTTCGAAATAGAGCGCGTAGATGTCCCAGTAGTAGTGGCCTCCCTGCTCAATGAGGTTGTTGGGGAAACGGGTCACTTCCTCTAACGACATCTTCCCGTTCTCGATATCTCCGATAATCGTTCGGCCGCTGGTTGCTCCCAGGTCGACGGCAAAGAAATACTTCTTCTGTTCCATGTTTGTATAGGTGTGATTAGCAGTTTCTGATTTACGCCTGCAAAGATAGGAAGAAATCCGTGCGCATAGCATGACAATATGATTTTCTTACCTTTATTTTTGATTTACGCGGAATATTTGGGGCGCAGCCGCCTTGCGGTGCTGCGCCCTGAAACATTAAACTTTATTTTGATATTACCTAATTTTTGTGCAATTAAAAGCGCCGAAACCCGCCACTATACGCTTAGTGGGTGATGACCTTCTTGCCGTTTTGGATGATTATTGTTCGTGGAGTGTGGAGTGTGGAGTGTGGAGTGAGATTGGTGACGCGGCGGCCTTGGAGGTTGTAGTATCCACTTTTGCTTCTTACATCTTCCTTCTTCCCTCTTCCTTCAGTAAAACCTGTCGTTTCGTCGCCGAATCGGAGGATGAACTCGCGGGCCGTGTTGGCAGTTGGTTCGCTCAGCTGGAAGTAGGCACGGAAGGCGTTGACCTTGAAGCCGTCGGCAGCAGGGTAGTAGAGGGTGTTGTTGGTGCCGAGGTAGAGGTTGGTCGAGACGGCGTTGAGAGCGGCGGGAGCGTAGGTGCCCTTGAAGGTGACCGCGCCGTCCTCACTCTCTATTTCGGCGGGAGAACCGTTTGTCACGGTGACGCCGCGGAAGACGGGATTGACGAGGTCGTCACCGCTGTTGGCGTTCCACTTAATAATATAAGGTGTGCCGGCGTTGATGGCGGTGGCGTCTTTGAAGTAGAGGTAGAGGGTGGTGCCGTCGAGGCCGGATTCCTTCGTGTCGAGTTCCATGAGGGCAGTGGGGGCCAGCTGTGCAGCCACCTGCTCGGTCGTCATCGAGAACGGCAGGCAGAGGGTGTTCCATGAGCCGTCCTTATAGAGGGTACGGCCCTGCAGGGTGACATTGGCCAGCACACCATTGGCATTGCTGATGGCGGTGGTGTTGTCAGAAGCGTCGGCAAGAGTAATCGCCGTTGGCGTGACGTCGGCAGAGAGCTGCCACTTGAACTGTACGACGACGGGATGGTGGTCGCCCAGCGGCGTGGTGTCAGCGGTGCCGTCGACATAGCCGTAGGTGTAGTCATGCTGGATGCTGAACGTCTGCGGGGTGAGCCTGACGGTGTTGGCAGTCTTGGGGTTGATACAGATAATCTTGTCGACGATCTCGTAGTTGGAGTAGTTGTCTATGTCACTTTGGTCGGCGAGGTTGTCCATGTCGGTGGTGGGGTAGATGCCGTTGCGGTACTTCTCCACCCAGACGTCGTTTGCGGTGAAGTCGCTGCTGAGGCGGCTAAAGAAGTTGGTGATGACATTCTCGCGGGTGTAGCGGCTGTTGGTGTCGCCGATGATGAGCTTGCCGCGGGTGTGGTCGCTGCTGTTGATGGCATCGGCGAGCTGGCGCCACTGCGACTCTCGCGACCATGTTGCGTTGGTGTCGCCGGCATCCATGTGGAGGATGAAGACGTCGATGCTTGCACGTCCGTCGATGGTCACGTTATAGTATCGGTAGCCTTTTTCCACATACTGATTGCCGTCGGTGCTCTCGGTGTCCCACCAGCCCGTCCAACTCTCGCCGGTGGCGCTGATCTTGCTGTTTTTCCAGAGGAGGTTCAGACCGTCGGTGTCTACATGAATCTTTCCCTGAATGAGCTGCCAGTAGTCTAAGTCCCCAGCGCTGAGCGTGTTGCGGATGGTGCCGCAGGAATAGCCGTTGAGGCTTTCCATCAGGGCGCCGTTATAGTTGAAGTCCTCGGAACAGCCGATGAAGTCGTAGCCCTTGGAGGCGAGATATTGGCTGATCTTCAGCGTACCGTCACGTCCAGGACCGTCGGGGTTGAGGTCGTAGGTGGCAATCTTGTTGGGCAGTCCGTCGACATTGAGGGCCACGGCCGTAAACGTGCCTTCCTCGACGTTGCGGTAGGGCATGATGACGAGGGTGGCATTGTTAGCAGAGGTCTTGAAATAGGTACGACCTACGGGAAGTGTCATGGTGCGGGAGGCGGCGGCTCCCGTAGCAGAACTACAGGACACGCTGCCGTCGGTGGTATAGACGATGTCGGCAACGGGGCCTATGAGTTGGAACTCGGTGCTGTAATCGGTCTCGTAGTAGTACCACTGGCCGGGCACGAGCCGCATCTCGTTGTTGGGCAGGGGCACGGCCATCGCATCGAGGGCAAGCGAGGTGCAACTGAGCTGCACGTCGTCGAGCTTGAAAAAGGTCTGCGTCTCGCCCTCGTGGCCAGCCACCCACCACTGAGCGGTGCTGCCACAGGTGATGGTGAGGCGACCGTCGGTGCCGACGGTGACGTGAGTGGTGACGCGGATGCCCGTGCCGTCGCCCTGTCCCGACTGGCTGACGGTGCTGCCGTTTGCCGAGAGACTGACGGTGCGTCCCTGCCAGGTGGCGACGACGCCCGAGAGGTCGTACTCTCCGGCGGGCAGTCCCGTGACGGTCTGGCTGACGCTGAGCGACTGAGCCCACCACTGGTAGGCGTTCATCAGCAGCTGGCCCTGCTTGCCGCTCATGCCGTAGTCGCGGGCGGTGAACTCCTTGTTGCCCTCGGGATTCTTGCCGTTGAGCGTCCATCCAGTCTCGCCCAGCTCGAACGAGGGATTCTGTATCTTCCACGTCATGTCGGCGGGCTGGCTATTGCTGATGGCCTGTTGGGCGCGCTGCAGGTCGTCGCGGCTGATGCGCCACAGACGGTAGTGGCCAGCCTCGTCGCCGGCGGTGTTGCGGCGGTTCAGGGCTATCGGCTCGTCGGCCTTCACCAGCTTGTTCCACGGGCCGAGGTAGCCGCAAGCCCAGTTGTTAGACGACATCGGGTACTTGCCGCTCTCGAAGAGCCAGTAGCCTTCGTTAGTTGAGAGTTGAGAGTTGAGAGTTGAGGGATGCCAAGTGGGCTTCAGGTAGCACCAGTCGCTCATGGTGGGCTCGGTGTAGGTGAGTACATACATATAGCCGGCATTGTCATGCGTCTGGAAGAGGCTAGCATTGAGGCGCAGGTTGCGCAGGCCGATGTAGTCGCCGGCTTTTTCTATGGTGAAGAAGTTCGATAGGTCGGCCACCGGGTCGCCCGTTTGGCGGTAGCGCAGGGCTTTGGTGTCGTCGCCGGCCCACGAGGGCTTTTCCTCGTAGCGTCCGATGCCCACGAAGAGCGTCAGGTCCTCGGCCGCCGTGAGGAGGTAGCACTGCGACGGATCGCTGACGATGCCGTCGAGGGTGGTTACTTCAGTGAAGCCGCGGGCGGTGGTGAGGAACGTAGTGTAGTCGGCAGCCAGGGCCGACAGCGTGGCTGCTGTCCAGACGAGCAGAGCCACCATGAGGCGCATGGTCTTCTTCATGTGTCAGCTACTTAATTGTCGAAATCATCATCACTCCAAAAGATGGCGTCTCGGCCGCGGGCGATGTCGTTCGTCTTGCCCATGTCGCCATTAGTGAAACCAGTATTGGTATAGATGCTGCCGTTGTTCATGGTGACGTCTTGCATGCTGTAGACCATGACTGATGGAGACTGATATTGCTTTTTCATATAATGTTCTCTTGAAATGTATTTCTGCTATTTCCTTTATATCATGCGGGACATAACTTACTTTGCGGGAACCACGACCTTCTTGCCGTTTTGGATGATGATGGTGGTTCGTGGATAGTGGTTCGTGGATAGTGGATTGAGATTGGTGACGCGGCGACCCTGGAGGTCGTAAGACCCTTCCCCGGCCCCTCCCTGTTGATGGAGAGGGGTGTGGAGGGAGTGGAGGGAGGTCGCCGTTTCGTCGCCGAATTGGAGGATGAACTCGCGGGCCGTGATGGCAGCTGGTTCGCTCAGCTGGAAGTAGGCACGGAAGGCGTTGACCGTTAAGCCATCGTCGGCGGGGTAGTAGAGGGTGTTGTTGGTACCGAGGTAGAGGTTGGTCAAGACGGCATTGAGGACGGTGGGGGCGTAAGTGCCTTTGAAGGTGACGGTGCCGTCCTTACTCTCTATTCTGGCGGGAGAACCGTTTGTCACGGTGACGCCGCGGAAGACGGGATTGACGAGGTCGTCACCGCTGTTGGCGTTCCACTTAATAATATAAGGTGTGCCGGCGGTGATGGCGGTGGCATTTTTGAAATAGAGGTAGAGGGCGGTGCCGTCGAGGCCGGTCATGTGACGTCCCTCGCCAGTCGTCTCGTAACAGTTGCCGCTGGCATCATAGTAACCTTCGGTGTCGAGCTCCATAAGTCCGTCGGGTGCCAGCTGTTCGGTCACCTGCTCGGCCGTCATCGAGAAGGGCAGGCAGAGGGTGTTCCACGAGCCGTCCTTATAGAGTGTGCGGTCAGCGAGGGTGACGTTGCAGGTCTTGCCAGCGTTGGCGGTGATGGTCGTAGGATTGCCTTCGGCATCATTGCCGCTGTCGGCCAGGGTGACGGTAGGCTGGGTGTAGGTGAGCAGTACATCGTCGACGATAAGCTGGGCGGGGGTGTTGCCTGTTCCTGTCTTCTGGAAACCGAGGACGAGGTCGAAGGGTTGTGCTGCGCCCGTCACTTCAAAGTCGTAGGTGAGCGTTTTGTTGCCGCTCTCACCGATAGTTGTTGCATCAGCATTGCCCACCTTGAAAGAAGAGCGGTTGGTCATGTTCTCCATATTGCTGTTCCACGACAAGGAGAGTGTGTATTTACCAACGGGCAGCATCTTTTCTTTGGCAGCGGTGAGCGTTGTAGCTGAGCTACCCCAGTTCTTGCGGATATAAAGTTTTCCGTCGTTGTCGCTTTGGTGAGTTTGGAGCACCGCCCATGTGTCGGCATCGGCATATTCTACTTCCCAACCGCTGACTTCGCGGATGTTATTGCTGTTCTCGGTATTGAGAGCGCTGCCTTCAGCGGCGCTGAAGTCGAGGTTGCTGCCGAGAAAGGCACCCATATTAATGGGGTCGTCCTGGGCGAGGGCGTAGTTGACGAAGGCTGTGTTGAGAGCGGTGATGGCGGTCTGCTCGGTGGCGTCGGTGTCGGTGTCGGTTCCCGCCGCTGACGCGCCGGGCACAATGGCTGTGGTGCCTTCCACCATCGCCTTGTAGCTCTTGAAGAGGCGGAGGGAGGCGTCGGTGGCGTCCATCTGGGAGACGAGGGCATCGCAACGTGTGCCATATTCAGCTGCGAGGCTCACATTGTCGAGGGCTTCGCTGACGTCGTTCACCTTAGTGATGAGTGTTGCCCATGCGTCGGCACTCATGGTCTCACGGCGGTAGTCGGTACCGTCGGCGAGGTTGTAGTCGTTCTCAAAACGCTCGAGGGCAGCAAGCATCAGCCCGCGGTTGTCCTTGACGAGTTGTATCTGCTGTCGGGCTGTCTGAATGGCTGTGGGCAGGGTGGTCATCGTCACTTCTGTCAAGGCATCGAAAGTATTGGCAGCCTCGGCAGTGCTGATGGCGGTGCTTAGTGCATTTTGCTGTGCCTCAGTGAGCAGGTTGGCATCGTCGCTGGCCAGCAAACCGTTTGCCTCGGAGATGAGCGCATCGCGGTCGCCCTTCAAGATGGTAAGGTCAGGATCCTTGCTGTAGGTGATGGTATAGATTTGTGCGACGTGCCAGTTACTGCCGGCTTGTTCTTTCTTGATGCCGTATGTCAATGTTCCCGTGGTTGTCAGTTGGACGCTGACATTAACAGGTGTCGGGGCATCAATCTCTGAGGCATGGATAATAGGAAGGCCAACTTTCTGGTTGTTGGCAAAACCGAAGGTGCGGTTGTTGTCGCCGGCACTACCTATCTCAGTCATACCACGGCCGGGGGTGAAGCAGGCTGCACCATAAAGAGCCACGGTGTAATAGCCCGACGGCATGTCGCTGAGCGTCTGAGTAAGGATGTTGCCTGTGCGCCCTACGGCTTGGTCGTTCTGCTCGTAAGCTTCAACAAATTTGTAGGGAGTGGGATTGCTCTTCAAAGCCCAGCCCACGTAACCTGCAACATTATCACCATCCACAGCCGTCCAGTCGGCTGCATCGCGTGAAGCTAAGAATGTCAGGTCGAACGGGTTTCCGTCCTCTGCGGTGACGCTACTTACAAAGCTGAGGGCGGCAGCACGGAGGTTAGCCTTCTGCGTGTTGATGGCAGAAACATCGGTAGTAGCCTCAACGGTACTGTTAGCCGTGTTAATAGCGTTTTCAAATGTTGTCTTTGCCCCGCTGTTGTCTATATATTGGTAAATACTGTTGTCTTTCAGCTGCTCCACATTTCCCAACAGTTCGTAATAGTCATCGTAGGCAGTGCGATAGGCACTCTTTCCCTTATAAGTGAGTTTGAATGTGTCGAAAATCACCCAGTTACCATTCTGTCTTGGCTCTATGCCAATCTCCAGCGTGCCGTTGGTCACTTCAATGTCAAGCGAGACCAGCGCGTATGTGCCACCTTCAAGAGCTGTTTTCATATTGGCGTATGTGCTTCCACCATCATCTTTAACACGAGTGGTTGCTAAGACGGTGACGGTCTCTGTTGCGTTCTTTGCATATAGGTAAGCTTTCGAAGTCTCGTCAGTGAGTTGTACGGACAGGGTGTAATTGCCATTGGGCAACCCGCTGATGGTCTGGCTGAACTTGAATCCCGTCTGGTGCCAACTCTCCACAATGCCATTGGAGCATTGGAAGTTGCCTTCAGTACCTGTTTTTGTCCATCCTCCATAATAATTGTTAGTACCCCAATTGCCGCCATCGCCGTCATCGAATGTCGGGTTAATGATGGCTATCGTAGCATCCTTAGGTGACGCACTGGTTGCGCCAGCAAGCCTGTTGGCAAATACCAAAGAGCGAGGGATGGAATATATATAGAACTCTCCTTTGTTGTCATCCGACTTGTTGCCTGCACACTCGGCTCCATTATTAAAATCGTTTGAGGTCCATGGGCCGATGTATTTCTCCGAGCTTTCTGCTGCACGGCTGTTCTCAAGCGTGAACTTCCCATTATTCAGGTAGAAGTTCAGTTTGGAATAGGAGTTTTCCCCACCTTTCGTATTAGCAATATCTGTGGGGCGATAAATCCAATGTGCGTTGTAGTCTGTATTGAACTGAACAGGCGCATAGCTTACATTGCGGAGCGCATAGCCTGAGCCATTGGTTTCAATATACCACAGCTTACTCAAGTCCGTCGTAGGGTCAGCGCATGTCTGGTAATAGATACCCTTGCGGTCGGTTCCTTGGTGATTGCCCGTGGCAATGCCTAACATGAGGTCGCGGGTGACATCAACAAAAACATAGTAGTTGGCCTCCATTTCTGAGGCAGTTGGCATGGATGTCACTTTCGTCCATCCTTCAGAGAGAGCAAAAATGGAGGTATTGTCAGCACTTACACTCCCTGCCATAGCCAACAACATAAAAGCAGCTATTATATATCGTTTCATCGTATTCATTCTTTATTCAAGTTTCGCATGTTAAAAAATAGTTGAGATAAGGTCGCAAAAAAGAGCAC
>CALDLA010000054.1 GCA_937898415.1 uncultured Prevotellaceae bacterium | reverse complement strand
CCATGTGGCGTGCCATTGCCTGCACGTCGAGCGTCTGTTTGTAACTGACGCGGGCATAGAGTTTGCCCGCCTGTTCCGATTCCGAGGACTCGGTCACTTTTGAAAGATACAGTTCTAACATTTTGTAAGTGTTTTTCGTGGTGTTAGAATACTAAGTGAACCAACTGCATCGGGTGGTTCTTCCCGCTTTTTGCCAAAGCCCCCTAAGTTAGGGGGTTGGGGGTCTGAACAAGCGCTCTTGCTTTCTCCCTCATTGACACTACAAAGGTACAAAAAAATATCTGATATATGCAAATGTTTTGGAAGAAATTTTCAAAAATATTTTCACCAACAACAACCCCGCCTTATTCATCAATAACCCTGCCTTATTGCGCAATAACCTTGGGTTGTCTACTACGGTGGTTTAGTGGTTTATTGGTTTAATGGATTAAAATAGTAAGAAGATAGAAGGGACATTGTTATTATCGTTATAATAGGTAATCAGAAATATTTACAATTTGTATTGTTATAGTAATATCAATACCGGCCTGTATCGCCTATTTTACGTAGAAAGACATATTTAAACCAAAAAACCATTAAACCTAAACCATTGTTCAATATGCCCTATTGACCCTTAAAGATATCTTCCTGCTCATATCTATTTGAAATGCATATCGGAGTCCATTTGACTCGAAAAACGGGCTCAGTGACGATTTTTGGCGTTCTTTTCCTATATCGAATTGCTATTTTATGAAAAATCCATAAAGTTTTCCAGAAAAAACTTGGCTCAATTAGAAATTCTTTGTAATTTTGCAGAAAATTATAGAAGAATTGTTTTCATGACAAGTATTCCCCCGGACAACACAGAAATCAAAGGCGGTGGGGCTGCCGCGAAAAAAACATACAGTCCACAGGAACTCGCTGAGGTGTACAAGACATCCCGGCCTGAATTTATGATTATCGACCTTGAGGAAGTCACGCTAAACTGGAATCCAAACTATATCTTTTCGTTCTTAAAATGTGTCGGCGATTTGCCAGATATAGATGATGCCGTCGAGTGGATGATAGGTGTCTGGGAAGAGAATAACGGACTATATAATACGTACGATAATAAGGAAACGCTAACTCAGAGTGATGCCGTGTTTATAGCTACCCTGAAATCCATCAGGGGAAGCGTGGCGGAATGGCTTGAAAAGAAAGCAAGGAGGCAGAAGTTGAGGGAGAAGATGCTGAGCGGCTATTTGACTGACACGACGACCATCAAGCCACAGGACATCGTGACTGAGAAGACACAGACTAAGAAACCGAAATACCAGACACCGTCACATCATGCACAGTCTGTTGCCGAGACGAAGTACTGCATCCGACTGGAAGACCTGCCTGAGAACATCCGCAAGAAGGTGGTGGTGTCGCAGCAGGTGTTCGATGTGTTCGTCCGTCAGTTGAACGAGGATTTATGGCTGACGGTGCAGACGAACAAGACGGCACTGTGTGGCTGCCTGTTCTTTCTGAGCAACTTCCATAATATTACCAGTCGCAATACGGATGCCAAGGACTACGCCCTGCTTCTGAGCCACGTTGTGGCGGCATTGAAAGGCAAGGGGTCGGTTGAGTCGTCAATAAGGAGGAGAAGCGAAACGAAAGAAAGTACCATCGAGCAGAGCTATAGATATTATGCCGGTGCTGATGTCAGCAAGGATATGGAGAAGAAGATCTTCCCACTCCGTAATGACTGCAAACGACTGACCGACGGTTTCCAGCCCGTGCTCGATGCCATGAAGGCTGAGGAAGAGGCTGCTAAAGAAGCCGCCCAGGCATCGTCAGCCGCTTGATAATCTTGATAATCCTGAGCACAGGAATGATAATCTTGACAATCTTGATAATCTTGATTATAGAATTCTGATAATCAGAAACTTACCATTATTTCTTCGTAATTTTGCGGCAGAAAATTTTATGTTGAACCCGCAAAAATACAGAAGAAAGTATGATTAGCATTCAGAAGCGTCTGTTCCTAACAGACCAAAGCAAGAAGGAGGGCCGCGAGTTTGAACCGCTGCGCCCCACTACTGAGGAAGAGTTGGTCGCTCACTCTAAGAGCGAAGAGTTTCAGAACCGCGCCGCCAAGGTCATCGTGCAGGCCGGTAAGTGGTGGGCTGAGTCCGACCCGGAGAAGCGCAAGGAGGAGCACGACAAGCTGCAGCAGCTGAAGCGCAGTCTCCTGGAGATATACGTGTTCCAGGGCACCGCCGACGATGAGCACCGCCAGCAGCCGTCCATCATCCTCAACGGTCAGTACTCCACCGACTTCGACGGCATCGACGACCCTGAGGCTCAACTCCGTGAGTGGCAGGAACTGTGGCCGGTCACCGACCCCGGGAAGCATCCGCTGAGTCGCATGGCTGAGGAACTGGGGCTGACCTACATCGGCCTGTCCATCTCGGGTCACGGCTTCCGCATCGTCGGCAAGTGCCAGCTGGAGCTTGACCTTTGGGACAACCAGCAGTGGCTTGCCAAGCAGCTGATGCTGACGGTGAACCCCGACCGCCAGTGCAAGGACTCGAGTCGTGCCTCCTACGCCGTGCCTTACGATCACATCAAGTTCCTCTCGCCCGAGCTCTTCACCTTAAATAATAAGGAGTACGACGCGAAGTGGGGCCCTGTGTACCGCAAGGAGGGCAGCAGTCGCCAGTCGGCATCGAAACCGGCAGAGCCCACGGCTGAAGCTGTAGCCCCCACCGCCGGCGAGGTCGAGGAGTCGAAGAAGTACTACCTGGGCATCCCCATTACGGAGTACATCGACATGTACTGGCAACTGTTCTACCACGGCCACACCCCTTCCGAGGGTGCCCGCGACTCGCTGACCTTCGAGCTGGCCTGCCACATCCGCCATATCTGTGGTTTCGACCGCGACGTGATGGACGCTGTGATTCCCTGCTACGACGGTTTCCCCGAGCGTGAGAAGCTGACTAAGATTGACTCAGCCCTGCGCGAGGAACGTAAGCAGATGCCGCTGCGTATGCGTCAGGTCTTGGAGGCCGTCAGCCGTAGGTATCAGGGCAATCCCGAACTGGGGCGCGCCGTCGACACCTTTGCCGAGGAGAACAACATCACGGTCTACGAACGCCTGAAGCCAGCCATCCCCTTTGGCATCCGCGACTCGCTCGAGAACCAGCAGCGCCAGCTGGCCATGTCAATCCTTGTACCGCACTTCCCCATCATCGGAGCCCTGGCCACCCACGTCCGTCTCGACATCCACAACGAGGGCTTCAAGCACCTGAATCTGCAGGTCTACCTCGTCGGTAAGTCGGCATCGCACAAGCAGCATGTCACTGAAATCTGGACGCTCTGGACGCTGCTCCTGAAGATTCACGACGATGAGATGCGCCGACTGGAACACGAACAGGAGGCACTCCTCAAGCGTAAGAAGAACGCCAAGGAACTGCCCGAGGAGAAGGTCTTCCCGCAACGTCTGCAAGCCTCTGTCACGTCGATGACACAGATTCTGAAGCGTTTGGAGAATGCCGGTGGCGAGCACTTGCTCAGCTACTCCGAGGAATCCGACGTCATGGCAAAGCGCCTGGGTCCCGCCTGGTCAGACATGAGCGTCCTGCTACGTGCCGCCTACGACAACTCGGCCTACTCGCAGGACTTCCGTAGCGAGTCGTCAGTACGCGTCTGGCTCGACAAGGTACTGTGGAACCTCATTCTCTGCGGCACCGAGGACAGTCTCTATCGCATGTACCGCAACTACACCGACGGTTCATTGACACGCGTACTGATAGGCTCAACGCCCGACAACACCTTTGCACCGCTCGTCATCCGCAAGGGCCGTTCGGAGAAGTCGCGCCAGAACATCCTCGCCCTCATCGAACTGCTGCCGCTGATGCAGGGCGACCTAGTGCTGCCGAAGGTGGAGCAGCGCTGCCAGCAGTGGTTGGAACGCGTACGTGTAGAGTGCATGAAGGACGACGACCGTGTCCGTGCCAACCAGCGTATGCGCATCGGAGTCTCGGTCATGCGCTGCCTCTGCTGCATGATGCTCTGCGACTTCGGCGGCTGGCTCATCCGCGAGATTGACCGTAAGGAACAGAAGCCTGAGTGGGCTGAAGGCTGTCAGACCGCCCGTGAGTATCTGGAACAGCACCCCAAGGCCACCGAATACTGGCTGCCACGAAAGTTCCAGAAGAAGACCACCCTCGAAGCCTTCGACACCCTGGCCGACTACTTCATGGGCAACGTCCTCTACTACTTCCGTGAGCGCATTGAGAAAGCCTACGACCACCAGGACGACGCCATCTGCAACACCCGTCACGGCCGTGGTCGCAACGACAGCATCTACGAGCGCCTGCCACAGAAGTTCAACATCAGCCGTGCCCAGCAGGAGCGCGACGACGACCCCACCGGCAACCGCACCCGCTCGATGATCAAGAACTGGACGCGTCAGGGCTTAGTCCGCAACACCGCTGTCGGCGAATACGAGAAGCTGGTTTAGGTTTAATGGTTTAACGGTTTAAAATAGAGGGTAGACTTTCCCGTTTTGGAGAAGCCTACCCTTTATCTACTTTAATGAGCGTCAGAAGTTGAAGTCAACAGATTTATAACTGAGAGTTCCTCCTACATAAACCTGCGCTTTTACACATAATGCAACAAACGATGTTGCAATCATCAACAATCCTTTTTCCATATTAGCATATCTTTATGGGTTTTCCAATTAGTCTGCAAATATACGAACTATTTCCGAAACTGCCATACTATTCCTCAACAATCTTTGCTTTTTCCCCGCCTTTCCAATCTTTTTCCCTCTTTCCCTTGCGATTTCGCCATAAAGTTTGTATCTTTGCCCACAAATTAGTCAATAAAGGCCAATGAGTACACAGACGATGACAGAACAGATTGCCGAGTATTTCAAGACGCAGCCCGTCCTGAAAGCATGGATTTTTGGCTCCTTCGCCCGTGGAGAGGAAACGGAAGAGTCTGACGTTGACATACTCTTCGTACCTGATATGTCACAGCACTTCAGCCTCTTTACCCTGGGCGGTATGTATATGGATTTGAAAGACCTTTTAGGGCGCGAAGTGGACTTGGTACCTGAAGGTTCACTATTACCTTTTGCACAGGAAACGGCAGAACGTGACAAAAAGTTGATATATGAGAGAGTTGCTTAGAGACAAGAATCGGCTTGAACATATCTTGGAACAAATCGCCAATGCGGAAAAGGCAGCGTCAGGAGTCACTTTGAGCAATTCAATGATGACCCTATTCGTTTTGCTGCCATCTCGTACTATACGATGATTATTGGCGAGGCTGCCTATATGCTTACCAAAGAATTCAAGAGTACCCATCCCGCTACACCCTGGCGTCAGATTGAGGGTATGCGTCATCACATTGTGCATGGATATTATCAAGTAAGAAAAGATATGCTTTGGAATGTCATTCTCAATGACTTGCAGCCGCTGAAGGAACAGATTCAACAGTATATTAAAGAAATGTAGTGTCTTTCCCTCTTTCTCTTGCAATTTCGCCATAAAGTTCGTGTCTTTGCCCACGACATTACAATGTTGAAAGTTACACGGCTGTCCACGTTTTCTTTTTGTGTCATTTTGAACGGAAACAATAACATTAAACTATAGCGATTATGAAGCAACAAAATATCAAATTCATACTCACCCTGCTCATCAGCATGCTGGGAGTAAAAGCATCCGCCCACGATATTGCGGTGACGAATGCAGATGGCAAATACATCTATTACAACTATATTAATAACAATACCGAGTTAGCGGTCAGTTATCGGGGGTATTCTGGAAATAACTATTCTAACGAATACGCGGGCAATGTCGTTATTCCAGAATCTGTTACCTACAGCCACTGAATATTTTAAATACTGATAATCAGCATTTTACGTCTTAAACGGTAGAAAAGTGAATTGGAGGCTATGGAATACAAAAAATATGGGGTATATTTAACGTATTTAACCTTTCTTAGTGAACCGCGAATTCAACTGGCAAGTGCAATCGCACTTTCTATTGTATGAAGTCCTCT
>CALDLA010000053.1 GCA_937898415.1 uncultured Prevotellaceae bacterium | reverse complement strand
GCCCGACCCCTACGTCCCGAACGTAGTGCGCTACCAACTGCGCTACATCCCGATTGCTCGTAAGCGGGTGCAAAGGTACAACGTTTTTTTGACAATCGTGCAATTTTTTCGAGAAAAATTTGTGAAAACGGCAAAAAAGGCTTATCTTTGCAACCACTAACCTATTGACGATGAACCGAACTCTACTCCTGACACTCCTCCTCTGCCTGGCAGAAATGCTTTCTGCCAGAAAGCATCCGAATGTCATCAAGGTGAAGGCGGGCGACGCTGAGAGCCTGCTGGCTGCCCTTGAAAAGGCTAACGAACTGAACGCCGACACGATGTCGGAACGGCTGTATGTGCTGATTCCCAACGGTACGTATGACCTGGGGGAGCGGGTGCTGACGACCATCGGAGGCCACAACATCACGTTGGTGGGCGAGAGCATGGAGGGAACAATCATCAGGAATGCGCCTCCTGCCGAGAAGGAGAGCATCGGTTCGACGGCCACGTTGCTGAACCGCGGATTCAACACCTACGTGCAGGACCTGACGCTGAAGAACGACCTGGACTACTACAGTTGCGACGCGGCGGGCCGTGCCGTCTGCTGGCAGGACAAGGGCTATCGCGCCATCTTCAAGCGGGTGCGTATGATGTCGTATCAGGATACTTACTACAGCCATAGCGAGACCTGCCAGCACTACCTCGAGGACTGCGAAATACACGGTACGGTGGACTTCATCTGCGGTACGGGCGACGTCTACTTCAACCGCTGCCTGATTGTCACGGAGAAGCGTACGCGCGACGGCAGCGGCGTGAACGTGATAGCAGCGCCGCGTACGTCGGTCACGAGGTGGGGCTACGTCTTCGACCATTGCACCATCCGCAACGACGTGTCGACGTTCCACTATGCCCGCGGCTGGCATACCGCTCCCCGCTGTACGTGGCTGTACACCCGGCTGGAGACGCCCGAGAAGCTGGAGGCTACGCGCTTCGACCCTGAGGGCATACGGACGGTGGACAACGCCTTCTACGAGTACCACACCACCGACATGCAGGGCCGCGACATCACGCCCAAGTCGAATTCCATCAACTTCGTGAACAAGGAGTACACGCGCGTATTCGAGACTATCCTGAAGCCCGAACTCGCCAAGCAATACAACCTAAAGACCGTCTTCCCGGACTGGGAGGTCGAGAAGACGGTCAAAAAACTCTGCAAGGAAGCGGAGAAGATCAGGAAGGCTTACTTATAGGCCTTCCTGAATTGTTTATACTCGTCGCAGTTGGATACAAACTGGCTGGTTCCCTCCTTGTTCGTGCGCTCGAAGTCGGCAAGTGCTGCCCACGCCTGATACTGGGGCGACCTCGGACGGGTGAGGCGCTGGTAGGCGGGCGAGTCGGGGTCTTCGCTATACCACGGCTGCAACTGCAGACCCGTGAAGTAGAGGTAGCAGTAGCAGAGGGCAAAGAGCGAGCGCTCGCGGAGTGCCGTGTCGGACGTCTTGGCGGCCTGCTGCAGCAGCTGGGCGGCTTTGGCAGCCAGGTCGGTCTCGTTGTTGCGCAGGGTGTCGCAGACGCTCTTGCCATTACGCATCAGGAACCAGCAGTCGCCCGTGAAGTGTGCCTGTGCGTAGCGTACAGCCAGGTCGTAGCATCGTTGCTGGCGCGCCTTGCCCGAGAGGACGTTCAGCTCGCCCTCCATCTTCTCCATTTCGCGGACGAAGGCGAGTCGGGGGTTCTCCTTCAGCTGCCACTTCTGCTCACCGTACTCCATCCCCTCGCGCAGCCATTGGCGCTTGATCCACGGCTCGACGCTCCACTTGCGGTTGGCGGCATAGATGGCATAGCCTTCATTACCATAGTAGGATACGGGCACGCGAGCGAGCCACTCGGCAGCCTCCTGCCATCGGCACAGGCGCATATACTTCGTGCCCACGAGGTCGTTCATGCGCGTCTGCTCCAGCTTCTGCCGGGGTTTCAGGTAGCGGTCGAGCGCCGTCTGGGCGGGCGTGGCGGCATAGTCCATATACTGCTGCAGGGCCGTCACGCGAACCGTGTCGATATAGGTGTAGTACTGGTAGCTGTCGATGGCCCTGAGCAACGCGACGGCAGTCAGCGGACGGTTGCTGTATTTGCCGACCAGCACCTGATGGACGAGTCGGCGGGTGGGGTCGAGGAACGAGTCGTCCTCCTTCGAGCGTTGGTCAACCCACGTCAGTTCCCCGGCCAGATAGTCGTCAAACTCACGACTGACGGGCTTCTCGACGGCCGTCATGTAGAGCTTCAGCACACGGGCGTTATCCTTCATGCGTTGCTCGCCGTCCATCTTCATGGCCTTCTCAATATCGGCAAGTCCCTGCCGGTGGTCGCCGAACATGAACTCTATCCACGCCTTGGCACTCTGCCAGAGCACGGGGTTCGTGGTCTTACCCTCGCCGACCACCGTCGTGGCCAACTGGCACATCTGGCGGGCTTCCTCCTTGGTGATGTCGCGGATGAAGAGTTTTCCTTCAAGTCGTCCTTCCGGTATGTCGATGGCCTCCTGGGCATTGTTCACGAAGTCGGTCAGCAGGAAGGGCAGCACGGGCGAGTTGGGGTCGCGCAGGTACTCCTGACGGATGGCCTTGCATGAACGGCGCTCGTAGTACATCGTCATCAGGCTCTGCCAGTCGCCCTGCTGGGCAAATATCTTGGCGGCCGCCTCCTCGCTGCCCGTCTTGTAAAGAGCGCCACCGTAGATGTTGTACATCATGTCGCGATAGACACTCTCGATCATAGTGCTGCCGGTGGTCACCCAAAAGGTGACGTTCTCGGCATGACGGCCCAACATCATGTTACAACGCATCAGCAGCAGGGCGTGCTGCGAGCGCAGGCGCGACTTTAGCTTGCCCTGGGCGTAGGTGCGGACGGCCATCAGCGTCTTCTGGCGCTTGGACAGCTGCTCCTTCGTGGGATAGTCCCATTGCTCCTGCCGCTTCTCGTCGGCACACCTCAGGTATTTCTGCAGGTTCTCCACGTAGCTGACCATCAGCAGGTCGCCCTTCTTGCGGGCAAACTTGATGACGTCGTCGGCATCAAAATAGTAATACTCCTTGCGGCTGCCCGTGTAGGCTTTCCAGTTGTTGGTGGTCACCTCGTCCACATACGTCCGGAACTCCCTCGTGTTATAGGCACGGAACAGATAGTAGTTGTCCGTGTCGTCCCATGCACAGGCGACAGCAGGCGCGGTCGTCGCTACCGTCAGCAGGCTAATGGCGATAAATCTTTTCATAGGTCTCATTGTCATATCGGTTGATGTTTTCGTTGTCTAAATGATAGGTCAGGATGACGCGCCGCAGTCCGGGCCGCTCCTGCTCCACGGCCTGCTTCACCCGCAGTATCTCGTCGGCCTCGACGGTATGCTCCACCCTGACGCCGTGGATGTGGCGCACCCAGCGATAGACGGGATAGGCTGCCGCCAGCGGCAGGGGGTAGTCGCTGAGATGACGCAGATAGGGCTGTACGTCGCGCAGGTCGAGCACGGGGTTGCGCTCCATGAACCGACGTGGGTCGCCCGTGTTGTAGAGCATCAATACGCCGTAGTCCACGGGCGGCGCCTTCATCTGCAACTGGTGCAGGCGGATGGTCGCGGAAAGGGTGAAGGGTGAGTGGTGAAGGGCTGAATTGATTTCACTCAGGAAGTCGTAGTACACCTGTCGGCTGCGGGCGGTGTAGTCGCAGTCTATCTGCAGTTCGCGGAAGGGCGGCAGGTCGTTGGTCTCGTTCATCTGTCGCACGCGGCTGACCAGTTTCTCGGCCAGTCCCGGGTGGGGCTTGTGCATACAGTCCTCGGTAATGTAGACCGTGGGCACCAGCTCCACGCCGCTGGGCAGGGTGTCCAGAAACGAGATGGTGGCGTTGGGCATCGGTTCGCCGTCGCGCATCACCACGTCAAAGTAGCGGCAGAAGACCCTTTTCACGTCGTGTCTACCGAGAAATGCCCGTTCCGTCGAGTCGAGCCGCAGCTCCGTACGCCAGTAGTACACGTTGTTCTCGTCCCCCTGGAATTCATATCCCGGAGATTCGTGGTTGCGGCATCCCATGATAACCGTCGCCGCCAGCATCACCAGCAGTTTCTTCATTGTATCATTTCCTTCAATACTCTTCGAGCATGCGGCGGTAACGCTCCTGCTTGCGCTCCTTGCGTTTCTTGAAAATCGACTGGATGAGTCCCAGTACGTCGAAGCCTTGGGAGGGGTCGGCAGCAACCAGCTGGGCCTCTTTCGGGTCGAGAATCAGCTGTCGCTTCAGCTCCTTCAGCTTGTCATCGTCTTTGCCCTTGCCAATGACGACGACCTCGTTCAGGCCCATCAGTTTGGAGATGAGGAAGACGGTGTCCTTCACTTCGTTGAGGTTCAGGATGCGGCTCTCGTACTTCACGTGCGAGAACGACAGGGTGCGGCATGTGTCGGGCACGATGATGATACCCTGCCAGTCGGTGGTGTCAGCCCGCTGCGTACGGCTGGTCACGTTCACGCCCCGGATGGGTACGCGTGTCTCCACGTCGACTACCGTGAGGCGTCGCTGAGCGTGAACGGCCACGCACGAGGCGATGAGCAGGCTTGTCAGTAACAGTCGTGACATGGGCTATCGTCTTACTACAACGGCATTCTTATAACGGTTCATGTCCAGCTTGAACATGCTGTCCTTCGCACCCACGGTCACCTTCGTCACGGTCATGGTCACCTTGCCCATGCCAATGGCTGCCGTGAACTCGCGCAGGTAGTAGCTGTCCTTGGCTATTTTCACGCTCATCTTCTTGGGCATTTCAGGGTTGATGCGGTCAGAGAATTCTATCTCGTAATAGAGTCCCTTCTCCTTCATCTTGGCCGACCTGTACTCTTTGTCATAGTCCACGTTCAGGCTGAGTTCGCTTTTCTGGGCCTTGGTGGTCTTGGTGATGATCAGCGAGTCGCGCTCCTTCTTGTCCTCGGCAGCCGTAAACTCCCAGCTCTGCTGACCGTCGAAGCCCGACTCCTCCCTGAACTCTTTTCCAAAGGCTCGCATAGTCACCGTCATGAACTCCTTGTCGCCCTTGGTGTACATCTTGGCCGTACCGTTGAGGGAGATCACGGCCATTACCTTCGCCTTCATCGTCAGGTCCACTACGAGTCCTGCGGGGTTATCCATCTTCTCGTCACATTTCTTCAGCACTTCCTTTACATTGGCAGAAATCTGCGCCATTGCACACAAGGTAGCCACGAAGGTTATCAGCAGGCATAAAAGTCTTCTCTTCATCATCTCGTTCTATTTCAGAATGACACCACCCATGGGTTGTATGGTGACCTTGGCCTGACCGCGCTTGTCGAACTTCATCTGGCGCAGCTGCGGTCCCTTCTTGGCATCGTCCACATAATAGCTGACACTACGGCCTGCCCACTCCTTCATCTCGACGGTCAAGGTCTTGGCCTGCGGCTCGGCGTTCAGTCCGGCCACGTACCAGTCGTCACCATGCTTGCGGGCCAGCACCACGTACTTACCAGGATAGCCGTCGATGAAGCGGGTCTTGTCCCAAGTAGTGGGTACACTCTTCAGGAAGTCGAGCTCGAACTGCGGCAGTTCCTCAAGGTTGTTGGGCTGGACGGCGATACATTGGATGGGCGTCTGGTTGGTGATGGCAGCCGCCATCTCGAAGATGTCGGTGGTATAGCGGCGGTGGCGGCTCTTGTTGTCGCGCGACAGGTACTTGTTCATGATGGTACCGCCCCAGTCCATGGTGCCCACGGCGTTGCGGATGAAGGGGTGCATGCAGAGCTCGAAAGCCTCGCTCTTGGCGTGACCCTCGCTGAAGAAGACGTTCTCGGAGGCAAGCACGGCCTCAGAGGCCACGTAGTTGGGGTACATGATTTCCCAGCCGCGGGGGATGGTGCATCCGTGGAAGATGACCTGCAGGCCATAGCGGTTGGCGTCGAAGAGGATGTCCTCGTAGAGCTGCATCGTCAACTGCTTGTCGCCGCCGAAGAAGTCGACCTTGATGCCCTTGACACCAATCTTCTGCATCCACGCCATCTCGCGGTCGCGGGCAATCGCCGTCGACATACAGTCGCGGGGCGTCTGCGGAGCGTCGTTCTCGTAGCCGTTGGAGTTATACCAGAGCATCAGCGAGACACCCTTCGACTGGGCATACTTTGACAGTTCCTCAATACGGTCGCGCCCGATGCGCTCGTCCCACCAATTGTCGACGAGGCAATACTCGTAGCCCATGGCGGCGGCAAGGTCGACAAACTGCTTCTGGTCGTCGTAGTTGATGGACTCATCCTGCCAGACGAGCCACGACCAAGTATAGCGTCCGGGCTTGTAGTCGGTGGTTGCGGCATACTTGGCATCCACCAGTTCGTAGGGGATCATGGTCTCGACGATGGGCTTGAGCGAGTTGCCGATGGTGATGGTGCGCCAGGGGGTGGAATAGGGCAAGGGGATGCCCGCCTCGGCTGAGCCTATGCCGTTGTTCTCACCCGCCTGCGGGAAAGCGATGGTGTAGCCCGTCTCCGTCGAGTAGTCACTCAAGTGCGAGCCTACGTAGCTGCCGTCGACGCCCGTCTCTGAGACGAGCACCCAGATGGCAGAGGGGGCCTTAAAGAGGCACGGGAAAGTGTAGCCCTGGCCGAAGCGCGACGGCTTTGTCATCGGCTGGTCTACCTCATAGTCTTCCTCGTAGCTGGGCTTCGTGCGCTCCCAACCCGTCATCGGTCCGATCTGCGGGCAGAGGAACGTGGTCGTCCCATCAGGGAAACGGAACGACGACACCTCGCGACGAATGACGCCACACTTGGGATTCTCGCCCGGTCGTGGAATCACGTAGCGGAAAGCGAGGTTATTGTTGCCCACCCTGAACTCTACCGTCATCTCCTGTCCCTTGGTATTGCGGAACGGTATCATATAGCTGTGGGTCGTCTTCGAATAGGTCGACTGCTTCAGTTTCTTATACTTCAGCATATACGTCGCATCCCTGAAGCTCGAAGGCATCAGGCTCAACGTGTCATTTGCGGGCTTTTCCTTCAACGTCATGCCCTTGCTGAAATCGCCAAAGTCGGCCTCGAAGCCCAAACGTGACGGCGAGATGACCTCTATACTGTCGTAATAGACGGTATAGGTTGGCTGTCCGCCGTTATTCTCAATCATCACTTCGAGTCGTCCGTTGGACGAGGTCAGGAATACTTTCTGCGCCATCATCATCGTGACGCTAAGCAGCAACACAGCTAAGGTAATTGTCTTTTTCATAAGCAGGTTTTGGTTTATAATCATTTCTTGATGTACGTGGTCAGAGGTCCTTCAGGGCACGGTTTTCGGCGGCCTCCATCAGTTCGCGCTCCCCGGGTCCCTTGTCGTTGATGCCGCAGAGGTGGAGGATGCCGTGGATGATGACGCGATGCAGCTCCTCGTCGTAGTCCTTGTGGAACTGCTCGGCGTTGGTGCGCACGGTGTCGAGCGAGATGACGAGATCGCCGTTCAGCGTGTCGCCCTCGCAGTAGTCAAAGGTGATGATGTCCGTGTAATAATCGTGCCCCAGATACTCGCGGTTCACCTGGAGGATGTGCTCGTCGTCGCAGAAAAGGTAGCCCACCTCGCCCACCTTCTTATGATAGGTGGCGGCCACGCGGCGTATCCAGGCCGACGTGTCGCGGCGCCGGATGGCAGGCATCTTGACGTTTTCGGTGCTATAGGTAATCATATCTTGTTATTTAGGTAAAAATGCACTTACGTCGACGCCAAAGTGCGCCAGTTCGCGGACGGCTGTAGACGAGATGCTGGCCAGTTCAGGCTCCGTGTAGAGCAGGATGGTCTCGATGCCGCCCAGCCGTCGGTTGATGTCAGCCTGCCATTGTTCGTGCTCGAAGTCGCCGACTGTACGCACGCCCTTGACGATGAACTGTGCCCCCTCTTGGCGGGCAAAGTCCATCGTCAGGCCGAAATAGCTCTTCACCTCGATGGCAGGCTCGTCCTGGTAGAGTCGCCTAATAGCTTGCAGCCGCTCTTCAGCCGGCTGCATCCCGGGTTTGTGTACGTTGTCACCTACGACACCGATGACTAGTCGGTCGAACAGCGGCAGAGCCCTGCGAACGACGGAGGCGTGTCCAATGGTAAAAGGGTCAAAAGTGCCCACAAATACTCCTGTTTTCATATTTGCGGGCAAAGGTACAAAAATTTTTTCACTTTCTGGGTTTTCCGCCCTTAAAAGTTTCCTCAGAGAGGTCTTTAAAGAAGTCGTACTCCAAAATAATACCAATTTTCTGTAGTAGTCCTGTGCTGATGTCCTTTCGTCCAAAGATGTTGTAGACGTTGGTGCGCTCGCAGTCAATTTCCCTGGCCAGCCAAGTTACGGGTCTGCGTCTCAGTTCGAGCACTTCCTTGATTTTTTTTCCGATGTGCATAAGTCTTTTTGTTTTTTAAAATTGGGTTAAGTCATTTTTGTTTATTGTATAGCTTGCGCCTCAGTAAGATGATGACCGTGATAGCCGCCAAAAGGGCAAGTGAGAGAAGGAGGGTGATGAGTCGTAGCGCCCACCGTTCGGTCTTATACAGTTCGTCAAGCATCTTCAGCTGGTCCTTATTCTGTTCGCGCTCCAGACTGATGCGCATTTTCTGTATTTCTGTCAGTTTTCCGTCATCTACAAGCGAATCTCGTAGTTGTGTATATAACACGTGGTGGTTGAGGGCTGCGCGGACGTCGCCTTTCTTATCGTACAGCTGGTAGTACAGCTCGTGGATGCTGCTCTGGTGGGCTAACGAATGGATGCGGCAGGCCGTGTCGTCCGCATCTTTCAGGTATTGTTGTGCCCGCTGGTAGTCGCCCAGCCGTATGTAGAGCTTGGCTATGTTGACGCCTGCCTCCAGCTTATGCCAGTCGTCAGGACTGTCGGCCATCACCTCGTAGGCATGCTTATACTCCTCCAGGGCATCCTCGATCTTTCCGCTTGCCTCGTGCAGACTGCCGAAGTGCGAAAAGCAGAGGGCCTCGCCCAGCTTCGACTGGGCCTGCTTGTTCAGCGCCAGCGAGTAGCGGTAGTAGACCCACGCCGAGTCGGCCTGCCCCTGTTTCTCCTTCACGGCACCTATATTGGCCAGGTTGATGGCCTGCCCTATCTTGCTGCCTATCACCTTCTCACCGTCCAGCGCCTGCCGGAAGATGTCCTCGGCCTGCTTCAGGTCGCCCAAGGTCAGGTAGACATTCCCCAGTCCGTTGAGCGACATGAGTTTGGTCTTTTTGATTTCCTCGTCTTTCTGGTCGGTACAGTTCATCGACATCACCAAGGCATCCTTATGGTAGCGGGTAGCCTCTTCAAGCATCCCCAGACGGCGATAGTTAGTACCTATGTTATTTAAGGTCCTGACGATGCTGATCGTGTCGCCGATGGAGGTGGCCAGTTCCAATTCCTCGCGATGCAGTTTGATGGCTTCGTCGAATCGGCTGCTCTTTCGAGCTGCCTCTCCCTTGTGACGCAGTTCCATGATCTGCTTACGTACCTGTTCTGCCTCCGCAGAAGAACGGCCAGACTTCAAGCCGCAGGCAGACAACAAGAGACAAACTGACACAATCATGCAGGCCAGCATCGGAGGCAGTTGTCTACGGAAGCGACTGTATATCATAGTTCTACACATTCAGTAACTTGCGACAAAGTTACCAAAATAACGTTGAACTTTCCTAAAATTTTTAGTGAAAAAGTATTAAAACTTTCGAATGTGTAGAATGTTATTCGAACAAACTGGGCTCCATGATGTTACCAGCGTACGGATTGCGCCCAAAATGGCGATAAGCCAGCTCGGTCACCATGCGCCCACGAGGGGTACGTTTGATGAATCCCTCCATGATGAGGAATGGTTCATAGACTTCCTCGACCGTGCCGGCATCCTCGCCGATGGCGGTGGCAATAGTGGTCAGGCCCACAGGACCGCCACGGAACTTGTCGATGATGGTCAGCAGTATCTTGTTGTCTATCTCGTCGAGTCCGTACTGGTCGATGTTCAGCGCCGTCAACGCTATCTTCGTTATTTTCGTATCGATACGCCCGTCACCCTTCACCTGGGCAAAGTCACGCACGCGGCGCAGTAGGGCGTTAGCGATACGGGGCGTACCGCGGCTGCGACCGGCAATCTCGAGGGCGGCATCCTCGGTAATGGGCACACCCAGCAGATTACTGCTTCTCTCTATGATGCGCTGCAACGTCTTAGGGTCGTAGTACTCCAGGTGCATGTTGATGCCGAAGCGGGCACGAAGGGGAGCTGTCAGCAGACCGCTACGCGTCGTGGCACCTACCAGCGTAAAGGGGTTCAGATCTATCTGGATGCTGCGGGCCGACGGGCCTTTGTCTATCATGATGTCGATGCGGTAGTCCTCCATAGCCGAATACAGGTACTCCTCGACCACAGGCGACAGACGATGAATCTCGTCGATGAACAGCACGTCGTTCTTCTCCAGCGACGTCAGGATGCCGGCCAGGTCGCCGGGCTTGTCGAGCACGGGGCCGCTGGTAATCTTGAAGCCCACGCCCAACTCGTTGGCGATGATGTTCGACAACGTCGTCTTGCCCAGTCCGGGAGGGCCGTGCAGCAAGGTGTGGTCCAGCGGCTCGCCACGGTACTTGGCGGCCTCGACAAAGACTTCCAGGTTCTCCACAATCTTCTGCTGGCCGCTGAAGTCACGGAAACTCAGCGGTCGCAACGCGTTCTCGAAGTCCTTCTCGCCTCCGCCGTAGCGTTCTTCGCGTATGTCAAATTCGTCTGCCATTTGCAATTTCGGGTGCAAAGATACGAAATATTTCTTAATTCTTAATTCTTAATTCCAAATTATTTCGTATCTTTGCGCTCTGAACAGACTTTCACCAATAAACTATGAGGAAAAAACTACTGACACTTACGCTCACAGCACTTTGCGCAATGGGGCTTTCGGCACAGACGGACGACACTCGTCAGATATTCATCTACTCACCAGGACAGGGCGACGGACTGCACATCGCCGTACTCGATGACAACACGTGGCGCGACGCCGGACGGCTCTGCTCCTCGGACTACGGCACATGGGGAGCCGAGAAGCGCATGTTCCACCCTTCGGTATGCCGCGCCGACGATGGTTCATGGCGGCTGGTGTTTCAGGTGAACGACCACTCGCCGCAGTTTGCTGCCGCCTATAGCCGCGACCTCGTCAATTGGCGGCCTCAGGACTACCCCATCATGTCGACCCGTCCATGTCTGGAGCCCGTCGTCTTCCAGAATCCTGACGGTACGTTCGACATCTATTATAAGTCGCCTCAGGGCAAGCGATGGACGTCGGCCACGCCTAACTTCCGCGACTTCACGCCCGACCGCGACAGCCAGATTAGCGACGACGCATGGATACGCGACACGGCGACCGTCGGCGGCAAGCTCTTCGAGGGCAACGGCTTCGAGATTTCCCCGATGGAATGGTCAGTAATCGAACAGCACTTCCAGCAGTCGGCCGACGACTGGCGCCGCTCGAACGAGCGCATGCACGACGACCCCACCGTGCTCAGCGCCTTCTCCGCCGAGCCCATCAAGGCCGTCTTGACCGTCGACCCGTCAAAGCAGAAAACCATTAGCGACAAGCTCATCGGCATCTTCTTCGAGGACATCAGTTATGCAGCCGACGGCGGCCTCTACGCCGAATTAGTACAGAACCGCGACTTCGAATATACCCCGAAGGATCACAGCGGATGGAACGCTACTACGGCCTGGCACTCAGCCCGACCGATAGAGATAGCCACCGAGCACCCGCTCAGCCAGAACAATCCCCACTATGCCCTGCTATGGCCACAGGATACGCTGTGGAACGAGGGCTGGGACGGCATCGTCGTCGAGAAAGGCAAGAAGTACGACTTCTCCATGTATGTGTTGGCCGGTGGGCAGAAGCAGGACTTCCTCATTCAGCTCATTGGGCAGGACGGCAAGGTGCTGGCCAGCAGCAAGTTGAAGACCCAGGCCTCGGATTGGCAGCAGTATTCGACCATACTGACGGCCAAAGCCAGCGATACGAAAGCACGGCTGGCTATCGTGCCCCTGAAAACTGCCCATGTGGGTGTCGATATGATTTCGCTCTTCCCGCAGGAAACCTTCATGGGGCGTAAGAACGGGCTGCGCAAGGACCTGGCGCAGGTGATAGCCGACCTGAAGCCGAAGTTCATCCGCTTCCCCGGCGGTTGTATGAGCCACGGTCAAGGCCTTGAAAATATCTACCATTGGAACGAGACCGTAGGCCCGCTACAGGACCGCAAGCCCGACTTCAATATCTGGCACTACCACCAGACGCGCGGACTGGGCTTCTTTGAGTACTTCCAATTCTGCGAGGACATCGGCGCCGAGCCGTTGCCAGTACTGGCGGCGGGCGTGCCCTGTCAGAACTCGGCTGCCAACGCCCAGGGCATCGGCGGACAGCAGGGCGGCATACCGATGGACCAGATGCCGGCCTACATCCAGGAGCTGCTCGACCTCATCGACTGGGCCAACGGCGACCCCGCCACCTCGAAGTGGGCCAAGATGCGCGCCGACGCCGGACACCCCGCCCCCTTCAACCTTAAATATATAGGTATCGGCAACGAGGACATCATCTCGACCGTCTTCGAGGAGCGCTTCACAATGATTGCCCGTGCCATCCGTGCCAAGTACCCCGACATCAAAATCTGCGGTACCGCAGGTCCGTTCCATGCGCCTTCTGCCGACTATCAGGAAGGCTGGGACTTCGCCCGCCGTAACCCCGACCAGCAGTATATGCTCGATGAGCACTACTACGAGTCGACGGGCTGGTTCATGCACCACCGCGACTATTACGACAGCTACGACCGTAATGGTGCCAAAGTGTACCTCGGCGAGTGGGCCGCCTCCACCAATGTGAAGCGCCCCAACGTAGAGACGGCATTGGCCGAAGCCCTCTACCTGACGGACATCGAGCGCAATGGCGACATCGTCGAGATGACCAGCTACGCCCCCATGCTCTCGAAGGACGGCCACTCGAATTGGAACCCCGACATGATCTACTTCTCGAATACGAGCGTCAGGCCCACCACGGCCTACCACGTACAGCGGCTCTTCTCCGTCTACGGCGGCGACACCTATATCGCTTCTGCGTTTAATGTGCCTTCCGGCTTCTCCGGAGGGAAAAACCTGCTCCACCGCCTCGGCGCCAGCGTCGTCCGTAACAGCAAGACGGGCAAGACCTACGTCAAATTAGTCAACGCACTACCCGCCCCGTTGGAGCTGACCGTCAACGGCCTCAACATCCCCGCCACGGCCAAGACCGAAGGCTTCGAGGGCAAGCCCGAAGACCAGAAACCGGACATCAAGACCGGCGAGGCCGGCGGCGCCATCGTGCTGCCCCCCTACTCCTTCCGCGTTATCGAACTATAAAAACTATACACTAACTATGAAAAAGAAAAACGCTCTTCTCATCGCCTGTTGGCTGTGCTGCGGCGTCGCTGCAGCACAAGTCACCATCGACATCGACGCCAACCAGCGCGGCCCCAAAATCAGCCCTACCCACTACGGCATCTTCTTCGAGGACATCAACCACGCCGCCGACGGCGGCCTGTATGCCGAGCTCATCCGCAACCGCTCGTTCGAGGACGGGCCCCGCTACGGCGCTCCCGCCGACATGCAGGGTTGGAATCCCTACAGCTACAACGGCTCGACCATCGACGCCCGCCTCGTGCAACCCTCCAAGAAAGTAAAGCTGCTGAACAGCGCCCAGCAGAACGCCCTCGAACTGACCATCAACGCCACGTCGGCCAATGCCGTGCGCCTTGAGAACGAAGGCTTCTGGGGCATCAACGTCGTGCAGGGCCGTACCTACAAGCTCAGCCTCTGGCTCAAGGGAAACTATAAAGGCACCATCAAGGCCCGCCTCTTCAATAGCAAGAACCTCTATGCCGAGGCCACCGTGTCGGCTGACGGCGTCAAGCTGAAGGAGTGGACGAAATATACCGCCGAGCTGACCGCCGACGTCAACGACCCGCAGGCCAAGTTCGCCCTGGTGTTCGACGGCAAGGGCACCCTCATGCTCGACGTGGTGAGCCTGTTCCCGCCAACATGGAAGAACCGCGAGAACGGCCTGCGCCCCGACCTGGCACAGATGCTCTACGAGATGCGCCCGAAGTTCATGCGCTTCCCCGGCGGCTGCTTCGTCGAGGGACAGATCTCGCCTGAGAACGCCTTCCGCTGGGAGCGCACCATCGGCCCCATCGAGGAGCGTCCCGGCCACTGGAACGTGAACTGGGGCTACCGCACGACCGACGGCATCGGCTTCCACGAGTACCTGCAGATGGCCGAAGACCTCGGCGCCAAGCCGCTCTACGTGGTGAACGTCGGGTTGTGGCACGGCGGCCTGACGCCCGTCGACTCGCTGCAGCCCTGGATTGACGAGACGCTGGCCGCCCTGGAGTATGCCAACGGCGACGTGACTACGAAGTACGGCGCCCTGCGGGCCAAGAACGGCCACCCCGAGCCCTTCAACCTGGAGTACCTCGAGATAGGCAACGAGAACAACCAGCCCGACCCGCGCCAGCAGAGCGACCACTACTACGACCGGTTCCGACTGTTCAAGGAGCAG
>CALDLA010000052.1 GCA_937898415.1 uncultured Prevotellaceae bacterium | reverse complement strand
TCAGCGTGAAGCATCTGCTCGCCGCTGTTCCCAAGAGCGTGAAGAAGATTGCCGTCCTCGACCGCACGAAGGAGCCCGGTGCTACCGGCGAGCCTCTGTACATGGACGTCAAGGATGCCTTCTACGATGTCGAGAATCGTCCCCTCATCGTGGGTGGCCGCTACGGTCTTGGTTCTCACGACACCACACCGGCTCAGATCATTAGCGTGTTCAACAACCTCGCTATGCCCGAGCCCAAGAACCACTTCACCATTGGTATCGTTGACGACGTGACCTTCACTTCTCTGCCCGAGGTTGAAGAGATTGCCCTCGGTGGCGCTGGCATGTTCCAGGCTAAGTTCTACGGTCTGGGTGCTGACGGTACCGTTGGTGCCAACAAGAACTCCGTGAAGATCATTGGTGACAACACCGACAAGTACTGCCAGGCTTACTTCTCTTACGACTCTAAGAAGTCAGGAGGTTTCACCTGCTCTCACCTGCGTTTCGGTGATACACCTATCCGCTCTACCTATCTGGTAACCACACCTAACTTCGTGGCTTGCCACGTTCAGGCTTACCTCCACATGTACGACGTGACCCGCGGTCTGCAGAAGAACGGTCAGTTCCTGCTGAACACCATCTTCGACGCCGACGAGCTCGAGAAGTTCATGCCTAACAAGGTAAAGCGTTACTTCGCACAGAACAACATCACCGTCTATACCATCAACGCTACCAAGATTGCACAGGAGATTGGTCTGGGCAACCGCACCAACACCATCCTGCAGAGTGCCTTCTTCCGCATCACCGGCGTCATCCCCGTGGAGCTGGCTGTTGAGAAGATGAAGGCTGCTGCCCTGAAGTCTTACGGTGCCAAGGGTCAGGACGTGGTTGACAAGAACTACGCCGCTATCGACCGTGGTGGTGAGTATGTTCAGCTGACCGTGAAGCCCGAGTGGGCTAACCTGCCCGACGATGCTGAGAAGGTTGACGACGCTCCCGCATTCGTGAAGGAGGTGGTTCGTCCCATCAACGCCCAGGCCGGCGACCTGCTGCCCGTCAGCGCATTCACCAAGTTCGGCACTGTCGATGGTTCTTGGGAGGTTGGTACTGCCGCTTACGAGAAGCGCGGTGTGGAGGCCTTCGTTCCCGCTTGGAACAAGGACAACTGTATCCAGTGTAACCAGTGTGCTTACATCTGTCCTCACGCTGCAATCCGTCCGTTCGTCCTCACCGACGACGAACTGGCTGGCTTCGACGGCTTAGAGACCCTCGATATGAAGGCTCCCGCCGCCATGAAGGGCATGCATTTCGTCATCGAGCCTTCTGTCCTCGACTGCTTAGGTTGCGGCAACTGCGCCGACATCTGCCCGGGCAACCCGAAGCTCGGCAAGGCCCTCACGATGGTTCCGTTCAATCCCGATGCCGACAACATGAAGAAGATGGCTGCCGACTGGGACAAGCTGGTTAAGGTTCCTTCTAAGCAGCACCTCGTTGACATCCGCAGCAACGTGAAGAACTCTCAGTTCGCACAGCCGCTGTTCGAGTTCTCAGGCGCTTGCTCTGGTTGCGGTGAGACTCCGTACGTGAAGCTCATCAGCCAGCTCTTCGGCGACCGTCAGATGATTGCCAACGCTACTGGTTGTTCGTCTATCTATTCTGCTTCTATCCCCTCGACTCCTTACACCAAGAACGAGAAGGGGCAGGGCCCATGCTTCAACAACTCACTGTTCGAGGACTTCTGCGAGTTCGGTCTCGGTATGGCTCTCGGTAACAAGAAGATGAAGGAGCGCGTGGCTAAGCTGCTGCAGGAGATGATCGACGGCAACGCCAGCGACGAGTACAAGGCTCTCGCTCAGGAGTGGATTGCCAACAAGGAGGATGCCGACAAGACCAAGGAGATTGCTCCGAAGCTCCGCAAGTGCATCGCCGAGAGCGCTGCCGCTGGTTGCCCCGTTTGCAAGGAACTCCAGACCCTCGACCACTACCTCGTGAAGCGCAGCCAGTGGATTATCGGTGGTGACGGTGCCTCTTACGACATCGGTTACGGTGGTCTCGACCACGTGATTGCTTCTGGTGAGGACGTGAACATCCTCGTGCTCGATACTGAGGTTTACTCTAACACTGGTGGTCAGGCCTCTAAGGCTACTCCTCTTGGTGCTATCGCTCAGTTCGCTGCTCAGGGTAAGCGCATCCGCAAGAAGGATCTGGGTATGATTGCTACCACCTACGGTTATGTATATGTAGCTCAGATTGCTATGGGCGCTGACCACGCACAGACCCTCAAGGCTATCCGCGAGGCTGAGGCATGGCACGGACCTTCCATCATCATCGCTTACGCTCCATGTATCAACCACGGTCTGAAGGCCAAGGGCGGTATGGGTAAGAGCCAGGCCGAGGAGAAGAAGGCTGTTGAGTGCGGTTACTGGCACCTGTGGCGTTACAACCCAGCTCTGGCTGAGGAAGGCAAGAACCCATTCTCTCTCGACTCTAAGGAGCCCAACTGGGAGAACTTCCACGACTTCCTGCTCGGCGAGGTCCGTTACCTCTCGGTCAAGAAGGCCTATCCCAACGAGGCCGAGGAGCTCTTCGCCGAGGCCCAGAAGATGGCCCAGCTCCGCTACAAGACCTATGTCCGCAAGACGCAGGAAGATTGGAGCGAGTAACCTAAGCCCCCTAAGTTCTTGGACGAGCCAAGCGGCAAAGCCGAGCGAGGGGGTTGGGGGTCTGAATAAGCGCCCTAATCCCCTATCCATAATCAAGCGGCGCATCCAATTGGGTGCGCCGCTATTATATACCTTCTTCTATATACACACCGACCGCTCGACCTATGGTCGCTTGGTTTTTCCAAGAAGTACTGCTGGCTTACAATGATAAATTCTTACATCGTCTATTATCAGCTGAACAGTCGTCATTCTTTGTATAACTTGCGCAATTCTTTGAAGCGGACCTCGGCAGTGAAGCTGTAGTAACTGACAGGATTCTCGAAGCCGCGCTTCTTGATGTCGCGGGCTACCGACTTGTAGTCACCCGAAGTGCCTTCGTGTACTGCTCCAGCGTCGAAGAGCGTCTTCACATCAGGCAGCAATTCCGGGGCATGGAGGTCTGTGACTTCACACACCAGGAGTCCCATCAGTTCACGGTCCACATCATGCAACTGGCTATAGTCAGCATAGTAGCGGAGCAAGTCACGGAACGCTTCTATGACGGGCTTGCGCAAGTCGGGATTATAGAATGCCATGACGCGCATGGCTGCAAAGGCTTGGCATTGCAGATATCCAAAGAGTCCTGGTTCCTTGGCATAGGCAATCAGTTTGTCGAGATGCTCTTGCCCCAGCTTACAGATGGTGGGGATGAGCAGTTCTTCGCCTGCATCGCAGATGTGATACTCACTGAAATCCGGCGACTGTCGCATCACCTCAAGCACCACGTCGAGACTGCTCTCTCCATTGCCCACATCGGCCAACAAGATGAGCGACGAGCCAATGACACCGTTGAATCGGTAGCCTGGGTCATAGTCGTCAGAGATATCATCGCAGGTCAATCCGATATGATACATGATCAGATGCTCCAAATCCTGTCGAAGCGAGTCAGCAGGCAAGGCCAGTATACGTTTCACAAGTTGAGGTTTCAGACCAAGGGCATTCTCTGGCTTGCACAATTCCTCTCCCAACCAGGGGTAATCCATCTCAAGTGTCTTTGGATAGTTAGGATGCTGATAAATGTATTCACCCTCATCGAAATCGGTGTTGTATTCCATATTCTGTGTTTGATTAATCATTGTCCACCCAAGAGTTTGCCCACCAAGTTGAGCAGCGAGGTGACGGTTTGTTTGTCGGGAACGGGGATGCGGAGGGTGCTCTCGCCTGTCTCCTCGTCGGTCTCTACAAGCGTGTTGACCAGTTGTTCGGTGGCTTCTGCCGACTGGAGTGTCTGGGCAAGACCGGAGAGGAAGGATACGCCCTGCGTAACCAGTTCCTCGGGAGTGCTGGCAGGCTTCGGAATAATGGGGCGCTCGGCTTTCTTGCTCTGGCAAGCGTCTCCTGTCGTCGTCGAGCGGCTGTATGGCTCGTCCAAGGACGTTTCTGAGTATTGCTGTTGCTCGCCTATGGTCGCAGTTTCTGCAGTATCTGCGGGCATCTCCTCCATGGGTTCTGCCATTTGGTTGTCCTGCGATGTCGCAGCCTCCTCCTGTTCCTCTTCGTTTATCATCTCCTGCTCCGTCTCGGCTCCTTCCTCGTCGAAGGCTTCGCTGAGACTTTCCATCATCTGCTCGAAGCGCGACTTGTCGCCCACGAACACGCAGTCATCGCCACCGTCAAGCACGCCTTCGAACATGGCGGTCTTGAAGCGCAGTTTGCCTATCATGTCCTCTTCGATGGTACGTGCAGAGACGAGGTTGATAACCTGCACGGGCCGCTGCTGGCCAAGGCGGTAGATACGGGCGATGCGCTGCTCGAGTACGGCGGGATTCCACGGTAGGTCGAGATTGATGATGGTTGAAGCCACCTGTAGGTTGAGGCCGGTGCTGCCTGCATCGGTCGATAGGAACACACGGCAATCGGGGTCGTCGCAGAAGTTCTTGATGAGGTCGGCACGTTGGCGCGACGGCACACCGCCGTGCAGGTTGGCGAAGCCGATGCCACGCTCCGTGAGTTCCTGGGCGATGAGTCGCGTCATGCGCTCCCACTGGCTGAAGATGACCACCTTCTCGCCATCGCCCTGACTGAAGAGATCGATGAGGATGTTCATCGTCTCGTCGACCTTTGTGTCCTTTCGCGTTTTCTGGTCGAGGATGTAAGTGGAGTCGCAGACCATGCGCATCTGCGACAGCAGTTTCAGCAGGCGCAGGCGGTCGGTCTCGGAAAGGAAATGCATAGCTTGCCATTTGTGAACCAAGATGCTCACCTGAAACTCACACTCCCCGTGAATGCCCATCTGGTCTTTGGTCATAGGCACGATGAGGTTCTTGTCCTGTCGCTTGGGCATCTGCAGGGCTACGCCCTTCTTGGTGCGACGGATGAGCCGCTGGCGTATCTGCTTACCCACGCGGTTCAGGTTCTTGTAGCCGATGACCTTGCCTGTCTCGTCGCACTCTATGCAGGCGTATTTGAACTGATAATAAGGGCCGAGACACCACTGGTCGGCAAACTCCATCACCGAGTAGAGTTCTTCCAGACGGTTCTCCAACGGCGTGCCCGACAGCACCACCGAGTAGTTGGAGCGTATGCGGCGTGCGGCCTGTGAAATCTGCGTGTTCCAGTTTTTCAGCCGCTGCACCTCGTCCATGATGAGCAGGTCGGTCTGCAACGAGCCCAGTATCTTCACGTCGTTGCACATGCTGTTGTAGGACACAACCTTATAGAAAACGTCCTTTGCGTATTGTCCTTTGCGTTGCAAGTGTCCTCCCTCAATAACGAGCGTCTCAGCGCGGGCAAACCGCTCAATCTCCCGCTTCCACTGGTATTTCAACGATGTCGGGCAGACGATGAGCACCGAACTGACAAGCCGCTCCTTGCGCAGCAACTCCGCCGTGGCAATGGCCTGGATGGTCTTGCCCAATCCCATCTCATCGGCAATGATACTCTTTCCCTTGGCAAAAGCAAAGCGCACGCCCTCGCGCTGATAAGGATAAAGCGTCACGGAAAGCAGTTGGTCGAGATCGGCATCGGTATATTCGGCAATCAGCTTCTCACGCAGATGCCGCTCGCGCTGCTCCACAATAAAGTCAATGGCATCGTCGTAAAAACGGAAAGAATCGGAAATCCTACGGCCTTCTACCAGCAACTGCGCATAGTCCTTGAAGCCCCTCTCGGTCATCACGCCATCGGTGTCAAAGTAACGGCTGGCCAGTGCCTCATATTCCTCGCGGTGCTCTTCGCCGATGCGGATGCGCACCTGCCGGTTATTGGTATATGACAAATAAACAGACGTGTAGGGTGGCAGTTCGCTGTGTACATGGTAACGCCTATTCGACCTCAGCCACATCTTCAGAGCCTCCAAGTGCTTGCACGTACCCAGCCCGGATGTCTTGAAGTCCATGCACGAACAATAGTTCCATGGGCTCTTCGCCCCGCGATAGACCACCTTATACGCTTGCTTCTTTGCGTTCTCCACAATATATTCGCCAGGCTTTAGTTCATCATCCACAGTCCTGCACACGAATTTCTCTTCCCGTGCCACTTGCCGACGCAAAGCCACCTGCCAATCCTCCAGCGTCATTTTCTCCGGCTTCACGTAGTACGAAATTTTCTTCGTCACCTTTTTACGCTTCGTCGTTTTCTTCGCCTTCCCCTTCTTCGTCTCTCTCGCCTTTTCGTCGTTTCCCTTTGCCATATATTATTCGTTTATATGTTTTTAATCAGACTATCATTTGTTTGTCAATCCAATAACCCGACAAGCCTCTGTAATGCTGGTGGTATCAGGTTCAAATGGTTAGCTATGAAAAGCATAAAAGGAATCTTGGCGGCAACATACGGGCGAATCCGACGATTGGCCTCTTCGATACGCTGCGGGTCAGTCGTTCCCAGATAGGCTGGCAGGAAGATGTCCCAGTGGGCGGCGAGTGTCTCAGGCTGCAAGTGTAAGAGGAAATCGGTAATTTTCGCATTTGTCAAGTGCGAGAACTCATAGACCGTACTCAGGTCCCACTCAGGCACACCGTAGGCAAACTCGCCCACGTCAATCCACAGTTTGCGCCTTCCGTCGCTGATGATGTTACCTATCTGCAGGTCGCCGTGAATGCAGTACTCTGACTCGGGAACCTTCTCCAGGAAGTCCAGAACGCGCCGACTGTAGTCTTTTGGTATCATCTCTGTTTCCTGATAGAAGCGCACCATCACCTGTTTGAAGGAGTGCATCCGCACTGTGTCGGCCTTCATGGCATGTAGCTCCTTTGCCATGCGGGCGAATTCGAGGGTTATTTCCTCCAGTCGCTCAGGCTCCTGCGAAATGATGCGGGCAAAGGATCGCTTTCCCTTGATGAGCTCGTATTCACCGCCCATACGTTCCCCGTCGGTCACCAGACGGTAAGGCTCGGGCGTGGGGATGCCCATCTCGAAGACCATTTGGGCTGTCAGGAATTCATCCCTTGCCCTGTCGGCCTCGAATCCAAGGTTATACAACTTGGCCAGCGTCTTGCCGTCCTTACTGGTATAGGTGAGCGCCGTTCCGCCCTCACCGGTCTGGATATAGTCATCCAAGTTGATTCTTTCCATTTCGTTCATAAGATTTATGTGGTTAATTATTTCTCCCGGCATTCTGCCCGCAGGTCGTCTAAGGACTTGAGGTCGGCAGGATTGTATTTTACGATGGGGGCAACAGTCATCAGGGCTGTCTTTCCGATATTCTTTTCCAGCATATTATACTCCACGAATTGAGAGAGGATGAGTTTCTTCTGCTCTTTTTCCAGGGGCAGATCCTGGGTCAGCCCAGACTCCCGTAGCATGACGCGGCTTTTGGCTGCCACGGAGAGTTCAATGTGGAGTTGTACGTAGCAGATGATGTCGAAAAAGACTTCTGGCGGGAACGATTCCTTGACCGACTTCAGGAAAACACCGGTAGTGGTATCGTCCAGATGGCCCTCGCGGATGGAACTGAGCAGACTTAGCTGTTTGTCGAGTCCCTTGTCAAGCCAACTGTGAATCAGGTCGACGTCGTACTGGTAGGTCAATACCAGCAGGGCTCCCGTGGTGCCGAGAACGAAAACGAACTGCATGAGCGGGTTGAAGTGGAACAGGTTGTGAAACACGTGTAGTGTGGGTGCTACTGCCAGCAGGAAAGCGGCCATGAGGACGTCGCCCCGATCCACTTTCATCCGTGCGCGGGAACGCTCGGACATGCGGACGGCCAGCATGAGGCCGGCAGCAATGATGGCACTGCACCCCATGTGGATGAGCGCTACCTCCAAACCACGGAAGAGTACGGTTCCGAAGCCCATCTCTTCGCCCAGCAGCAAATAGAACACATTCTCCAGGATGGAGAATCCACCGCCCACGGCCGAGCCGCAGATGACGCTGTCGATAAAGAACACCATCTTCTTGCGGCAGGCTAAGATGAGGAGTGGGACAGCCTTAACCACCTCTTCCAGAACGGGATGAACATAATCTGACTGGTTTTCGGAAAGGTACTTCCCCAGGATTTGGAACAGACCGAAACAGACCAGTGCCGTCGCCATGCCGACTGTCACCAACAGGAGCAGGCGCTTCACACTGACGAGTGCAAAATTATCGATCTTGTAAACCACAAGAATATAGATGATGACAGGAACGAAAGCGGCTATGAATTGCATTACAGGAGTTTGAGTGAAACCATAAATTCGTTGCCATGCTTCTTGTTCGGGAAACCTTCCGGGGCAAACAGATGGCCGTAGCCGAAGGAAAGCGTGGTCTTGAGATAGTTCATGAACACCAGTTCGGTGGTTAGCTGCAAGCCGGCACTATAATACATCTTGTGCGAGGTGCCGGGATTCCAGGCAGAAAGCCCCGTTCCGAACAGAGAGCACTGAATCCATGTGGGATAGCAGGACAGTGTGCCGAAGTCGTTGAGCCGGAGAGGGCGCAGATTAAGTTCGGCCGTTGCTTTGGCATAGGAATGCGCCATGATGGCGTCGATGTCGGCTCCTGGCATGGCCAGGGCTGACCGATACTGGAACGCATTCCGATTGTCTATCAGGTTGTTGCGGAAACCGCCGAGATACGTATTGCCGAACACCGTTTCGTCATCGCCGAAGTTATGGCCGGCGGCAGTGCGGAGCCAGAATGAGGTGTTTCTGTCGATGGGAACCAGCGTGCCGAAATCGGCAGTGGCCTCAACGGAGGGATAGAAGTGGCCGTCGGCCAGATAGGTGTAGCCCTGGAGGCCCAGGTCGTAGCCCTGCTCACGCATGACGCCGCCCAGCGAGGTGCGCACCTTGGAGAAATTGCCGTATAAGGAGGCCGTCTGCATAGACTTGACATCGCTTGTCCCGATTTCCTGGTAAAGCGGCAGCGCATCCATGTCGCCGTAGGCTCCGACGGAGAAGCCCCACGCACGGGAGTAAGGCGAAACCATCGTGTTGGTGAAGTCGTAGGACAGCAAAACCTGATAGCCCTTGCGGCTTTTGCGCATGGGGCCTGCCAGATCGTAGAAATCGGTGTGGTTCCAGGCGGCTTTGAGCGCCCAGAAATAATATCTCCACTCAAAATCGGCATGGAATCTGTTTTTCCAGTCGTTGTGGCTCCAAGGCGAGGTGCCGAGCAACAACCTGATGCTGCTCAGGCCCACGGGGTCGCTCAGGAAGAAACGGTAACCCAATACGGGTGTAACATGATTCCAGGCGTCGGCATCAGTAAAGCCGGTGAGGGTGGGGTAGGCTCCCGCAAAGCGCATCTCCTTGATGACGTTGTAAGGGACAATGTTGTTGTAGACGTCGCCGAAATCCACTTTTGGCAGGGAGTCTCTCAGCAGACCAACCGATTCCAAAGCCTTCTGGTTCTGTTCGTAGGTAATCTGTCCGTAGAGCTTTACGGCATTGGCATCGCTGACCACTTGGCGGGAAAGGGTGACTGGCTGCATGCCGTCGCGCTTGAACTCAAGTGCCAGCAGCTGGCCGGGAGCAATCTCCAATGGGGCGAAGAGGCCGATGTCGGTGTTGGTGAGCATCTCCATCTGGCGCGTTTCCAAGTTGATTTGCCAAAGGTTGGAAACGCCGGTATAGTAAGAACTGCCAATGAGGTATTTATCGTCGAGCGAGAAGCGGAACTGCCCTAAGTTGGTGTCTTCCCACGTCACTAACTCCACGGGCTTGAAGATGGCCTGCGCCAGTTCCTCGGTGTTGAACAGCAGGAGTGTGTGTTCGCCGTTGTCGCCTTGCCGGGTGAGCGACAGCCATTTGCCGTCGTGGCTAACGTCTACGTCGAAAACGCTCACGCCAAAGGGGAATCCATAGATTACCTCCGGGTTCTCCAGGTCGTGAACCAGACGGACGATGGACTGCGTGCCACCGTTGGAGAAAAGACCGTAGAGGCAGTCGTGGGCGTTGTCATAGACAATGTTGTTGATGCGCAGGAACTTTTTCTTCTTGACTACCTTTTTCTTCTGTATGTCATATACCGACAGCCCACGCATCTTGGCGTTGTTTGAGGTGAAGATGATGCGTCCGTTCTTGTGGTCCAGAGCCACATAGGCGGGATTGTATAGCTGGACGCCGTAGATGTCGGTGAGTGTCTTCTGCTCTTTCGTTGCCAGGTCGATTTCTGTCAAGTGCGCAAAGTGGCCGGGAGCGTTCATGGCAGCATACGCTTTGCCAGAGGCAGGGTCATATACAAAAGGTGAAACAGACCCTAATGGTTCCTCAGTCAGCGGCTCAGTCTTTGTGATGGGATATTCGTGGATGTTGGCCAGATTGGCTTCCTGGTGCTTGCGCTCGTCTTCCTTCCACTCATCCCAGGCTTTTCGGAGCGATTTCCCGTAAATCTTCTTGAACTGTCGGCCAAAGAATGTGCGACTGTCGGCCGTCCGGTTGTAGAAACGGATGAGCTTGTCGTAGCCATAGGTCTTAGTGAGATAGTTCACGAAGCGGGTGCCATAGAGGTAGGCGTTGGCACCTACTTGGAAGTCCATGGTTGAACCCTCCGTCTCCAAGCCTACCACAGAAAAGAGTTTGTCGCCTTCGTTGATGATGCTGCGGAAATACATCTCGTCGTAGCCGCCCAGCGAGCGCCCTACGCCGCCTCCAAGCCAGGTCTCCATGAAGCAGGCAATGCCCTCGTGATACCAGCGGGGAGCATACCAGCGGGGAACGCTCAGATAGCTCCACACGGCAGAAAGGGGCTGGGCGTTGTCCGTGCTCACCTTGGTGCCGAAGAAGCGGCGCCAGTTATGGTCCCTTTTGTTGTATTTGTCGGTCATCACAATGTGGGTGTACTCGTGGCAGAACAGCTGCCGGTAACGCTCACCCGACGGATTGATGTAGTATGACATGTTCAGCGGAGCCATGCCAATCTGGATAAGAGAACGCGGCAATGGCGTCGCTCCTCCATTGCCGTCGTCTTCCCAGTCTGTAAGTAGTAGCATGGGGGCTTCCGGTACGTATACAGAATCGCTGGTCCATATCTGTCCGTGAAGCGCCTTGCCATTCTGGTACATGCGTACCATGTGGGGAATGTAGCGCGAGAGGTTCTTGTCGAAGAACACCAGTCGCGCATCATCCGTTTTATACTGGAAATAGGTCTGCGCCTGCCCCCGCGAAATGCCGGGAGTCAGCAACATGAGCAGAACGATGATCCAGTTACGCATGATCATATTTCCTTATCTTAAGGAACTCATCTCTGCCTTGCTTCCCAGCGATGTTGCTTTGATGATGCCACCCAACTGGTTGCAAACCTCCAGGTGCTGGCTCAAAGCGGAACTGCCTGGCATGCTCTGGAGGGCGTTCATCACACCATCGAAAGCGCTCAGGACACTGGGGGCCTGACTCATGCTCAGCAGAGCACCTTGTACCTGACTGCTCAGCAGAGCGCCTTGTGCGTGACTGCTCAGCGCCGCACCTTGTACCTGACTGCTCAGCGCCGCACCTTGTGCGTGACTGCTAAGGGCAGTTTCCTTCGCCTGACTACTCAGTGAAGAGCTTTGGATAACACTGGCAATCACCCTGTCGGCCGCATGGGCGAACAATTGAGCCGCTTCTTGGCTATTCATGACTTCGCCAGTTTTTGCGCTCTGAAGATTTGAAGAAACGTAGGAGCCAAGAATATGAATAACTTGATGGAGGGATTCGGAAGAAAGCGCATTGGATAATTTGCTGTCAACAGAAAGGCTGTGGGAAAGCGATGCACTAGTTATCAGAGACAATTGGCTGGCAGGTTCAAACGATCCCAGGGCGACGACGCTCTTTTCAGCCGAAAGAAGATTGCCCTTCTTCTCCAACTCCTTAGCTCTCTCGGTGTCGCTGTTCAGGGCTGCGGTCATTTGCTGGTAGTCCACCCACTGGTCGCGAACAAATTTCAGGCGGTCGTCGCCTTTGGCTTTCTTCAGATAATTGTCGGTGACTTCAATGAAGCGATCAGCCAGATTGTTTTGTTTCTGAAGCGTGGTGTAGGCCAGCGAGGCATTGATGGTGTTTTGGGCCAGGTCGGGACGTTGCTCGCCGCTCAGGGCAGCATTCAGATCGTCGCCAGCAGTCATCAGTGCTGCACAGACGTTTTTCACCATCTCGCTTGTTTCGTTCATGTCTTTGAGCACGTCGGCAAATTCCTGCAAGCTGCCGGCTACTTCGTTGGACATATCCACGAGGGAACCAAACTGTGCTGCGCGTGTCTGCATCACTACGTATGCGGTCACGATGCCGTCTTTGTAAGCAGCGTCATTCTGCAGGAGTTCCTCCATGTTGGTAATGCTTTCAGTAGCCGTCTTGCGGGAGAAACGGGAAGATTTCCCAATGTCTCCGCTCGATTTTTCCTCATCAACAGACCAGTCTATATGGTGAGACGCAATCAGTCCCACGACAAACAATGCAACCACCCCACTCAGGATGATAATAAGATTTTTCTTTTTCATAGCTCTACTTGTTTTAGTCCGTTATTAAATTTCGCTTGTAAAGTTTTTCCCAAACTTCTGTAATTTGGGTGTAAAGATAAACATTTTATTTCAATTAAGCAACAGAAAAGCTATTTTTTTGCGTGATTTATCACTTTTTCCCGTTACGTCGGCCCCGTTCCAGCAGGCCTGCATAATTATTTCCTTGGATTTTGTCATATTTTACCAAATTATTTCTTTGGATTTTGTCATTTTTTCGCCTAATTATTTGTTTGGATAATATCTTTTTTGTATCTTTGCACACAAAATAACAAGGTGACACATTTATGTATTATCCAAGATTTATAGACAAATATCTTTCGGAATGGGCTTCTCGCGAAACTCACAAGCCACTATTGCTTCGAGGAGCACGTCAGGTGGGTAAATCAACCGCTGTGCGTCATCTGGCTGAAAGTTTCGAGAGTTATATAGAGATCAACTTCGAAAAACAGGCGTCCTACCTACCGCTCTTCCAAGTGAAGGACATTGATGTAAAGAAGATTGTCTCGCAGATAGCCGCAATGGCAGGGAAACGCATTGTGCCAGGCAAGACGCTACTCTTCCTTGACGAGGTGCAGGCCTGTCCCGAAGCCATCATGTCGCTATGGTTCTTCAAGGAAGACCTACCAGAGCTGCATGTGGTGGCCGCTGGCTCGCTGTTGGAGTTCGCACTTGAAGAGTTGTCGTCTTTTGGCGTGGGTCGCATCCATTCCATGTTCATGTTCCCGATGACCTTTGACGAATTTCTCGTCGCCAACAGTGAACAACTTTTGATGGAAGCCCGTAACAATGCCTCATCGTCTCAGCCGCTCCCACAGCCCCTATATGAGAAGTTGGTGGGCCTCATGCGTACCTTCATGCTCGTGGGTGGTATGCCTGAGGCTGTGGCCAAGTGGGTGGAGACACACGACTATCTGGCCTGTCAGGAGATACAGGACGATATCGTGGTGACTTACGAAGACGATTTCCCCAAATACCGCAAGAAGATCGACCCTACGCTGCTTCGGAACACCATGCGCAGTGTCGCCGTGCAGGTTACGAATAAATTTGTCTTCTCAGCTGTAGAAGGCAGCTATAAAGCCGCCGATGTGAAGAAGGCGCTGGACATGCTCACGAAAGCGGGAATCGTGATACCCGTGACGCATACAGATGCTAATGGCCTGCCTCTTGGGAGCGAGGCCGACAAGTCATACCAGAAGATACTCCTTTTAGACACGGGGCTGATGCTCCGTCTGCTGAACATGACCACGGGCGACATCTCGGAACTCACTGAACAGATCTTGACGAGCGATGTCACTGACCTGGTCAACAAAGGGCCGATGGCTGAGATGCTGGCCGGACTGGAGTTGCTGCACTACCGCACCCCGAACATCCGTCATGAGGTGTACTACTGGCAGCGTCAGGCGAAGAACTCACAGGCTGAGGTAGATTACATTTCCAGCTATCGTCAGACCGTACTGCCCATCGAGGTGAAAGCCGAAACGCAAGGCGGGATGAAGAGCCTTTGGATTTTTATGCGCGAAAGGAGACTCAGGAACGCCATCCGGTGCTCGCTGGAAAATTTTGGAGCCTTCGACTATGTGGACCCAGAAGCCAGTGGGACTATCCGCCACGTACAGATATGTCCGCTCTATGCTATCTCACAAATGGACACCCTGCTGAAAGCTTTTGATTGGTAGAAGCAACATAGAAAGGGGACTGGCAGCACACGTAGTCTGTCAGTCCCCTCCTCAGTCGTTGGCTTAGCCCTTGG
>CALDLA010000051.1 GCA_937898415.1 uncultured Prevotellaceae bacterium | reverse complement strand
TGTTGCTCAGGAACTTATAAATAAAGTTAAACTAAAGTACTGCGGAATTTAGGTTATAATGAAATGAGCGAACTAATTGATAAATGTACTTGGGAATGGACTCAAATAAACGGCACAAATGGTTTTAAAGTGATAGGACCAAATGGGAAATCAATCTTTATGCCTGCATCAGGTTATAAGATTGACTATTTAGAACAATTGAATAAAGTTTCATATTATTATACATCAACTTTAGCTGATAATGGAAACGTAAGGATTGCTTGTGATAATATCGGCACACACAAAAAATTAATTATAATTGGTGGGAATAGTAGAGCAAGTGGATATTCAATCCGCCCTGTAACCTCCAATCCAAACGCAGGCGGAAGTCCCATTGACCACTCTCAAGACTATCTTGTTACGGACAACATTTCAGCTTCATTCGCAGGAGGTGCCTATTCGTCAATCAATGGACGTATCAGTAGTGGCGGTCAGTTGAGTTGGCGTTTTTCAAATGGCAGCACCAAGAGCGTCACTCTGACGGGAATACAATTGATCAATGGGGTTACAGGTGCAGAAAGTAGCAATCTGCTATCAGCAGAATTGGAAGTGGCTGCTGGCGAAAGCAAAGCCTATACAGTTACTGTTGGTGTAGCAGGAATACAACAACCCAAGATTCGCTTTACTTACCGATATAATCAAAAAACATACAATGTTGAGGCAGTAATGCCTGATAAGTAGGAAAGAAAGTTGAGAAATATCAAAGATAGTCGTTAATATCAAAAGAAGGTTTCACTTGTCTCTTCTACCCGTCAATCGGTAAAATGTTTTGACACGGGGAACATGGTTTATTCTTGTCGGTCTGTCGGTGACACTATATATATGTAGTCACCGACAGACCGACAAGAATAAACCGCATATACCCGTGTTGGGTGATTTTAGTGAAAATGACAAAGAATTCTTACATATTTATGACCATCCGCTACCTACCGGGTAGCGGGGCTGTAGGTGCCGGGTAGCGGACCTCTACCCGGTAGGTAACGGAAGGTTAAGTGACCGAGGACTCAAGAAAGGAATCGGGGGGACGTTCTTCTTGTCACTTTTAAAGCATATTATCTGGACAGGATTAAAATAATTGGCCCGTTTTCTTGCATTTGGCCTCATTTTTTATTATCTTTGCACTCGGATTCCTCAAACGTCTGGAGCCTGTTCAAATGGAACGGTGGCTGAGGAATACAGATACAGATGATACAGATGTTTTCTAAGGAGTCCTCGCGTACCGCGCATACACGGTACGCGTGAGAAATTTACTAAAAACAAGTGTATAGATGTGTATCTGTATCACTCCGGATGGAGGCTCCAAACGGCCCGGATGGAGGCTCCAAACGAGGTGAATGGAGGCACTATTCTAACCGAAAAGAAGGGAAACTAACGTAAAATATACAACGATGGCAAGTAATACCGATTTTGTACAGTATATCGCCGACCAATGTAGTGGTGCGGGCGAGATTTTGGCGAAAAAGATGTTTGGCGACTACGGCATCTACTGCGACGGGAAAATCTTCGGGCTTATCTGCGACGACTGTTTCTATCTGAAGCCTACGGAGGCCGTCCGCCCCTTACTCCGCGTCATCGACATGCGTCCGCCCTACGATGGCGCCAAGGACTACTATTATATCGCTGATGTCGATGACCGCGACTACGTCTCACTCCTTGTCCGCGAAACCTGCAAGGCCCTGCCTGAACCGAAGCCGAAAAAGAAGAAGAAATGAATAGAATCTCAGGAGATTTTCGTACCTTTGCAACAGAAAACCTAAAAAAACGAGAATGAAGAAAATCCTGATGATGTGCGCGCTGGTGCTGGCGACTGCGGCACAGGCAAAGAGTAAGGTCATTGACCAGCCTGCGTATGTATCAAACACCGCGATGTATGAATTGAAACCCATGAAGGTGGAGCTTACGAAGAAAACGACTATCGTGCATTTCCATGTGGTGAATGCCAAATGGGGCGGCTGGAATGTGGCCGAGGCACGATTGGTCTGCAATGGTGATACGCTTGCCTTCAAGAGCGGACGCGTCATCACCCACGACGGTGCGAAGGTGCTGGCCGAAGAACCGTTTGAGTTGGGTAAGGATATTGATAAGAACATACAGCGCGACTCACTCATCATGACCTTTGAGCCCCTGCCGAAGGGTGCCGAGGTGTTTGACTATCTCGGCAAGAACGGCCGAAAAGAGCGTGAAATCAAGGGTATCAAGGTCAGCGAAGGGCTCTATCCCTCGCTGCTGCCAGCCTATCAGCCGTTCGTTGACGACGGCCAGCCGCTGAAGCCGCTGAAGATGGGACTTGGCGAGGTGTCGGCCACCATCCGAGTACATGGTGGAGGAACCATCTATTCGAGTGGTTGGCGCACCCTCTGGGGCAAGCCCTTCCGTTGTTCCAATGATGATGACTCGGTGATCGTGTACCATTGTCCCGATTACCTCAGACAGCTTCCTTTTTTCTCGGGTCGCGGCTTCAGATTGGTGGATAAGGACGTCAACGCCCAGTTCCCGTTGGTACTGATTCCTGGCGAGACACTGACGCTCGACATTGACCTGCCCGCCGTGACTGCCCGCTTCAATAAAATCGCCGACGGAAAGATGACGATGCGCGACACCTATCGGGTGGGCGGTAGCATCGGCGACATCAATCAGGTGCTGTTGGAGAACCAGGAACTGATGTACTCGTATTTCCACAAGGATGTGATTCCCGAGTGTACCGCAGAAGAGACCTTTGCGGAGTGGAGCGAAGAACTGTGGCAGAACTTCGATGCGTTCCTTCAGAAGCTGCTTGACCGACATCCCGACTACACCCGCCGTCAAAAGGAGTTCCTGAAGATTTGGGTAGAAGATACGTATGCCTGCTATCGTAACGACTATACCAAAACAATGAAGGACAAGATGGGAGCAAATAGGGCCGATAGCCTGATGGGACGCCTGAGAGAGACCCACACGCTGGTGGATCCTCACTTCAAGGACATGCTGATTTATCAAGGCGGACGCACCTTCTATTTCCCAGCCCATACTGACCATATTCCTTACCTTGAAGCCAACGGAATGGGGCAAGGCGAGGTGTACGAGACGCTGAAAGCACTAGACTACAAAGACCAACTGATAAAACGGATGAACAACTTGGAAGTGCTAACCGACAGCGCCATCAAGGCAGCTCATCCCCTGTTCCAGACGCCACTCCGCGAGTATAACGACAGCATCCGTCTGCTTGTGGAGCGGATTCAGCGAGATGCACAGAAACGCATGATGCCCACCCCCGACGTGACTGGCGACAAAATCATTGAGCACATCGTGGCTCAGCATCCAGGCAAGGCCGTCTTCATCGACCTCTGGGCTACTTGGTGCGGACCTTGCAGAATAGGTATCACAGCGATGGAGCCGCTGAAGAAGAAGTTGAAGGATAGCGATGTGGTGTTCGTCTACCTGACCAACGAAACCAGTCCTGTTGGAAAATGGACAGCACAAGTGGCCAACATTCCCGGCCTGCACTATCGCGTGACGGATGACATCTGGAAACAAATTCCCAATTTAACAGGCATTCCCCAGTACTACCTCTACGACCGCAATGGCCGCCGCCAATGGGAGCAATCCGGCTACGACGATGAAGTACTAAAGGACATCGAGCAGTAAATTGAGAAGGCGATAAAATAAAACTCTTCAAAGCCAACGCACCCATTTTTTCATTAACCGAAAAGATGGGAAACGAGTACTTTGATACCAATGAACAGCAGCACGAGACCACCGGCGAGTTCGGGCTTCAGCCGCCGGGTGATGACCTGTCCGAAGCGGATGCCTAACAGGTAGCCCATCACGCTGAACAGGACGGACACCACGCCAATCATCACGAGAGGCACCGTCAGTTGCGACAGGCGTTCGTAGCCTAAGCAGGCCATGCTGATGCCGACGGCCAGCGCGTCGATACTGGTGGCCACAGCCAAGAGCAGCTGGGTGTGGAGCGACAGGGGGTTGAACGTCTGATGGTCGTCATCGCCGAACGACTCCCAGATCATCTTACCGCCGATGAAGGCCAGCATGCCGAAGGCTATCCAATGGTCGACGGCCTCCAAGTACTTGCTGAAATGGGCTGTACCGGCCCACCCCAGGAGCGGCATCAGCGCCTGAAAGATGCCGAACAGCAGGGCCATGCGCAGGATGGCGGCACAGAGACGGTGGCGCAGGATGACGCCGCTCATGATGCTTACCGTGAAACAGTCCATAGCCAGCGCTACGGACAATAACAGAAGGTCAAACAGACTTATCATATCTAATGATTATAAGGTACGCGGAAACGATGATGACATAGACCATAGCCGTTTGCAGGGCTGAGGGGCGCAGGCCCTCGATGCTGGCAAGGGGCAGCTGGGAGGCAATCAGCGTCAGGGCGGCGTTGAGCCAGGCGGTGACCTGCAACAGCAGCACGCCCGTAGCGGGCAGCAACAGGGCCAAAAGGGCCAGACAGAGGATAGCCGTAGCGGCAGGGATGACGATGAAGTTGGTCAGCAGGAAGTAAGTGGAGAACCGCCCGAAGTAATAGGCGATGAGCGGGGCAACGCCCACCTGGGCAGCCAGCGAGACGGTGGTCAGGCCCCACAGCCAGCGCAACAGGGGACGATCGAACAGAAACTGCCGGATACTTTTCTTGTCGACCAGCGGCAGCAACAGCAGGATGGCCAGCATGGCCGCGAAGGAGAGCTGGAAACCTACATCGAACAGACAGTCGGGATTAACCATTAGGATGCACAACGCCGCTAAGGCCAATGCGTTGAGCGACATACGGCGATGCCCCGCCAACGACACCAGCGCATAGGCGCTGATCATGACTGCCGAGCGGACGACGCTGGCCGGTAGTCCCACTAACAGGACAAACGCCCAGATGGCCGCGACCGCCAACAGCTGGGTGATAACCCGGAAACGGCGTCTGACGACGAGCAGCGATAACAGCATATAGATGATGCCTAAGTGCAGACCGCTGAGGGCCAGCACGTGGGAGGCTCCGCTGACGGCATAGATGTCACGCAACTCCTGAGTCATCGCCGACTTGTCGCCTAAGGTCATCGCTGCCAGCACGGCGTATTCGTCGCCGTCGGCTCCCATCTGGCGGTAGCGTTGCAGCAGGGTGTGGCGATAACAGAGGAACCGTAGCCTGGCCCGTTGCCACAGCGACAGTCCCTGCCAGGAGTTAGGCAGCCGCAGCCAATCGTCGGCCCAGACAAAGGTCTGACCCGTGAATCCGTGAACTTCCAGGTAGCGGCGGTAGTCGAATGAGCCGAAGTGCCACTCGCTGTTCTTGCTGATGGTGGAACTGAGCTGCAGGCGGTCGCCAATCTGCAACTGGCGGCTGCGGTCGTCTTTCGCCACGTAGCACTTCAGGCGACTGCCGTTGTTGATCAAGATAATATCCATTCCCATCGTCTTGGTTTTCTCTGTTACCTCCGAGGCAATGACAGCTTCGTAACGTACCTTACCGTCAGGCCAGGCTACCTGTTCGTGCTGCTGACGGACGAACGAGGAGCGGACGGCTCCTAAGGCGGCCAAAGCCAACAGGATGGAAACAGACTGCAGCCCGCTCCAACGGTATAGCAGCAACATGATGACCATCATCGTCAACAGCACACCCCACCAGGGAATCGCCGTCGGCCAAGTGTCGCCAAGAATAATACCGACGACCAAGGCAGCAGCAGGTCCCGCTAACGGTGCTGAGGAAGACAGGCGCTGCATTACAGGTTCTTACGGAAACAGCGGTGACGGCGATGTATGTGGCTGTCCAGATACTGCCACTGTGCCAGCACCTTCTCGTTACGCTCCATCATGGGCATCGCGTCAGCCCAGACGAAACCGTAACGCTGGAACTGATGGATGAGGTCGTCGAAAATCAGGGCGTTGGCACCCTTGGTACGGTACTCGGGCAGTACGCCTATCAGCAGCAGGTCAACGGTGTCGGTGTTATGCTTCTTCAGCGTCTTCATCAGGTGCCACCAGCCGAAGGGGAACAGCCGTCCGTCCCGCGTCTTCTGAAGTGCTCGGCTGAATGAGGGGAATGTTACGCCGAAGCCAATCATCTTGTCGCCGTCCATCACGGCAGTGACCAGGTTCAGGTCGGCTATCTTGATGTAGTCGTTCACCAGCTTGTCAACCTGCCGTTCTGACAACTGGCTGAAGCCGTAAAGGTCTTTGTAGGTGGCGTTCAACAGTTCGAAGACCTTGCGTCCGTAGCCACCGCTGAGCAGTTCGCTGCGCGTGAACTTATGCACCCGCAGGCCGTAGCGCAGCTTCACGATTTCCGCTATCTTGTGGAACTTGAAGTTGTCGTCCTGCGGTATCTTGACTTTTATTTCCACGTAGTCGTTGTCCTTCTCGAATCCGCCGTAGCGGGCTATGTGGTCGGCGTAGTAGGGATAGTTGTAGTTGATGTACATCGTCGTCAACTCGTCGAAGCCCTCCACCAGCATTCCTTCACGGTCGGTGTCGATGAATCCTAACGGTCCGGCCATCTCGGTCATGCCCCGCTCACGTCCCCATTGTGCGACGGTGTCCAACAGCGCCTTGCTCACCTCATCATCGTCGATGAAGTCGAACCAGCCGAAGCGTACCTGCTGCACCTTCCACTGCTCGTTGGCGCGGCGGTTGATGATGGCTGCCACGCGGCCCACTATCTTACCGTCTTTATAGGCCAGGAAGTAGTCGGCCTCGCAACACTCGAACGACGGGTTCTTGTCGCATCGCAAGGTGGCCATCTCGTCGAAGAACAGATAGGGAACGGCCTTATCGCAATCGCGGTAAAGGTCGTAGAAGAATTGTATGAACTGCTTAAGCTCTCGTTTCGTAGAAACTTTACGTATTTCAACCATTGTTTCGTGCCATTATCCAGTTTCCCGCCGTACGCTATTTTTGGATGTACTGCAGAATGATTTCGACGGCCTCGTCTTCGGTGTGGCCGTCCATGTTGATGACCAAGTCATAGTTACGGGTGTCGTAGCGCGATGTCCCCGTGTATTTATTGATATAACTCTCGCGCCCCTTGTCCACCTGGTCGATGATGTTACGCGCCTCTTCGCTGCTGATGCCCCGTTTGACGGTCACGCGCTCCAGTCGCTGTTCCATCGAAGCCTGAATCAGCACGTTCAGATGGTTGGGGTGGTCGCGGAAGATATAGAAGGCACTACGGCCGGCTATGACACAGGAACCGTCCTCGGCAATACCTTTTAGGATTTCAGTCTCTGAAAGGAAGATGTCGTCGGTAATCAGGAAGTCGGGTATCGATGTCTTGTCGATAAACAACTGTGGCGCAGCATAGCTGGGCATGATTTTCAGGCTGCGCTTCAGGTCGGCCCACCAGTTGTGCTTCTGGCCTTTCAGGCGTTCAATCTCCTCGGTGCTGAGGTTATACCTCTCCTTTAGGCTCTGTATGAGGGTCTTGTCGTAGAAGGGGACCCCCAGCCGCTGAGCCAGTTTCTCGCCTACGGTACGTCCGCCGGAACCGAGTTCACGGTTGATGGCGATGACAAACTTTTCGTTCAGTTTCATAGCATCTTTTCATGAGTTTGGCCACAAAGGTAATACATTTTTTCGGAATTATCTTAATGATTCTTACAAAATTACTGTTTTAGGCCGTTTTTTCCAAGGAAAAGGCTATCTTTGCAATTCTTTTATAAAAGTGTACAGATAAACGAGAGATGAAAAAGTGGAAAGTGATAGCGTTTGACGCTGACGATACGTTGTGGGACTGCCAGTCATACTTCGAGCAGGTGGAAAACAGACTTTACCAGCTGATAGCCCCTTACTGTGAGAACCCAGCAGCCGAACTGTTCAAGACGGAAAGCGGCAACATGGCCGACCTGGGTTACGGTTGCAAGGCGTTCACCATATCGATTATCGAGACGGCTTTGCGGGTTGCCGGCAGTCACGTCGATGCTGGTCAGCTGTCAGACCTGTTGGCCGCGTGCAAGCAGTTGCTGCAGTTGCCCGCCACACCCCTGCCAGGGGTTGAGGAGACGCTGGACCGAATTGACGGCTACCGCAAGGTGTGCTTCACAAAAGGCGAACTGCAGGATCAGGAGAACAAGCTGAAGCGAAGCGGACTGCTACGCTATTTCGACGATGTGGAAATCACCAGCGACAAGGGTCAGAAAGAGTTTTTGGCACTCTGTGACCACCAGCAGATACACCCGTCAGAACTGCTGATGGTGGGTAACTCGCTGAAGAGCGATATTGCACCAGCCCTGGCCATCGGTGCTTGGGCCATTCACATCCCCTTCCACGTCACGTGGCAGTTGGAGCATTTCGAGGAATTCGATCATGAACGGCTCAAAAAAATTGAGCAGTTCAGCGAACTGCTCAATTATCTGTAGACGGTTTTACCCCAATTAGTTGGAGGAAGCCTGAGTCTGAACAACCAGCTCGACATCCCACTTCTTACCTCCGTTGTCATTGAAGGTGGTTACCATCTTCATGTTGCAGCGGTCGCCATTGAAGTCGAACGAAACCAGTGAGGCATCCTGGATGAACTTGTTGCCCATCTTTTCGTCCTTCAACTTAATCTTAATCATCGTCTTGTCGGCATTGGCCCATTCCCAGGTAGCAACGTCGGGGTGGGCGTTGGTATAGTCAAGGGAGAAGAGGCGTTTTCCGCTACCCGTGATGATGATGCCCTTCACGATCTTCTTCAGGTCGTTCTGTTCCTCGGCAGTCAGGCCGACACCCTGGTCGAGCGCTTCCTTCAGGACGGTCGTCTCCAGGTTGAGCACACCGTTCTTGGCCTCCCATCGCTCAGAGACGTCAACGTCTTCGCTGTCCAGCTTCAGGATGACACCAAGGATGTTCCAGGTACGTGACAGTCGGGCGATGGCTTCATCGGCCGTCAACGACTTCTCTACAATTGTGGTAATTGTCGTGCCGTCATCGGTGGTGTATTTGTAGACCTCGGTCTCCGTATACTTCACCTCCAGGTTGACTTCAAGATTGATAGTGCCGCTGCGGGTAGCTCTTGCCGCATCTCCTAATACCCTGACAGTACCCTTGACGTTCTGGCCGTTCACCGTGTAAACGGTGCCGTTGAAGGTGGCCTTCTCCTTGAAGTACTGAATCTGTTTGCTGATGGGGTGGCGAAGCTCAAGTAGCAGTTCGCTGCTCTCGGTAATGTCGATGGTCTGCAGCTGGGGAGCGTCGCTGTCTTCCTCCACGCCAACGGCCATCTTCGGAGTGGTGAGAACGTACTGTGCGGCATTCTCCGCATTCTTCGGCGTCGGCAGGTTCGCCTCTTTCGGCTTACTGGTGTTGTCGTCGTCGTCACTGCTGCAGGCAGTCATGCACATAGCTGTCATCACAGCAAATGCGTAATAGAAAAATTTCTTCATAGTTCTTGATATTTTAGTTTCTTAATGCTTCATTTTTTAGAAGATTCTACCACTGATACGAATGTTCAGTACGGGGTAGACGGTAATCTTCTCCATCGTCTTGAGGGCGTCCTTCAGGTCTTCGTCGTCATCCTCGTCCAGGTCTTTGTAGCTGAACTTGTGGTAAACTTTGTCATTCCAATCGTCGATGGTCATCGCACCGAGCTTGGGGGTACCCCAGAACTTAACACCGAAGTCACACGACACGCTGACACGACTCCTACGGGGAACGGCACGGCCGAAGCCAAAGCCGAGGTAGGGCTTGAAGCTGTTTACCTTCAGGTCGAGGTGTGCATATCCGTTCTCATCGGTCGTGACGTGGTAATCGCCTAAGACAAGTGCTACCTTGCCATACTTTTCAGGGTCTTTGATGAACATGGAGGTGTTGACAATGTGAGCCGCATCTTCGCTGCCGATAAACGCACCGGCAGTGATGTGGAACGAACTGCTCTTGAAGGGGTAGAAGTCGGCCAGCAACTTGAAGTCGAAGATGTTCAGCTTACCCTCGACATCGACATGGTCCGTCAGTGTGGCGTTATCATCCTTGATATGGATGTCCTTCTTCTTGATCTTGATCTTCGGCATGAACGACACTCCCGCACGGAAAGCGACATAGTCGGTCAGCGGGGCAGCAACGTCGACACCGATACCGTCAGTACCCAGGGAGATTCCCCCTCCAAGGTGGTCAAAGATGCCATATTCTATTTCATTCTGAGCATGAACGGGCTGTGCCAGTAGCATCATGGCCAATGCACATATCCCGGTAATAAGTAGGTTGTTAGTTCTCTTCATACGCATTTATTGATTAAATTATTACGTTAAATGTTCCTTTTGGGCACAAAGATAAACAAAATAATTGATAAACCAACAAATAATTGGAAAAAAAACAGTAATTTTGCAACCAATTATAACAAAAAGCACAATTTGTAATGGAAAAAAAGATCTTTAAGCGCACGACAGTAACGTCAGCGCTACCTTATGCAAATGGCGGTGTACACATCGGACATTTGGCCGGCGTGTATGTCCCCGCAGATATCTATGTGCGCTATCTCCGCCTGAAGAAGCGCGAGGTGTTGTTCATCGGAGGCTCCGACGAGCACGGAGTACCAATTACGGTACGCGCGCGCAAAGAAGGAATCACCCCGCAGGACGTCGTGGACCGTTATCACGAAATGATCAAGAATTCGTTCGAGGAGTTCGGCATCTCATTCGATATCTACAGTCGCACGACAAGTGCGACCCACCACAAATTTGCCGCCGAGTGGTTCCGCAAGCTCTACGACGAGGGCAAGTTGGTGGAGGAAACCACCGAGCAGCTCTACGACGAGGAGGCCAAGCAGTTTCTGGCTGACCGCTACGTGGTGGGCGAGTGCCCTCACTGCCACAACGAAGGGGCATACGGCGACCAGTGTGAGAAGTGTGGTCGCGACCTCTCTCCCACAGAGCTGATTAACCCCAAGTCGACCATCAGCGGTTCGACGCCCGTACTGAAGAAGACCAAAAACTGGTACCTGCCTCTGAACGAGTATCAGGACTGGCTGAAGCAGTGGATACTGGAGGAGCACAAGGAGTGGCGCCCGAATGTCTATGGTCAGTGCAAGTCGTGGCTCGATATGGATCTGCAGCCCCGCGCTATGACGCGTGACCTTGACTGGGGTATCCCCGTACCTGTGGAGGGAGCAGACGGCAAGGTGCTTTACGTGTGGTTTGATGCGCCTATCGGCTATGTCTCGAATACTGTCGAGCTTTGTGCGAAAGAGCCCGAGAAGTGGGGCAATTGGGAAAAGTGGTGGCAGGATGAGGACACCCGCCTCGTTCACTTCATCGGCAAGGACAACATCGTGTTCCACTGCATCATCTTCCCCACGATGATGAAGGCCCACGGTAAGTACATCATGCCCGACAACGTGCCCGCCAACGAGTTCCTGAACCTTGAGAACGACAAGATTTCAACCTCACGCAACTGGGCCGTCTGGCTGCATGAGTACCTCGTCGATATGCCTGGCAAGCAGGACGTACTGCGCTATGTGCTGACCGCCAATGCCCCTGAGACCAAGGACAATAACTTCACCTGGAAGGACTTCCAGGACCGCAATAACAACGAGCTGGTGGCCGTCTACGGCAATTTTGTCAATCGCGCCTTGCAGCTGACGAAGAAGTACTGGAACGGCGTCGTTCCCGCCTGCGGCGAACTGACGGACGTTGATAAAGCCGCCCTTGAGGAATTCAAGGACGTGAAGGAGAAGGTGGAGCGTCTGCTGGAGCAGTTCAAGTTCCGCGATGCCCAGTTCGAGGCTATGAACCTGGCCCGTATCGGCAACAAGTATATCACCGACTGCGAACCTTGGAAGGTGTGGAAGCTGGATCCCAAGCGCTGTGAGACCATCCTCAACATCTGTCTGCAGCTGACGGCCAACCTCGCCATTGCCTTTGAGCCGTTCCTGCCGTTCTCAAGCAAGAAGCTCCGTGAGATGCTGAATATCAGCAGTTTTGAGTGGGAGCAGCTTGGCTCGACCAATCTGCTGACGGCTGGCCATCAGCTGGGTGAGCCCGCCCTGTTGTTCGAGAAGATTGAGGACGAGGTGATTCAGAAGCAGCTCGACAAGCTGGAGGCTACCAAGAAAGCTAACGAGGCTGCTGCCTACAAGGCTGCGCCCATCAAGGACACCGTCAGCTTCGAAGAGTTCGAGAAGCTCGACATCCGTGTTGGCTTGGTGAAGGACTGCCAGAAGGTGAAGAAGTCGAAGAAGCTGCTGCAGTTCACCATCGACGACGGCTCAGGACAGGACCGCACTATCTGCTCGGGCATTGCTGCCTTCTACGAGAATCCTGAGGAACTGATTGGCAAGCGCATTCTCTTCGTGGCCAACTTCGCGCCGCGTACGATGATGGGCATCGAGAGTCAGGGCATGATTCTCTCGGCCGTCGATGCTGACGAGAGTCTCAGCGTGGTTACAACTACGAAGGACGTGAAGCCCGGCAGTCAGGTAGGATGACGCGCTGTGGATGATTGATATCAGAAGGTGCAGGGTAGTGCCAGCAACTGGTACATCAGCGTGCGGGCCATGCGCTGCTGCCCCTGGTCGTTAGGGTGCAGCAGGTCGGTCTCCTGATGATGGAAATACTGCCCGTGCTCCTTCAGCAGCGGGAACAGCCCGGCTGAGGCGTTCCAGTCAATCACGGGTACCGCCCAGATATTTCCGGCCTCCTTTACGGCCTCGACATAGACATCCAGATACTCGCCACACTGGTTGGTGTACGACTCGTCGCACTGCCAGTTCTTCTCGTTGGCATGAAAGTCGCTGCGGTGGATGGGTGTCAGCAGTACGATTTGTTTAGTGGGGAAGGTGCGCTTCAGCGAATCCAGGGCGATGTTGATGCGGCCCTTGAAGGTGTTGGGATCCATCGACGGCGTGCGCTGTCGGCGGCTGACCATCTTCTTCGGCTCCCCGTGACCATACATCACCTCGGCTTCGCACTCGTCCCACCACTGGCCGAGGGCTACTCCGTTGTTATAGTCATTGGTGCCGCAGAAAATCAGGATGGCGTCGAAGTCCTCACCATGCTCCTTTTTCAGCTGGTCCGTCTGGCGTGGAATATCGTTCCACTGACGGCCGCTGACGCCGTAGACATAAGGGGTTATCTGGAGCCAGTCTTGCAGGAATCCCCAGTACTTCTTCTTGGCGCCCGAATTACGGGGATCAGTAATGGAGTCGCCGAAGTAGGCTACGCGCTTGCCCTGCCAAGGGTGGGCTATCAGCGACTGAGGCAGGGCCTCGATGGCAATGGTAAGGCATAAGGCCAGAGTTAGTAGTTTCTGTTTCATTGTCGTACGTTTTATGTTTTACGGTTGCAAAATTACGAAATAATTGTGAATAGTGAGTTGTGCATTGTGTTTTTTTTCGTACCTTTGCAGCCAAAATCAACAAAACACCGCTTGAAATGGATTTGATGGGTTTGCCCCTGTGGGCGTGGATCGTGTTTTACATACTGGTATTCCTGATGCTGATAGCCGACCTGAAGATGTTCGGAAAGAAAGGTCAGCACGAGGTGGGCATCAGCGAGGCGCTGAAGATGACGGCTGTCTGGGTAGGCGTCTCGTTACTATTTTGCATCGGCATCTACCTCTGGTATCCCGTCGACCCGCACGGCAAGGCGATGGAATTCCTGGCTGGCTATCTCATCGAGAAGTCGCTGTCAATGGACAACCTCTTCGTCTTCCTCATGCTCTTCTCCTTCTTCGGCATTGAGCGCAAATACCAGCATGAAGTACTCTTCTGGGGCATCTTTGGCGCCTTGGTGCTGCGCAGCATTTTTATTTTTGCCGGTGCGGCCGTTGTCGAGCGGTTCGAGTGGGTATTAGGCATCTTCGGACTGTTCCTCATCTACACAGGCTTCAAGATGTTCGGCCACAAAGATGACGAGAGCGTTGACCCTTCCAAAAACATCTTCGTCCGACTGTTCAAGCGTTTCTTCCCCGTCAGCGACCAGATGCACGGCGACAAGTTCTTCATCCGCTCAGCCGAGCGCACCCAACACTCACACCGTTCTTCACTCTTCACTCTTCACTCTTCACTTAAAGCCACCCCCCTGTTCATTGCCCTCATAGTCATCGAGTCCACCGATGTGGCCTTCGCTGTCGATTCCATTCCCGCTGTCTTCTCGGTCAGCCGCGACCCCTTCATCGTGCTCACCTCCAACATCTTCGCCATCCTCGGCCTCCGCGCCCTCTACTTCGCCTTGGCCGCCATTGCCAAGTACTTCACTTACCTGAAGTACGGCCTCGGCATCATCCTCAGTTTCGTTGGTGTAAAGATGCTGCTGGCCATGAACGACTACGTCAACGCCCTGGGCCGTCTCTTCGGCGTCGAGCTGAACATGCCTCATATCGAGATTCCTACACCTTGGTCATTAGCCGTCATTTTCGGTGTCCTGCTGCTCTCTATCCTGCTCTCTCTAGTGGCCAACAAGCAAAAAGCCGCCAAATAATTTGGTTGTTTCCCTTTTTTGACGTACCTTTGCACCCACTTATCATTGCCCTGATAGTTAAATGGATATAACAAGGCTCTCCTAAAGCTTAGTTCCGAGTTCGATTCTCGGTCGGGGTACTGAGTGAGAATTCGCCTCGGATTTCACACATTCTTTTTCTCCGTACCCTCGCAACTTATTGGTTTCTTGAAAGATAAGGTCAAGCACTTGGTTGTATGACTGAGTTCGATATTTTTCTCCGTCAAATTCGATTTTTTGCGGAAACATCGAACTCAGCAGTTTACATTTCACTTTGACTGGCGCATCTTTCATAAATAACCCTAAATTTGCGATGATATTCACCGAATAGTCAATTTTCTCCCTCAGTCCTTTGGTGTCCGTTTGCAGCAGTTCTATGCGCTCTTGCAGTTCGTTCATTTGTCGCTCGTACCTCTCTGTTATGCGCTTATGAGCCTCTGACGTGAGCATACCCTCACATAGTCTATCATCAGCACCATTGCGCAAAGCCTCAACCTTTTCCATCTCCTTGCGCAGAGCCTCAACCTCCTTTTGAACGTCCTTTTTGTGTTCGCCTCGTAGGTCTTGCAGTACCTCAGTATAGAGTTCTAACACCTCTTTGTTGGGTCGTAAACCTCCTACCCAAGTGGCGAACTTGTCATTTACATAGTCCGCTGGTCTGCGTAGGTGCTTTCCATCGTGGCAGCAGTTGTAGTATTTGTATTTGCCCCCTTTGCCTCGACTTGTGGCTCCCGTGATGGAGTGTCCGCAGACTGGGCAGACAATGTATTTGCGCAGAAACAGGTCGGGGTCGATTGCCTTGCTCAGTTTCGGCTCACTCTTACGTTTGCCGCTGAGTATGTCTTGCACTTTGTCGAAGGTGTCAGCGTCAATGATGGCTTGGTGTTGTCCTTTGACTATCTGTTCTTTTTCGTCCTTGTAAGCAGGCACTCTGATTAGGCCAATATAAAAGACATTACGTAGCATCCTATAGAAAGCGTCTTTCTGAATGCTGGGGCAGAGCCTACGCCTAATACAGTTGGGAGCCTCTACGCCCTTGGCGACTTCTTGAAACGCTTGGCGTATGGCTCTTGCTTGTGGCTCGTCTATGTCAACGTATGGCTCTCCCTTATCCGTTCGCTTGTTCACGTAGCCACGTGGGGCTTTGTTTGAGCACTTACCTTTGAGTAGTGTACCGTGTATGCCGTCCTTTGTCCTACGTGAGATTTTCTCGTCCTCAGTATGTGCAGCACCGCAGTACATACCTAACAGCATCGACCACTCAGTGCCTTTGAAGTCTATGGGCGATTCTATGGCGTTAATCTCAATGCCTAACTCGTCAATGAACTTACGTTTGTAGGTTAGAGCAAATTCAAGGTTGCGGGTGAACCTATCCCAGCGTAAGAAAAGCACTTTGTCAACCTCGTGACGATGTTTCCTGCAATAATCGTAGAGTTGTTTCATCTTTGGCCGTCTGAGGTCGTGATGCTTGGCTGAATAGTCCTCTTTGTAGGGCTTTTCCTCGCCAACAATGTTGTAGTGGTGATTATCGCAGTAGGCTCTCAGATACCTCTCCTGCATATCCAAAGAGCAACCATCTGCTTGCTCGTCTGTACTCACTCGACAATAAAGTATTATGTTCATACTATGTAAATTTTAATTCTCGTTATTTCTTAATTGGAGTTCACCTATGAAGTATAGATATTCTCTTATTCCCTTTATTTCCTCTTCGTTGTATTTTCTTTCTCCTTTGTTTAGAATTTTCTTGCAGTAGTCTAATGTTAGCACTATGTGTTAGTATTACGGTGTGCCTTGCTCGGCACTTATTTTAGGAGCCTCAACTGATGAGGCTCTGGCACTTGCGTATGGTGTTGACGCTCGTACCCGTTATTTTGCTGATGTTGCGCAGGCTGATGCCTTTACGCAGCAGGCGGATTTCCTCGCTGTACTGCTCTCGCATATCTGCCTCGCTCTTGCGGTAGCCCTCTTTGCGCCCAACCTTGCCGCCATTGGCTCTGTAGTTCTTGTAGCCACTCTCAACACGTTCACGGATGGTCTTGCGCTCCATACGGGCAACTTCGGCTAAGATGGTGATAAGGAACTGGCTCATTGGGTTCACCTCGCCATTGTCTGTTAAGGTTTCAATACCGTAGTTCTGTATGTAGAGGCTGATGCCTAACTTGTTGAACTGCTCTATTACTTCGAGCACTTGCAGTGTGTCACGTCCTAACCTACTGAGTTCCGTCACTGCCACCTTATTAATATGATGGGCTTGTACGTAGTCCACCATACGGCTCAGTTCCTTGCGGTCTGCGTTCTTCTTGGCTCCGCTCACCTTTTCACAAAAGGTAGCCTCAACTGCCCACTCATTGCGCACTGCGAGGGCGGTAAGTTCGTTCACTTGACGGTCATAGTCCTGAATATTGGTGCTTACTCGTGCGAAGATTACTACCTTTTTCATTTTTTTCTGGTATTTGATTTATTTGTTCTTTTACCTTCTATATAATTGTTTTTAACATCAATTATTTACAGTGCAAAGATATACAAAATATCTGAAACCCCCAAACATTTCTTGATTTATTTTTCAATTATCTCTAATTTTCTTGTTTTTTCAAGCAATTTTTCGTAACTTTGTCCCAAAATTGGAAGAAAATGGAGAATCTACTATCTCAAAACGTTCGCAGGATATGTAAGGAACGTAAACTGCAAATGAAAGAATTGGCTGCAAGTATGGGCGTTGACCCCGCAGCCTTAACACGTGCCCTTGGGGGTAATTGTCGCCTCGACACTATGCAGAAGATGGCTAATGCCTTGGGGGTATCACTAAAGAGTCTGTTTGAGCCGATAGATGATGTTGAGGGGTACATTAGAATCGGGGAACAGGTGTTTCAGTTCAACAGCAGAGAAGAATTGAATAAACTATTATCCTATAGCTGAACATAAAAAACAGAGATAAGCCGTTTCTGGTCACCTCTGTTTTTTGTAGATAGCGTGGCTAACACCACTGTTGATACAAATTTATTCTTGGCTTTTGTTTAGGTATGCTTTCCATGAATAGCAAGAATGAATTAAACCACAAATAAAATATGGCGCCTGCAATGCCATAGCTATTTGTTCTTGTTTTTGACTTATCAAAACGAATATGGCGATAAATACAGCAAGGTAAATAGCACCATATATTAGCCATTTCTTATTTTTTCCTTTCTTTCCTATGTATAAGAAAACTATAAAAGGTAGAGAGAATATAGCACAAACTAATGGCCACCATGCTCCCTCTTTTCTATATGTGTTCCATGAATAGCGAGCAAGAACAAATCCACATATCCAAGTTGGTACAAGTACTATTTGAAACCATGTCTCATTTTGAAACCGTTCGTACATGGAAAGCAATGCAGCAAATAATACTAAGAACACAGAACCAATAGCCAGCCATTTTTTATCGTTGCACTTCTTCCCTACATAGAAGAAAACTATAAAAGGTAAAAAGAAGATGGCGCAAACTATCGGCCACCATGTTTGCTTTACTGTTTGATTACTCATATTGTTGTGCTTTTTTGACTGTTAGAGTTTCACGTTATGTTTTTTAGTATGAATGGTGTCAATCTCACGACCAACACCATTCGGCTCACAATGAACGTGTTAGTGGGCACGTTCTCCCCATTATACATGGTCTATTCCTTTTTCTATGTTTTTAAGCCATTGGGGAAAGTAACAATGATTCACACATACTTGATAAAACCTTTTCAAAATTCCTTTTTCCTCGAACTTATTGATGTCAACAAGTTCAAGAATGGCACTTTCTTTTAGTTCATCTTCTGTAAGCGTTTTGTCAATAAATGACAATTCTGCATCCGTGAACCCACCTTCACTTGTCAGTACTTCCATGAGCACTTTCTTCTCTATATATCCCATGACAAATAACGTTTTGTTACATATTCTTATCGTGAAGCACGACCTTCTTTATAACCTTCTTCATATTTTTGCTTATATATTTTGAATAATTCTTTTTCTTCGTTAGAGGTCGGTACTCCAAATTTGTTACTATAAAACATCTCCTCATCACCAGGTAATTGCAGACTACCTTTCCACCCTTCTTCGTATCCCTTTTTATAGCCAGCATCAGCAACTTCTTTCCTTAATTTTTCCATTTTGTCTGCCGCTTCTTTCTGTTCACGTGCTTGTCGTTCTGCTTCCTCTTTTTGCTCACGTGCTTGGCGTTCTGCCTCTGTTTCTTGTTTCTGCTCCGTTTGAGGTTTAGAACTATCGTCACTTTGATTGCTCGAACTCTTGTCCTCATCAGATGCAGCAAAACCAATAGCAAAGAGGGCCATAGTTGCCACTGTCATAAAATACTTTTTCATAATCTTTGAAATTTTAATTTGTTTGACTTGAATGAATTATAAATGTAAATAAGATAAATCATTGGTGGTGTCGTATAGCAGATAAGGTCGTATATGTCGAATGTTCCCTTGACTAATCCAAAGTATTGTAACACCTCACTGCTGATGGTCACAAAAGGAACAAGTGCTATTACGATGTTCTTGACCATCCCATTGTCATAATGCCAAATGGCATCAATGATAAGAATATAGGCGGCACAGTACAAACCATCTGGGAGGCTGAACTTCACGAACTCCGATATATTCCAACCTTGAACGCTGTTGCGGAGCGAGTCAATCATGCTAGATAACCCTAATGCGGAACACCATCGATAGATGTTGAGGCTCTTGCTTCTGAATAGTAAGTAGATAGCACAACCACATACGAGGAAAAGAACTCCCAAGATAACCTCAGAAGCGACCCGCTTGTTTGTATGACGTTGGCATGACTGAGCCATCCAAACAACTTCTGCACCTTCGGCTCAGTGAGTGCGGTTAATAAATGATACCATAGGCATATATAAAAAGTGGAGCCTCCATCTGCCTTATCCTCCCTGTAGGGCTTGGACTCCCTTGTAATACAGATAAGGAGAATGAACAAACCCCACTTGGATGTATTTCGTGCTATACGAAAATACAAACCAAGAGAGCGTTCTTCTCGTTATTCTGATATTACATTGGCTAAAGCCAACTTGTGAAGTGTCCAAGTTCACAGGGTCAGAATAAGCGAAATGCGCTTTCTTAATATGTCACAATCCCTTTCGGAACTGCGGCACAAAGATACAAAATTTATATGGAAGGATAGTTAACATGTTATAAGATTTTTGAAAATTTAAGAAAATGTCATCTATCAACAAACTGTAAAGATAATCTTTTAAGTTAAGATGATACAAAAAGAATGTATCAATGTGGTCGATATTAAGATTACATTGATACATTTTTAATATGATACGCTTTGCCCAATATATCAAAAGGATATGTGATTTGCGACATATCTCGTAGGGGTGGTTGTTATATACCTACGAGCGTCCTAAAAGGTGCTCCCAACTGGCATCGACCTTTCGGCTTTGAAAACGTATCACGCTCCCAAGGTAATGAAAAAACATACCTTCAAGAACAGCCTCATCGAATAGAATGAGAGGCGTGTATTGAATGCCTATACGCTCGACATAGTTCTTGATGTCCTCTGCGTTCAGATGCACCTCTGTTCTGTATAGCCTTTGGGGGTTGCTGTAATAGTCGAGTATATACTGCTTGTCAGAGGCGTTGCCAATCTCTGCCGCCTTGTCGTACGTTAGTACCGTTATGCCCTTGTTCTTGTCCTTGATGGCGTTGCGTTGCTTGATGTTCACCGTCTTATACTTGTCTTGTTTGTTGAGGCTACCGCTGTTTGTGTATGTGATTTCTGGTCTGTCCTCGTCTCTGTCAATGATGCGTTTGCCGTTCAAAATGGAGGTCACGTCTTTGTTATGGAGGTACGCTTTTACGAGTGGACTAACGCTGAAAGGTGTGTCAAGTGCGAGGTCAAGACTCGTCACGTTATGGAACTTTAACCCCAGTCTTTGCTCAATGTAGGTCAGAAAATAGGTGTCCTTTGAGTAGAGAGTTTCATTGTTGAGGCTGAACCATACTTTGCGGTTGCCGTTGGTGTGCGTGTTGCTCTGCTCGTCACCTCGTGCAAGATTGAATTTCAATACGCCCCACTCTATATCACGTGTGCCGTTATCCAATCGAATGGCATAGACGTTTTCAAAGTATCTTCCCTCAGTTCTGTATAGTCTGAACTCGTCCATATCAAAGCACTCGCCATAATCGAGGGAACTGAGTTGTTCATAGTAGTAAGGATGCACGACCTCATAGCAGATGGTCAGTGCATCGATTTGGATAGGTCTGTTACATACTCGTTTCATTGCTTTGATTATTACTCTCGTTATTGTCATTTGGGCGGTATGGTATAGTAGCCCAATACTGACGCATTGCGTCACTGATAGCTTGTTTGTGGCTGTCGCTAAAACTGCGACCCTTCAAACTCTGTGAGATACGCCTTTTGGTATCGTCACGTAAATCTCTGTATTGTCTTTTCATAATCAGTAGTTTTATTATAAATAGTAGCTTCGTTGCAAAAAGTTGGTATAGTAGCGTATTTTTTATTGAATGAGTAGCTGGGCTATTCAGGGAAAACAGTTGTATGCCTACTCTGTAGTAACTGTGAAAAGAAGCGCAAGGTTACATAAAGACACGTAAACAAAAGCCCCCTACCGTGGGGGCTTTCCTGTGATAGAGGTCGATTTCGGTTTTCCAATACGTGTACTATCAGCAAAAAACTTAGACTTTCTCTTGGTCGATTTAGTTTTTTATCGTACTTTTGCAGTCGAAAACCTCTGAGTAAGTATTACTCCTTTGGTGGAAGGGGTAGCTTTGTGGGGTCAGGAATGTACTCACGTAATGCCCAAATCTTATCAAGGTCTCTTAGGAAAGAGTTCGAGAATAGTTGCGTTAGGGGTACCTAAGGCTTGATGATGGTATTGTCCTTTCTTCTTTTTATTTACATTAATCGGGGTACTATTCGGGAAAGTGATAGTATAAGCTTTATCGAGGGCTTTCAGGTCAACTTTGTAGAAGCTGATGCCCGTTTTGACAGCTACGATAGCACGGAGAAATTCACGATGCTTACGAGGATAGAGCGAAGGTGCTTGCAACTCGTCCCAGCCTGCCTGATCGCACAGGTTACACACCTCCCAGATAAAGTCATCGTTGGCTTCAGCTGGGAACCACGATTTCAAAATGCGACGGATGCAGAACCGCTTGCATTGCCTCCGGAGAAGCTGCCTCGTGTGCTCCAGCTTTCGCCAGAGCTGCACGAAACAATCTTGAGTGTTTTGAATATTCATCATACCTTACCTCCATACTTTTGCTTGTACGCATCTGTCTTACAGTAACGCCCGCTCACCTCGTCATAGACGATGTACCCGCGACTCTGCCAACTGCGCAACGTGCCGTCACCGCTACCGCTCTTGCCCTGTTGTTGACGCATCTGCCAGTACTGCTCTTTGGTGAATTCATCGGGCAGAAGTTCCAGCAGGTTCTGAGGGCCTGACTGACGCTGAATCTCTACCTCTTCTCGCAGTTCCCTCTCTAATTGCTGGCCAAAATATAACATTTTACACCACAAATTATACTGCTGAGTCCAACGGACAAAATCCGCAATCTCCTTCGACCACTTGTAGCCGTGAGCCACATAGAGCACCATACCCTTCAGCCAGGCTATCACGTTGGCACGATAGGAGAATACCCTGTAGGCCTCGCTCTCAAAGAGCTTTGCGGCATCCTTGTTCTCCTGCTTCATCTCAAGCGAGAGGCGCCTTCCCTGCGGGCACTCAATCAGTCCGTTGGCAGCCTCCAGGCGGTCGATGTAGGGTTTCAGCTCTGCGGCAAACGTGTGGTCGTAAATGCCCAGAATGGGCTCCGCATCATCGTCCTCATCATTCTTGATGATAGTCGAGATGTCCAGTCGGCTTACGGTACCATCATTCACCATCTTATAGAAGAACCTCTTGGCATTCGGCGGTGTCGTCGAGGCGTTGAAGTTCCACCTTAAGGGGGCAATACCCGATACGCTATCGGCACCTACGCGCTCCTGACCGGCATCAGAATTATCAAAGGCCTTACGAATCAGCAGACCCACTTCATCGACAGTCCCTTTCGACGTCACCTTCTTCAAGCTCTCGATTTCGTCCACAATGGTGTAGATGAATCGCTGGCCGTTGTTGTTGGCATCCACGATGCGCTGGTTAAAGACAGCATCCGTCAGGTTGTCAATCAACATCTGGATACAGATATCCGTCGGACGCGGGTCTTTCTTCTGCTTCGCACCCGGGTTCTTCTGTTTCCACTCGGCCTCGCGCTGACGATTAGGAATGTCACGCTGCTTGATGTCCTCCATGATGTACTCGATAGGCTTCTTAATCGTACCCTTACCGATACTCTGACGGCCTATCAGGACGTTCATGAAGGTGGCCTCATGTTCCACATTATCCCAGTAGCGGAACTTCACGCCGTGCAGATGGGCACCCAACCCAGGGAACACCGCATTGGCCACAGCGGGCTTGTAGAACCAAGGGACGTTCTTCGTTAGCAGCCTGATTAGCGGCGGCAGCTTCTTGGGCATTGGTGGAGGAGTGGTCAACGTACCACCACAAGCTTTAACCGCCTGCTGTGACTTCAACGACTGCAACACCTGCTTCAACCTATAGGGCATACCCTTGCGAGGCTCCTTGAGCGCATTCTCCAGCGTCTTGCGCCACTCAGCCAAATCCTCCGCAGTACACGTACCGTCAGGCTTTGCCCAATAGTTGGGAACGACCTGCATCAGTTGCTCTAAGGAGTAACCGCGAATAGACCGTATAGTGGCTGCCAACTCAAACGTCAGCACGTTACGGTCGCCCTCAGCGGGTTCCTTCCCGTCGTTGAACAGCTCCCAATACTTCGCGATAATGTCCTTGAACGACACTCCGTTGTACCTTGCCTCTGGGTCGTAAGTGACCGAACTGCAACGCTGCAACGCTGCAACAGCGAGAGCAGAGTCAGGCTTACATGAACTCTGCCGAGCGCTTGCAGGGTCGACGAAAGTCAACGCTGCAACATCTTCTTCCCAAGGGCGATAGTGCTTGTTCGACTTCTTAGCCCCAGCAGGAATCTCCTCTAAGCCTTGTGCCTCTCTCTCCTTCAGTCGCAGATATTCAGCAGCAGCTTCCTCGTCTGATAGCGACTCAGTAAAGAGTGCAGCGTCCAATAGCGGTGTCGTTTCAGCGTCAATAGGCCCGTGGAACACCACCCTGTTATTCTCTTTATTATTCGTGTCCATCTCTGTTTTGGTAAGTATAGAGAGACGAACTTGACACTCTAGAATAGTATGCCCAGGCATACGACGAGCCACAGCATGAACACCAAAACTGGCCGACTCTGCCACCTCCACCAGTCCCAGCTCTTCCTTCATCTGCAACAGCTGATGGATGATACGGCGGCACTCTTCACGGTCGCGACAGTCGATGTCGTAGAAGAAGAAGGGACTCACCGTCTTGATGCCCTTCAGCAGACCGCCATCAGGCACCTGACCGTTGTAGTTCACCTGCACCAGCGCGTGCTTATACCTATCCTCACCAGTACTGCGGAAGTCATTCCAATTCTGGATGTTCTCAGGTGTGTTGCACGCCGCTATCAACTCTTCGGGGGTCTTAATGAGGCGGCAATGTTTCTCGCCGCCCACTTTAAATACCAAGTTCACCATACACTTTAACCATTAACCTTGAACCTTGAACCATTAATCAATTCACGTATCACCTTTTGTGCTATCGCTCCAGCCTGCCTTACCAGCTTGTCCGGCAATTGTTCCAACTGATCCTCGTCGAGCGAGAAATAGAAGTACCAGCGTCTGTCCTGTCCCTGCGACAGCGAGGCGTTATCATCGCGGAAGATGGCCTTGTTACGTATGCGCTTCGGCATTTCCGTCATATACACGTTGCCGTCGCGCATACCCTGCACCTTGAAAGTTCCTGAGAACGCGTCGAGTAAAACATCCTCGCAGCACATGAAATCTGCCGTCCTGAGTCCGTTCTCCAAAATGCCTAAGGTCAAAAGACCATCCAGCATTGCCTGTCTCTTTGTTGTAATAATAATCTTTTCCATAATCGATTGAATTTGTGAGCTTCGGAATTGCGGGGTTTTAGTTGAGCTCATTAGTCCGGACACATTTCCTCGCTCCTCCTTCGCCCGATTACTTCTTAATGATTTCAGTTACTACGATGTCTTGATAAACCTGTCCGTTGTACTCGCGGCTCTGGAATCGCATAGTGGCAAACACGAGGTCACCAGCCTTGAATTCCTTCTCTGCCTGCTCAGCGAGCGCTGTCACCACATAGTGGCTTTCGTACTTACCGCCAAGCTCTTTGAGTACCAGCTGACGTTTCTTCAGCTCACCGTTCTCACTCTTCTCACTCTTCACCGTGAAAGCGTCGCCGCATTTCACTACTTCTAAAAGCATTGTCTGCATAGTTGTAAAAATTTGATGTTATAAAAAAATATGTCGATGATGAAAGTGCAACAATCGTGCATTTCTGTGCCATTCAACTTTATTTGAGCGAAATAGTTATCAGCTTGAATGAAAAGGAGGATTTCCGTAAGTGAAGCGAAAATCCCCCATACCAAAGCACGTTCTATTCAACCAAAACAAGCGTTTCTCTACGCAATGTTGAACGGAGGAAGTCAAGCCTTATACGATATTCCATCGGAAAACCTTCCATAATGACATCCAGACTGATATTCGGATCGGGCATTTGCAGATAGGATGCCAACTTTCTTTCCTTTGGCACACACAATCCGTGCTGATTGAGTATCGTAAAGCATCGCAGATATACGTCCTGGTATTCCTTTATCTTTTGCGGGTCAAATCCTGTATCGTCTATTTCTCCGTACTCAAGTTCACAGAACGACGCATTGCCCAGCCAGCCAAACATTTTCGAGAAGAGACTATAATCCTTATCAAACCTTAGTTCTTCAATTGTAGTATTAATCTCGTTGGCATAGTTCTTCATCTGAACAAAAGGTTTATTGTCCTTTGGCGACAAGCCCAAGTCTCTCATAACCATCAGCAGAATGGGGAAATGACCCTTTTCAAGAATGCCATTAATCAACAATATCGGACTCATCCGTTCTACATACTCCTTCGCCGCCCAGCAAGTAAACAGTTTGTCGTATTTACCCGTTACAGGCTTCAAGAGGTGAACAGAATCGATATGCCCCTTCAGCGTATTATAGCGGAACAGGAAAGAGAATAGATCCAAGAGGTCATCATCCGATAGCTTCTCTCTGTCACGAACGATAGCCTCGTAGAGAGGGCAATCCTGATTGACAACACAATCGTACAGTCTCTTGATGCGAGTAGGCTTGTAGGAGTTCAGATGTGTCTGCCTAAGATTCTTCAATTCGTGTCTGAGAGCATCGGACTCCGTCATTCCCGCTTTGATATCAACATCAATATCCTCCTTCACCTGCCGGACAAACGACCAGTATTCCCGTGACCATTCTTTGGCCCGATAATCCTCCACCATTTTATTATACAGGTCGCACTGAGTCGCAGCGTCGCCCTCTATCTTCTGGCTCAAAGATTCCAGATCTCTCAGCAGGCTAATCATGTTGTCGATGGACTTGATGGCATCATCCGAGCCACCCACAAGAGTTATATCCCACCTGATATACCCTAACGTCTGTAGGACTTTGCGGACATCAAAGGGAACGACATTCAGCAGAGTAACCCGCTGCTTGTCGGCTATCGCGCTGATGCTGCTTTCCAATCTGCGCACACCAGCCACAATGCTCTGCATCGAAGCATCCGTATCAGCCTTGCTTTGTCTGGGCTGAATCATACACAACGAACTACACATCTTGTTCAGTTCTACTATTTGCTCTCCAATGTTACTTTTCTGTAAAGTTTCCATTTTTGTCGAGTTTGTGAGGAGGGAGGTCCAGAATTGACGTCTTTTCACTCGCGAGACTCCTATCGCTCACTTCACTCAACCGGTCGCTCCTTATCGACCATTAAGTTATTTTTACTATTTTATAATAGTCTGAATTCTGTGCTCAGGTTTACTGATGCAAAATTACAGAACCTTTTTCAGCGTCTTTCCGTGTTTTCCCAATACTTTGCCCGTTTCGGGATAAGCGGGATAACTTAGGGATATAAGCGGGAAATACCGCAGGAATTCCCTCGATAGAGCGCACAAAAGTACCACTTTTCGCCTGAATACTTTTTGCGTTTAATATCACTTAAATTCTACGCAAAAAAATAGCGGAACCAGTCGTAACTGATTCCGCTCGATGTTTGGGGATAATAATGTTTTAGATACAGCACATTGCCAACTTGGGCTCAATTTGGGGCAACAGCTTTTCCAATACATTCTGTAATGCCGCCCAAGATTTGAACTTGATTATCTCTGCCTTACTAATCATCCACTTCTTCGCATCTTCTTTCCATTTCAAGAAACGCTCTATGTTATATTGAACGGTTCGTAATGCAGGTACTTTCAAGCCGACAATATGTTTGCGTAACATTTCCCAATAGTATGCAATTTTTCCCGAAGGCACCTCCGTACCCAAAAGGGTAAAGAGCGTCGTGAAGAAAACGCAGACATATTGATTTGGATTGTCTATGTACACACTCGCTATTTCTTGCGCTTCCCTAAAAGCATAAATCCACTCATTATCCGTTAATCGTCGGCATAGTTGTGTTATCTTAGGCCGTCCAGGATTATTGTGTCTCCGGTCGTGACGGTACAAAATGAAGTTTTTGGCAACAGTGTAACATCCTTCCCTCATAAGGGCTGCTTCCACTTGGTTCTGTATGTCCTCAACTTGAGTATCATCTTTTACATCCAGATGACTGAGGATTTTTGATACAGTACCCAAGTCAGCTGGTTCTTTGGCACTTTCGAACGCTTTTACGATAGCGTTCATAATCTTGTCTAACGAGAAGCGGTCTTTCGAACCGTCACGCTTTGTGATTGTGAAGTTTTTAATCTCCATATCGTTACTATAATTATAATTGTGTCAGCGAATCTCCTTTATTATCGGAATTCGTAATGACAGGTATAGTCTTGAATTGTTCCTTCAGGGCTATGATGTGAGTAAGCAGCCTCTGAAAACCTTTGCCGGTTTGCTTCTTTCCGATTCTGTTTTTCAGGAAAGCATCTCTCTCCCACAGATTGTGGTGAGTTTCACCAGTATAGCCACAATTCCAGTCACTTAGTGCTTCCTCATCGCACTTATGGCTATCTGCTAATTCTTTGTACCAAGAATTCATCTGAGTAGCGAAAGACTTCAGTCCTATATCATTAAGAATACGAATGTCATAGAAAAATCTGTATGGCGCATACCAATCATACTTGAATCGGATATTAACAACATAGCAGTCATAGAGCAGTTTGCGCAACATTGCAAAATCAATTGGCTTGCCATTATAGTTCTTTATGAATATCTGATTGGGAGCTACAGCAGCGAGGGCAGGATGATGTTGTTGTGGCAGATTGTTGCTGGAGGCTGGTGCCCCTTTGAATGGCGGTTTCCCGTGAGCAGTTTTTATCAGGTCACATTGTCTGCGCAATCGATAGTCCTGAGTGTCGCAAGCATGAGCCAATAGAAACGTAAGGTAATGATTAACCACAGAAGAGTCCTCTGCCTCCATTGCCTCAGAAACAACTTCTTCAACAGGACGCAGACGACTGCCGTAATACATCATAGAAACCTTGTAATTCATTCCTCTTCCTCAGGGCAGCGATTTATACGCTCATAGTGAAAATCTCTTTGGTTCAGTTTTTCGGCAATTGGCTTCAGACGCTCGTCTTGAGCGTAAAATTTAAACGCGACTTTCCATCCTGCTGGAAAAACATTTTCTGTATATTCGGTTGCTTGAAAGCTCAACTCTTCAACCGCGTGGTCAACATTACCATCATATTCAAGCCAGAAATGACTGTAATCATTACCTCCGTCAATCGTTGGTGGGAATTGGTCAGGACATGAATCATCTATGTCTAATTCTACTCTGTTGAGTTCTTTCATTTCTTTTTTAGAACCGAAGGGCAACTCTATACCTACCCCCAGACGTTTCAGTCCTCTTACAATATTTCCCAGCCTTAGAATATGCCCTTTGGTATTTCCGCCTAAAGCCCCCGCATAAACCCAATTTAACAAATCCAGAGAGATGGCTCGGGTTCCTTCCATACAAAATGTATCAACATTAGGCAGTTCAACTTTATTCCATACAATACCCTCAGAATACTCGCCCTCAGAATACATCTTACAAGCTTCTCCAATTGTGTTGTGGACTTTGCTAACACGAGATACTACAGGATGACTATGGGTTTCTATAGCATACTTCCCGTCTTCCGTTTCAGATTCCTTTGTCACTACGAGTGTTGCTATGTGCAATCCCACTTCTCCGCCAGCATGAATAATCTGATAAGGCGGATCAAGTTTCAACATGTGAGTCTGTATCATTGTTCTTTCTATTTTGTCTTAATGTCATTTATTGAGGCAACGAACGGCAAGTATCTTCCCTTTCCTTTTCGCTGTACTTTCATGATATCATACGTATCAATGTTAGCAGGCTTAGATGGGTCGTACTCCAATAGTAGGAACTTCTTCGCATCAGTGGTCATACGAAGCAGATAGCCGCCAGGGATGTCTTGCTTACTGACGATTCTTGGATTATTCGTAATCCTATACGGAGTAGCTTTCTCGTTCTTCCAATAGTGGAACATGATGTACCCAATATTGTTGATGTTAACATCATCCAACATACCATCTTTAATCCCCAATGCCAGTTGACCAACTGGTTCTGTTTTCTGACGATATGGAGAGCCAACGGCATACATCAAAACATCATCCTTAGCCTCTATCGGTTCATCCTCCAAGAACGGGAGACGTTCTATAATAGGTTCATTGCATGTAAAGATGTCCGTCTGAGTATCTTCAGCCTTTACTATATCAGGTATTTTTCTCTTATATGTAGCAAATGTCCTACCGTTTTCTATCTCTTCGCGACGTGCTTTGCTAATTGCGGCAAACTCTTTTTCACGTTCTATACCAAGAAATCTACGACCTAGCAAATTAGCTGCAATGCCAGTAGTACTGCTACCTGCAAATGGGTCAAGCACCCAAGCACCAGGTTGGGTAGATGCCAAAATGATGCGGCTCAACAACCCCAAAGGTTTTTGAGTAGGATGCTTGGTACACGTTTTTTCCCAAGGTGCAATAGCAGGCAAGCGCCACACATCTGTCATCTGTGTGTCGCCGTTGATATGCTTCATCAACTCGTAGTTGTAGTAGTGTGGCACCTTCTCACTCTTGCGAGCCCAGATGATGAACTCCGTCGAATAAGTGAAGTAGCGGCATGATATATTAGGCGGAGGATTTGTCTTGGCCCACGTAATAACGTTGAGAATTTTATAACCCAACTGTGTAAGACAATTGGCAACAGAAAAGATATTGTGGTATGTACCAGATATCCATATGGTGCCATTATCCTTCAGCTTTTCTCTGCACATCGACAGCCATTTCAGATTAAAGGCATTAATATCTTCCTGAGACATACTTTTGTCCCAGTCGCCTTTATCAACACAAACCACCTTCCCGCTCTGTACACTGATGCCACCGCTCGACAGGAAATATGGCGGGTCGGCAAATATCATGTCGAATTGGAAATTGAATTGCGGGAGCAACTCAAACGTGTCGCCACAAATCAGGTTGAAGTCGTGGTTGGGGGATTTGTAATATGGAGTAATCATCTTATTATGCCATTAAACCTCCACCACCTTCACCCTTTCTCGCATAGGCCGTAGTCCATCCTGTTTGTCCTAAGATGCTGATGGATTTTGGCGGTTGCAAGTAACGGTTCTCTTTACATATATCTTTGAATGGACACTCGCTGATTTTCTGTCCGTCCGGTAAAGACAGAACATATGGAGTCTCTTTAATAGCGACATATCCTTCCTCATTTGAACAAGGCATCATTCTTGCTATAGGCAGAGCTTTAACTCTCTTGATGCCGTTCTTTAAGCAAACTTGGCACGTTTTATTTCTACCTGAATGCCACATGAATGTGTGCTCGTGAGTCTCGCATTCAAATTGGTATAATATCTCTTTGCAGAACTGCTTGCCAATGACATTATAGACGAAGTAGTCAATTAGACAAGGGCTTTCGATGCATTCTGCAGTATATTTCTCGTTCCAGATTTCCCATACTCTACGCCAAGCAAGAGCATTCATTGTCTCGATGTAACTATACTGATGGCAGAATATATCAAGGAAACTTGAAACCAAAGGAATCTCCGTCTTAATGATACCAGTTCTTAGCGCTACTTTAATTGTGTTAACATCGCTGGCAACATCAATCTTTTCAAAGCCAGATACATTGTTCCAAACGCCTAAGACTACCATATCCCTGAGGAACATGTCTGTTTTCTTGTTGCCATAACCAGCACCATCACAGGCTATAATAGCTTCTCTGAGTTTGAAAATATCTCTATCGTATTTGTCTATCAGCCCATAAGGGTCACAACCTTTATCAAGCAAAAATTGGGAAATGGTTTCTGCATATCCATTTCTCTTATCATTCTGCGACTTATCTGCTATGCCAATTTTGGAAATAAACGCAGGAGGGTTATCGCGGATTATTTCTTCGTCAAAAATGGAGTTGTCTATTTTGAATATCTTTGCCAACTTTGCAAATTCCAATGACCCACGAAAATCTTGATTCGCAGTCAAGAACCTGACACGACAGATCTCTTGATTACTTAGACCACACGTATCATATAGTTCACTAAATGCATCGCCATCTGTCTTTACGTAGATGGAACGTAATGCGTCTGCGACAAGCTCACACTTTTCATCATCAATCTTGCAATCAAGAATCTCCTTGTGGTGCTCCTCCCAGAACTTATGGAAGTCAGAGAAATACTCTCTGTATTCTCCCAGTTCCAATGTTGTGCCAATGCCAGGATAGTTTGTGTAAAGGAAATCGTTGATGCTCTTTACAACCTTCCTTGCTTCTGATACAGACAAATTGTCTTCTCCTCCAATTGCCGCTTTTATCTCAGAACAAAAGTTAGATAGCTTATCCATATCACGTTACTTCTTCTTAATAGATGACAAATCAAGATTCGGTATGATAGCAGAATTGGTGTAGTTCTTTTTGTAATAGAAAGCACGTCTGCGAGCCCTTGTTATACCTCCCTTTCCATCAGGCGCGTCCGTCTTATCTTGGTTATTTGCACCCTTTGTTTTTGGCTCAAGATAAACTCCCATGCTGCATGATAGCTGGTCAGCACGACCTTCTTTGATGTAACTTTGTATCTCTTCCCAATCCTTTTTGAAAACGCCATTTTGTAAATCTGTAGGATGGTCCAGAAAATAGTCTACAATCACGTAGTCGTTTTGATTGAGGGACTTGCCATTCTTCTTTGCCAGATAAACAACCCAGAAAGTCAAAGCAATCTTACCTCTTAGTTTTGCTGTTTCCCAAGTTTCCTTGGCAACTTCCATATAGTTTATCATCTGGATGGCAGTAGGCTCTTTGGCCTTGATGGAACCGTCACGATTCTTCTGAAGAGGCAATATCTTAATCTCGCATCCAATCTCTGGTATGTCTGCCTCATCGCGATTGTTGTTCTCAATGCCCAGCAGGTTCTCAACTATCAAACCTGAAGCACCCTTAACCATTTTTGAGCGTTCAATATTCAACTCATCTTTGATTTCTCCTATGGTCTTTCCCTTTGAGTTGCTGATAATGTCAAACAAAGGGCGCATATACTCGATAACTTTACTGCTAATCATATTATTCTCATTAATTGGTTAGTTCAAGCATAGTCAAAAATTTCTTCTGCTGCATACATTGGTTCCATTTCTGGTACAACGTATTCAACGTGTGGATGGAGCTTAGTCTCATCATAGTTGTGAACCAGAATTTCCGTCAGCTTACCTCTCTTGTCTGGGTTTGAGTTAATGTTGCGCGAAGCCCAAACTCTTTCTATATTATACGCACCATAGAGCAGGTCGAAGAAGTTGTCCTCCTCATTTTTCCCCTTGCAATCCGAATTACTTAGCATAAAACGGAAGCCAGCCTCGTTGATACGGTCACAGTATTCCTTTAGACGAATCTGGGCATCGTCGTTGAAGGCTTCTTTCGCATAATCATTGAAGCTGGAGGTGTCGCTGAGAGGGCGATAAGGTGGATCAAAATAGAAGAGCGTATTGCCCTGAGCATAGTCGAAGGTGGCTTCGAAATCACCTGTCAGAATCTCCACATGTTGAAGTAGTTCGCTATCCTTGCGGATGGTCGCAGGGTCACAAATCTGCGGATTGGTATATTTGCCAAATGGGACATTGAATAGACCTTTCTTGTTTACGCGATAAAGGCCATTGAAGCAGGTACGATTGAGAAAGAAGAACTTGGTGGTATTCTCCAATGGGTCAAGATTCTTCTCGTTGTAGCGGTCGCGAACAGCAAGGAAAAAGTCCTTGCGACCTTCTTCTGTTTCAAGTGCGTTATAGGCATTCTGTATTTCCATCAAGGAAGTTATCAACTGTTCTGGCATGTCCCTGACCGTATGATAACAGGTAGTCAAATCAGGGTTCACGTCGTTGATGACAGCATGACGGATATTAGGGTATTGCTGCAACATATAGAAGAGCATTGCTCCACCTCCCACAAAGGGCTCAATGTATGTCACATCATCCCAATTCTCAAAATCAGCAGGCAGTTGTGCGTCCAATTGATCAATGAGTTGGCCCTTGCCTCCAACCCACTTAATAAAGGGTTTTGCTTTTGAATTTGCTTTCATTCTGTTTTGATTTAGTCAGCTGGTGTTACCCAGTTGTTCGTTAATTAATATATCGATCTAATGTTTCTTAAATACTATTTTGATTAATCTAACTTGATCTAAAACTTTTGTTCGTTTCAATCAGATCTCCTACCTTTGTCGAAAAAAGTTATGGAGAAGAAAAATATTAGAGGAAGAATAACATTTGTTGAAGTCTCTACAGAAGAACTTATCGATTTTTTTATGCAAAACACGTCTGCGGAGATAGAAACTTCTGGAGGTATCACTCGCTGGATTAAGTACGATGCCTACCACAAACAGATTGGGATAACGGACAATATCGCCTACGACTGGTATATGCTGGACGAATTCCGACAATATTTTGATCGTTGGTACTGGCACTTCTTTATAATGTAGTAATTTCCCAATAGTGGTAGTAAGCAAGCGTTCTATCTGCTCTCTTGTGAATATTCTACTTGGGTCTATCACTGTACTCATAACTACATAATTTGCGGCAAAGTTACAAAAACTTTGGGAGATAATTGTGATTTAATTTGGATTTTACACATATTTTAATAGATTTAGTTTGGCAGGTAGAGATAATAGTGTTACCTTTGCAGCGATGAATCCCACTAACCTCTGGCCGGATGGTCAAGTTAGTGGGTCTTGTTTTTTCCCAGTACAGACACACAATGTGTTGCAGTTGTTGCAGTGTTGCAGTTCCAAAATAAGTTATACGAAAGTAAAAAAATTAACTCTATATTTATATATAAATATAGAAGTATTTTTAGGGTATGGGAATAGCTTTAAGAGAACTGCAACACTGCAACACTGCAACAGTTTTTGTCAAGATATTCAGGAATGAAAAAAATATCGCAGAAAAATGAAAAATTTCTTGTGAAGTATTCGTGAACCGCAATCAAAAGTTCTTACCTTTGCAGTGTCAAATTGAAGAAGCGGACAGGCGGTCTTTAAGGGTAAAAATTGCGAGGATTAAATCTAGAAATTGCGCGCATTAATAGGAGCAATTGTATTCCTTAATAGTACCTTCAGGAAGCGGAACAAGGTGACAAAGAGAGAATTGAGAATTTTATTTACAAACTATTTAAAAACTAATTTGAATTATGGCGATTAAAGTAATTGCACAACGACGTGAAGTGAAGCTGGGTAAGACCCCTGGGATGAAGTTCGTGATGCGCCCCGACCTGTACATCCCCATTGCCGAGAAGAAGGTGTTCAGCGAGGCTGCTACCCACTCTGGTATCTCTGCAGGTGTGATCAAGGCGGCTTGGGATGCTGCTGGCGAGGTCATCCGTACGTGGGCCACTGAGGGTCACAGCGTACCCCTGCCCGGTCTGGGAACGATGCGCTTCGGCGTCCGCTCTAAGGCGGTGGCTGACCTGGAGGACGTGAAGACCAGCCTGATTACTACCCGGCGCATCATTTTCACCCCCAACGTGGACGTGAAGGACGAGCTGAAGAACACCAGCATCCAGATTACCTGTCTGGACGAGGACGGCAACGTGCTGAAGCGCGTGACCAGCGGCGACAGCGGAGAGGTGGAGGACAACGAGAACGGCGGCGAGAACACCGGCGAGAACACCGGCGAGAACACCGGCAATGAGAACACCGGCAACGGATCTAACAGCGGCGTCGACGATGACGATCTCCCCGGAACGGGCGGCTAATCAAAACCAAGTTATTAACCTAAAAAATGAGACAAGCCATGAAGAAAGAAACGTGGAAGACCATCATTCAGGTCGTTGTATCAATCCTGACGGCTGCCCTGACGGCACTCGGCACGACCTCCTGCCTGGGTCACGGCCCAATAACGTTCTAAGAGCAAACGCTGAAACACAACGAGAGGACTGACAGCTATTTGAATGCTGCCAGCCCTCTTTTTTCGTTTCTGAAGGATAACATTAACTATCGGCTGATGTTCATGCGCAAGCCGATTTGCAGGTTCAGCGTGGTGGGCTTGTCCTTGAAGTAGGTCTGCAGGCGACTGCCGTTGTCGGGATAATAGCTCAGGCCGGGCTCGGCGTAGATGCCTATCTGGGGCAGGATGTCGTACTGCAGTCCCAGGCTGCCGCTGAGCGACCACTGTAGGCGGTCTTTGTCCATCTGCTGCTTCACGCCGTCGCTCACCAAGCGGGTGGCCACGTTCCAATAGGCGGCGGCGCCAGCCGAGAGGTAGGCCTTGAAACCGCGTGACGTCCACAGGTTGTAATTCAGGTTCAGGGGGATGCCGACGTAGTGAAGCGTCTGCTGGCGCTGTATCTGCATGTTGCGCATCACCTGGGTGAAGTCAGAGACCAGTTTTGTGTAGACGAGGCCCGTGGTCAGCGACAGGCGGGGGGTCAGCGGATAGCCTAAGGTCAGGCCGTAGGCGATGGGCTGGTGGTGGTGCTGACGCTCCTCGAAGCCTGTCAGGTAGACGCGTTCGCTGCTTCGGGCTGCTGCGTAGGTGTTTGTGTACAGGTCGTCATACTGCTTGATGAGTGCATCGGCCATCTGGACGGGGTTGCTGTTGGTCTGACTGCCCAAGCCGTTTGTGGCATAGAGTCCAAGGGTTACGTGCTGCTGCTTCCTGACGGTTCCACCCAGAGCGGGGCGACGGGGCTCGTCTGTCGTCAGTTGGCGTTCCGGCTTTTCTTCCGCAGGTATCGCGGGAGTCGCCTGTGGTTCCTCTTCGCTCTTATCGCAGGGTGGGGTAGGCGACTCAGTAGGCGGCGTTTCCGTCACGGTTTTTGTTTCTGTTTTCGGTGTTTTCCCTGTCACCAGCTTTGCCAACAGCTTTGGTTGTTCCTCGACGATGGTTTCCTGCTTTGGCTCATCGTCAGTACTCTCTGTGTCAGCCATTTTCTCGCTTTCGGCTTGAAGGGCGGGCGTCGACTGCGAGAACCACAGGTAGCCGCCGCCGAGCATGAGCGCCGCTACTGCCGCTGCCGCCGTCCATCGCCGCAAGGTCACGAAACGGGACTTCTCACTACGGAGGGGACTGACGGGGGCTTGCTCAAGGGCGGCCTCGATGTCTGCCCACAAGTCATCGGGCGCAGCCATCTCGTGCTCCGCCAGCTTGTCGTGCAGTTGTTGTGTCCATTTATCCGGTTTCATGTCTCTTGGCTTTTTAAGTATTCCTTGATGTTCCTGGCCAGCAGCTTCTTGGCTCGGAAAAATAGCGATGACGAGGTGCTCTCCTTGATGCCTAACATCCGTGCGATCTCGCGGTGGGGCTGCTGCTCGAAGACGTAGAGGTTGAGCACCGTGCGGTAGTTGGGCGGCAGTCGGCCTATCATCGCCGTCAGCACGTCGGGCGGTATGCCTCCGATGTCCGGCTCGTCAGCGATGTCAGGCTCATCGGGTATCGTGTCGACGGTCATGAACCGCTGATGCTGGCGCAGGTAGTCGACGGCGCGGTTGCTGACAATCCTGCTCACCCATGACTTCAGCGACCCTTCGCCTCGATAGTCGAACTGGCCGATGGTGGTGAGGATACGTACAAAGCTGTCCTGTATGACGTCGCGCACCTCGTCGCGTTCAGGCACATACCTCAGCCCAATGGCCATTGCATAGCCCGAGTAGCGGTCGTAGAGCCGCCTGAGTGCCGCCCGTTCGCCGCCGCGTATCGCTTCCAACAGTTGCCGTTCCGTCTCCACGCTCGTTACCTCACCAGATTTGTTTTGTAGCGTAATAATATAAGGTGACAGGGGCCGGCAGTGGTCGTTCGTACTGCTCACGGGTGTCGAGGTTGGTGACCAGTAGCCGGCTGACGCTGATGCCTATTGCCCAGAGTCCGGTGCTGCTATAGTAGATGGCGTTGCTTCGCTCTGTTGACAGCAGGTCAACGCGATGGGCGACACCGCCCACGATGACCGTGAACGAGGCGGGGTTATACATCACCGTTCCGCTGTAGCTGCTTGCCGCCTTGTCGATAGACGAGAATTCTGCATTCTCCGTATAGCCTTGACGGTCGATGGATATGACGGCGGGCTGTCCCGTGTATCGTATTCCGGACTTTCCCTCGAAGCAGATGCCCGCCAGGTACGCTTCAGGCAGTCTGACCGTCAGCACCCCCTGCACCTCCAGGCGCGCCGTGTCAACCTCCTGCTTGTCAGCTACCCACACGCCGAGATAGGCTTTTGCCTGCTGAAGGCCGATGTCTGCCTGCGCGTCGTTGTAACTGTCCGCATCGTCCACGCTACAAGCCGCCAGCGTGAGTGCGGCCATCGCCCATAGCACCACCAACTGAATGATTCTATCGATTCTCTTCATACCTCTTTTTTCTTTTCTACTTAATACTATAACGCGAAAACGCCGAAATCTTGCACTCCGAGTTGAACTTTTTTTCGATTTCGGCAGATTAACATTTTTTTCATTTTCCAAGTGCAGGATTTCACGTCGGCCGTCGTTATAGTGACAAACGACATTAACAAACGAAAAACAAGGTAAGTTATGAAAAAGATTCATTCTGTGTTAGCAACAGCAGCCCTGAGTCTGATGACGGCAGGGTGTTCGACGGTTGGAAATGATGACGGTGGCGAACTGCGTGGCATGGTACTTGTGACGGACGGCTACGCCAGTAATGAGCCCAATGAGCCGATGGTTCCCCAGTCAGGCGACAAGTTTCAGGAGTTTACCGACAATCCCTTTGTCGAGGCCTCGCAGGAGCCCGTGTCCACCTTCTCCGTCGATGCCGACGGGGCGTCGTATGCCATCATGCGCCGCTATCTGGAAAGCGGCTATTGGGGTATCAATCCGTCGAGCGTGCGGATTGAGGAGTTCCTGAATTACTTCACCTTCGACTATCCGGCACCCACGGGCAACGACGCGCTGGCCATCAATGCCGAGGTGGGACGCTGCCCGTGGAACCAGGAGCACCTGCTGCTGCGGCTGGGCCTCAAGGGCAAGGAGCTGAAGGCCGACGAGATGCCCCGCGCCAACTTCGTGTTCCTGATAGACGTGTCAGGTTCGATGTACAGCAGCGACAAACTCGACCTGCTGAAGAAGGGACTCACCGAACTGCTCTTCCAGCTGAACCCTGATGACCGCATTTCTATCGTCACCTACTCCGGCGAGGTCAAGAAACTGCTGGAATCGACGAGCGTCCGTTATGCCGATGAAATCAAGAGTGCCATCAGTGAGCTGAAAGCCAGAGGCTGCACCCCCGGCGGCGAGGCCCTGAAGATGGCCTACGAGGAGGCCCTGCATAACTATGACCCGAAGGCCAACAATCGCGTCATCATGGGCACCGACGGCGACTTCAACGTAGGCGTCACCAGTACCGATGCCCTGGTCGAGATGGTAGAGAGCTACGCCCGCAAGGGTATCTACATGACCTGTCTCGGCTTCGGCACGGGCAACCTGAACGACGACATGATGGAGAAGGTGAGCAACGCGGGCAACGGCACCTACCACTACATCGACTGCGAGAACGAGCTCATGAAGGTCTTCGTACATGAGCGCAGCCAGTTCGTCAGCGTGGCCAACGACGCGAAGTGCCAGGTGACGTTCGACCCTAAATTTGTGAGCCAGTACCGCCTCATCGGCTACGAGAACCGCGTTATGAGCAACGAGGACTTCGAGGACGACCAAAAAGACGCCGGCGAGATAGGTGCCGGACAGACCATCACCGCCCTCTACGAGATAGTACCCACCCCCGATATGTGGAACAAGAACGGCGCCAATGAGCCGATCGTTACCTTCGACTGCCGTTATAAGAAGTCGCTTACGGACAACAGCATCCCGCTGCAGACGAAGGTAGCCAGGAGCAGCATCTGGGAAAATCCCTCCAGCGAACTGTCCTTCGCCGCCGGCGTTGCCGCCTACGGCATGATCCTGCGCAACTCTCCCTACAAGGGCGAAGCCACCATCAGCATGGCCAAGGAACTGGCTGGGCAGGGGCTCGGCTTCGATTCATACGGCTATCGCGCCGAACTGCTGAAGCTGATGGACAAGGCCAAAGAATGACGACAGATATATTAAATTGTGTAAAAGTTTTGGCGGTTACGTAAATAAACCGTACCTTTGCACTGCTTTTTCGGAAAAGCTGGCCCAGCCGCAATGGTGGAATTGGTAGACACGAGGGACTTAAAATCCCTTGACCAGTAATGGTTGTGCGGGTTCGAGTCCCGCTCGCGGCACGAAAGATTATAATCCATAAAAACGTTTTTATTCAAGATGCAGAAAAATTATTTTGTTCTTATTCCAGCAGCAGCACTGCTGCTACTGACGTCATGCTCGGGCAAACTTGGAGCACTCTCAGCCGACAACTTCACCGTGACTCCCAATCCGCTGGAGACACAGGTCGGCAAAGTGCCTGCCACCATTAACGGCACCTTCCCCGAAAAGTACATGAAGAAGAAGGCCGTAGTGACGGTAGTACCTGAGTTGCGCTACGCCGACGGTCAGGTCGTCAAGGCAACAGGTGCCACCTTCCAGGGTGAAAAGGTTCAGGGCAACGACCAGACCATCCTCTACAAGGCTGGTGGCCGCTACAACATGAAAGCAGCCTTCGACTACCTGGACTGCAACAAGGCCGACATGTATTTGTCGTTCATTGCCCGCGTAGGAAACAAGCCTTCCTACATTCCGGCAGTAAAGGTGGCCAACGGTATCATCGCCACCTCTGAGCTTTATAAGAACACGCTGAAGTCGGCCCAGGCCGCCATCGCCCCCGATGCCTTCCAGCGCATCAACGCCCAGAAGCAGGAGGCTGCCATCAAGTTCCTCATCCAGCAGGCCACCCTGCGCCAGAGCGAGCTGAAGAACAACTCCGTGCAGGAGTTCGTCAAGCTGCTGGAGCAGATTAACAACGACCGCGAGGGTCTGAGGCTGAACGACGTCGAGGTATCGGCCTACGCATCACCTGACGGTGGCTACGACCTGAACGACAAGCTGGCCATGCAGCGTCAGAAGAACACCCAGCAGTACGTCGAGCAGCAGCTGAAGAAGGCTAACCTGAGCGACGCTACCGTCGATGCCAAGTACACGGCTGAGGACTGGGACGGTTTCCAGGAGCTGGTCAAGGCTTCCAACATTCAGGACAAGGACGTCATCCTGCGCGTACTCTCTATGTATAAGGATCCGCAGGAGCGCGAACAGCAGATTAAGAACATCTCGGCTGCCTTCCGTGAGCTGGCTGACGGCATCCTGCCCCAGCTGCGCCGCTCGCGCATGATCATCAACTACGAGACCGTAGGCCGCAGCGACGAGCAGATTCAGGAGCAGCTGAAGGCTGATCCCTCGAAGCTGAACGTCGAGGAGATGCTGTATGCCGCCACGCTGACTGAGGATGCCAACGCCAAGGAGGACATCTACAAGGCTACGACGGAAATCTACCCCAACGACGCCCGCGCCTATAACAACATCGCCACGATGGAGTATGCCGCTGGCAATATTGAGGCTGCAAAGAAGTACATCGAGCAGGCTCAGAAGGTGAGCGCCAACCTGCCCGAGGCCGCTGCCAACTTAGGCCTCATCGCCCTGCAGAGTGGTGATATCCAGACTGCCGAGAACTACATCGCCAAGGCTACTGGTGCCAACGGACTGGCTGAGGTGCTGGGCAACCTGAACCTGGCTAAGGGCAACTACGCTCAGGCTGAGCAGGACTTCAAGGACGTCTATTCGAACAGCGCCGCCCTGGCCCAGATTCTGAACAAGAACTACGCCTCGGCTGCCGTCACGCTGAAGTACGTCAAGAACCCCGATGCCACGACCGACTACCTGAAGGCTATCCTGGCTGCCCGCATGGGTAACACCAGCGACGCTGCCCAGGCACTGCAAACCGCTATCGCCAAGGATGCCAGCTACGCTAAATATGCTGCCAACGACTTGGAGCTGAAGAGCGTGGCCAAGTAAGCACCTGATGAAGAAATCATTCGGATATTTCCTGCTCGCCCTGACTGTGGTGGCTTGTTCTAATCCCGACGACATGTTCCGTCTGAAGGGAAAGTTCAAGAACTTCAATCAGGGCGAGCTCGCTGTTTTCAACCAGATGGGGCGGGGAAGCGTCGATACCATCAGGCTGGCCGACGGTAAGTTCACCTACGACTTACCGCTGCTGCAGGCAGATACCGTCGTGCTCTCTGTTGTTTTCCCCAACTACACAATCATTCCCGTCATTGCTGCTCCTGGCTTCTCGCTGACGATGGAGGGTGACGCCTCACACCTGCGTGAGGTGAGGGTGACGGGCAACGACGACAACGACCAGCTGACGCAGTTCCGGCTGGAAGTGGGCGGTAAGACGCCCCCTGAGGCCGAAAAGGTAGCCGAGAAGTTCATCAAGGAGCATCCCGCGTCGCCCGCCTGTCTCTATATCCTCAATAAATATTTCCTGTTGAAGACAGATGCCGACTATAACAAGGCCAGCACCTTGCTGCAGCTGATAGTCAAGGCCAATCCTAACCAGCGGCTGGTGAAGCGGGTACAGCAGCAGATAGACCAGCTGCGCGACGCCCGTAAAGGAAAGAAACTGCCGGCCTTCACGGCCATCTCCACGACAGGAGCGCGCGTCACCAATGCCGACCTCAGTGGCGAGCTGAACGTCGTCTATCTGTGGTCATCATGGAACTATGAGTCACAGGGCCTGCAGCGACAGCTCCACCGACTGAAGAGGAACTACGGTTCGCGGCTTCAGCTCATCGGCCTCTGCATCGATGCCAATCCTGAGGAGTGCAAGAGCCAGATGGAGCGCGACTCCATTAAGTGGTACAACGTCTGCGACGGGAAGATGTGGCAGACGCCGGCCGTCGCAAAGCTGGGCTTCTCGGCCATCCCTGACAACATCCTGACCGACCGTAGCGGACGTATCCTTGAGCGGGGACTTTCAACGGTCGACCTGCAGAAGAAGATCGAGGAGAAACTGAAGTAATCGTAAAACACCGCCGACCTTAGGCGTAATACTATGCTGGTAAAAACATTTTGCGCTGCAGTCAACGGACTGGAAGTGACGACGGTCACCGTCGAAATCAGTATGACCCGTGGGGTGCAGTTCCACCTGACTGGTCTTGCCGACACTGCCGTCAAGGAGAGTGTCGACCGCATCAAAGCGGCCCTGACGAACTATGGGTTCAAGATTCCCGTTATGGAAACGACGGTCAACCTGTCGCCTGCCGACATCAAGAAGGAGGGCTCAGGCTACGACCTGCCGTTAGCGGTCGGACTGTTGGCCGCCAACTCCAACGTCGACAGCACCCGCCTGCCCCGATTCATGATGGTTGGCGAGGTGGGATTAGACGGCAGCCTGCTGCCCGTCCGCGGCATATTGCCTATTGCCATCCGTGCCCGTGCCGAACACTTTGAGGGACTCATCGTGCCCTATCAGAACGTGCGCGAGGCGGCGGTAGTCAACAATATCAACATCTACGGCATGACGACGCTGATGGATGTCGTCAACTTCTTCAACGGCGACACCTCCTACCAGCCCACTGTCATCGATACCCGCCGCGAGTTCTACGAGCAGCAGAACCAGTACGAATTGGACTTCAGCGACGTCCGCGGACAGGAGAGCGTGAAGCGTGCTCTCGAGGTGGCGGCTGCCGGCGGTCATAACCTTATCATGATAGGCCCGCCAGGCTCTGGCAAGTCGATGATGGCCAAGCGGCTGCCCTCCATCCTGCCCCCGCTGTCGCTGGCCGAGAGCTTGGAGACGACGCAGATACACAGCGTGGCCGGCAAGCTGAGCCGCGATACCAGCCTCATCTCCCAGCGTCCCTTCCGTGCCCCCCACCACACCATTTCACAGGTAGCCCTCGTTGGTGGTGGGCAGAACCCGCAGCCGGGCGAAATCTCGCTGGCCCACAACGGCGTCCTCTTCCTCGACGAGCTGCCCGAGCTGTCGCGCAGCGTCCTCGAGGTGTTGCGCCAGCCGTTGGAAGACCGCCGCATCACCATCAGCCGCGCCAAGTACAACATCGAGTATCCTTGCTCGTTCATGCTGATAGCCTCGATGAATCCCTGCCCCTGTGGCTACTATGGTGACCCCACTCACCACTGTGTCTGCACCCCTGGCCAGATACAGCGCTACATGAATAAAATCAGCGGTCCCCTGCTCGACCGTATCGACATCCATTGCGAGATTCAGGCCGTCCCGTTCGCCCAATTGTCACAGATGCAGCCGGGAGAACCGTCTGCCAGTATCCGTGAGCGCGTCATTGCCGCCCGTAAGATACAGGAGGAACGCTTCAAGCCCTTCAAGGGCATCCATTGCAACGCCATGATGACCGAGCGCATGCTGCACGACTTTGCCGAGCCCGACGAGCAGAGCCTCGACATGCTCCGCATGGCGATGGAGCGCCTGAAGCTCAGCGCCCGTGCCTACACCCGCATCCTGAAGGTGGCCCGCACCATCGCTGACCTGGCCGGCTCGGAAAAGGTGCAGTCCCAGCACATTGCCGAAGCCATCGGCTATCGCAACCTCGACCGCGGCGACTGGGCTGAGCGGGGGATATAATTATTTAAGGAAGAACGATGATTGAGAAAAAAGCGAAACGGGGAGAAAAAGCAAATGACTATGCATAAGAAAACAGTATTAGTATCGCTGGCAGCACTACTGATGGCGGCCTGCGGCAACACGAAGAAGAGTACGGTGGAGACTGCGGCAACGATGCTGCCCGTCGGTCCGACATTTGTGGCTGACTCGGCCTACGCGTTCTGTCAGCAGCAATGTGACTTTGGCCCGCGCACCATGAACAGCGAGGCACATGACCGCTGCGGAGAGTGGATTGCCCAGAAGTTCCGCGACTATGGTATGGAGGTGACGCTGCAGCAGGCTGACCTGCGCGGCTACGACGGCACCATGCTGAAGAGTACGAACATCATAGCCAAGTACCGTCCGGAACAGACGGAGCGCATCCTGCTCTGTGCCCATTGGGACAGCCGACCCTGGGCTGACAACGACCCCGACGAGGCGAATCACCACAAGCCCGTGATGGCTGCCAACGACGGCGCATCGGGCGTGGCGGTCATGCTGGAGGTGGCGCGGCTGATTTCAAGCGACACGCTGGCCGTAGGCGTTGACTTCGTCTGTTTCGATGCCGAGGACTGGGGCACGCCACAATGGGCCGACAGCGAGGGCAGCGATGCTGACACGTGGGCTCTCGGCGCACAGTACTGGGCAGAAAACTACGCCCTTCACCCTTTACCCTTCACCATCCGTTACGGTATCCTGCTCGACATGGTGGGTGGTCAGGGAGCCAAGTTCTATCAGGAGCAGGTGTCAAAGTACTATGCTCCTGATGTTGTCCGCAAGGTGTGGGCTGCGGCTGAGGCCGTCGGCTACGGCAGTCTCTTCCCCAAGGACGAGGGTCACGGCATCACCGACGACCACGTGCCCGTGAACCAGAAGGCAAAGATTCCCTGCATCGACATCATCCCCTACTACCCCGACTGCGACGCCAGCGGCTTCGGTCCCACGTGGCATACCGTCAATGATGATATGCTGCACATTGACCGCAACACCCTGCAGGCAGTTGGTCAGACGATGATTCAAGTGCTTTTCTCGGAAAAATAAAAATTATTCACTTTTCACTCTTCACTCCTCACTAGCGAAGCGCTACAACTGTCCCGCCTCCACCATCAGCACCACGCGCTCCGTCAGGCGATCGGTGCCGTCTGGGTCGTACTCCTTCTTCAGCGAAGCACCGAAGGCCCAGGCGAACGCCTGCCAGAAGCCGGCACGGATGGGACCCATGAACGCCTGGATGGCCTCATAACTCGTAGAGTTACACTCGCGGTTGATGAGCTTGATGAGCAGCTTTCCCTGTGAATACGTCAGTTTCTTCATCTTCGGCTTATACTCCTTGATGATGCTCTGTTCCACGCGCTTGATGTGCTCCTGTTTCGATTTCTCGTCGGGCAGCATCTCCAAGTACTCTGCCGTCTCAATCAGAATCTGTCGCACCTCCTTGGCCAGTGGCAGCGTCTTCTTCACGTTGTTCACCAGTCGCATGTAGGAGTTCTGCTGACGCTTACTGCTGAAGGTCATCTGCGGATAGACATAGACGTTTGACATCTCCATGTATTGTATGCTGTCACCGTCGCGCAGCACCTTGCTCACCTTCACCGTAGGCACGAAGGTAGGGTTGCCGCTATCGGCCTCCTCCTGCGCCCCAACAGTCAGGGCACATACCGTCATCAGCATACATATCGTCAGCAAACGTCTCATTTCGGGGTGCAAAGTTACGAAATAATTCACGAAACATGATTCTCTATTCACAATTATTTCGTATCTTTGCACTATGAAAGCACTCATGACACTCCTTCTGCTACTCCTGACGCTGACTGCGCACGGCCAAGAAAGTCGGTCGTGGGAACAGGCATTGGCCGACATCATGACGGCTGACGATATGGAGACGGAGGCTTGGGAGGACGCCTATGAGATGCTGTGCGAACTGGAACAGAACCCGATGAACCTTAACATGGCCACGCGCGAGGAACTGGAGTTGCTGCCTTTCCTGACCGCACGCCAGGTTGAGGCCATCATGGAGTACCTGTACCGCTACGGACCGATGAAGTCGATGAACGAACTGCGCATGATACGCGAACTGGACTACCCCCAGATAGAACTGCTGCGCTACTTCGTATACGTAGAGGACAAACCGGCGGAACCTGGGTTCCCGCAGTTGGACAACATCCTGAAATACGGTCGTCATGAGGTGATGGCCGACGTGCGCATACCTTTCTATCGACGAAAGGGCGACGAGAACGGCTACTTAGGCTACCCCTACCGCCACTGGCTGCGCTACCAGTTCAGCTATCAGGACTATGTGAAGGCAGGCATCGTCGGTTCGCAGGATGCAGGCGAACCGTTCTTCTCAGGGCGCAACGGCGCGGGCTACGACTTCTACTCCTACTACCTGCAGGTGAAGCACCTGGGGCGGCTGGAGAACATGGTCGTCGGCAAGTACAAGCTGACGGTCGGCATGGGACTGGTGCTCAACAACAGTTTTGGACTGGGCAAGCTGGCCATGCTGCAGCAGTTGGGACGCGACAACGGAACGGTCATCCGCCCCCACTCGTCGCGCTCGGCGTCAGGCTACTTCCAGGGAGCCGCTGCCACTCTACGGCTGTCGCCCCGCTGGCAACTGACGACGATGCTGTCCTACCGCCCCTTTGACGGTACGCTCAACAATGACAGCACTCTGCGCACCATCGTGACCGACGGCTACCACCGCACACCGACGGAAATGGCGAAGAAATACAACTGCCACGCTACCGACGCCGGAGCCCACATCGCCTGGCGACAGGGTGGACTGCGGGCCGGGGCTACCGTCGTCTACACCCATCTGGATCGCCGTCTGTGTCCTGACACTAAGCCCCTCTATCGTCGATATGCCGCCCAAGGGCAGGACTTCGTCAATCTGAGTGCCGACTACGGCTACCTGCATCCACGTTTCGCCTTCAACGGCGAGACGGCCATCAACCGCAAGGGGGCCGTAGCCACCATCAACAGCCTCAATGCCACCGTTACCGACGGGCTGGAACTGCTGCTGTTGCAACGCTTCTACAGTTACCGCTACACGGCCCTCTATGCCCGTTCCGTGGCCGAGGGCGGTCATGTACAGAACGAGAGTGCCGTCTACTTGGGAGCCACGTGGCGCGTCTCGCCACGCCTGCGGCTGCAGGCCTATACCGACTATGCCCACTTTGCCTGGGCCCGTTACGGTGTGTCGCGGATGTCAAAAGCCTGGGACAATCTGCTGTCGTTCAACTACAGCCGCGACAGCTGGAGCCTCATTGGTCGCTATCGGCTGCACCTGCGCCAGCACGACAACGAAGCGAAGACAGCCCTCGACGACAATACCGAGCATCGCGGACGACTCTCGCTGACACGGAACACCCGCCTGCTGAGCACCACCACGCAGGCCGACGCCGTCAGCACAGGCGACGATTGGGGCTACATGCTGAGTGAGATGATTGGTGGCCAATGGCGTGCGTTGAAGGCAACGGTCGGCGGCGGCTACTTCCGCACTACGAGCTATGCCAGCCGCCTCTACGTCTACGAGCGCAGTCCCCGCTACAACTTCTCCTATCCCTCCTTCTACGGCGAGGGTATGCGCCTGATGCTGATGCTACAGAGCGCGCTCGCCAGTCATCTGACGTTGACGGCTAAGGTGGGACTGACCCGCTACTTCGACCGCAGTACCATCGGCACCGGCCTACAGCAAATCAACAGCTCGTCGCAGACCGACCTCGACCTGCAGTTGCGATGGAAATTCTGACAAATAATTGGTGGAACAGATATTTATTGCTATCTTTGCAACTAATAAGCAAATGCTATGGAACAGAAGGAACTGATGAAACGCGTGTGGCAGGTGGAGCTCGACCTGCTCGAACGGCTGCTCGACGTATGCCGGCATCACGACCTACGGATATGGGTGGACGGAGGAACCATGCTGGGTGCCGTGCGCCATAAAGGCTTCATCCCGTGGGACGACGACATCGACGTATGCATGCCGCGTCCCGACTACGACCGTCTGATAGCCTTGGGCGGCTCGGTCTTCAGCGAGCCTTACTTTCTGCAGTCGGCCTATTCTGAGGACGACTACTTCCGCGGCCATGCACAACTGCGCCGTAGTGACACAGCCGCCATCCGTCCCTCCGAGAGCTACCGCACCTTTAATCAGGGCATCTTCATCGATATCTTCCCGCTCGACGGCGTCAACCCCGATACGGCACAGCTGAAAGCCGACCTGCACGCCATCCGCAGGGTACACAAACGGCTGAAGGCCATCCATCTCAACGTCTTTTATTCCGGCCGCTGGGGTCAGGTGTTCCGCAAGCTGAGCAGTCGGCGGGAGGTCAGGAAAACTGGACGCGAGGCATACTTCAAGGCAACGGAAGACCTGTTGCGCCGGCATTCGGTCGTCGACAGTGCGCAATGGGCCGAACTGGCCTTCAGCGGCGATGACATCTGCTTCGACCGCCACATCTTCGACCGCACTATACTGCTGCCTTTCGAGCACCTGCAGGTGCCTGTGCCCGAGGGCTACGACCTCTTCCTGCGTACCCAGTATGGCGATGACTATATGACTCCGATGCAGGTGGGCAACTATCACGGCGAACTGGTGTTCGACACCGAGCACAGCTACCGCGAAGTGGCTCCCCGGGTGTTTGCCCAGTACAAGCGCGACGCCCTGCGACGCCTATTCAAGAAAAAAACGAGAAGCGCATGATAAGGATTCTGGCGGCCGCTCTCCTTTTCCTTGCAAGCGAGGCCCATGCCCAAAATCATGACAAGGCGGGAAAGGCAAAAACCCTTCTATAGAAGGGCGACAGCGCCCTAGCTGCCCGCTACTACCGCGAGGGCGGCATCGACACAGCCTACATCATGCGGCCTGCGACGAAGTGGACGCTCACGGCGCGGATAAACGAGTCGGGGACAACAATCCAGACGGAGGGAATATTGTCTATAGCCACACTTCACTTAGTATTCTACGTATGGCGTGAGCCGCTCGATGGCCTCGCGTGGGAAATCCCTCAGAAGACTGAGCTGGTCGAGGCTTTGGATGGTACCGTGCAGTCGGCGGTAGTCGACGATGGCGCGCGCTTGGTAGAAGTTGAGGTAGGGGTGGCGCTTCAGTTCGTTGAGGCTGAGCCGGTTGATGTTCAGTTTGCGCAGCTGTGTGTTGTCGGGGATGATGAAATAGGCAACTGCGGCTTCAGGGAAGTCCTCGATTTCCAGCAGTTGCTGTACGCGGTAGTAGCCGCCTAGGCGTTCGCGGTATTCCACAATCTTACGGGCAAAGAAGGGCCCGATACCGGGCACTTTCCTCAACTCCGTGGTGTCAGCACGGTTCAGTACGATGCGCTCTTCGGCCTGCAGCTTGATGGGGTACTTCACGGTGTCGCGCTCCTCTAAGGGCTCGTGTTTGTAGAAATAATTCTCGGCGGGCTGGTTTTCCTCGCTGATGCGTATGTATGGCTCCAACCGCCGGTACTGCTTGAGGGTCAGACCGTAGAGGCGGGCAAAGTCGCGGGGCTGGCGGTAGACACCTCCTGCGGCACGATACTTGTAGATGTTGCGCACCTGCCACGGCTGCAGGCCAAGCCGCAGCAGCTGTGTCGAATCGGCGGTATTGGGGTCGAAGGGGAAGAGTTCGGCTTCCCTCTCCGCCGTTTGATAGTAGGCGTGACTCCTTGGCTGCTGACGGTGACGATAGTCCTGCTTGTCGGTATTTTCCCGGGTGAGCGGTTCCTTCTCCGTGCTGTCGTCGTCAACGGTCTTCATGACGACCACGGCCGCTACGATGACGCACAGCAGCAGGATGATGGTCCTACGGTCAGACTTCTGGAGATAGAAGAACTTCATATCACTCCTAACTGATGGAGGAAGACGAGCAAGATGCAGAGGGGTACGATGTAGCGCACGCAGAAGTGCCAAGTAGCAAACAGGCGGAGGTTGACGGTGCCGTGATTGGTGAACTCATTGCGGACGGTATGCTTCGAGGCCACCCAGCCTATCATCAGGCTGGTCAACAAGGCTCCGCCGGGCAGCATGACCTGCGCTGTCAGGAAGTCGCAGAAGTCCAGAAGCGGCATCCCGAAGAGTTGTATGCCGCCGACAGCACCCATTGACAATGAGCAGAAGACGGCGATGACAGAGCACACGACGGTCAGGACGAAGGCGGCCTTTGAACGGCTTAGCCGCAGTTCCTCGTGGAAGAAGGCGGTGCCAATCTCATGCATGGAGATGGTCGATGTGAGGGCGGCGAACATTAGAAGGGCATAGAAGAGAATGCTGATGACATAGCCCACGGTGGGCACGGCCGAGAAGGCCTGCTGGAAGACGTTGGGCAGGGTGATGAAGATGAGCGAAGGGCCGCTGTCGGGGTTGACGCCGACGGAGAAGGCCGCCGGGAAGATCATGAGACCGGCTAGGATGGCGATGGCGGTGTCGAGCAGGGCTATCTGCGTAGCTGACTTAGCAAGATTCGTCTGACGGGAGAAGTAGCTGGCGTAGGTGCAGAGACAGGCCGTGCCGAGCGACAGCGAGAAGAACGCCTGACCGAGTGCCTCTAAAAATACGCTGTGGGTGACCTTTGAGAAGTCGGGCAGCAGCAGGAAACGTATGCCCTCGATGGCTCCTGGCAACAGGCAGGAAGCCACGACGATGACCAATAGCAGCAGCAACAATAGCGGCATCAGAATCTTCGATGCCTGCTCAATGCCGCGTTGCACACCTCGGACGACCACCAGATGGGTGATGAGTATGAAGGCTACAGCCCACAGACAGGGTTTCAGCGGACTGCTGGAGAACGACAGGAAGTACTGCTGCACGTAGTCAGCGTCGCCGTTAAGATGTCCGGCGAAGGAGGCGAAGAGATACTGCAGGCACCAGCCCGCTACGACGGCGTAGAAACCGAGGATGATGGTAGCCGTCAGGATGCCGAGGATGCCGACTAGCCGCCAGGGGCGTCCGCCTATCCTGCCGTAGGCGCGGTAGGAATTTGACTGGGCATGGCGCCCGATGATGAACTCGCTGATCATGCCGGGGATGCCCAGTAGATGGATGCAGACGAAGTAGATGATGATGAATGCCGCGCCACCGTTCTGTCCTGTCATGAACGGGAAGCGCCACACGTTGCCCAGCCCAACGGCCGAGCCTGCCGTAGCCAGGATAATCCCCAACTTACTACCGAAGTTACCTCTGCTTGAACTCATATCAGCCCGAACTGGTGAAGGAAGATGAAGAGGATGCCGATGGGACAGACGTACTTCACGAGGAAGAGATACAGGTGGAAATAGCGTCCGTGCAGGGTGCCCCAGTTTGTGAACTCGTCGTGAACAATCTTATGAGGCACGAACCAGCCGATGAAGATGCAGGTGAGGAACCCGACGACGGGCAAGAAAATCTGACCCGTGACGAAGTCGAACCAGTCGAACAGCGTACGCCTGAAGAACGCCAGGCTTTCGGTAGCACCTAACGACAACGAACAGAAAGCCCCGATGATGCAGGTGGTGACGGTGACGATGACGGCTGCCTTCTTGCGCGAGATGACCAGTTCCTCATGGATGAAGGCCGTCGACACCTCATGAAGCGAAATCAGCGATGTGAGAGCGGCCAACGACAGCAGCAGGAAGAACAGTAGGGAGATGACGTAGCCCACAACGGGAACAGCAGCAAAAGCCTGCTGGAAGACGTTGGGTAGGGTGATGAAGATGAGCGACGGGCCTGAGTCGGGATTGACACCCACGGAGAAGGCCGCCGGGAAGATCATGAGGCCAGCAAGGATGGCCACCAATGAGTCGATGACGCCTATCTGCACGGCAGAGTTCGTCAGGTTGGTACTCTTCGAGAAATAGCTGGCGTATGTACAGATGCAACCCATCGCTATCGACAGCGAGTAGAACGCCTGTCCCAAGGCGGCCAGGAAGACGTCGCTGTTGATGGCCGTAAAGTCGGGCTTGAACAGGAAGGCAATGCCCTTGTCAGCACCCGGCAGCATGCATGAGGCACCGACGATGACGAGTAGTAGTATGAACAACAAAGGCATGAGCAGTTTGGAGGCCCGCTCAATGCCGTTGCGCACGCCGTGTTCTATGATAAGATAGGTGATGCCGAGGATGATGACCGTCCAGAGGATGGGCTTCACGGGATGGGTGGAGAACTCCGTGAAATAGGCCTTGAAGTATTCGGGGTCGCCCTGCAGATGGCCTACCATCGACGCCCAGATATACTGCAGGCACCAGCCTGCCACCACGGCGTAATAGCCCGTGATGAGGAATCCGGTGAGCACGCCCATGTAGCCGATGACAGCCCACGGCGTCCCTCCTGCCAGCTTGCGGTAGGCCCGTGCCGTGTTGGCCTGTCCGTGACGGCCGATGATGAACTCGCTGATCATACAGGGAATGCCTAACAGCAGTACGCAGGCCACGTAGATGATGATAAAGACGGCACCGCCGTTCTCACCCGTCATATAGGGGAAACGCCATACATTGCCCAGCCCCACGGCCGAGCCCGCAGTAGCCAGAATGACACCCAGCCTGCCGCTGAAGTTCGCTCTCTTTTCCAAATTATTCATGATTCGCTTGCAAAAGTATAAAAATAATCTTAATTTTGCAGCAAAATTGAAAGCAAATTAACGCTATATGTACGAAATTGCCAAAAAATACGTCCTCCACTACCCCCTCTCGGTGGTCTGCATCGTCTTGGTGTGGACACTCTCGCTCACCCCGTACTTTCCCGAAACGTCGCTCGACGGCGTTCCTTTCATCGACAAATGGACGCATTTCATCATGTATGGCGGTACGTGTACCGTCATCTGGTGGGAGTATTGGCGTCAGCACCGTCGTCCCGACTATAGGAAACTCTTTGTCTGGGCGTGGCTCATGCCCATTGTCATGAGCGGCACTCTGGAACTGCTGCAGGAGTATGCCACCGCCACCCGTCAGGGGGAATGGGAAGACCTGGCGGCCAATGCCACGGGTGTGACGATAGGAGCCGTTATCGGTATTCTTCTGACAGTGTGCTTCCCCAGACGCTGAAGGGGTTCGTACGCAGGTGGCTGTTGTAGAAGCGACGGTCGCCCGTCACCTCCTTCCCGATGAAGGCAGGCTTCTCGTAAGGCTCGTCGGGAGCCGACAGTTCAACCTCGGCCATCACCAGTCCCTCGTTCTCGCCGTAGAACTCGTCCACCTCGAAGGTGTGCTGTCCGCTCTTCACCAGGTAGCGCGTCTTGTCGATGATGCCCGGTTCACAGAGGCGGAACAGCTGCTCGGCCTCGTCGGGCGTGATCTCCTTCTCGAACTCATAGCGGCTCAAGCCGCCGTCGAGCGATGGGCCCTTGATGGTCAGATATCCACGGCCACCACGGAGCCGCACCCTGACGGTACGCCCGTGGCCGCTGCAGATGTAGCCTTGCTTGATGCGGTCGGAAGCGTAGGCCAGCTGGCGGTAACTGTTGCCGCGGACCATGAACTTCCGCTCTACTTCCATGCCGCTCATTAGGAGACGAGCCAGATGGAGTAGGCTGCGTAGCAGACAGCGAGTGCTATGAGCACGCCGATGATCCACTTGATGACTTTCTCACCTTTTTCCTGTTGTTTCTTCTCGTAGGCCACCCGCTTCGGGTTGGTCTCCTTAGCTACTTTCTTTGCCATAACTTTTATGCCCCCTAAGTTAGGGGGCTGGGGGTCTGAACAAGCGTATATCAGACAACTTTTATTAGATTATATGGTGATGGGAATCTGCGCCTGTTCAGACCCCCAACCCCCTAACTTAGGGGGCTTTGTGCAAATTCCATGAGATATGCTTTGATGAAGCCGTCGAGCTTGCCGTTCATCACGCTCTCCACGTCGCGGGTCTCGAAGTTCGTGCGGTGATCCTTCACCCGCTTGTCGTCGAAGACGTAGGAGCGTATCTGACTGCCCCACTCAATCTTCTTCTTGCCCGCCTCAATCTTGGCCTGCGCCTCCATGCGCTTCTTCATGGCCCGGTCGTACAGCTGTGAGCGGAGCAGGGCCATAGCGCGCTCTTTGTTCTTAGGCTGGTCGCGGGTCTCGGTATTCTCGATGAGGATTTCCTCCTCCTCGCCCGTGTCGGGGTCGGTGTACCAGTAGCGCAGCCGGACGCCCGACTCCACCTTGTTCACGTTCTGACCGCCGGCACCGCTCGAGCGGAAGGTGTCCCACGAGAGTTTGGCGGGGTCAACATAGACCTCGATGGTGTCGTCGACCAGCGGGGTGACGAATACCGAGGCAAACGATGTCATGCGCTTGCCCTGGGCGTTGAACGGCGAGACGCGCACCAGCCGGTGGACTCCGTTCTCTGACTTCAGATAGCCGTAGGCATACTCGCCGCCCTCTATCTGCATCGTCACGCTCTTGATGCCGGCGTCCTCGCCGTCCAGCAGGTTGGCGATGGTCACCTTATAGCCGTGGGCCTCGGCCCAGCGCATGTACATGCGCATCAGCATTTGTGCCCAGTCCTGGGCCTCGGTGCCGCCGGCGCCCGAGTTGATCTTCAGCACGGCGTCCATTGGGTCTTCCTCCTGGCGCAGCATGTTCATCAGTTCCAGGTCCTCAATGGCCTTGATGGCGTTCTGGTAGGCTTCGTCCACCTCCTGTTCGGTCACCATCTCGTCCTTATAGAAGTCGAAGGCCAGCTGCAGTTCGTCGGCCATCGTACGCACCTCGTTATAGCCATCAATCCATTTCTTGATGGCCTTCACCTTCTTCATCTGGGCCTCGGCGCGCTTGGGGTCGTCCCAGAAGTCAGGTGCCTGCGTCCGCAGGTCTTCCTCCTCCCACTCTATCTGTTTCTCGTCAATGCGCAGATAATGCTTCAGTTTATCTGCTCTATCTAATACATCTTTTAATTGGTCTTGTGTAATCATTACTCTTCGTACATCTTGTCGATAAGGTCCTTATAGTTCTCGTTCAGTATGCGTCGCTTGATTTTCAGCGTGTTCGTCAGCTCGCCACGCTCCATCGAGAAGGCGTGGGGCAGCAGGGTGAAGCGCTTGATCTGCTCGTAGTGCGCCAACTGCTGCTGCAGCGTGTCGATGCGGTCGGCCATCATCTGGTGTATCCGCTCGTTGCTGCAGAGGTCCTCGCGGCTGTCGAACTTGATGCCGTGTTCGCGTGCGTATTCCTCTAATAAAGAATAGACGGGAATGATGAGGGCCGAGACGAACTTCCGCTGGTCGGCGATGATGGCTATCTGGTCCACGTACTTGTCGACCAGTATCTTCGACTCAATCATCTGCGGGGCGATGTATTTGCCGTTCGACGTCTTGAAGAGGTCCTTGATGCGCTCCTTCAGGAACAGCTCGCCACCCTCTAAGTAGCCCGAGTCGCCCGTGCGGAAGTAGCCGTCGTCCGTGAATGCCTGCTTCGTCAGGTCGTCGCGGTTGTAGTAGCCACGGGTGATGGTGGGGCCTTTCAGCAGCACCTCGCCCTCGTCGCTGATGCGTATCGAGATGCCCTCGATGGGGATGCCTACGCTTCCTACTGTCCAGGGGTCGCCCAGGTGGTTGCACGAGACGGTGGCCAGCGACTCCGTCAGTCCGTAGCCTACCACCATGTTGATGCCGATGGAGTGTACGAACTCCTCCACCTTCGGATTCACCGTGGCACCGGCCGTGGGGAAGAAGTGGGCGTTCTCCAGTCCTAACTCCTTGCGTACCAATGAGAAAATGGTCTTGTTCAGCATCTCATACTCGAAGTGGAGGGCCATGGGCGGCTTCTTGCCCTTCGACAGGTAGTCGATGTTGTGGCGGCGGCCCACGGCGATGGCGTGTTCGAAGATCTTGCGCTGCATGGCGCTGCTCGTCTCAATCTTCTCCTGCACGCCCATATAGACTTTCTCCCAGAAGCGGGGAACGCTGGACATACACGTCGGGTGGGTCTCCTTCATTGTCTGCTGCACCTGTTGCGGATAGGTGTTGACGATGAGTCGCGCACCAGCCGTCAGGCACAGGATTTTCCAGCCCTTCTCAAAGATATGGGTGAAGGGCAGGAAGTTCAGCACGCGGTCATTCTCGGTCACCGGCACGCACTTGCCGTTGGCTACCATTGCGGCGTGGTACTGTCCGCAGGTCAGGATGACACCCTTCGAGTCGCCCGTGGTGCCGCTGGTGTAGAGGATGTTGGCAATGTCATCCATCGACGCCTGTTGCTGCAGGGTCTCCACCTCCGACTGTCGGGGCATTCCCTCGCCCAGCTTCAGGAAGTCGTCGAAGTACATGGCCAGCTTGTCCTCCTCGTTCAGCTTCACGCCCCGGTCGTAGACGATGATGCGCTCCAGCGTGTGGCACGTGGCCTGCACGCGGTGGGCCTTGTCATACTGTTCCTGCTCGCCGACGAAGAGGATGCGTATCTTCGCGTCGGTAATCATGAACTGTATCTGCTGTTCCGACGAGGTGGCGTAGAAGGGGATGGTCACTGCCCGGATGCCCCAGGCACCGAAGTCGCAGAACAAGTAGGGTGCCGAGTTCTGTGAGAAGACGCCGACGTTCTCCTGCACCTTCACGCCGAGGTTCAGCAGGGCGTTCGACACCTGCGTCACCGTCTGCGAGAACTGGTTCCACGAATACGATTTCCACTCCGTACCGCCGAAGTCCTTGTAGATGAGCACTTCGCGGTCGCCGTAGGTCTTGGCCTGCTCATGGATGAGCACGGCCAGATGGCTTAGATTCTGCATAGCTACACAAATTTTCTGCAAAAGTAAACAAAAAAGCCGAAAGTGCAAAACTTTCGGCCATCATTATGATGGGAATCATAGTAAATCGAGACATTTCTCAATGGGGATGCCCCGTTTTTTGTCGTCTAAGTCGCGGTTGCGGTCTATCAGGCGGCTGACGACGTCCATCGCCGTGCGAGTACACTGTACCAGCGGTTCACCCTTCATGAGGTGGCCGATGAGCACCGCCGAGAAGATGTCGCCCGTGCCGTGGATGAGCACCGGTATCTCGTCGTAGTCCAGCCGGAAGTACTTGCCGTCGTAGTGGTTGTAGCCGATGACACAGCTCTGACCCTCCACCTTGGCGCTCGTCACCAAGGCCGAGCGGCAGCCGATGTCGCGCAGTCCGGCCAGCATCTCGCGGGCTTCCTGCCACGTCATGCCTTCCGGCAGGTAGGGCGTCGATGTCAGGTAGCAGGCCTCGGTATAGTTGGGGAACGTCAGGTCGGCCACCGAGACCATCTGGCGCATCAGCTCGACCGACCGCTGGGTGATGCCGTTGTAGAGCCGCCCGCCGTCGCCCATGATGGGATCCACGAAGATGGTGGTGCCCTGACGCGACAGTTCGGTGCAGTACTGCGATACCAGCAGGGCCTGCTCCTCGCTGAACATCAGGCCGGTGCAGACGGCGTCGAACGTGAAGCCCAGGTCACGCCACACGGGCAGCACGCCGCGCATATACTCCGTGGTGTCCATCACGTTGAAACGGCCGTAGTCCAGCGTGTTCGACACCAGCGACGTAGGCAGGTTGTACGTCGGATGCCCCAGGTAGGTCAGGATGGGCATCATGGCCACCATGCCCACATGGCTGTAGCCTACGACATCGTTGATCAGCAGTATCTTCTTCATTCCGGCTGCAAAGTTAAGAAAAAAGCTTGTAAAGAACAACGTATTTTGGAAGATTAACGCATTTCGACCTAAAATAAAGGCAATCAAGGGAAAAACGAGGAACTTCAAATTGAAGGAGAAAGCAAATTAGGGAGGATTGGTGAAGGAGTTAGGTTTCTAATTCGTAACCCAAAATTAGGCCTCTGAGAAGGCTTAATAGGCAACGCGAATTGAGGTGAAATGACGCACCTTTCGCCAACCGTTTCTTATTCCGCAAACTGCTACATTTTGCATAGCGATGAATGCCAAAAGAAATAGTAGTTTTGCAGCCAAAATAAAAAAAGGAGTAAGAAACATGAGAAGTACTTTTAACATTCTGTTCTATGTGAACAAGAGTAAGGAGAAGAATGGTGTGGTGCCTGTGATGGGCAGGGTAACGATTAACGGGACTCAGTCGCAGTTCAGTTGTAAGAAGACGATTCCGCTTGACATGTGGGACGTGAAAGGCAATTGTGCCAAAGGGCGCAGTAAGGAGGCTTTGCAGATCAACCGCGAACTAGATAACATCAAGGCACAGATTATCAAACATTATCAACATCTTTCTGACCGTGAGGCTTTTGTGACGGCTGAGATGGTGCGCAACTCCTATCAGGGTTTTGGTAGTGAGTACGAAACGCTGCTGAGTGCTTTCGACAAGGACATTGCCAACCAGAAGAAACGTGTGGGCAAGGACAGGGCTGCAAGCACACTCTGGGCTATGGAGCGCTCGCGGAAGGACGTGGCAGACTTCATCCAGTCGCACTACCGTCGCACAGATATGTCAATGCTGGAACTGACGCCAGAATTCATCAAGGACTTTGCCGCTTACCTCAGTACAGACCGAGGATTGGCTAACGGCACTATCTGGCAGAGGTGTATGTGGTTGAAAGGTGTTGTGATGAGGGCACACTATAATGGCAAGATTCCCCGTAATCCGTTCGCACAGTTCCACATCAGCCCAAACTGCAAGGAAAGGGAGTTCTTGACCGAAGAAGAACTAAAGGCAGTCGTAACCCATGAGTTCGAGGACGACAATCTCGCCTTTGTGCGTGACATCTTTGTATTCGTGTGCTTCACCGCCCTCTCGTTCATCGACGTGAAGAACCTGACGACGGACAACATCGTGGACATCAATGGCGACAAGTGGATTATCAGCAAGCGACACAAGACCAACATCCCCTTCCAGGTGAAACTGATGGACGTACCTTTGCAGATTATCGACTGCTACAAGCACTTACAGGAAGACAAGCTGGTGTTCGGCAAGATGAATTACTGGTCGATGTGTAAGAAACTGAAAACGGTGATGACAGCCTGCGGCATTGAGAAAGCCATCTCCTACCATTGTGGCCGGCACTCTTTCGCGACGTTAGCTCTTTCAAAAGGAATGCCCATCGAGAGCGTTAGCCGTGTATTGGGACACACCAACATTGTGACTACCCAGATTTACGCCCGCATCACAAGTCAAAAACTTGATAACGACCTGACTATGCTCGGCAATAAACTCAATGCATCATTCAAGAATATAAAGAGAACATAACTACTAACGGCGCATTAAAACTTCAGAGCAGAAAGACGAATGATTAGCGAAGTCTGTCATCCGTCTTTCTGCGTTATAATCCCTCAGCACACGAACCGCTAATGGCTCTTTCTTTTCCCTATCGTTTATAAGCCGGATGATAGCAACTTTCCAGAACTCTCTCCAAATCACTTTCACGATAAAGCACTTTGCCACCTAACAATATGTAAGGTAACACACCATCATTACGGTATTCCTGTAACGTTCGTCTGCTGATCTTCAGAATCTGAGACACCTCTTTGTCTGTCAGATAGCGTTCACCATCAAGCAATGGACGGTAATTTCCTATCACCTTCTTGTATAGGGCAAGCACCTCATTCATGTTCTCCACTGCGTTCTTCACTCCAACGTTATGCGGCATTATCAGTTCGTTCATAGGCACTTCGTTTTGAGGTTATACACCTTGCCATCTTTATCCCTACCAGCCACAACATGAAGAATACTCTCCACATCCTCAGGCTTATAGAACAGCTTGCGGTTGATTTGAGAATAGGCCAACGTCCCGTTATCCCGTAAAGTCTGTAATTTTCTGGGGCTGATGTTCAGCATCTGGCACACGTCTTGGTTGTCAAGCCAATTGCCTGGCTTCTTGTCCGTGCCTCTATCTGCCATTGCTCTCATCTGTGCGACAAAGCTGTTGAAACTCGTCAGCAGTTCCTCGTAGGTACTGCGCTCAATTGATATAACTTCCATGTCTGTTTAATTTTTGTAATTTGCGGGCAAAGGTACATCATGATTTCCAGAGAGGTTCATTCTGAAAATTTCTTATTGTGAAATAACAATTCAGGGAAACAAAAAACCAATGTCTGCCGAGCTTGCTCATCAGAAAGCAGACAAGCATCTTTGTGTGGCACTCCGCCACAAAGTGCGTATTAGATTCTGTGTTAATCTCCAAATAAAAGAGAAGAAAAATAGAACATATTAACAAACATTATCTATTTCAAGTTTAAATGCGTATTAATCTTGTCCTGATTCATTGCCATTATGGAGCAGGACATGTATTAATGATATGTTTTTTGCTTTTTTCTTTGTTGTCTCAGAGAATCTGGTTACCTTTGCAGCCATCAAAGAAAGTCACTGGCGCAGCCCGCCAGAGGAACTATCTCGTGTGGCTGTGTCTCGAGGCGCGGCCACTTTTGTCAAAAAGGTGGATTACCGTCCTCGTTAGACGCATTCCAGTCTATGGGCTCACGGTTTGTTCCTATGCACTCCTCCGGCCCATATTCCAGTTCCATATTCTCTTCCTTCTTCCTTTTTTGGTGTGTGTGCGTCTTGTCGCGTGTTGGGTCATATACCTCCCCGTTTTTCCATAGAGTGTAAATAAGTAGTAAGAGACGTCGCATGGCGGCAGTGACACCAATCATCTTCTCACTGGGATGCTTCTGGCAGATTCTTCCATAGGCGGCCTTTATCTGCGGGTTATGGCGGACTGCTGTCAGTGCAGGCATATATAGAGCGGCCCGTATATGGGCGTTGCCCTTCTTTGAAATCACATGCCTGGGATCATCATTCCCCGACTGCCTTGCCTTCACGTCGAGACCTGAGTAACTTACGAGTTGCTTGCGGTTCTCAATGAGGTGGAATCCCTGTGTCTCAGCAATGACGCACACAATAGTCGGTTCCCCGATTCCTTTGACAGTGGCAATGCGTTTTACTCTGGTCTCCAGATTTTTGTCCTCTGCGACTTTCTGCATCATTGCCTTGCCGTTGTCCTCCATCAGCTTGTCAATCTTGTCAATCAGCTTCCTGCAGTTTCCGACTACAGACTTGTTCACGCCCTCCATGTGCTCCAGCGCCTCCATGCGGTTCGACACGCCGGTCCTTATTTCACAGAGGTCGGCATGGAAGCGCGTCATCTGGCGCAGTTCGCGATAAATGGCGGCAGGCGGGCTCCATGGCTTCAGCTTACGGCTGACGCACCCCATCAGTGCCAGGCAGCGTGCATCCATCGCATCGGTCTTGGTCTTGATGCCCTCTGCCTCACAGAACTTGCGGGCCTTGTTCGGCAGCACCACATAGACCGTCTGCCCAATTTTGTACAGATGGTAGGCAAGACGCTCATAATAGACACCTGTAGGCTCCATGATGTAGGTCAGCGGGAAACCTTTTATAGCCTCCTTACGGCTCCACTTTACAAACTGGTTAAAACCTGACTTCGTGTTGTCGAAGTCAATGCTCATCGTGTGACAGCCCTCATCGCTGGCCTTGTCATACATCTGGAGGCAGGCGGTGAACTTGTCCTTGGAAACGTCAATTCCAACACACTGACGGAAGTACCTGTCGAGTGTCATCTGTGAATTTGGCTTCATCTTCTAACTGTTTTAATTGTTAATGAATAAGTGTTTAGACTATAGCCAAATCCTATTCGACTTTACTCTTATCGGACGCTGCATCGCCGTCTTATAGCGTGCTTCGATTCTTTGTCCAGACTCTAAAGATTTGTAAAGGGGACGGGCAGAATCTAATACACGGCATGGCTTGAAGCCTGCCTGGCTACGCCTCGCCTCGTCCCCTACGGCCATAATCTCTAGCAAAACTACAAAATCATAGCCGTATGTCCTAAACTGATACGATATTTAATATCGGACATTTAGAACATTTCTATAATCTGGTGCAAAGGTAAGAGATACACCCTTCTACGGAACTTGATTGCAGAATAGCGTATGCATTTCGTCCAAACAATAAGGCAATGTATAGCCCGCAGAATAGTAGGATGACAATTATCCCAACAGAAAAGACAATCTTTTTACGACTATCACTTTTGTGCTCCTCTTATTCTGATTCGTTTGCCAGTCTTATCCTTAGTATGTATCTATACACCAAGTTCACAGGTGAATGTACTACTTAAGGAAGAGGTAACCTCGCTCACTGATTGCACTCCAAGTGTCTTCAGTGTTTTTTCCCTCATTTTCATTTTACCCAATCTATATGTCATACATAGCCGACTCTGGGGCTCCGATAGCTCTCAGATACTTATTGACTTGTTGCATGGCCTTAATGAGTTCTTTTATTTCCTCATCAGTCTTGTTGCTCTTGCCATTCATTTCTTCTATATAATTATCCAGCTCGGCAATTTTGGCTTTAAATTCAGCCTCTCTTTCTTTCCTGTTCATAGTTTATCTGTTTTATTGTTCTGTTACCTTCGCTTAAACCAACTGAACCCACCTGATGAGGAAGCATAGACATGACCGTCAGAGGTGGTAGCAATCAACTCGTTACCCATGTCTTGGATATCAACAAAGTTCCGTTCAGAGCTATTCCGCTTTGCCCAAGCCCTACCAGAGTTCTTAGAGAAATAAATTCCTTGGTCTGAACACAGGATTATCTCTCCTTTATGCTTTGTCAATGCACGTACATTTCCCATACCAGAACATCTGTAGCGCATAGACCATGAGATACCTCTCGAATTCGAAGTTTCAATCGAGGCGGTTGACGGATTGTATCGGATCATTTCAGACCCATCGGAAACTATTAATGACATAATCTGTGTTTATATTATTTCCAATTGACGGGTGGGTTGAGTTCCACTTCAAGCCCTTTAATAAGATGCTGTGTCAAATCAGTGAAAGGCTTGTCTAAGTCTATTTTCCAGGCTCTTCGTTCTCCCCAACATTCTATCGTTGATATTGACTCTGGCAAGACTATATTTTTCAGTTTATTACAATCAGTAAAGGCATCACGTCCTATGTGTTTCAAAGAACCAGGAAGTGTTATTGAGGTCAGATTATCACATCCCTCAAAAGCATTTTCCTCAATGGAGGTTATACCTTCTGGAATTACTATTTCTTTGATGTCTTCTGGGTAATCGCCAAAAGCCCCTTTTTGGATTGTGTCGCTGTTTGTGAACACGTTTTCCTCTTTTACTATTGTAATCACATTCGTGTCTTTAGCAATCTTTAACCCCATAATTTTAATAACGATTCGCCTATACATCGTGAGGTTCTGCTACCTAATTTGTTATTTTTTATACATGAAAGGATTAGCAGCTCCCCTCTTTCTATAATAATCAGGAATGCGTTTGTTTTTTACCATTGAAACAATAGCGTCATTTGTGGGCTTTCCATGAAACGCAATTCTGTCACTATTAAACTGGTACCAACCATTATCCTTATTGACCTCATACACTTCTCGCACGATACCATCTACTACGGCTAAGACATATTTGTATTGCTTTGCCTTTCGTAATGTAGCACGCCAAGCATAACTGACAGCATCATAAAGTCCACCTCTATCATTGACAAACCGAGATGTAGTCTTGATAATTACATATTTATCAATCGGCTCGCTATATACAGGTGTATTATATGTTGCATACAAATCCTCAATAGTCATGACTCCACGATCGATGCCATATCCTCGCTGAATATTTGTCAATCCTGGATATGCATCAATGAGCGCAGCTTCCACTTCTAAGGCCTCTTTGTTTGTAAGCCCTCGCCTATGGATAATGGAAATTACTTCTTTTCCAGCACTAATTATCTCTGCTATCTGCTTTTCTTTTAGGGACATTTCGTTTTCATCCTTATCTAAAGTGTTTTTTGCAAGAACGCCTCTAGCGTGCTGAAGCACTCTGTCTCCACAGCCCTTGCCAACATAGAAAGTATGTAATGTTCGGGGATCAACCAGACGATAAACGTAATACTTTCTTTGATTATTACTGCTAAGGATGAGTGTAACGTCTTTTATGAATGATTCCATTATCGTTATTTCTTATCAGCATTTTTAATTAATTCAAAAAATAGTATACCAATCCCAATAAAAACACATAATATAATCAATAAAGTATACGGGTCTCTTTCTGGCCCTTGAGGAACACTTTGACATTTAACAAAAAATATTAGAGTTAGCAGGAATGGCATTCCTTTCCACAACCATTTGTTTTTCAGTATTGAAACTAAAGTTTCTTTTCGTTCTATGGATTTTAATTTACTTTCTGCTACATTCATTTCGTCATCAACTTCAGCAAGTAGCGCTTTAATCTTTGGATGATTACTATAGTACATCCTCGCTTTTCGCTCATAACGTTCTACAATCGCTTTATTCCTATCGAAATCTTTTCTTGACTTCATGTTAACCAAGGCCTCTTCAAGATTGTCAAGAATCTCTTCAAGCTCCTTAGTTGCCTCAGGTGTAATATATTGGCCACACTCAGGACATTTGTCAGTCATTTGTGAGACGTAGGCACCACAATGAGGACAGGCTTTGCCTTTCTGACGACGAACTGCAGCATCTGTTGCTTGGTCAATTTTCTGTACTTGTGCATCAAGATAGAGGTCAATCTCATCGCGGTCAAGGCCCATACCCAATGCCTTTTTCAAAATCACTTGGCGCTCTTTGTCTGTCAAAACGCCATCGGTTAAATACTCCTTAATGAGGGCATCAAGCTCCTCGGGAATTAAATTCTTTGCCATAGTTTTATGATTATTGATTATTAATGTGTATTTGTTCTGTTGAATTACATTCCAGGCATAGGCGGCATCTGTGGTGCACCACCTTGGAACAAAGGAGTGAGTTCCATCACCTCACCTGCCATTTGCCACTGCGGCATGCCCTGCTTCCAAACGTATGACTGGTGTGTCAGCTGCCCTTGCTGAACGAGCTGCTGCAACTGATTCCAGTCACAAGGACCTACTTGTTGTCCGTTGACGCCCACCATATAACTCACCTGTGGCGCAGCGCCTGGCATTGGAGGCATGCCACCCATCCCTGGCATGGGGGGCACTCCAGCCATTTGTGAAGCGAACAAACCGCCTTGTGCCTGTGCCTGAGCGGTCTGCACGCCAGCATTGAGGTTTGCCTGGTGCGCGCCGAGGAAATTGGTCTCTGTCTGCAGGCGCGAGGCACGCTGCAACTCTTCACGCTGAATGCGCATCGTCTCGCGCTGATGCTCCAACTGCATGCGTTGCATCTCCTCTTGTCCGCCAAGGTTCATCTCTTGTTGACGTTTCCAAGCATCAATATTAAGACTGGAGCGCGCCTGTAGAGAATCTTTCTCAAGGTCGGTAGTCACAGCCTTCAGTTCACGGTAGCCTCTACTTTGGTTGTCAACTGCGATATTTGTAACGTCAATGCTTCGCACATTGACGCCGAAAAGCCGTTCCACTTGTGGAGTGACGTAGTTCTGAACAAGCTCACTTATCTCCACAATCTTGCTTTCCAGTTTCAGAACGGGGATTTGATGGTCAGCAGGTGCATTGGTCACTACGCCCTTGACAAATTTGGTTACCTGTCCCTTTAGCTTCTGCTGGAAAACATCATCGTTGACGTTCTGCGTCTTGTTGATACTGTTGAACAAGGCAAGGTCGTTCACACCATATACCAATGATACTTCTACCGCCACAGGCACGGCGAAGTTCTCAAAGCGAGGGTCAAACACGTCAAAGTAAGGTATTCTAAACTTGACCTGGCTGCCCTTTGCGATGTTGGCAAGGTCGCTTTGCTGACCTTGCAGCACGTTCTGCCTGGTCCTCTTGTCACGCTCGCGCAAATCGCCCATTGCCTCTCGGCGAGCCTCTTCTCTCGCCAAGCGCTCTTTCTCTTCAACTTCTTTCTTTGAACTAAATCCAAAAAATCCCATATTATCTTCAAATTTATCGATTACACATTATTTATTATTATCACCTGGAATAGGAGGTGGGTTCTGCGGCATAGCGGGTGGGACCAACGGGTTGTTCCACTGCATCTGATTCAACTGATCGAGGAACGGATTTTGGGGTGCAGCCTGCTGAGGCTGTTCCTGAGGCATAGAAGGAGCAATGGCTGCCTTCAGTTCGTTGACCACCACGAGATAGCTCTTTCCTGATTCTGGGAAATCTACCATCTTCTCTACCTTGACGTTAGGATTCTCCGTACTTAAGAACTCAAGCAGGTGTTGGCCTGTTGGCAATTCAGTCTTAGTCACTTGTCCTGCCTTCAACGGGACATCCACGAACTCACCATCGCACTGCATGAAGCAGTCGGCATCTACGCGCACCGTCACATTGGCCAAACCAGTATCAGGCTTCTGCTCTGGCTGCTTCGGTTCTTCTTGCTTTGCTGGCGCAGCATTCTGTAGGAATGAAAAATCTACTGGCATATCATTATCGTTTTATTGGTTAGCGAATTTTTAATTTCTGTATCTCACGTTGCAACTCGATGGTCTTCTCAATGTAATGAGCTTCATTCTCCATCAACGTTGTTGCTTTCATCACTGGTTTATAAATGTTCTCATCATAATCCAATTTGAATTTCTGGAACTGGTCATCTTTCCAGATGTTACCTATAGACTCCGTTTGTTTCTTGATCTGTTGGGTAATCTGGAGTATCTGCTGTTGAGCCTTTTGCAGATTTTTTCCGTAGTTCTGGACTGCGGAGATATTGGTCATAATACTGTTATCTGCCATAATTCATTTGTTTTTAGGGTTCGTATTTCGTTTTGATTTATACTATATCTTCATCAGGCATCTGATAGGGTGTGAAGAGTATTGGATCGTCACCCTCTGGGTAATAATATGCCCTTAAGTGTTCTTCCTCGTCGCTCAGTGTCTCCACATCGATTTCTTGACTGAAGCGCATGGGGGCAAGGAATTTGTTCTCAGAGCGCAGGATAATCTTATGACGGAACTTGTCTGTATCATTCACATCATAGTCACCCTCAAAGAGGATGTTTCCAGGTTTGTCAACCATTAGCAGTGTATGTACTCCCTGCAATGGTCCTTCGTCTAAAATATAAGAGAGCGCCTTGGGATAGGTCATTTTATCAGCAAGACTTGGTTCTTCTGCGGGTTCATTTTTCTCTTCCTGTTGTAGAGCCTCAGTCTTTGGCTCGTCCTCTTCCAACATCTTTTGCAACTGTAGTTTCTGCTCTTCTGTCAGTTCAGGAATGACTGCACTCTCATCAATTTCTATATTTTGTAAAGGTTCAATTGAATCGAAATCGAAATCATCAAAGTCGCTCCAATCGTTATTAGCTGAAGATAATCCCTGAAGTGAGAGCTTACGTTTCATCTCGATAAATCGCTCCTGACCAATGATGACCAAGATGGTCGGCTGGGCTGTATTGTTTGATATATCATCCACAAGGCTATGCAATACGCCTCCACTCTCCTGACGTGGGATCAGTTTGCAAAGGCCTTTCGCTTTCCACTCTTCAAGAACCATCTTGTATTTGGCATTCTGTTGAACCAGACAATCTATAACAAGGAATTGGCAGGCAATACCTTTCTGCTGATAGGACAGCATAAGCGATGCCAAAGCATTCATAGTGACACCAGCAGTTTGCTCTTCCTTATTGGTTCCAAATATGAGAATGTTTTCAGAAAAGTCATTGCGTAGGGGCAATGTTGTGGCTCCAGCATTGATGCCTATGTTCTGACCAACAAGTGCAATGGGACTATCATAGTCGTTATCTTTGATTGCATCTTTATTCTGATCCAAATAGAAGAGTGATGAACCACAGAAATAATGTTCGCCATTACCTGGAACATCCAAAGCTTTTGTCTGAGCAGCCTCAATGGCATTAGCCAGTTCTTCATCATTAGCATAGAATGTCTGCACCTGACTTTGCAATGCCCGCTTGTGATAATAGCAAGCCATACCTGTCATCTGACGGCTGGTCATATCACTACTGTCTGGCACTAATCTGTCAGAGTCTACAGGAGCACTCATCAGCAAGAAGCATTCTGTTAGGTTTTTGAGTATCTGACCAGAGATATCTGTCTCATCAAGTTGCTGGGTAGCCAATAGCATGTGAATACCCTGGCTACGGCCTTGTGTCGCAATGATGTTCAGTATTTCAGATATCTCCTGCTGGATGATACGCTCTGTACCATTGCTCACATTCTCTTTGAACATGACTTGACATTCGTCTGCCACAAAGAGGATCTGAGGCAGTCGGCTATTAGGATACTTCTTGTTATAACCATCGATATTATTAACGCTCTCCTTTTGCCAGAGCTTCACGCGATGTTTGTTCTCTTCTCGTAACTCACGAAGCACTTCAAGCGTCATCTGTGGGTCACTGTTATCTACCAGGACAGCCTTTGTATGTTTAATACCACGATAGCGATTGAACTCTACGCCCTTGAAGTCCATCAGATAAAGCATCAGATCTTCTGGTGAATACTTCAGTATGGCACTACTGATGATGTTGTTCAGTAGAACAGACTTACCAGAACCAGACTGACCCAGAATGAAAGCGTGGATGTAGTCGCCAGAGTTGAAACGAACAGTAACAGGATGCTTGTCGTTGACATCCAACCCCACAGTAACACTAATCTCAGACATAACTGGCTCGTAAGGCGTATTCTCCAGTTGGGCAAAGTCTTGCTTGAGAGCTGAAGGACGGGCATTCTTCTTGGCTACTTCCACTACATTATTAATATATGTGACCCAAGTGTTAGCTTCCGCAGGGTCTATAGCAGCATCGTCCAATGTCAGCGTAAAGCGATTCAGCACATCGTCGTGACCAGAGTTGCTGAAATAGAAGGCTCCGTCTTTCGGGAAGATAATCTCCATGTTCTTCAGCATAGCCTGAGCATCGAAAGATGAAGAGCCATTTTGTGCATCACTAAAGTCTTCATTCATGTCCCAACTCATCAATACATAGATGCCTGCACGACTACCCGTCTCTACAATCTGTGCCAGTTTCTGCACAGTTTGCATCTTCACGTTGCGAGGAAAGTCGGTCAGGAGGAAGAACTGGTATTTCATGCGGGCATCTCGCCCTAAAGACTCATTCAGTTCTACCAACGTACGTTTACCTGCGCAATTGATAGCTGACATACGCTGAACGATAGAAGCATAGGCCTCATCTACGATTCTCGAAAACTCATCAGCATTGCCATCAAAGAGTACTCGATCATCGCGGTTGCCCACCAAATATTTGTTCAGTCGCGAATGAGTATTGAAAGAATCGCCAGCGATACCACCATTGTACAACACAATCTCGCATAGGTTGGCAGGAACAGTAATCGCTATTCTCCAAGCCAGTTTCTCTAAGACGTGATTAACGCGAGTACGAGTTTCCTCATTGTTATGGAGCATACAGAATGCTTTCACCTCGCAGATGTCTACAAGAGCTGGCAATTCCATATCGCCACCACTCAGAGAACCAATATAAAGGCCCTCGAAGGGGAAATGCTGCTCTTCAGAACCATTCAGGATGAAATACCTCGAATTGGCAGATGTTGCTTTGTTGGAGTCGTAGTAGCTTGCCATATATAGTGTTTTGTTTTTAATTAATAAAGAAGGCTTGAAATCGCTCGAGCGTCACTACGAGTAAATCCTCGAGCCCGTATCGCCATACCACCTTTAGTTTCTATAATTACATCCGCAAACACGAGTCCAGCCTTGACAGACACACAGCCTATGGCGGCGACATTGATTTTAGTCTCTTTGTAGCCGACAATCTGCCCCTTGCGATAAGTCACGCAGTCATCCTCAATGATGATTTCGTCTGGAAATACAATATTTCCGTTTCCTGTGACTCTACATGCGGTGTAGTGATGGTAACTCATAATCTCGTTTTAGGTTTCAACATATACAAAGAGTGTGAGCCTTCTTGACATCCTTAGTCAGAAGGTTCTGCAATACCCGTATGCGTAAGAATGAAAATCAGCTCACACCTGCAGGTATATATGTGAGCTGACTCCATAGCGGAGTGAGCAGTATATATGCTACTGCAGGAGGAACAGCTTTCAGACTTCTCGCCCGCATACTTTGAATTTTGCAGATTCTCTGACGGGTCAAAGCTTAATCGCTCTCCTCAATGTAGTCTTTCCTTTCGGATTGACGATGCAAATATAGTAAAAAATTAGCAAAGTTCAATGGTTTTTGAAAAAATTGCTAAAAAAAGTTGCATAATTAACAAAAAAGCATTATATTTGCACCCGAAATGAAGAGGATTCTCGGATAAGACAGTCCGAATCAAACGATAACAGAACCCGTCGGCATCCCGTAGATCTGCTGGCGGGTCACCTTTTTATATAGACAGCAATGAGTAATCAGAAGCCTCGCACGATAGAAGAGCAAATCCGTTTGCTCCGTTCAAGAGGGATGCAGTTCAGTAGTGAAGAGTATGCGAAGGAATGCCTATCGCATATCAGCTATTTCCGTCTGAAATACTATTGGACGGATATGATTGACGTAGAAACGGAGCACGACTTCCTTAAAGACACTTCTTTTGATGACGTGATTGCCCGATACAACTTTGACCGCAGCCTCCGTCTGATTCTTTTTGATGCCATTGAGATTATAGAGGTGGCACTGAGGGCAAAGATTATCAACCATCTGTCACATGCTAAGGATAGTGGACTTTGGTATCTGGATGAATCACTCTTTGAAAAGATGGAGTACTACGAGGACTTTCTGCTTGACCTCAAATATGAATTTGAACGTAGTACAGAGCCATTTGCCAAAGAATACATAGCCAAGCACGCAAATTGGGATAGTGATTCGATGGAAGGTGACAATCCTGATGCATGGATGATACTGGAGGTTGCCACATTCGGCACACTCTCGAAAATGTATAAGAACCTGAAGAGCCAGTTACCTCAGCGTGCAACTATTGCTAACGAGTTTGGACTATACTCTGCAAAGGAGCTTTCCAGTTGGCTGGAAGCAATCTCTGTGTTGAGAAATATCATCGCTCATCATTCCCGTCTTTGGAACAGAAGCCTTGCCAAACAACCCATGAATATCAAGGGACATCGTGACAAGTGGTTGAACATCCCATTCACAGACAATCAGAAAAAGAAACCATACGGAGTTATCGCGGCTATGCTCTATCTCTGCAATGCCGTATATCCAGAGAACCAAATCAAGGCTAAGATTCTTTCCTTGTTAGATAACAACAATGATATTCCATACGGGAAATTAGGTTTTACAGGCAATTGGCGTAATGAACCGATTTGGAAATAAACGCATAGATGGTGCTGCTGATAATAGAGACCGCACTCCTATCGGCTAATAGGATGTATCTAATACGCACTTTTCTATGGAATGCCACACAAAGATGCTTGTCTGCTTTCTGATGAGCAAGCTCGGCAGGCATTAGGTTTTTGTTTCCCTGAAGTGTTATTTCACAATAGAGAATTATCAGAAAGGGTCTATTTGGAAATCATAATGTACCTTTGTGCGCAAATTACAAAAACTAAACAAAATATGGAAGTAATATCAATTGAGCGCAGTACCTACGAGGAACTGCTGACGAGCTTCAATAGCTTCGTCACAAAGATGAAGGAGATGGCTAAATGAGGTTACGATTTGGAAACCTAACTCCTTCACCAATCCTCCCCAATTTGCTTTCTCCTTCAATTTGAACTTCCTCGTTTTTCCCTTGATTGCCTTTATTTCAGGCCGAAATGCGTTAATCTTCCCAAATCGCTTCACTTTTACAAGCTTTTTTCGTAACTTTGCAAACCAAATGAAAGGAAGAAAAATGGCTGAGCATCAACTTCTCATATCGGGCGTACACTACGGTGCCAATGGCGACTTCGTGGCTGGTCAGAAAGACACGGAGGATGCGCATGTGCGCACGCGTGAAGTGCTTAGCCGGATAGACCGCACAAGACCTGTTGTGGTGCTATCACCTGACCCGTCAAACCATATCCATCGCAATGCCATCCAAGCCCGTGCCCTCGGCCAGCGCATCGGTCGCGTGTCGTATGACGATAATGAAAAGGCTTGGAAGCTGCTGCGTCAGACCGGAAAGCCAATGCTGCTGGCCCGCGTCAAAGATGTGTCCATCGTGGATCATGGCTATGTGAATGTGATTGTAGAAGCTGACGAATTGCAGGAGTCCCTGCAGCCGTCAACCTCTGAGATAGAGTGGCGGCTGTGGCTGAGCGACCTTCCGCTACTGCCTGAGAGTGAACAGCTACAGGCTCAACAGGAGGTGGCTTATGTGCTGGACAACGTGTATCTGCCTCATCTGGCCGAAGCGGACTTCATGGAGGTGAAGACATATCTTGACATCTGGCTGGAGAATAGCTGGCACGACTTGAGCCGCGAGACACGTCAGAAACGCTCGGACTACATCGAACTGCTGTTGGCTGCCCAAAGCAAGGAGGTGCGCCAGTTGGCTGAGCCCCTGAAGGAACAGCGAAGGAGATTGCTGGAGCGGGAGCCGCTGGACAGACTCACCACGACGTGGTGGGATGCTCGGCTAAAAAGTACCGAGATGCAGCGTCTCTGGCAACAATGGCGTTTGAAGAACGAGAACAAGCTGTGGCTGGGACTCAGGTGCATAGACACGCTGTTGAGGCAGATGCCAGGCGAACTCTACGGCGACATCGGGAAGCTGGACGTAATTCTCTCCAGCCTCTATTATCTGAACACGCCCAGAAAGGCTTTCCAGTCAATCATGGCTCTGCTGATGCTGCGTGACTTGACCTGTCGCGAACTGGGTATCGCGATGCATCCGATGACAGAGGACGAATACGAGACAGACGGACGCATCACCAATCCGATGGAGATGCCTACGACGATAGGTCGTGTGGTGGCATTCGCTGAGACGCAATGCGACAAGGCTCAGAAGCAGACCATCCAGCTGTTGGCACAATGGCTGCGCGACGACTATGAGCAGAGTCATCCCAAGGAGATAGAGGCGTTGGCGGAAACTGATCCGCTGGTGATTATCAGCGGCGACGTGAATGGTGACGTCATCGAAAGAGGTGGCACGAAAAAGGAATACTGCATCGATAAAAAGGAATAACGAAGTATGGCAATTATCATAAAAGGCGACGTACACGGAGATGTAATCGGTGATGGTGGTGTGAAGAACGAGACGCACTATCACTATGATCAGAAAACCAACAATATGGCGAATGTCGTGTCGAACACCCAGCATGTGGTGAACATTGCACTCAATTCTACACGTCAGTCTATTCTTGACCAATTGCAGGATTACGCCGACAAGGGCGACTGGGTGAATGGCATTGATTCTGAAGATGTGAAGCATATGCTGCAAACGGTGCTGGGACAGGGCGATACTTCGCTATCTGGCAATGAAGCAGAATTGTCGGAGGTCCTGTGGCGTCTATTGGAAAGCGGGCGCGGTGACCGCGTGAAGATTGTATGGCAGAATATGGTGGGCTATCTGGACGACAAGAAGCTGTTCAGGTTGAAAGGTTCACCGGCTCTGAACAAGGATTTCTTTGGTGACGACAAGGGATATACCAATATTGACAAGGGACGGCCCAGCAGGGGATTGATGACTGCCGACTTTGAAAGTATCATACCATTATTGGACACATACTGCCCCGAGAAGTAATCTGACATAATCTGAGCGACATATTTAGGTGCCCGGTTCTCGATTTTTGAGAGTCGGGTACTCTTGTTTTGCGCTGATTTTTAGGGTGTTGCATTGCATGAGTAAAAATAATCTGAGATTATCCGCTCAGATTTGCACAGATTATCAGCTTATGTACCTTTGCATCCGGAACCTCATAATAGCGGGGAATAAACAAATGGAAGTAAAAATCCTAAAAGTGGTACGCCAGGGCGAGACCTTCAGCGTACAAAGCAAACAAAGTGAGAACGGTCAGATTCAGAAGTGCAACATCGTGCTGAAGGAGCTGGGCGGCAAGTTTGAAAATGAGTATGTGTGCGCTATGCTGGGCAATCTGGCGGCGTGCAGGTTCTACGAAGGTGATGTGGTTGTGGCCACCCTTCGTTTCTCTACACACGAGTATCAGGGGCAGACGTTCCAGGAGATACTCGCAACTGACATTGTGAAAGTAAACAAATAAGCTATTGACATTGAGTTGAAGCCGAGGAGGATATTCTCGAGTAAATGGCCAAGGAATCCGAATGCTTCTTCTCGCTAAATCAACTCGAAATTATGGCAAATATTATTCGTATTTCTACAGAGAGACAGTTAACGCTGGATGGACTGATGACCATCGGCATGTTGGAGAGCGGACTTCGTATAGCAGACTTTATGTGCTGCGAGGATGTTGAGATGGAGGCGTTCTCAGGAACTTTCAAGGTGGAAGGCAAGCGCGACGGCAACGTGTATATGACGCAGCAGCCGAAGCGCATCAGGAACAAGGCCATCTTCCGCGACGACAACGCATCGCTGTCGCAGGGACAGGACAAGCGCTGGTACTTCTATTTCTCGCTCGACGAGGATCAGCTGGAGCAGTTGCCTGAGAAGCTGGTACATCAGGCAAGTGCGATAGCGCAGAAGGTGATTCGTGAACTGATTAAAGGAAGGGGTTACAGATTATGATATCGTACTGCAAGAATGGCAAGTCAGCGCAGGTGCTGGCTTGCCCTCAGGATAAGCTGAACGAGATTTTCGACTCGCCAGAGGTGGCTGAGGTCTGCCAAAAGTTGACCCAGGTTGACCACGATGGCGACGAGGCGAAGACGCTGAAACAGGGGTTGCCGCTGCTGATGTTTATGGCCAGCTACACCGACGGGCGCCGACACGCCAAGAGTGCAATGCCCACGAATATGGCCTATCTGGATCTGGACGAACTGAACGGCGAAGATCCGCGCGAGGTGTGGAAGCGACTGATGCAGACGCTGTTGCTGCTGGAGCTGGAACATCTGATAGTATTGGTACACGTGAGCTGTTCGGGCAAGGGGTTACGCATCGTGTATGTCATTCCGAGTCAGTTCGGTCATCTGTCGCCAACGGAGCGCATTGACCAGTCGAAACAGTGGTTGGCGGCCAAATTGGGTGTAACTGATGATTCGAAAACGAAGGATTTGGCTCGCGGGTCGTTTGCTGTACCGCGAAGTTACGTGCTCTATGGTCCCGACAAGCGACTGTTTGAGGAGAGTGTCAGCGAAAGTGTGAAGGATGAGTTGTTTGATGGAAGATGTCAGATGGAAGATGTGAAGCCTCAGCACTCAGACATCTGCCCTCAGCCTTCGGGAAAGCAGTTCCCCACGCACTATCACGGCATTCCCTTCAAGGACATCATCGCGAAGTACTGGGAGGTGAACAACCGAGGGTTTGAACCTACGCAGGGCGACCGCGACACACTGACCTATCAGTTGGCGTGCGACCTGAGGCACATCTGCGGCAGAAACTTTGAGTGGCTCGACCAGGTCATTCCCTGCTACGACGGGTTTCCGATAGAAGAGAAACGGGCGAAGATCAAGAGCGCTTTGAGTTCGGAGTTCAACGGATTTCCGATACGATTGAGGAATGTGCTGAATGCGCTTACTATGTCCCCTAAGTTAGGGGACGACAGGGGTCTGAACGAGGGATTTGATGATGACGATTGTTCAGACCCCCAACCCCCTAACTTAGGGGGCTTGCGCAAAATGCCGCAGGGGGTGAAAGAATCGATAGATGCCGTAGGGCCTCAGCTGACGATGCCGGTGGTGACGGCTATCTGTCCCTGCATCGGCATGCTGGCTACGGGTGTGACGCTCGACGTTCACGGACAGAAGAGGGGTCTGAACCTGATTGCCTATATCGCCGGTGACTTTGCATCGGGCAAGGGCGGTATCGACCCCGTGGTGGAGGCCTGGATGAGCGAGGTGGCGGCGCTGGACAAGATGTACCAGATGCAGGAGGACGAGTGGCGCGCCAAGAAGCGGGCGGCTAAGAACAAGAAGGAACAGCCCGAGGAACCGAAGCTGCCTGTGCGTTGTCTGACGCTGAACAACACCGTTGCCAATCTGGCCGAGCGACTGGCCAACACGGAGGGTAAGCACGCCTTCTCGTTCACGCCAGAGGCGGACACGGTGGCGCAGAAGTGGAAATCGACGATGAGCGACTTCTCGGTGATGCTGCGCCAGAGTTACGACGGTACCAAGTATGAGCGTGAGGCGCGTAGTGCAGATGCAGTGAACGTCCATATTGACAAGCTGTTGTGGAACGTCACGCTGTGCGGGACACCTGATGCCCTTTACCGCGTGGTATCGAACTACACCGACGGATTTCAGAGTCGTATAGCTGTAGCCCGCACACCCGATAACACGTTTGCACCACTGGAGGATAAGCCTTATGTGCTGACCGACCGCCAACGCGACCGCATCCAGCAGATAGCCCACCTGCTGCCGCTGATGTACGGCGAGGTGGTGCTGCCGAAGTTGGAGGCGAAGGGTCGTGAATGGGTGGAGCGCATACGTCTGGAAACGATGAAGAACGACGATAGGATAAAGGCCCGTCAGCGTTTCCGCGTCTGTGTAACAGCCCAGCGAATGACCTGCTGCCTGATGCTCTGCAAGGTGTGCGAGAGCCTTATCCAGAAGCACGGACTGAGCGGTGCTGAGAGTCGCCTGAAGCAACATCCGAATCTGTGGAAGGAAATGCTGTTGAAGGCGCAGACACCCACGATGCTGGAGGCCTACGACGTGATAGCCGACTCGCTGCTGGAGAACGCCCTCTACTTCTTCCGCGACCGCATAGAGAACGCTTTCCAAAGTCGCGACTATGCGGGCAGCTTGAACGGTGAGCGACAGAAGCGCGGCAAGAACGACTCCATCTTTGAGCGACTGGATATCCGGTTTACCTTCGAGCAGGCGATGCAGCACAGCGTTGCCGTAAAGGGTGCTAACGTGAACCACAACACCGTTCGCCAGATGCTGAAGAACTGGCGCAAGCAGGGACTTGTGGTGCTGGAAGGGGACGGTAACTATCGTAAGTTGTAACGCGGTCAAGTGGTCAAGGTCATTTGGTCATTTTCAATTTTGAAACTTGAATCATGAAAACTATGGTTACAATTGAAAATTCACAAGAATGCTTTGTGCAGCTCTGGCGAAAGCTGGAGCGCACAAGGCGCCTCCTCGGAGGTAAGTATAAGCGGTTCTGCATCCGCAGCGTATTGAAGTCGTGGTTCCCTGCTGGGGCGAATGACAACATGATCTGGGAGGTCTGCCACCTGTGTGATCAGGAAGGCTGGAACGAGTTGCCTCTGCCAAGTCTCTATCCGCGCAAGCACCGCGAACTATTGCGTGCTATCGTAGCCGTACGTACAGGCACCAGCTTTTGGAAAATCAATCTGAAAGCCCTTGACGCAGCCTACAGCATCGCATTTCCTAACAGTACACCGATTAACGTAAATAAGAAGAAGACTGCGAGTAAGCGAGAGCAGAGTGAATGAGGCACAAGTTGAGAACTTGAAGCGCCTCTGCAGCTACTGGCTCCACTTCGCCGTATGGCCATCAGGCAACAGGCGCAAGATTCGTCTGATACAGACGTAAAGACTTTGGCTGTTTATACTGACACGTCGGCCTTGATATGGGGCCAGGGGTCGTAGCCCTCTAACTGGAAGTCCTCGTACTGGAAATCGAAGAGCGACTTGACATCGGGGTTCAGCACCATGCGGGGCAGGGGGCGAGGCTCGCGGGTCAGCTGTAGGCGGGCCTGGTCGAGGTGGTTCAGGTAGAGGTGGGTGTCGCCTGTGGTGTGGATGAAGTCGCCCGCCTTGTAACCCGTCACCTGCGCCATCATCTGTAGCAGCAGGGCGTAGGAGGCGATGTTGAACGGTACGCCGAGGAAGGTGTCAGCCGAGCGCTGGTAGAGTTGCAGCGACAGGCGGCCGTCGGCGACGTAGAACTGGAAGATGGTGTGACACGGCGGCAGCGCCATCTCGTTTACCTCGGCCACGTTCCAAGCCGATACGATCATGCGGCGCGAGTTGGGATTCGTCTTGAGCTGGTCGAGCACATACTGAATCTGGTCGATAGTGCCGCCCTTGTAGTCGGGCCATGAGCGCCACTGGTGGCCGTAGACGGGACCCAGTTCACCGTTCTCGTCGGCCCACTCGTTCCAGATGCGTACGCCGTGCTCCTGGAGGTAGCGCACATTGGTGTCGCCCTTGAGGAACCACAGCAGTTCGTAGATGATGGACTTCAGGTGCAGTTTCTTTGTGGTCAGCAGGGGGAACCCGTCGTCGAGGTTATAGCGCGACTGTGTGCCGAAGATGCTGATGGTGCCTGTGCCCGTACGGTCGCCCTTTTGGCTACCTTCGGTCAGTATGCGGTTCAGTATGTCTAAGTATTGCTTCATAGTCTGTGGGTATGTGGGTAGTCTTGATTCTCCACTCCTTGGGGTAGAGGTTGTTGGCACGTGTGCCGATGTTCTTCACCTGGCCTAACGTGTGGCCCATGAAGCTGACCTCGACGATGCCGCGTGGGGTGTCGTCGGGCAGGGTGAGGGCTTCGCCGCGCAGGTAGTCGATGGCTTGGGGGTAGGTGAGGGGAATGGGAGCGGGGGCGGGCTTGCGCATGACGCAAAGGAACAGACCCTCGCTACGGGTGATGCCGGGGATGAAGCGGTAGACGGGCTCCGTGAAGCCGTCGAGCAGGGAGCCGGTGATGTTCCACTCGGGCTGCGTCTCGACGGGCAGTACCTGGGCACCGAACTGCCCGATAATCCAGCTGACGTTCTCCTCATTCTCCTTGGTGTTGAAGGTGCAGGTGCTATAGATGAGCAGTCCGCCGTCGTTCAGGCACTCCCACGCGTCGTTGACGATGTCGCGCTGCAGTCGCCAACATTGTTCCACGTTCTTCATGCTCCACTCGCCGATGGTCGCCTCGTCGCGGCGGAACATTCCCTCGCCAGAACAGGGGACGTCGCAGAGGATGACGTCAAACCGCCGTCCCTCCTTGCGGAAGTCCTTGGGATAGCGGTTGGTGACGGTGCAGCCGGGATAGCCCCATTTCTGTATGTTCTCGCTCAGGATATTGGCCCGCTGACGGATGGGCTCGTTGGCAGTCAGCACGCTACCCTCGGGCAGCGAGGCGATGGCTGCCGTTGACTTGCCGCCAGGTGCCGCACAGAGGTCGAGCATCGTGATGGGCTGGTGGACGTACTGGCGCAGTACATGGCTGACGAACATCGAGCCAGCCTCCTGAACGTAGTAGCAGCCGGCATGCAGCAGCGGGTCCATCGTGAAGTTGGGGCGGTGGGGCAGGTAGTAGCCCTCGCGGCACCAGGGAACTGGCTGTGCCCCCTCCGTCACCGCCCATTCCTGTGTCTTGCGGGGGTTCAGACGGATGCTGACGGGCGTCTCCTCATTGAACGATTCCAGGTATCGCTGGAACCGCTCTTCGCCCATCACTTCACGCGTGTACCTTATAAAATCCTCTGGCAGCTGCATCGGCGTCGTCTTACTGGAGTGAAGCCTTATACCACTCAAACAGTCGCTGTACGCCGTCCTCAATCTCCACTTTGTGCGTCCAGCCTAATGAGTGGAGCTTGCTGACGTCGATGAGCTTGCGCATCGTGCCGTCGGGCTTGGTGGCGTCGAACTCGACGGTGCCCTCGAAGCCAACGGCCTTGACCACCAGTTCCGACAGCTGGCGGATGGTCAGTTCCTTGCCTGTGCCGACGTTGATGTGGCAGTTGCGAATCTCTCCCAGCTTGGGGATGGCACCGCCGCGGCCTGCCGAGTGGTTACGGTCGACGGCTCCGTCGGTAGAGGCTCCGTAGTGTACGCTGCTGTACTTCTCAATGCCGATGATGTCACTGAAGTTGACGTTCAGCAGCACATGGACGGAGGCGTCGGCCATATCCTCGCTCCACAGGAATTCGCGCAGCGGGGTGCCGGTGCCCCAGAGCGTCACCTTGTTGTCCTCGATGCCGTATTTGCGTAATACAGTGATGACGGTATCACGTTCTGCCGAGCCGTTGACGCCCTCCACGGGACGCTTGTTCAGGTCGATGGCTATCTTGTCCCAGTCGCCGTCGTGGATGAGCTTGGCCAGATAGACCTTGCGCATCATGGCCGGCATGACGTGTGAGTTCTCCAAGTGGAAGTTGTCGTTGGGGCCGTAGAGATTGGTGGGCATCACGGCGATATAGTTCGTGCCGTACTGCAGGTTGTATGATTCGCACATCTTCAGGCCGGCAATCTTGGCGATGGCATACTCCTCGTTGGTGTACTCCAATGGCGACGTCAGTAGGCAGTCCTCCTTCATGGGCTGCGGCGCGTTCTTGGGATAGATGCACGTCGAGCCGAGGAACAGCAGTTTTTTCACGCCGTGGGCGTAGGCCTCGCTGATGACGTTGCACTGCATCTTCATGTTCTGCATGATGAAGTCGGCGCGGTAGAGCGAGTTGGCCATGATGCCGCCCACAAAGGCAGCGGCCAGAACGACGCCCTCGGGGCGCTCCTCGTCGAAGAACCGGCGCACGGCTATCTGATCCGTCAGGTCCAGTTCGCTGTGCGTACGTCCTACGAGGTTGGTATAGCCGCGCTGCAGCAGGTTGTTCCAGATGGCAGAGCCCACTAGTCCGCGGTGGCCTGCCACGTATATCTTACTATCCTTACTGAGCATCGTCCATGTGTGCTTTAATGAACAACTTCTTCACGAACTTCATGTCGTGGCGTACCATAATCTTCACCAGGTCCTCGAACGAAGTCTTCTGCGGGTTCCAACCCAACTTGGCCTTTGCCTTAGCAGGGTTACCCAGTAACTGGTCGACCTCGGCGGGACGGAAATATTTCGGATCGACCTCAACCAGCGACTTGCCAGTAGCCTTGTCGTAGCCCTTCTCGTCGATGCCGTCGCCGCGCCACTCCAGCTCGATGCCCACCTCGCGGAAGGCGAGGGTGCAGAACTCGCGGACGGTGTGGTATTCGCCGGTGGCAATAACAAAGTCATCAGGCTCAGGCTGCTGCAGGATGAGCCACATGCACTCCACGTAGTCCTTGGCATAGCCCCAGTCGCGCAGCGAGTTCAGGTTGCCGAGGTAGAGTTTGTCCTGATAGCCCTGTGCGATGCGGGCGGCGGCCAGTGTTATCTTGCGGGTGACGAAGGTCTCGCCGCGACGCTCACTCTCATGATTGAACAGGATGCCGTTGCAGCAGAACATATTGTACGACTCGCGGTAGTTCTTCATAATCCAAAAGCCGTAGAGCTTGGCCACAGCGTAGGGTGAGCGTGGGTAGAAGGGCGTCGTCTCCGACTGCGGCACCTCTTGCACCTTGCCGTACAACTCGGAGGTTGATGCCTGGTAGATGCGGCAGGTGTCGGTCAGTCCACAGATGCGTACGGCCTCCAACAGACGCAGCACGCCGTTGGCATCAGTGTCGGCGGTGTATTCAGGCACGTCGAAGCTCACCTTCACGTGGCTCTGTGCGGCGAGGTTGTAGATTTCCGTCGGTCGTACTTTCGAGATAACGCGGATGAGCGACGACGAGTCGGTCATGTCGGCCCAGTGAAGGTTGACCAGACGGGCCTTCTTCATATCGCGCACCCACTCGTCGAGGTAAAGATGCTCGATGCGGGCGGTGTTGAACGACGACGAGCGGCGCATCAGTCCGTGGACTTCGTAGCCCTTCTCAATTAAGAACTCGGCCAGGTAACTGCCGTCTTGACCCGTGATACCGGTAATAAGTGCGGTTTTCTTTTCTTCCATATTTTTCAATTTTTCAATTCTTCAATTCTCTCCGCTGAACTGTTTGATGCGCTGTTCCTCGGACAGTTTACATATTAATAAGGTGTCGTTGTTCTCGGCCACGATATAGCCGTCGAGCCCCTGGATAACCACCCGCTTCTCCTGCGTGGTGTGTACAATGCAGTTGTGGCTTTCAAACAGGTTGATGTCCTGGCCGATGGTGGCATTGCCGTAGAGGTCCTTGTGGCTCTGCTGGTGCAGCGAGCCCCAGGTGCCCAGGTCGCTCCACCCGAAGTCGGCGGGGCAGACGAAGATTTCCTCGGCTTTCTCCATGATGGCGTAGTCAACCGAGATGCTCTCGCACTCGGGGAAGCGCTCGTTGATGAGCTCCTGTTCGCGCTCGGTGCCATAGACGGGCAGCATCGACTCGAAGATCTTGGCCATCGTGGGTTGGTACATGCGGAACGCGTTGACAATGGTGTTGACGTTCCAGATGAAGATGCCGGCGTTCCAGAAGTAGTTGTTCTGCTTGATATATCGCTTGGCCGTCTCTAAATCGGGCTTCTCGCGGAAGGAGTCAACGCGAAACACCTCCTTGTTGCGCAGCGAGTTGGCCGACAGGTTGGCCTGTATGTAGCCGTAGCCCGTCTCGGGGCGGCTGGGCTTCATGCCTAAGGTCACAATGGCGTCGGTGTCGCTGGTGAACTTCATGCACTGGCTGACGACGCGCTGGAACTCCTGCACGTTCATCACGATGTGGTCTGAGGGTGTCACCACGATGTTAGCCTTCGGGTCGCGCGACTTGATGCGCCACGAGATGTAGGCGATGCAGGGGGCGGTGTTGCGGCGGCACGGCTCGCAGAGGATGTTCCCCCGGGGCATGTCGGGCAGCTGACGCGCCACGATGTCGGCATACTTCTCGTTGGTGACCACCCAGATATTCTCGGGGGCTATCAACGTGCCGAAACGCTCGACGGTCAGTTGGAGCAGGGTCTTGCCTGTGCCCAGTACGTCAATAAACTGCTTGGGGCACTCTTTGGTGCTCATTGGCCAGAAGCGACTGCCGACGCCGCCTGCCATGATGACGAGGTGATTGTTGATTTGGGCCATAATGTCTATTGTTTTTTGTTCTTTAGATGTTTAAATGTAAAGTAGGTGACGGCTATCAGTACCAAGCCGACGATGGCGCCCACGATGTAGTGGTTGTACTGGGTGATAGTCGTCTCAAGCTGGTCCTCGGGGACGAAGGCATGCAGGTACCATCCCATCGCTGCCAGGATGGAGTGCCACGCTCCGGCACCGATGGTGGTGTAGAGCAAGAACTTCCAGTAGTTCATGCGGGCCAGTCCGGCGGGCAGGCTGATGAGGTGGCGGATGCCGGGTATGAGTCGCCCGGTCAGCGTGGCCACGATACCGTGGTCGTCGAAGTAGCGTTCACTCTTCTCCACCTTCTCTTGGTTCAGCAGGCACATCTTGCCCCAACGACTGTTGGCAAAGCGGTAGATGACAGGCCTGCCCACGTAGAGGGCCACGAAATAGTTGATGCTGGCTCCGAGGTCGGCGCCGATGGTGGCGAAGAGCACCACCAGCAGCACGTTCAGGTGACCGCCTGCCGCATGGTAGGCCGCCGGAGCTACCACCAGTTCCGAGGGAACGGGGATGACGGTACTCTCCAGTAGCATCAGCAGCAGGATGGTGCCGTAGTTCAGGTTGCTGAGCAGATTACTGATGATGTTCATTCTTCAATTCTTCATTTCTTCATTTTCCCTTTCATGTAGTTGTAGTATTCCCCGGCCTTCATGTCCTCAGGAAACAGGTACGCCAGCACTTGGCGGGCTTCCTGCGGGTTGCGCTCGCAAGCCATCTTCAGGTACTTCATGAATTCGTCGTTGCGCTTCAGGTCGTGGCAGCAGAGCGCCATGTAGGCATAGCCATCTTTCCAGTTCTTGCCGACGTTTTCGAAGAAGCTGAGGAACATGGTGTAGGCGGCTTCGAGGAAGTGGTTGTCGTAGAGCGACACGATGATGCGCAACAGGGTTTGCGGTGTGTTCGTCGACTGGTTGATGGCCTTCTTGAACATCTCCTCTGCCTCCGCTATACGGTTGTTCGACAGCAGGATATGACCCCTGATGACCATCATGTCCTCGTGGTCGCAGTCCAGTTCGTCGGTCAGGTCGATGTAGTGGAGGGCCGTGTCGGGCTTCTTCAGCTCGCTGTAGGCGAAAGCCAGTTCCTGAAAGATTTCCAACAGGTAGGGGGAGTCGTCGGACGCCTTCTTCCCGGCCTTCTTCAGTTGGCTGACGGCTTCCTGGTAGCGCCCTATGTTGATGAGGCAGGTGCCTTGGTGCAGGTAGCCGAACTCGTCGTCGGGCTCGTGCTCCGAGTAGCGCTGATAGTACTTCAGGGCCTCCTCGTAGTTCTCCAGCCGGAACAGCCCGTTGGCCTTGGCCAGCAGTCCTTCGGGGTCGTCGGGGTCAATGGCAATAGCGTATTCACTACTGGCTACCGACGCTCCATAGTTCTCCTTCATGAACTGCGTGTTGGCCAGCGCGTTCCAGTAGCGCTTCTGGAAGGGGTTACGGTCAATCAGCTCGTTGAAGATGCGCTCAGAGTCGTCATACTTCCCCAGTCCGAAGAGCGTGCGCCCCATCAGTTCCTTGAAGTCGTCGCTGTTCTCGGGCTTGGCACGCATCATCCATTCCATCGCCTTCTCGTCCATACCGTAGTCGCTGTAGAGGTTGACCACGTCGAGCACGTAATCCTGCATCTCGTCGGGCGGGCACTCCTGATACTGCTGGCGCAGGTATTCGTCGGCCTCGTCTATCATGTCCTGGGCTATCCAGATTTCAGCCCGGCAGTAGATGTATTCCGGTAGTTGGCGGTCAATCATCCTGCTCAGGTATTCCTCGGCTTTGTCGAAGTCGCCTTGGTTGATGGAGTCGTGAACTTTGTAGTTAAGGGCAACGACGGAGTCAGGCTCCAGTTCGAGCGCCCGGTCGAGTGCCCGCTGTGAGTCTTCAGGGTGTCCCTTCATCTGGTAGTAGTCGGCAATGTCGGCCAGGTCGTCGGCATCCATAAACACCGGCAGTCCTGACTCCACTGACTCCTCATACTCCTTCAGAATGTCCAGAAACTCTTCGTCGTTATAATACTCGTCGTTGCTCACTTCTCACTTTTCACTTTTCACTTTTCACTTCTCATTCCTAACTCCTCAGCCCTACCGTCTTGTTGAACACGGGCTTCTCGGGCGTCGAGTCGGGATCTACGTTGAAGTAGCCGATGCGCTGGAACTGCAGGTAGGTTAGTGCCGGCATAGTGGCGGCAAACGGCTCGATGTAGCACGCCTTCAGCACCTGAAGCGAGTCGGGGTTGATCATCTGCTTCATGGCCGTCACGGCGTCGCACTGCTGCCCTTCACGAATCTGAGCCAGCACGTCGCGTGGGTTCTCCACCTTCCACAGACGGTCGTAAAGGCGCACCTCAGCCTTCACGGCATCGTGACAGCTTACCCAGTGCAGCGTCTTGCCCTTGATCTTGCGGTCGGCACCGGGCAGTCCGCTGCGCGTCTCGGGGTCGTAGGTGCAGTAGATGCACGTCACCTTGCCGTCGGCATCGACGTCGCAGGCATGCTCCTCGTCGCACTTGATGATGTAGGCGTTCTTCAGGCGCACCTCCTTGCCGGGGGCCAGGCGCATGAACTTCTTTTCGGCCACCTGCTGGAAGTCGTCGCGTTCAATCCACAGTTCGCGGCTGAACTCCACCTCGTGGGTGCCGTCCGCCTCGTTCTCAGGGTTGTTCACGGCTACCAACTTCTCCGTCTGTCCCTCGGGATAATTGGTGATGACCACCTTCACCGGGTCCAGTACGGCAGCCACGCGCAGGGCACGGCTGTTCAGGTCGTCGCGGATGGCGCTCTCCAGCAGCGCCATATCGTTCAGCGCGTCCATCTTCGTGTAGCCAATCTTGTCGATGAACTTCACCAGTCCCTCGGGCGAATAGCCGCGACGGCGCAGACCGCAGATGGTTGGCATGCGGGGATCGTCCCATCCGCTGACCAATCTCTCGTTCACCATCGCCAGCAGGTTGCGCTTCGAGAGCAGCGTGTAGTTCAGGTTCAGCTTGTTGAACTCCGTCTGGCGCGGGCGGTTGTCCTCTATGTTGTCCGTCTCACCGCGCCACTCCTTCATCCACGTCACGAAGAGGTCGTACAGGGGGCGGTGCTCCACGAACTCCAGCGTACACCATGAGTGGGTCACGCCCTCCAAGTAGTCGCTCTGGCCGTGGGCGAAGTCATACATCGGGTAGGCGTTCCACTTCGTGCCCGTTTTCACGTGAGGTTTGTTCAGCACGCGGTAGATCAGCGGGTCGCGGAACAGCATGTTCGGGTGGGCCATATCAATCTTGGCGCGCAGTACCAAGGTGCCCGGCTCGCACTCGCCGCTGTTCATGTATTCAAAGAGCTTCAGGTTCTCCTCTACGGGACGGTCGCGGTAGGGCGAGTTTGTGCCCGGCGAGGTCGTCGTGCCCTTCTGCTGGGCTATCTCCTCCGACGTCTGCTCATCCACGTAGGCGCGACCCTGCTTGATGAGCCACACGGCGAAGTCCCACAGCTGCTGAAAATAGTCAGAGGCGTAGTAGACGTTGGCCCACTGGAATCCCAGCCACTTGATGTCGTGTTCAATGCTCTCGATGTATTCCGTGTCCTCTTTCACGGGGTTCGTGTCGTCGAAGCGCAGGTTGCACTCGCCGCCGTATTTCTTGGCCAGACCGAAGTCGATGGCGATGGCCTTGGCGTGGCCGATGTGCAGGTATCCGTTCGGCTCCGGCGGGAACCGCGTCTGCATCCGGCCACCGTTCTTGCCGGCAGCCAGGTCGTCAATCACTTTCTGCTCTACGAAGCTTACTGACTTCTTCTCCTCGCTCTCATTCATTCTCTTTTCTTCCATATCTTGTACGTTCTTTTTATGTTCGGACTGCAAAGGTACAAAGAAAAAAAGAAATACCACCATAAAATATGGAAAAACATTTTTTCCCTCCGACTAAAGGGGAGTGTTTGCTCCGACCAACGGTCGGTTTTGCCCGGACTAAAGGTTGAGTTTTTAGGGGTGTTCTACTTGATACCCCTCTCATTAAGTGCCTT
>CALDLA010000050.1 GCA_937898415.1 uncultured Prevotellaceae bacterium | reverse complement strand
CCGTACTCCTTGCCGATGAAGTAGTTCATGTACATCAGGAACTCAGGCGTGGCACAGGCACCACTCAGCATCGACGAGACCATGAACACCATGTTCACAAAACCGCCGCAGAATGACTTCAGGTTCGTCGGAGCCGTCGAGTTACCACCAATCGAGGTCGTACCGCCAATCAACCAGGGGTACATCGTAATCGACGCACAGTAGTTGGCCAGGCTCGTCTCGTCGTTCTTATATATAAAGTGGTGTGTTAGTTTGTCGATGTACTCGTCCGACAGCTGCTTGCCGTACATCTTCTTGATGCGGTCCGTCAGCAGACGACGGTTCAGACGGATGAAGTTCGATTTGGGCAACTCACCAATCAGCGTGGCAATATTTTTGTGCTCCACGTTGGCGTTTGCGTCATATTTTGAACCAGTTGCAGCGTTCACCGACTCACAGTATTCTGACAAGAACTGCAACTTGGCCAGCGTCTCACGATCCTCCGAGTGGGCTTGACGGTAGAGCATGAACGACTTGGCCACCTTGTAGTAGCCCTCGCGCATCAGCGCCTCCTCAACCTGGTTCTGAATATCCTCCACCTTGATATCTTCCTTAATATCCAAGTGACTGATAATCTTAGAGATAGAACCAAGGTCAGCCGGTTGTTCCACACTGTCGAACGCCTTCACGATGGCGTTCATAATCTTGTCAAGCGAGAAGCGGTCCTTGGAACCATCGCGCTTGGTAATCGTAAAGTTTTTAATTTCCATCATTGTTGTATTTCTGTATTTTATCTATCTTTCTCTTCTGGTCGAGTTATCCGTTTTGGAAAACTTTCGTGTCCTTCAGTTTGGAAAAGTTTCCCGTTTTGGAAAACAATTCCGTGTGCAAAGGTACAAAAATAATCGGAAACAGGAACACTTTTCAATGAAAAAAAATCTAAAAACTTCATTAAATAAAAAATCTTGAAAAACGCTCCCGTTTTATTTGGCAGTTCCGAATAATTGTTGTACTTTTGCACGACCAATCTAAACAACCTAAACTAAGAATATGATGAACACCTGAGAGTGCCCCCTTGCAACAGGGAAGCACTCTCGCTCTTTTTATGCTCCTGTAATTGCCGGGTAACGTTTTTATAACTATTTCTTATATAACACTACACAGACGCCGGCAAGGGTGTAGAGCAGCCACCAGCCTTGGGCGGCCTGCTCCTCAAGGATGGGAAGCGCGGCCAGCTGTTCTATCGGGAGGCCATAGAACAGGATGATGAGCAGCGTAACCGCCTTGAAACAGAGGAAGTGCCAGGTCAGTATCCGCAGCGTGTGGTTGCCGATGTAGTTCAGTGTTGCCGAGAGCCGTGTGACCAGAGAACTGCTGGTAGACAACAGACACTGGCATAGCACCCAGAGCATCAGAATGCCTGAAACGGCTGCCAGCATACAGGGCAGCAGCGTCGGCAGCGTAGCATCGGTCATCTCATGGGGCAGCAGCCATTCGCCCACCAAGACCAGTGCTGCCAGCAGCAGGACGACACCGAGGCCCGTGAGTCGGTTGGAACTGCGTGACGACACGCCGGCAAAGAGATGACCCAGGGACATGTAGGCTGCCGCAAAGAACATACGGAAGACGATGCGCAGGGATTCTACACGGGACACCAGTAGCAGGCAGGCGGCACTGGCTGCCAGCAGCAGGACGAAAGCCCAGCGACCACCCACCAACCTACGGCAGACATAGAACAGGAGTGAAGCGCCGAACAGCGTATTGAGAAACCAATAGGCTCCGAGCAGCGGCTCGGCTCCACTCATGGCAAACTGCTTCAGCACGGCCATCCCCATCTGGGGCAGCGTATAGGGAGCCACGTCGCACAGCGGGCCATAGAGGTGGAGTGAACAGAATACGTTATGGAGCAGCACCATCGGGACGCCATATTTCACGAAAGGCCACCACAGTCCACGAAGCCTGTGACGCACGAACGTCAGGGCGTCGCTAAGGTACTTCTCCTTGAAGCAATAGCCGCTGACAAAGAAGAACAGCGGCACATGGAACATATAGATAAAGTTGCGGGCCCCATTGTCCAAGGGCAAGGAATGGCCTATCACCACCAAGACGATGGCTATCCCCTTGACCATGCTGACGACAGGATTCCTTCCGTTATTTCCCATACCTTACCTGACTTCGACGAAGCCCTCCATAATGGCCGTGGGTGCAGCCTGACTGTTGAAAGCGCCGAGCCTGTAGCCTCCGGGCAGGCACTGCGGTTCCCAGTAGAAGACGCCGCGGCAGTGACCGTTGGTCTCGGTGCGCGCCTCACGGATGACACGGGCCAACTGACGGCGCCCCTCGTCCATCAGTTCGGGATGACGCTCGTCCACCTCGTAGCCGGTCTCCACAATCATCACGTCGCAATGGTACTTCTCGCTGACGTGGCGAATGTTGGCCATGCAGTCGGTGATAATGTCGTCGGCCTTCAGCTCCGGATGGTCGCGCTGTGCCCAGTAGGGATAGAGCGACATGCCCACCATGTCGAACCGTCCGCCGTATTTCAAGACGGTGTCGAGGTTCCAGTCGTAGAGTGACTGCTTGTGGCCGCGATCCAGATGGACAATGACGACGGCCTCAGGGAATACCTCCTTCACAGCATCGTAACCCGTGCGGATAAAGCCGGCATACTGCTCAGGCTCGGTCTTGATGTGACCCATGCTGTGAGTGATGGTCGTACGTCCCAGGGAGTCCTTCAGCTCCCAACCGCGCTCATCGGTCTTTACGCTCCAAAGCATGCCGTTGGACGTCTCGTTGCCTACCTGCACCCAGCGGGGCGCAATGCCATTGTCCTTCAGCAGCGTCAGCACCTCGACGGTATGGTCGTGCAGGTCGCGCTTCATCTCCTCGAACGTGTGTCCGAGCCACGCCTTGGGGATAGGCTGCTTGGCTGGGTCGGCCCACCAGTCGCTGTAGTGGAAGTCCACCATCAGGTCCATGCCCAGGGCCTTCACTCGCTTCGCCATGGCCAGCAGCGCGAACTTGTCGCAGTCGCCACCACGGGGATTGACCCAGACGCGCATCCGGATGGCTCCTATCTGGTAGTCGTTCTTCAGCAGTTCCAGGCACTCACGCTCCCGTCCGTTGCGGTCGTGGAACACGATGCCCTGCCGTTCCTGTCCCTGCAGGAAGCCTACGTCGGCCCCCTTCACAAAGTCTGTTGTCGCCGTCTGTGCCAGTGCCATGCCCGCCGTCAGCAGGCACCATGCGAAGAAGGAAAGTCTCTTCATCGTTGTCTTGTTTTAGTAATTCAGGTGCAAAGATACAAAAAGAAAAACGAAAAAAACAACAATTCGGAGAGGTTTCCAAAAAAAATGTGTAACTTTGCACACCGATAACCACTTTAATAGAAAGACTATGGAAATAAAAACGATTGGACTGGCCAGCGACCACGCCGGCTTTGCACTGAAACAGTTTGTGAAGAAGTATCTCGAAGAGAAGGGATACGAGTACAAGGACTATGGTACCTATAATGAGGACTCGTGCGACTACAGCGACTTCGGCCATGCACTGGCCCGTGGCATTGAGAGCGGCGAGGTGTTCCCCGGCATTGCCATCTGCGGCAGCGGCGAGGGCATCAACATGACGCTGAACAAGCACCAGTCGATACGTGCCGGTCTGTGCTGGATTCCCGAGATAGCCCACCTCATCCGTCAGCACAACAACGCAAACGTGCTGGTGATGCCGGGACGCTTCATCGACGAGGACATGGCCCGCAAGATTATGGATGAATACTTCCAGACGGAGTTTGAGGGCGGACGCCACCAGAAGCGCATCGACAAGATACCTGTATAAAGGAAGGAGAAACGGCTCAAAGCTTTCACGCGCGTTCCTTATTATATTATAGGGGAAAGAAGGGGAAATGAGAAGAAAATACATAATTTTATTAAAAAACTCCGAGAAAATTTCCATATCTCACTGAAAAACAGTATCTTTGCACTCCCAAATCGAGAATAGCAACGATTATTGACAAAAACATTAAAGAATTAAGAGAAATGACAAAGGCTGACATCATCAACAAAATCGCCGACGAGACAGGCATTGCCAAGAAAGACGTAGCTGCTACGGTAGAGGCTTTTATGGAGGAAATCAGAGTGAGTTTGGCTTCCAATAAGGAGAATGTCTATCTGCGCGGCTTCGGCAGTTTCATTGTTAAACATCGCGCCCAGAAGACCGCCCGCAATATTTCAAAGAACACTACGTTGGTCATCGACGCACACGACTTCCCCGCATTCAAGCCCGCTAAGAGCTTTATCGAGAAGATGAAGTAAACAAAGATTAATTAAGTACACATATTAAACATTAAAACATTATGCCAAACGGAAAGAAGAAGAAGGGCCACAAGATGGCTACTCACAAGCGCAAGAAGAGACTGCGCAAAAATCGTCATAAGAGCAAGTAAGCTCATCTGACGGTAAAAGGAATGAAGGGAGTGTGGCTGCTGTAATGAGGGCCACACCCCTTTTTGCAAAACCCAAGTTAATTTTTCACCCAAAGAGAATGACAAGCGAAGTAATCATCGATGTGCAACCGAAGGAAATCTCGATTGCGCTGCTCGAGGACAAAGAACTGGTGGAATACCAGAACGAGCGGCGGGAGGCATCCTTCTCGGTGGGCAACATCTACGTGGCAAAGGTCAGAAAACTGATGCCCGGACTGAACGCCTGTTTCGTCGACGTGGGGTACGAGAAGGATGCCTTCCTTCACTATCTTGACTTGGGCCTTCAATTCAGCTCTTATGAAAAATACCTGAAACAGGTACAGAGTGACAGAAAGAAACTTTATCCCATTCAGAAGGCTGTCAGGCAGCACGACCTGCCCAAGGACGGCTCGGTACAGACGACGCTACAGGTAGGACAGGAAGTACTGGTGCAGGTGGTCAAGGAACCCATCTCAACCAAAGGTCCGCGACTGACGTGCGAACTGAGCTTTGCAGGCCGCTACATCGTGCTGATACCCTTTGGGGATAAGGTGAACGTATCTTCTAAAATCAAGAAAAGCGAGGAACGCAGCCGACTGAAACAGCTCATCCAGAGCATCAAGCCCAAAAACTTCGGCGTTATCGTACGCACAGTAGCCGAGGGGAAACGTGCTGCCGAACTGGACCAGGAGATGAAAATCCTGCTGAAACGGTGGGAAGAGGCCATCACCAAGGTGCAGAAGACACAGCAGCGCCCCCAACTGGTGTTCGAGGAGGAGAGCCGTGCCGTAGCCTTGCTTCGCGACTTGTTCAATCCTACTTACGACGGCATCCACATCAACGACGAGAACATCTTCAACCAAGTGAAGGACTACGTCGGACTGATAGCCCCCGAGAAGCAGGAAATCGTGAAGCAATACACCGGCGTGGTGCCCATCTTCGACAACTTCGGAGTGACCAAGCAGCTGAAGTCGGGATTCGGAAAGACAGTAAACTACAAGCACGGAGCCTATCTCATCATTGAGCACACTGAGGCCATGCATGTGGTCGACGTCAACAGCGGCACTCGCGTAAAAAAGGAAAACGGTCAGGAAGCCAATGCGTTAGAGACAAACTTAGGAGCCGCCGACGAGTTGGCACGACAGTTGAGACTACGGGACATGGGAGGAATCATCGTGGTCGACTTCGTGGACATGAATCTCGCCGAAGACCGCCAGCTGCTCTATGAACGCATGTGCAAGAACATGCAGAAAGACCGTGCACGTCACAACATCCTGCCGCTGTCGAAGTTCGGACTGATGCAGATTACGCGTCAGCGAGTCCGCCCGGCCATGGATGTCAATGTTGAAGAAGACTGTCCCACCTGTTTCGGTAGTGGAAAGATCAAGTCATCGATTCTTTTCACCGACCAGTTAGAGAGCAAGATTGACCGCCTTGTCAACAAGATAGGTGTTCGCAAGTTCTACTTGCATGTACATCCCTACGTCGCTGCCTTCATCAATCAGGGAGTCATCTCGCTGAAGCGACGCTGGCAGATGAAATACGGCTTTGGAGTACACGTTGTCTCCTCTCAGAAACTGGCTTTCCTGCAATATGAATTCTACGACATGAAGCGCCAGTTCATCGACATGAAAGAGGAGATTGAGACAAAAAAGTAAGGGAACACCAAAAATGTTCCCTTTTTTCTTGCCCATGTCAGAAGTTTTTTGTTTCTTTGCAAAGTACAAAGAAAAGCAACCGTTATCCTATGACAACACTTAAAATACTGTTCTGGCTCTGTCTGGCCATCGTCTTCTATACCTACATTGGCTACGGGCTGTTACTCTACATCCTGGTTCGCCTGAAGCGCCTGCTCGGATTCAGCAGGCCGGAACCCGTACTTCCCGACGACGACCAGCTGCCGGACGTGACGCTGATGATCTGTGCCTACAACGAGGAGGACATCATCCACGAAAAAATGGCGAACATCCGACAGTTGGACTACCCGAAGGAGAAGTTCTGTATCATGTGGGTCACCGACGGCAGCAGTGACGGCTCCAACGACCTGCTCAGGCAATACCCTGAGGTGACACTCGTCTACTCGCCCGAACGGCGAGGAAAGGCGGCTGCCATGCAACACGGTCTGAAGGAGAACAAGGCCGGCATCGTAGTGTTTACTGATGCGAATACTATGCTGAACGCCAATGCTATACACGAGATCGTCAGACAATTCATGAAACCTGACGTCAGTTGCGTTTCAGGCGAGAAACGGGTAGCAGCCCGCATCGACGGACAAGTGGCTGCTGAGGGCGAAGGCCTCTACTGGAAATACGAAAGTACGCTGAAACGGTGGGACAGCGAGCTCTACTCAGCCATGGGTGCAGCAGGTGAATTGTTTGCCGTCCGCATGTCCGACTACCGCGAGGCTCCCAGCAATGCCCTGCTCGACGACTTCATGATGTCGATGCTCATTGTGAAGGACGGCCACCGGATAGCCTACACCTCGGAAGCCTATGCCATGGAGTATGGTTCGGCTGACATGTATGAGGAGTCCAAGCGCAAGCGACGCATCGCGGCAGGAGGACTGCAGAGCATCTGGTGGCTGCGCCAGCTGATGAACCCGCTGAAATACCCCGTGGTCAGTTTCCTGTTCGTCAGTCACCGCGTACTCCGCTGGTCCATCACGCCCTTTGCCATGCTGGCCCTCATACCGCTAAACTTGGCACTCATCGTCCTGGGTGGCGGTACGGTCTACACGGTCATCGGCGTCCTGCAACTGCTGTTCTATACGGCCACGCTCGTCGGCTGGTGGCAGGCCAGGAGCGGACGCAAGAGCAAGCTATTTTACGTGCCCTACTATTTTATGTTTATGAACGTCAATGTTTTCCGGGGTATCGGCTATCTGCGCACCCACCGTTTCAGCGGTACATGGGAAAAAGCACGTCGGGGATGATTTTTTTTGAATAATCCTTTTGTAATTAGAAAAATATATGTAACTTTGCAATCTGTAAGTAATCATTGCTCAGGAAATGGACTTAGACGAAAGAGAAGTGTTGATGCAGAAGTTCGTGGAAGCTAACAGGAAACTGTTGTTGGCCAACGAGCAACTAAATGCAGCAAACGCAAAGCTAAAGGAATATGAAGAGAAAACTGCGAAGGCTGAGAATGCCAGTCGCATGAAGTCTCTTTTCCTTGCCAACATGAGCCATGAGATACGCACCCCGCTGAACGCCATCGAAGGTTTCTCACGCGTCATTGCCGAGACCGACTCCCCCGAGGAGCGCATGAAGTACCTGGAAATCATCGAAAGCAACAATAACCGACTGACCAGTCTCATCAACGAGATTCTTGACTTGTCGCGTGTCGAGTCGGGCGAGATTGTCATCAGGAAGGCTCCCGTCAACCTTGAGGCGCTGTGCAACAGCATCAAGCAGCTGTTCAAGTTCCGCTGCCCGGAAACGGTCAAGCTGGACTGGAACAAGCCGAACATGACCATCACCATGAACACAGACGAGAACCGACTGACGCAGGTGTTCTCTAACCTCATCAGCAACTCGCTGAAGCACACCCCGAAAGGAGAAATCACCTTCGGCTACAACATCCTGGACGACGGGCAGAATATTGCCTTCTTCGTCAAGGATACGGGGTCAGGCATCGACCCGCAGTTCATAGGCCAGATATTCGACACCTATGCGTCGAAGGATGCCGAGCAACAGAAAGGCTACGGACTGGGACTGGCACTCTGCCGCATCATCGTCGAGAAGATGGAAGGTACCATCAGCGTCGAATCAACCTTGGGCAAAGGTTCGACATTCACATTTGTGATGCCCTTCCACGGAACAATAGGTGGCATGGCCACCAGCAACCGCACCACTACTAACGTCAGGACGCTGCGCGTCAACAGTCATCCCGACGAGAATAACATGAAGACCATACTGGTGGCTGAGGACGAGGAAAGCAACTTCGAACTGGTGCGCATCGTGCTGCAGAAGCGCTACCGACTGCTACGGGCCCACAACGGCATTGAGGCCGTCACCATCAACGAAGACGAGCATCCTGACCTTATCCTGATGGACATCCGCATGCCCGACATGAACGGTCTTGACGCCACCCGCATCATCAAGGAGGTCAACCACTCCACCCCCATCGTCGCCCTCAGTGCCTACGCCTTCGAGGAGAATATCCGCGAGGCCAAGGCTGCCGGCTGCGACGAGTTCATGGCCAAGCCGTTCCGCGTGGAAGACCTGATAGAAATGTGCGCAAAATACATTAAGGATTAATCTTCTCAATCAACACTATGGGAAAATTGGCTGTCTATAAATACTTCTCCTTTATTTTCCTTATCACCACGATCATCGTGGCAGGTTTCACCTTCTTCGGTCTGTTTGGCGGCAACGTGCCCCCCGCCGGAAATACGGCCAGGGCCATGCTGGTCTACATCCTGCCGCCGCTGATTATCGCCAACATCGTCCTGCTACTCTACTGGCTCATCCGCCGACGCTGGCACTGGGCAGCCATTCCCTTCGTCACCATCCTCTGCTGCATTCCCTACATCGGGACCATCGTCCAGTTCGGTTCATCGGACAAAGCAGCCGACAAGAAGTCGGGACTGAAGATTGCCACCTACAACGTTGCCCGCTTCAACCGCGAGACGACAGGCTTCATTGCCCAGGACATCCTGGCCCAGATGAGGAAGCAGAAGGTTGACGTGTTCTGTATTCAGGAGTACAACGAGGTCAGCGGCGACAAGAAGAACTCCGAGTCCTACAAGGAGTATTTCCCCTATATGGCCATGGGACGCAACGACATGGCCATCTTCAGCCGATACCCCATTACGGACAACAAGACCATCGACTTTGAACAGACGAACAACAGCGCCATGTGGGCCGACATCGACGTCAACGGACAACTCATCCGTGTAGTCAACGCCCACTTGGAGACGACAGGCTTCAACACGACCATGCACCATGCCATAAAGCTTCAGAACCAAGGGGCAATCATTGAGAACAACCGACTGCTACAGGCCATCTACGGCAACTACACGTTGGGCATGATGGTGCGTGCCGGACAGGCCATGACCATCCAGAACGAGCTGCGCACGAACAACGACCCTGACCGTTCGCTCATCGTATGCGGCGACTTCAACGACGTCCCCTACTCCTATGTCTATAACACCATGCTGGGCGACCTTGTCGACGGTTTCAAGGAGTGCGGCAGCGGTTGGATGTACACCTATCGGGGCAGTAAGAGCGTACGCATCGACTACATCTTCCACGACAAGTCGCTCAAGGGCCTCACCTACTACCGGCAAGACCTGAGCTACTCCGACCACTACCCCGTCTACATGAAGCTGGAGTACTAACGGCTCACGCTACACAATCTTGAATCTTACCCGGAACGTGCGTTCCATCTCGTCCCAGTTAGTGCCCAGCATCTCGAAACGGCCTATCTGGCCCGTTGACCGTACATGTTTGCCGATGCAGGGACAGACGTCGTAGACACCAATGCGCACCAGCCGGATGGTGTCCGAAGCATCGTCAGGCAACCGCTCCGTGGAAATCTCCTCAGGCAACTCGTCACGCTTGACAAACTCAAACGTCACAGGCAGGTCCTCGGCTATCAGCTCGTTCATCCGCCGCTCAATCTCCTTCTCCTCCTGCCGTGTCGGCTTATGGTCCACGTGGAAGCTCATCTTGCTCTTCTTCCGTTCCACATGCGCATTGAACGAACGCTCACATCCGAACATCCGCTTCATGGTCTGGTTCAACAAATGCTCCGCCGTATGTGCTGGCGGAAACGACACATCCCTCTCCTGAAGGAAGTCTGATTCTTCGAATTTTGCTGCCATTGTAGTACTTTTATCTTAATTTCGGCTACAAAGATACAAAAAAGGATTAGAAAATTGACATTTCCGCCACAAAGATTCTTTCAAATCATTCGTTTATCTCACCTATTCTTTGTAACTTTGCAGCTGTTTACGAATTAACAGCATAAAACTATAAGAATTATGAACGAACAGCAAGTGATGAAGCCATACGTGATTGGCTTGGACTTAGGAGGTACGAACTCCGTGTTTGGAATCGTTGACGCTCGTGGTGACATCAAGGCCACGACAGCTATCAAGACGGGTGGCTTTGACAGCGCCGAGGACTACGTCGACGCTTGTGTCGAGGCCCTGCAGGTCATCATCGAACAGGTGGGCGGCATTGAGAAGATCAAGGCCATGGGCATCGGCGCTCCCAATGCCAACTACTATAAAGGAACCATTGAGTTTGCGCCCAACCTGCCTTGGGCTCACAACGGCATTGTACCCCTGGCCGACATGTTCAGCAAGCGGCTGGGCGGCATTCCCGTGGCCATGACCAACGACGCCAATGCGGCTGCCGTCGGCGAGATGGTCTACGGCGTGGCCCGTGGCATGAAGAACTTCATCGTCATCACCTTAGGTACGGGCGTAGGAAGCGGCATCGTGGTGAACGGTCAGCTGCTCTATGGCCACGACGGCTTTGCCGGCGAACTGGGTCATGTGACGATGGTGCGCGGTGCCGAGGGACGCTCTTGCGGTTGCGGACGTACCGGCTGTCTGGAGGCTTACTGCTCGGCTACGGGTGTGGCCCGCACGGCTCGTGAGCTGCTGGAGAAGACCGACCGTCCTTCCATCCTGCGCGACATGAAGCCCGAGGACATCACCTCGCTCGACGTCTCGATTGCCGCCGGCAAGGGCGACGAACTGGCCAACGAGATCTACCAGTTCACGGGTAAGATGCTGGGTGAGGCCTGCGCCGACTTCGCAGCCTTCTCATCGCCCGAGGCGTTCATCTTCTTCGGTGGTATGGTGAAGGCCGGTGAGTTGATTATGAAGCCCATCCGCGAGGCTTACAACGAGCATGTCATGCCCATCTTCCGTGGCAAGGCACAGTTCTTGGTCAGCGGTCTCGACGGAGCCTCTGCCGCCGTCCTCGGTGCCTCGGCCATTGGTTGGGAGATTCAATAGCGGCCTGCGGCCTAGTGAAGAAGTGAAAAGTGAAGAGTGAAGAAGTGAAGAAGTGAAAAGTGAAGAGTGAAGAAGTGAAAAGTGAAGAGTGAAGAAGTGAAAAGTGAAGAGTGAAAAGTGATATAATAAAGAAAAAATGGAAAAGAAATTATTGTTGGGCGACGAAGCCATAGCGTTAGGTGCGCTGCATGCCGGTCTTTCCGGCGTGTATGCCTACCCCGGTACGCCGTCCACTGAGATTACTGAGTTTATCCAGGGCAATGCGCTGGCTAAGGAGCGCGGCGTTCACAGCCGCTGGAGTACGAACGAGAAGACGGCCATGGAGGCCGCCCTCGGTATGTCGTTCATGGGCAAGCGCGCCCTGGTTTGTATGAAGCATGTCGGACTGAACGTCTGTGCCGACCCGTTTGTCAACAGCGGCATGACGGGTGTCAACGGCGGTGTGGTGGTGCTGGTAGCCGACGACCCGTCGATGCACTCCTCTCAGGACGAGCAGGACTCACGCTTCTACGGCAAGTTTGCGCTCATCCCCACGTTCGAGCCTTCCAACCAGCAGGAAGCCTACGACATGATGGCCGTGGCCTTCGACTACTCCGAGCGCGTATGCCTGCCGGTGCTGATGCGCGTCACCACCCGCATGGCCCACAGCCGCGCCGTCGTCCAGTGTGTTGACGTTCCGCGTCAGCAGAACGACCTCAACTACAACGCCATCGCCGCCAACTGGGTACTGCTGCCCGCCAACGCCAAGAAGCGCAACGACATCGTCACCGCCCAGCAGGCACAGTTGGAGCAGGATGCCGTCAACTCACCTTTTAATAGCTATAAGGAGGGCACCGACAAGAAGCTCGGCATCCTCTGCAGCGGCATCGGCTACAACTACGTCATGGAGTGCTTCCCCAACGGTTGCCCCTACCCCGTCCTGAAGATTTCGCAGTACCCCCTGCCCAAGCAGCTGGTGCGCCGCCTGATGGACGAGTGCGAACAGGTGCTCATCGTCGAGGAAGGTCAGCCCTTCATCGAGGACCAGGTGCGCGGTGTCTACGACCTGAAGACCGTTCACGGCAAGCTCGACGGCACACTACCCCGCACCGGCGAACTGAATCCAGACTTTGTGAAAGCTGCGCTTTCAAGTGAAAAGTTAAATGTGAATAGTGAAGAGTTTGCTACCGCCGTTCCTTTCGACAAATGCGAAGACGTGGTTCCCCGTCCCCCCGCACTCTGCCAGGGCTGTGGTCACCGCGATGTCTACGCTGCCCTGAACGAGGTGTTGCGTGAGTACGACAATCCGCGCGTCTTCGGCGACATCGGCTGCTACACGCTGGGCTTCCTGCCCCCGTTCCGTGCCATCCACTCCTGCGTCGACATGGGTGCTTCCATCACGATGGCCAAGGGTGCTGCCGACGCCGGACAGTGGCCTGCCGTGGCCATCATCGGCGACTCCACCTTCACGCATAGCGGCATGACGGGACTCCTCGATGCCATCAACGAGAACGCCAACATCACCGTCATCATCTCCGACAACCTGACGACGGGCATGACCGGCGGTCAGGACTCTGCCGGCACCAATAAGTTCGAGGCCATCTGCCGCGGACTGGGACTCTCTGACGAGCACCTGAAGGTGGTCGTCCCCCTGCCGAAGAACATGCCGGAGATCACGCAGATTATCCGCGACGAGATCAACTACAAAGGAACGTCTGTCATCATCCCACGTCGTGAGTGCATGCAGACTTTACAGAGACACCTGAAGCAGAAAAAGGTTCGTTAGCCCCCTAAGTTAGGGGGGTGGGGGTCTGAACAAGCGCAGACTCCCAATCAAATCATTACTAACAAAAAGGGGTAGATTCGCTTGTTCAGACCCCCATCCCCCTAACTTAGGGGGCTTAAAAACGATGAAGACAGACATCATACTTTGCGGCGTAGGCGGACAGGGCATCCTGTCTATCGCCACCATCATCGGCGAGGCCGCCATGAACGAGAACCTATACATCAAGCAGGCCGAGGTACACGGCATGTCGCAGCGCGGCGGCGACGTGCAGTCGAACCTGCGCATTTCGTCAGACCCCATCGCCAGCGACCTCATTGCCAAGGGCGGTGCCGACGTCATCATCTCGATGGAGCCGATGGAAGCCCTGCGCTACCTGCCCTTCCTCGCGAAGGACGGCTGGATCATCACCTCGGCCACGCCGTTTGTGAACATCCCCAACTATCCTGACATGGAGGTCATCAACGCCGACCTCGACCGCCTGCCCAACGTCATCCGCATTGACATCGAGCAGATGGCCAAGGACAACGGTGTGCCCCGCTCGGCCAACGTCATCCTCTTAGGTGCCGCCCAGAAAGCCCTGGGCATTGAGTACCACAAGCTGGAAGACGCCATCCGCCGCGTCTTCGGGCGCAAGGGCGAAGCCGTCGTCGAGGCCAACATCAAGGCCCTGGCCTTAGGCCGCGAGGCTCAGAAATAATTTCCATAGGGATACATTCTTATAACCCTGCCTTATTGCGTAATAAGGCAGGGTTATATAACTATAGATCATATCGCTCCAGGTATCCCCGTTTTCATCGACAAGCGTCTGGCCGTTGACAATCTTGATGGGATTGCTGCTACCAGGTGAAGTGTAGCTTGTGGCATAGATAAGGTCGGTGGGATTGGTATAGCCCAGGGTGAAGAAATCAGAGTAAAGGCCCATTCCCCGCGGCCACAATTGTCCACCGAGGATGCTGATGTTCCAGGCCTCGATGTCGCCGTGGACACCGCCCTCCACGTCAAGGGTGCCGCCGAGGAGGGTGAAGTTATATGTGTAGATACAGCTTCCGTAGCCGTTACGGATGATTACGTTGCCGCTGTGCTGGGTGTAGTTTTTGGCACCGTTTTGGAAAAGAGTATTAATGCCATTTTGGGCATTGATGTATCCTTTCAGCCACCCGGTGCCCTGTGCCTGCCCGTAGATGGTAAGATTTTGGCAGTTCATGATTGTTTCATCCAGCGGCTCGTCTTCGGTGCCGAAGCTCATGGTGCATCCGTCGGCCAGGATCAGCGTGACGTCGCCCGTCGTCGTAACGGTGCTGGTGTAGGTCACGTTGCTGTTCACCACGTAGGTGCCTGCCTCCAGCGTCGTCATGGTGTTGTCAAGCGGGATGGCAGCGATATTCTCGTGCAAGTTACCGTTGGCATCGACATACGAGGTGATGACGTGTGGGTCCAGCCATGTGGCGCTGACGGTGACATCCTCGGCGGGCATGGTGAAGGTAAAGGTGTCGTTGCCGTTGTTGGTGACGCCGTCGGAGCTGCCATTCACTTTGATGCCTTCTAATGAGGCGCTGCCCGTGTAGCTCAGGGTGATGCTGGTACACTCGGCGTAGTAGTCGGTGCCGGCGATGGCGACGGGCGTGGCATTAGTACTGAAGCCGTCGGGCAGGGCGAGGGTGCTGACGACGCGAAGCTCGGTGCCGGTGTAGCCCGCGTAGTCGTACTCCTTATTATATATGTCCTTCCAGCCGGCGGCGGTCTTGTAAGCGGCGCTGCGCACGTTGAAGGTACGGGCAAGGGATTTATTATCGTCTTCGAGGTAGAAGGCATAGCTGCTGAGCATGGGCGGCGTGGAGGCTAGGACGTGTACGGTGGCGAGGGCGGTGCAGTTGTAGAAGGCTTCGCCTCCGATGCTGGTCATGCTGGCGGGGATGGTGACGGAGGTGATGGTACCGTTACTATTGAACGCATTTTCGTAGATGGCGGTGGTGCCGTCGTTGACAGTGACGGCGGTGCCGGTGTAGCTATTGCCCCTGATGAGGACGTGACCGAGGTAGGTAATAGCGTCGGTGTTGGAGATGGTGGATATCCAGACAGTGGATACGAAGGCAGAGATACCGATGCTGTTCACGCCGCTGCCGCCGTTGACGGTGGCGAGGGCGGTGCAGATGTAGAAGGCTGAGCTGCCGATATGGGTGATGCCGCTGCCGATATCGACCGTCGTGATATAACTCTTATAGTCGGCCCACGGCTGATTGGTGGCACCGTAGTCGCTCATCGCCCCGCTGCCGCTAATGGTGAGCGTGGTGTTGGCGTGGTCGTACTCCCACGTGGCGTTGTCGCCGCAGGTGCCGGAGGAGTTGGCCCACTTGGCGTAGAGGTCGACGCACCCTGCTCGGCGGAGAGGTTCGTCACCTCCTATTCGTCGGCGTAGCTGATGCCATTGCCGTCGGCCTGGGTGTTCCATCCGGTGAAGACGTAGCCCGTGCGGCTGACGCTCTGGATGCTGGCGGTCTGGTCGTAGGTCAGCGTCTGGTCGGTGTAGCCGTCGGTGCCGTCGTTATGGTGCAGGCGCAGGGTGTAGGTGTGCGCCGTCCACGAGGCGTTGAAGGTGATGGCCTTGCGCTCCACGGCCTCGCCGCGCTGGATGCTCATGGGCGTCTGACTCAGGTTGACGGCGGTGGCGGTGGTGTGCAGGGCGTCGGTGTAGGTCACGGTGCCGAGCGTGTAGCCGGTGCGCGAGGGGGCGGTTATCTAGAATGTGTTGGTGGTGACGTTATAGCTGGCGGGGTTGGGGTTCGAGAGGCCCTCCACGTCGTTGAAGGTGATGGCGTACTCGCGGGGGTCGCCGTAGGTCACGGTGAGATAGGCGAAGTTTTGCAGGGTGGTGATGTTGGCGCTGAACGAGCGGTAGTCCAGGGCGTCGGTCTCGGTCACCATGTCCACGTCGGTGTCCATCTGCGCGTTGCTGCCAGTCCACGGGGCGGCGAATCCGGTAAGCGCGTCGTTGTCTAAGTTGGCCATCTTTACATAGGTCACGTAGTAGTATCTGCTGTAAGGGCGAGGTAGGCGTTCTGGCTGCTGCTGTAGTTGAGCCAGATGTCGGTGTGGCCGTTTTTGCTCCCGAATGTCAGCCCTGCCTGGCTAAGGGAGAGCTGGAGGTAGAGCCCGTCGTCGAGCTGCACATGGAAGCCCGTGGTGGTGTTGACGTTCAGGATGGTGACGGTCTTCGTGCCGGTTTCGTATCCGAAGCCGTTGCTGCTGGGCACGAAGGTGAGCGTGTAGCTGTTGCCGTTGTAAGTAGAGGTGATGTGGTAGGTCACTGTCTTGCTCTCGGCCCGGGCCGTGGTTGCCGTCCCTGCGAGGGCGCAGAGGGCGACGAGGAGGGTAAGGATGGTCTGTTTCATATTGCTGGTTGGTTAGTATTCTGGTTGCAAAGTTAAGAAAAATCCGCGAAACGACAATGCGTCTCGCGGATTTTTCTTCCGGGGCTCCCGGAAGTCTGCCTGGAGGGTCGATTCTGCTTTCCGCGCCACGCGGAAGTCTGCCTTGAGGGTCATTTCTGCTTTCCGCGCCACGCGGAAGCCAGACTTGAGGGTCATTTCTGCTTTCCGCGCCACGCGGAAGCTAGAATTGAGGGTCATTTCTGCTTTCCGCGCCACGCGGAAGCCAGACTTGAGGGTCATTTCTGCTTTCCGCGCCATGCGGAAGCCAGACTTGAGGGTCGATTCTGCCTCCCGTAGGGGTACGCCGTCCAGAAATGAGGGTCGATTCTGCCTCTCGTCGGGGCTTTCTGCCGCCGCTCATTCCCGACCTGCGGTCGCCTACCCGTAGCCTTTCCCCTCCCTTCAAGGGGAGGGGCTGGGGGTGGGGTCTGTATTGTCTTTCCCCGCCGCAGAGTTTGAAGTTTCTGACCCCACCCCCAACCCCTCCCCTACAAGGGAGGGGAGATGCGCGGCCTACTTCACTACGAACTTGAGCTTCGCTCGAGCTTGCTCACGTTCGGAAGTGCGAGCGAGCTCTCACTTTACTCACTTATTCGCAATCTTGCGACCATTGTGAATATACAGTCCGACCAACTCGCAGCACTTAGCCTAATGGAGTTAAAGGAGTTAAAGACGTAGGTTTTTTTATTCTTTTTCTGTTTAATTCAAAAAAAGTTTGTATCTTTGCTGCGGAATTGCCCATAAAACGATACGATTATGACTGGATTAGCACAAAGAATTAAGGAGACACCGATGGCTCCATATATGTCGCTGCTGCGGAGCATGACCCGTGAACAGAAGCAAATTGTGGTGACGTTCATCACAGAGTCGATGGAAGAACCCTCACCAAAAAGACAGGTGCCGGTCGAGTTCAGACGCCTGCGAGGCATGGTGAATATCACCGAGGAGGAAATGGAACAGGACGAACACTTAGCACATATCATGGAGCGATGAAACGGCTATTCCTTGACACCAACATTCTGATTGACTACATCGACAACCGTGCAGGAGCTGATGACGCAGAGCAGATTTTTGCTTGTGGATTCTCTGGCGAGGCGCTGCTGTTTGCCTCGTCGCTCACCTTCGCCAATATGGCGTACATCATCAAGGGGCGTTCGCAGGAAGAAAAATACGACGCTCTACGTCAGATGACAGGCATAGTGGAGATTGTCGACCTACGTAAGAAAGAGGTGATGGCTGCTATCAGTCAGCCTGTAAAAGACTTCGAAGATATGCTACAATACCAGTGCGCCAAATCTGCGGGCTGTGACTACATCGTGACTAACGACCGTCGACATTTCGACTTCTCGGACATTCCGCATTTTACATCGTCTGCTTTCGTCGAGCAGATAGATGAGTTGTTAAAGTAGGAGCGTATTTTGCCGCGCACCTAATAGACGCGCGGTCCGAAGATGGAGGTGCCGATGCGTACCATCGTGCTGCGGCACTCGATGGCTATCAGATAGTCGTCGCTCATGCCCCACGAACGCTCACAGAACCAGGAGGCATCAGCGAACCAGGCGGCCTTCACCTCGTCGAAGAAGTCGGCGGCCTGGGTGAACTCACGGCGCACCTGCTCGTGGTCGTCGGTGAAGGAGGCCATCATCATCAGCCCGCAGATGCGCACATGGTCGAGCTGGCGCCACTCGCCGTCGGCCAGCAACTGGCGGCAGGCGTCGAGCGTGAGGCCGTACTTGGTACTCTCCTCGGCAATGTGGAGCTCGAGCAGCACGTCGATGACGCGCCCGCACTTGGCGGCCTGCTTGTCGATCTCCTTCAGCAGTTTCAGGGAGTCGACGGCCTCCACCATATTAATATAGGGGGCGATGTACTTCACCTTGTTGGTCTGCAGATGTCCGATGAAGTGCCAGACGATGTCGCCGGGCAGCGACTCATGCTTCAGCTTGAGTTCCTGCTCATGGCTCTCGCCGAAGACGCGTTGGCCCTCCTCGTAGGCGGCCTCTATGTACTCATTGGGGTGGTATTTACTGATTGCCACAAGGCGTACGCCCTGTGGCAATGTGTCGATCACTCGGTGCAGGTTTCCCTTGACGTCGTACATTTCTACTTCTCAAATTCTGGTTTGTCGTCAGTCTGTTTGTCCTTGCCGTATTCGAAGACGTCCATCAGCTTGGTTTCGCTGACGCTGGCAATGACATAGTCAATCATGGTGCCGCCCATCACCTCGTCAATGTTCTTCACGGCGCCGTTCAGGGTGCCGGCATTGACCAGGTAGTTGACGGCCGACTTCTTCTCCTTGGCCGTTTTCTCGTCGATGGTGATGAACTCCAGTTTGGTCTTGTACCACTTGTCGGCCAGGTCCTGGTCGGCAAAGAATATTTCCTTATACGGTGCAATCTTGATGTCCTTGATGTCGAACTCGCCGCTGATGTAGGCTGACAGTTCCTCCATGATGCGCTGCTCGGCCTCGGTGAAGCTGAGGGCGTCGATGGTATAGGTCTCGGTCACTTTCTTCTGCAGACCGTCCTCCATGGTCTTCTCGTACTGAATCTTACATTCGAACCACTGTGCTGTTCTTGATCTCATGTTCTGTTTGCTTTTTATTTATTAGTTATTTTTTGTTCCTTACTCCTCCTGCTTTTCGCGCTCCTTCATCTGCGCCTTCAGCTTGTTGGTCACCTGGTCAACAATCTGACCGGCGACGACGCGGCTGCGGGTGTCGGTGAGCCCGGCGTCATTGCCCAGCTTCACCTGCGCCTTGACCAGTTCCTCCATCGTGGCCTGGCTTCCGGCCTGGAAGTTGCGCTCGGTGGTCCCCATCTGGTCGTTGTTGTAGATTTTCGAGAGGATGCGCTCAGCCTCAGCCGTGAAGTTCTTGCGGAATATCTGTTCGGCCTTGGCCTGGTACTCGCGCATTCTCTTGTCGTCGAGGCGCTTGGCAGCCGTGTCCTCTACCAGTCCCAGTTCCGTGGTGGGGTCAAATCCGTCGTCGAGCAGGTCATCGGCCGGCTGTCTGGGAGCCGGTTTCACGAACTCGATGTCCTCGCGCTCGGGGGTCAGCGAGAAATAGACGTAGAAGGTCAATGCGGCGATGACCAATGCCGCCGCCAGCGAGAGCAGGGAGCGGCGGGTGTTCTGTCGGCGGCTGATGGCGCTCTTCATCTCCTCGGGCGTCTGGTAGCGACGGTCGGGGTCAGGGTCGGTGGCCTTCTTGATGACGCCCTTCAGCTCAATGGGTATTTCCGACTGCTGAAACAGGAACTCCATGAACTTACCTATCGAGTAGATGTCGGCGCGGGCATCGACCGTCCCCTCTTCCACCACCTCCGGGGCGATGTAGGCGGCGCTGTCGCCGTAGAGCATCTCCTGATCGTTGAACGGCTGGTAGGCCGAGCCGTGGAACAGGAGCATGGCGGTGTTGTCGCCCTTGCGTGCCAGGACGCTGTGGGGAGAATAGCATACGTGGTAGATGCCCCGCTCATGCAGGTAGGAGGTCAGGTCGAGCAGGTCCTTCAACGTGCGCTCGATGAAGTCCTTGCCGGCAACGACGGCGGGATTGTCGTCCAGCAGCCGTGCAAAGGTGTGATAGGTGCCCGACTCCAGCGTGACGCCATAGAGCCCGGCGCTGTCGGTAGCCACATTAAAGTGCAACTGGTTCTTATGGTTCAGCTCCTTGTTGCCCTCAGCCTCGCCGGCCAGTGCGTCGCAGAAGACAAGGCTTTCCCTCAGCTCCTCGCGCAGGTCGATGACATTGGCATACTTTCCGGCCACCATTTTCTTATAAAGCAGTCCGAAGACTGTGGGCTCCTTGGCCATGGTGCCGCCATTCCTCGATTCGAGTAATTCTTCGTAATTCATGCCTCGTTTATTGATTTTTGAGTGGCAAAAGTACGCATTATTTCTGAAAAACGCAAATTTTTAGCCCCTTAAACAGAAATTATTCTCAATTCTTAATTCTTAATTCTTAATTTTTCAGTAACTTTGCGCCTTGAAATTGACAAATTAACACAGAAAGATGCCTGAGATATCAGTTCGCGGTCTCGAAATGCCCGAGTCGCCCATCCGCAAATTGGCTCCACTTGCCGCAGCTGCCAAAAGCCGCGGCACGAAAGTATATCACCTGAACATCGGCCAGCCCGACCTGCCCACGCCGCAGGTTGCACTTGATGCGCTGAAGCGCATCGACCGCAACATCCTTGAGTATTCACCATCGCAGGGCTACGTAGGCTACCGTGAGAAACTGGTAGACTACTATGCCAAGTACAACATCAACGTGACGGCTGAGGACATCATCATCACGTCGGGCGGCAGCGAGGCGGTGCTGTTTGCGTTCCTGTCGTGCCTGAATCCCGGTGACGAGATTATCGTGCCTGAGCCGGCCTACGCCAACTACATGGCGTTTGCCATCTCGGCGGGTGCCAAGATACGTACCATTGCGACGACCATCGACGAGGGATTCTCGCTGCCGAAGGTCGAGAAGTTCGAGGAGCTCATCAACGAGCGTACCCGCGCCATCATGATCTGCAACCCCAACAACCCGACGGGCTACCTCTATACGCGCCGCGAGATGAACCAGATACGCGACCTGGTCAAGAAGTACGACCTGTATCTGTTCTCGGACGAGGTCTACCGTGAGTACATCTACACGGGCTCGCCCTACATCTCGGCCTGCCACCTGGAAGGCATCGAGCAGAACGTCATCCTGATTGACTCCGTATCAAAGCGCTACTCAGAATGCGGCATCCGCATCGGAGCGCTCATCACGAAAAACGAGCAGGTGAGGAAAGCGGTCATGAAGTTCTGTCAGGCCCGTCTCTCCCCTCCCCTCATCGGCCAGATTGTGGCCGAAGCCTCCTTGGACACCCCCGAGGAGTACCTGCGCGACGTCTATGATGAATACGTGGAGCGGCGCAAGTGCCTCATCGACGGTCTGAACCGCATCCCCGGCGTCTATTCACCCATCCCCATGGGAGCGTTCTACACGGTGGCCAAACTGCCGGTAGACGATGCCGAGGAGTTCTGCCGGTGGTGTCTGGAAGAGTTCAACTACGAAGGCGAGACGGTGATGATGGCTCCTGCCGCAGGATTCTACACCACGCCCGGCGCCGGCGTCAACCAGGTGCGCATCGCCTACGTGCTGAAGAAGAAAGACCTGGAGCGGGCACTCGTCGTACTGAAGAAGGCCCTGGAGGCCTATCCCGGCCGTGTCGTCGAAGAAGAATAAACCGCTGACACCCGCCCGATGAATCTGCCATTATTCATAGCCCGCCGCATCTACCGCGACCAGGGCGACCACCGCAAGGTGAGCCGTCCGGCCATCCATATCGCCACCATCGGCGTGGCCATCGGCCTGGCCGTGATGATTATCACCGTCAGCGTGGTATGGGGATTCAAGCACACCATCCGCGACAAGGTGGTAGGCTTCGGAAGCCACATCCAGGTGATGAACATGGGCTCGCTCAACAGCTTCGAGAGCTACCCCATCTGCATCGACGACAGCATGATGGCGGTGATTGACAGCATTGAGGGTGTGAGCCACACACAACGGTACGCACTGGCACGGGGCATCTTGAAGACGGACGACGACTTCCTGGGCGTCGCCTTCAAGGGCATCGGCCCCGAGTACGACCTGAGCTACCTCAAGCAGAACCTGATAGAGGGGGAAGCCCCCGTCTTCAGCGACACGGTCAGCAGCAACAAACTGCTGCTGTCGAAGCTGATGGCCGACAAACTGCGGGTGAAGGCGGGCGACCGCATCTACGCCTACTTCATTGACGACGGCAGCGTACGGACGCGTCGCTTCACCATCGAAGGCGTCTATCAGACGAACATGACGCGGTTTGACGAGGTGTTCTGCTATACCGACCTCTACACCACCACCAAGCTGAACGGATGGTTCGAGGGGCAATGCTCAGGGGCAGAGCTGCAGGTGGCCGACTTCGACCGGCTGGAAGAAGTTTACGCGCGTATAATAAATAAGGTGAATCGCACCCAGGACCGCTACCACGGCCTGTTCTCGTCGCAGACCATCTATGAAGCGTACCCACAGATCTTCACGTGGCTCGAACTGCTCGACATCAACGTGTGGATTATCCTGGGCCTGATGATCTGCCTGGCGGGCATCACCATGATCAGCGGACTGCTCATCATCATCCTTGAGCGCACATCGATGATCGGCGTGCTCAAGGCATTAGGTTCGCGCAACCGCACCATCCGCCATACATTCCTGTGGTTCTCGGCCTTCATCATCGGCCGGGGCGTACTTTTGGGCGACATCCTGGGCATCGGACTGGTGCTGCTACAGCAGTACACGGGACTGGTTGCGCTCGACCCCCAGACCTACTACGTCAGCGAAGCACCGATGGAACTGAACATCCCTGTCATCATCGTCCTGAACGTGGCCACTCTAATTGTCACTATTTCTGTTCTGATTATCCCCAGTTTCTTCATTTCGCACATTCATCCCGCAAAATCTATGCGCTACGAGTAAAATATTGCACAAAAAATTTGCGAATGTGCAGAAATCGTCGTACCTTTGCACAAAATTTCAAAAATTGTGCAATGGATATAGCGCCAAGTTTCAACGGATATATACAAAAGGCCATCACTGAGAATTGGAATCACGACGCCCTCACAGACTATCAGGGCGTCACGTTACAGTTCCACGACGTGGCACGCAAGATAGAAAAGCTACACATACTTTTCGAGAACAGCCACGTCAGTCAAGGTGACAAGATAGCCATCTGCGGCCGCAACTCCGCCCACTGGGCCGTTGCTTTCCTGGCAACGCTTACCTACGGTGCGGTGGCCGTCCCCATCCTCCACGAGTTCAACGCCGAACAGATACACAACATCGTCAACCACTCGGAAGCCAAGTTGCTCTTCGTCGGAGACTACATCGTCAAGACGATTGACGCGAACGAGATGCCGAACTTGGAGGGCATCATCAACCTGCCGGACTTCTCGCTCTTCGTCTCACGCTCTGAGAAGCTGACCTACGCCCGTGAACACCTGAACATGATGTTCGGAAGCAAGTACCCCATGGCCTTCCGTGCGGAGCATGTCAACTACCACGTTGACGACCCCGAGGAACTGGCACTCATCAACTACACCAGCGGTACGACGGGATTCTCGAAGGGCGTCATGCTACCCTATCGCACGCTGTGGGGAAACCTGGATTTCTGTATGCGGCGGTTGCCGGTGAAGCCCCAGGACAACATGCTATCGATACTGCCCATGGCCCACATGTACGGCATGTCGGTGGAGTTCATCTACGGTTTCTGCCGAGGCTGCCACCTCTTCTTCCTGACGCGTCTGCCGTCGCCGGCCATCATCGCCGAAGCATTCGCCATGATCAAACCGGCCATCGTCATCGCCGTCCCCCTGGTGGTGGAGAAGATTATCCGCAAGAAGGTATTCCCCAAGATACAGAACAACCGGATGCGACTGCTGCTGCAGATGCCCGTCGTATCAAAGAAAGTGAAGGAGAAGATTTGCGAACAGGTGTATGCCGCCTTCGGCGGAAAAGCCTATGAGGTCATCGTCGGCGGTGCGGCACTCAGCCGCGAGGTCGAACAGTTCCTGGTCAGCATCGGGTTCCCCATCACGGTCGGCTACGGTGCCACCGAGTGTGCGCCGCTAATCAGCTACAGCGACTACAAGGATTTCGTGCCGGCATCGTGCGGAACGCCTGTTGACCACATGGAGGTACGCATCGATTCGCGTGACCCGCTGAACGTTCCCGGCGAGATACTGGCCCGGGGCACCAATGTTATGACGGGCTACTACAAGAACCCTGAAGCGACGGCACAGGCCCTGGATGCCGACGGATGGTACCATACTGGCGACCTGGGCACCGTGAGTGCCGACGGGCATATCTTCATCCTGGGACGCATCAAGAACATGCTGCTCAGCGCCAACGGCCAGAACATCTACCCCGAGGAGATTGAAGACCAGCTGAACTCCTTGCCGATGGTCAGCGAGAGCCTCGTCATCCAGCGCGACAACCGTCTGATAGCACTCGTCCATCCTGACAAGGACGAGGTGATAGACTTCTCGCCCGAAGAGCTGGAGGCCGTCATGCAGCAGAACCTGCAGGAGCTGAACCAGCGGCTGCCGAGCTACTGCCGCATCGCCGAAATCCAGCTGCGTGAGGAAGAGTTTGCCAAGACACCGAAAAAGAGCATCAAACGATATCTGTACACTTAGTACCCAAGTATATGAAAGAGATTATTCCTAACTTCAACGAACTACTTGAGACTTCCATCATCAACAATTGGAATCTTGACGCGCTGACCGACTTCAAGGGTCAGACACTGCAGTACCACGACGTGGCGCGGAAAATCGAGAAGTTGCACATACTCTTCGAAAACTCTGGCGTCGTCAAAGGAGACAAGATAGCCCTCTGCGGCCGCAATTCCAGCCAGTGGGCCGTGGCCTTCCTGGCCACGCTGACCTACGGTGCCGTCGCCGTACCCATACTGCATGAGTTCAACGCTGAACAGATACACAACATCGTCAACCACTCTGAGGCCAAACTGCTCTTCGTCGGCGACCACGTGGCCACCATCATTGACCCGCAGCAGATGCCGGCCCTCGAAGGCATCATCAACAACCCCGACTACTCGCTCATGGTGAGCCGTACCGACAAGCTCACCTATGCCCGGGAACACCTGAACGAACTGTACGGCAAGAAATTCCCGAAATACTTCCGCAAGGAACACGTACATTATTATAGAGAGCAGTCGCCCGACGAACTGGCACTGATCAACTACACCAGCGGAACGACAGGTTTCTCCAAGGGTGTCATGCTGCCCTACCGTGCCCTGTGGTCGAACTACGACTTCGCCGAGCACGTATTAGGCAAGACCATCAAGTCAGGCGACCGCGTCATCTCGATGCTGCCGATGGCCCACATGTACGGCATGGCCTTTGAGTTTATCTTCGAGTTCCTGCACGGCTGCCACGTCTATTACCTGAACCGTGTGCCCTCGCCTGCCATCATCGCCCAGGCACTCAGCGAGATCAAGCCCATCATCGTCATCGCCGTGCCGCTCATCATCGAGAAGATTATCCGCAAGAAGGTGTTCCCCAAGATTCAGAACAACCGCATGCGCCTGCTGCTGCAGATGCCGGTCATCTCAAGGAAGGTGCGCCAGATGATCTGTCAGGAGGTGCTCAAGGCCTTCGGCGGACAGATGTACGAGGTCATCATCGGCGGTGCTGCCCTCAACCAGGAGGTCGAGCAGTTCCTCAAGCGCATCGACTTCCCCTACACCGTCGGCTACGGTGCCACCGAGTGTGCGCCCATCATCTGCTACGCCGACTGGCAGTCCTTCGCTCCCGGCTCTTGTGGACGGGCAGCGCTGCACATGCAGGTCAGAATCGACTCACGCGACCCGCAGAATGTACCGGGAGAAATCTTAGCCAAGGGTCCCAACGTCATGCTGGGCTACTACAAGAACCCCGAAGCAACCGCCGAGACCATCGACTGCGACGGATGGTACCACACCGGCGACCTCGGCACGATGGATGCCTACGGCAATGTCTACATCAACGGACGCTCGAAGAACATGCTGCTGGGTCCCAACGGACAAAACATCTATCCCGAGGAGATAGAGGACAAGCTGAACTCCATGACCATGGTCGTTGAAAGCATTGTCGTACAGCGTGACAACAAGCTCGTGGCCCTCGTCTATCCTGACTTTGATGAAGCGAAGAATCTGGGACTGAGCAACGACGACCTGAAGAACATCATGGAACAGAACCGCAACGGCCTGAATCAGATGATACCTGCCTATGAAAAGATAACCGAAATTGAAATCCACAACGAGGAGTTTGAGAAAACACCTAAACGAAGCATCAAGCGCTACCTGTACACCTAAAAGCCGCATAGCATATATTGATGCCATGCGAGGAACGACGATGATACTCGTTGTCTACTCGCATGTCTGCGGTCTCTGTCTGGGTGACTCGTGGATGGGGTTCAATGATGTGTTCTTCCTGTTCCGCCTACCTTGTTTCTTCTTCATCAGCGGATGGCTCTTTCAGCCTTCGGAAGGGCGGCCTTTCTGGCCTGTCACACGCCATAAGCTGATGGTACAGATTGTGCCGACAGTTATTTTCCTGTTGTTATTGGCACCTCCGCCGCTCTTCTTCAGCCGACTTGGCGCCACAAAAGGCGGATACTGGTTCACGTTCGCCCTGTTTGAGTTTTTCGTGCTCTACCTGTTGTCGGCCCGCCTCGGTCGCCGATGGAGCGCCCTATTGGCTGTGGTCATCTCGGTGGCGGCGTTCAGCTACGATGCCTGCTACCACCTCCTGAAGCCTACCGCCGGACCGTCGCGCTGGGTGACCGACATGCTGGGACTGCTCAGTTTCATGACATGGCGCTACTACTTATTCTTTTATATAGGTACGTGGGTGCGAAGACATTTTCCTGATTTCCAGAAATGGACGGACCGTCCAGCCGTCATGGCATTGGCCGTGGCGGGGTTCAGCGGCATAGCCCTGTTACCTCATGCTGAAAACGCCGTCTTGTCCTACCTCGTCTTTGCCGTGGGGGGAGTGTTCGGCCTGACAATTGTATTCACGCTTTTCCGGAGATTCTACCCTGACAGGCCGTCGGCACTGACCTTCGTCGGGCAGCGCACGCTCGACATCTACCTGCTGCACTATTTCTTCCTGCCCCGGTTCCTGACCAGCTATGGGCCTCAGCTCCGTGCTTACAACAGCAAACTACTGGAACTGGGGGTAGGACTGACCGTGGCCTTGGCAGTGGTCGGCCTCTGTCTGGCAGTAAGCTATGTCATCCGTCTCAGTCCCCTGTTAGGACACATCTTGTTTGGAGCGAAGTATGAGAAAGGCAGGTAGCAGCGTTACGACGTCGGAGATCATCAGCCAGTTGCGCCTACCGTTGATTGTGCTGGTGACATTTGCTCACAGCTATGGAGCGGTGAGCAGCGACTTCTCGCTGCTGTCGGGCAATATCGACGGCTACGAACTGCTGAAGCTGATGGTCAGCCAGACACTGGTAAAGGTGGTGGTACCCGTGTTCTACATCGTGTCAGGCTACTTGTTCTTTGCCAACGTCAGCCAATGGAACGTCCGTGTATATCGACAGAAGTTACTACGTCGGGCCAGAACGCTGCTGTTGCCCTACATCGTGTGGAACCTGCTGATGACCATCAAGTTGGGGACTGCAAGCTGGACAACGCTGTGGGCGTATTGGACGACGGCAGGCGTACAGACCGACTGGTTGGGCAACCAGCAACTGATGACGGCTCCGGCCAATATGCCGCTCTGGTTTCTGCGCGACCTCATCGTGCTATCACTCTTGTCGCCCATAGTCTTCGTGGCTGTACGGTATTTGGGTCGTTGGCTACTGGCCGTCCTGACCGTCTGGTATCTGTCTGGCGTTTGTGCCTTTACGCCGGGCTTGTCGGCCTATGCCGTCATGTTCTTCACCCTTGGTGCCTATTGTAGTATCAACAAACTGGAACTGACCGCCGTCATGCGACGGATAGAGACAGCAGCCTACCTGTTATCGGCAGTATTGGCGGTGGCCATGTTGCTGACCTGGGGCACGGCAGTCTTCTCCTCGCTGATGCTGGCCTTCCGACTGGCGGGCGCCGTGGCTGTCATCAACCTGGGACGCCGACTGATGGAATGGACACCAAGACGCATACCAACGGTCGTCAGCCGCAGTTCCTACTTCCTTTACCTGGCTCACTACGTGTTTTTCATGTCGTTTATCGACCAGGCCATCTTCAGCGTCGTCGGACACTCCAACAACGTAGCACTCAGCATCCACTACCTACTGGCACCACTGTTGAAGGCAGCCATCCTCATTGCCGTCTATGCGGTCGGCCAAATGGCAGTTGACCGTCTGAGATGCCACCGCTAAAACTCCATGACCTTCTCGATGATGGGGGCAATATCGTAGTACTTGTATTCGGCCAGACGTCCTCCGAAGGTAACACCCTGCTCCTGATCGGCCAAAGCCTTGTATTGCAGATAAAGCCGGTTGTTGCGCTCGTCGTTGACCGTGTAGAACGGCTCGATGCCAGGATGCCACTCCGATGAATACTCACGGGAGATGACTGTCTTTGGACAACGGTAAACGTCGTCGCCGAACATCTCGAAGTGCTTATGCTCGATGATGCGGGTATAGGGGGTCTCGGCATCCGTGAAGTTCATCACGGCATTGCCCTGATAGTTGGGCATGTCGAGCGTCTCCTGCTCGAAACGTACACTGCGCCACTCCAACTGTCCGAAGCGATAGCCGAAGTATTCGTCTATCTTTCCTGTGTATAGTATGTGGTCGGCCAAAGCCTCCCAATGCTGCCGGTCGTCGAAGAAATTGGTGTTGACCCGCGTCTCTATTCCCTCCAACAGTCCGTCGATGAGTTTGTTGAAACCACCCATCGGGATACCCTGGAAACGGTCGCTGAAGTAATTGTTGTCGTGAACGAAGCGGACGGGCAGACGCTTGATGATAAACGCAGGCAATTCCGTGCATTTGCGGCCCCATTGCTTCTCGGTATACCCCTTGATAAGCGTCTCGTAGATATCCTTTCCTATCAACAACAGGGCCTGCTCCTCCAGGTTCCGGGGCTCCGTGACACCGTCGGCCTTCATCTGCTCCAAGGCATCCTGCCGCTGCTCGTCAATTTTCTGGCGGGCCTCCTCAGGGGTCAACACGCCCCACATCTGATAGAAGGTGTTCATATTGAACGGCAGATTATACTGCCGGCCCTTGTAGTTCGCGATGGGCGAATTGGTATAGCGGTTGAACTCCACTATGCCGTTCACGAACTCCCACAGCCGCTTGTTGTTCGTATGGAAGATGTGTGCCCCGTACTTATGGACATTGATACCTTCCACATTCTCACAATAGATATTGCCGCCCAGATGCGGACGGATATCAATCACCAGGCAGCGCTTACCCTCCTGCTTCGCCTTGTAGGCAGCCGTAGCGCCATAGATGCCAGCCCCAACAACCAGCAGGTCGTATTCTTTCTTACTCATACTACAGATTATTTTCGGCAAAATTACTAAAAAGACTTGAAATATCCAATTTTTGGGGACAATATTTGCATAAATGGAAATTATTGTGTACTTTTGAGGCAAAAATACGAACATGCGCTATTCTGTGATTACCATCAACTATAATAACCGCGACGGGCTACGCCGCACCATTGAATCCGTGGTGCAGCAAAAGTCTACGGACAAGGAGTTCATTGTCATCGACGGTGGTTCGACGGATGGCAGCACAGAGGTCATCAGGCAGTACGCCGACCAGATAGACTACTGGGTATCAGAGCACGACCGTGGCATCTACCACGCCATGAACAAAGGCGTGGCCCAAGCCCACGGCGACTACTGTATCTTCATGAACTCAGGCGATTGGTTTTATGATGAGGAAGTGTTAGCAAGAGTAAATTCTGCCAGTCCAACAGAAGATGTTGTGGTAGGAAAAGTATCCATTGATGATGAAAACCACATCATCTCTCCACCTCCCCATAGCGACCTGACAATGTATCATCTCTATTCTGGTTCTATTCCGCATCAGGGATCCTTCATCAGAACGAGTCTGTTAAGAAAGTATCCTTATGACGAAAGCCTTAAAATCTCCTCTGATTGGAAATTCTTCGTTCAGACGTTAATTCTTGATCATTGCTCAATCCGCTATCTTGATGTGTTCGTTGCCAGATATAATACAGAAGGACTGAGTTCTTCTAATCCTAAGTTGATGCGTCAGGAAAAGGAGGAAGTGTTGTCTGCATTATTTCCTCCAAGGGTTCTTGCTGATTACAGGAAATTGAAAGCATCCGAATGTCTTACCCAGACTTTGACCCCTCAGTTGCGCAAACACTATGGTATTGACAAATTACTATTCAGACTGGGTACGTTGTTACTGAAACTTCAAAAGAAATGAATATGGAGCAGACGATCCGAGTATCAATCCTAATGCCTGTTTATAAGGTGGAACAGTATCTTGAGAAGACACTGGATTCCATATTTACCCAAACATATCCTTATTTGGATTATGTGTTCGTAAATGACTGTTCACCCGATAACAGTCTCCAGGTACTTATCAACACCATCGAGAAGCATCGTATTGAAAAGAGTAGGTATACTATCATCAATCATGATCAAAATGAGGGAATTGCAGTATCGCGTACGGATTGTATCGCTCATGCAAAAGGAGATTATGTATTCTTTGTAGATAGTGATGACTGGATAGAGAAAGATGCTGTAGAACAAATGGTTGCCGCAACACAAAGCGGCACTGTCGATATCGTTGGGTGTGATTTCATGAAAGACTTTCTTTCAGGCAAGACTACTTATCACCATGAAAACTATGCAGAATCATGTCGTGAGAATTTGTATAGATGTCTGAACTATGATATTGCTACCGTTTTGTGGAAACTGCTCATTAGACGTAGCCTTTTTGACAATTTTACGATTACTCCCCATGTGGATATTGTTGAAGATTACATCATGTCCGTGAAACTCTATTATTATGCAAAGAGTTTTGCTTCTCTTCCGAAGGCATTCTACCATTATGTGCAGTACAACCAGGCTCGTGTATCTCTTCAGACGCTATGGAGCGTAAATATGCATATCAAAGGTGTGGAGGAGGTAGAGGCTTTCTGCCGTGATAAAGGTCTCTATGACAATGACGTGGAACATAAACTGCTGTTAAGGAAATTCAATATAAAAAGCAATTTCCTGACCAAGCAGCTATTGGATTACCAGAGTTATCGGAAAACATTTCCAGAAGCAAATGGCGTTTGGCGTGAAATGGGTTATTCAAGAAAAGAAAAAATCAAGTTCTGGTTGGCAGAGAACGGATTGTTCGCATTGTTAAAACTGATACAGCGTTGAATATGGAACAGAACATAAAAGTTTCAATCCTCGTACCTTTCTATAAGGTGGAAAAGTATGTAGGCCGTTGTGTGGAGTCACTCTTTACGCAGACCTACACTAACATTGAATACGTCTTCGTGAATGATTGTACTCCGGACAGAAGCATGGAGGTTATCAATGAAAAGATTGAGAAATACGGTATGGCCGCCAAGTGTAAGATTATCATTCATGAACAGAATCAAGGTATTTCTGCTTCAAGAAATGATTGTCTGGACAATATGACTGGCGACTACTTCCTTTTTATCGATAGTGATGACTATATTGACCAAGACATGGTGGAGCTTCTTGTAGAAGCTGCCATAAAAGGAAATGCTGACATTTCAGGCTGTGGTTATATAGAGGAATATGCAGACCATAGTGTGGAACATCCGCAAAAATATACCAACGACCATGATGAGATGATGCGGGCAATAACCCTGCTTACTATCAAAGGAGTCATGTGGAAACTGTTAGTCCGTAGTACAATCGTAACAGAACATCGTGATGAAGTTCGTTTCATTCCTGATAGAAATATGGTTGATGACTATTTCTTCTGTTGTCAATTATTCTATTATGCTCAAAGATTTGCCGGGGTTGACAGATGTATGTATCATTGGATACAGTATAATCCCAATAATTACACACACACCACCATTTTTGCTGTAGAGAGCCAAGCTGCAGCTATTCGTAAAACTGAAGAGTTCTATCGTGAGAAGGGGGTTTATGAGGTTGTAAAGAAAGAGCTTTGTCAACGTAAGTTCGTCTCGAAGCTTCCTTTGCTATTGGACAATAACTGCGTTGATGTGAAACGTTGGAGAGCACTTTTCCCGGAGAGCAACAATGCCTGGAAAGAGATGAGTTTCTCTTCAGGAAACAAACTGCTTTTCCGGTTGGCACAGTCACCGCTCTACGGATTGATTCCTCTTTTAAAACGATGAATATGGCCAATATCTCTTTTTCTTTTGTAATGCCAGCCTACAAACGAGAGTTTATAAAGAAGGCTATAGACAGTATTTTGGCTCAGACCTATCAGGATTTTGAACTAATTATTGTAAACGATGCATCACCAGAAGACATAGGAAGTGTCGTTAGTCAATATAAAAATGAAAAAATCCGATACGAAATAAATGAGAAAAACCTCGGGGGAACGGACTTGGTACGAAACTGGAACCATTGCGTATCTTTTTCACGATATGACTATGTTGTGCTTGCAGCGGATGATGACATGTTTGAGCCTGATTTTCTGAAACATGCAGTACAATTAATAGAAAAGTACCCCAGTGTTGATCTCATACGTTCTGGAGTGAGGAAAATTGGAACTACAGAAGATACGCTGGAATATGAATTCCCCCTGCCTGAGTATTTGTCAGGTGCAGCATTTACCTATTTCTGGAGTAAGGGCTTTATTTCTTGTATATCCAATTACATCTTCAGGAAATCAGCATTGTTGGCCATGGGGGGATTTGTCAACTTCCCTCATGCGCATTTCAGTGATGACGCTACGGCTCTTTCAATGTCGAAAAACGGTGTTGCATGTATAGCCACACCTGATTTTTGTTTTAGAGTATCTACTATCAATCTTTCCAATCAGAATTCAGTCGGATTAACGCTTGGGCAGATTGAGGCAACAAATATGTTTGCTGACTGGTTACAGAAAGTCCATTTAAAGAGTATTGAAAAATCTACAGATAGCAAATTGTATGCGGGAGCGTCCTATTTCTATTTTAAGCGAAGATATGCCTACTTAATAGACGTTTTCATTTCCAAATTACCGCTGTCGAAATTCTGGTATATCATAAACATTGTGAGGCACAGTAACCACCTGTATGGAAAAGAGAAGATTCTCGCCGTCTTGAAATATTTGATTTCATAATCTTACGCTACTATTATTGCTTATCAGATACCATTAATTCATTAAGTATTATGTAGTTTGATATTTTTTCTTTTAATTCCTCTCTCTCTCTCTCATACGAACTGTTCTTAATATCTTCAGGAGCAAACAAACTGATTCCGACTCCTTTCCACTTTGAATTAAGGTGGAGCATGTCAATAATGGAGGGGAATAAAGATGTTTGATATATTGGTTTGTCGTTCATTTCTCCCTTATATTCATGAGGAGGATGAATAATAATCAAAGGTAGTGTTGTGAACAAATCCTTATCATAAGCGTTTAGTTTAGGACCATTTGGCTTATGATCTGCTGTTATAATAATCGTACATTCTTCATACCAAGGATATTTCTGTAAGGAGAGTAAGTACTCCCCTAAATATTTGTCCATATAATGTACATTATCGAGATAGTGTTTGAGTTCAGTTGAGAAGTTATCCGGATAGTCAATCTGATATTCCTCATAAGACTTATAATATGGCGAATGCATGGAGGATGTGAGAATGATACTGATAAAAGGCGGTTCAAGATTTTTGTCTGTTTCAGTCGCAAAATCAAAGAGTTGTTTATCATTTAGCCATTCATCTTCTATTTTATGAGAGTATTGTTCTTTTGAAAAAAGTTTGTTGATACCATATTTCTGACACATGGTTTCTTGTGACCATGCATTTTTGTCCGTTGGAATTGTCATTTGAGTATATAAAGACGGAATTTGCTGTTTGGCAATGGAAATAAATGTGGTTATATGTTGCGTTCTTATTTCATTGATAGTGACACCTCTCTTCAAAGGAAGTAGTCCGGTAAGATAGATAAATTGGCCATCACTCGACTCTCCTAAGATGGCTTCAGATGCCATATTTGAATTGTAATAAGAGTCTTTTATTAGTTTATTAATATTGGGGGTAAGTTCAATCCCGTTATAAGACCTGTTGATGGGATAAGTTGATAATGATTCAACAAGAATAAGAATCAGATTTTTAGTAGTGTCATTAGGTAAAGGATAGGCGGAAGGGTATTTGTGATTGTTGATTTCTATTGTTTCCTCTTCAGTATAATATGTTTTTTGAGCATTGTAAAACTGATCTATAATATTCAAGAATAAGGTAAGACCAATGCCATAATAGTTAGAACTCTCTTTGGGCATATTGTTTTCCATCATTTGTCTGCGTTCACACATAGTATCCCATACGCTTCGTTGATCATTTAGTTCCATAAAGTGTTCTACCAGATGATCATGCTCACTCTTTATGCTCTTATAATGCCGTATGAACGTGCAGAAAAGAAGGCCAACAAATAATAATGGTAATATATACCATTTTTGTGGTTTGGGTTTGTTTCCAAATTTGTAATATACTAATGATATGATGATACTTGTCACCAAGAAAAACAGATCAGTCTTTTCTATGGCATCCTTAATGTTGGGAAGCAAGCCATTGAGATTATTAAATTCAACATATAATGACAGAGGCATATATGTATCGAAATATCTGCTGTAACCAACATTTATCCAAAGTATGATGGTTATAAAAAAATAAAATAGTAATAGTATGATATTTCGACGCTTTGGATATATGAATGATAGAAAATAAAAAGAGAAGCCTTCAAATAACAGAAAACAGATGTGGGATGTCGGATATACAACGTGATACCATTTATATAAGTGCATAATCGTTGTATGTGTATAGATGATGTTCGCAAATATACACATAATCCATGTTATCTCGAAGATAATATATCTGTTCGTGAGTTTTATCATGTACATATTAATACCTTTCCGTTTTTATAACCCATTTAAACTGTTAATGATATTCCAGTCATTATCCAAACTTATACATTTGTCAAGACCTAAAAAAAGGGGAACAACACGGCTTAGATTAGATGTATATGTCCCAATGAAGAATTGCGAGTGAACCAGAACATCCATATCTAACAAGACATTGAGAGTCTCTTCTTTCCTGGTTTCCAATGATGCCTGATTAAAGTCAGATTCGTTGAAACCCTGAGAATGATTAAGATTGTTATAATAAATAGCGATATTCTGAGTCTTTGTCCTTTCCTTAATATAACTGACTATACTGATGTCATCAGTTGCTATATAGACATTGGAACTTATATTTTTATATGCGACAATGGCATTTATATATTTGTCAAGATGAATATCCTGCATCTCTTGCGAGGTGATTTTATCTCCCCTCCGTATATGCACCCCGATGTAACTGTCAGGCAGTTCTAACCTCTCAGTTCTTTTCCTTATCAATTGTTTTGTTTCATTGTTAATTACATACATTTGTTTGAATGATAAAGACATCAGATTAAAAGCATCTTTTCCAAGAACATCATGTATGAATTCTACAGAACGCATTTCACTAAATATTTCTCTTGTGAGTAGGTTTCTGGGATGTAGTACAAGATAAACCTTGTTAAGGAATAACCTATAATAGTATAAAAAAAAGGCGCGAGGATTATAATAGATCTTCCCAATCCAAATCCTTTCATTTGAGTACACCTTGTCTTGAGCAGAAAGGGGATCGTTGGAACACTCTAATGTCGGCTCAAAATAATCTTGCCAGCCCTTTTTTATTCGTGAATTCCATAGATAAGTGTTCAGCCTAAGTGAAAGACGCTTTTTTCGGGCATATACAATGGCAAGGCTTAGATTGAACAACTCTGAGTATAAGCCTCGTGTTGACAGACTGTAAATAATAGTTGTCTTATTCATAATTCTCAAATCCTATAAAACCATTGTGCTCCTGACTCAGTGCTCTGCCAAATCCCTGCTGGAATCCTTCACTTTCAAGTGTACAACAATCCGGTGCTTGCATCAAGTACTCTACCATTGGATGATGCAGGTACAAATCAGCCATTAAGATGCCCTTGCTGAGAATTTGGGGGAGTTTTATTGAACGCTTTATTGTGAATGTACCACTCTCAATATGTTGTAATTCTCCATAATAATGACCAATGGCATAGGTGGCTAACGGTATGCCTTCTTTGCTTTTTAGAGTCATCATGACATCATAAGTCATATCTTCTTCAGCATAGCCGGTTATCATGACATCCAATGAATCCTGACCATTTTTTATTGTTGAGAAAGATTCTTCAGATCCATTTATACTGATTGAATCTATCTTCAGAGTATTTTTGATCCATTTTATATTGTCAACAATCTTTGTTTGCTGTGAAGATTCACTGTTTTTAAGGTAGTGATTAAGAGTGTCCGGGATGGTTCCTGCAAAATCGACCATGCCATTCTTGAGCATGATGCCCCGTGTACAAAGACTACGAACAGCAGCCATATTATGGCTGACGAAGAGTACTGTACGGCCTTGGTCCTTGCTGACATCTTGCATTTTACCAATAGCCTTCTTTTGGAACTCTGCATCTCCGACGGCGAGGACTTCGTCTACCACAAGAATCTCTGGCTCCAGGTGGGCAGCGATGGCAAAGCCGAGGCGAACCATCATGCCAGATGAGTAGCGTTTGACTGGCGTATCCACGTATTTAGCAACGCCGGCAAAATCTACAATCTCGTCAAATTTGCTTTTAATCTCAGCTTTGGTCATACCCATGATAGATCCATTCATGAAGATGTTCTCACGGCCCGTCATCTCTGGATGGAAGCCTGTTCCTACTTCAAGTAGTGAGGCGATTCGTCCTTTAATCTTGATATCGCCGGTTGTGGGCGAGGTGACACGTGAAAGAATCTTCAAGAGCGTAGATTTTCCTGCACCGTTTTTACCAACAATACCTACGACATCGCCTTGCTCTACTTTGAAGTTAATATCACGAAGAGCCCAGACGAAACGACTTTCACCTTTCTGGGTACGGTCATTCGTCTCGCCAATCTTCAGGTACGGATCTTCCTTTCCTCGGATATTGGCCCACCAACGATTGAGATCCTGGCTTAAAGTCCCTGTGCCGATTGTTCCAAGGACATATTGCTTGCCAACATTGTTGAATTCTATAACGGTATTACTCATGGTGTCAATTTTCTATAATTAATTGCCAGATTTATATATTTCTGTGAAACGCTAAAAACAGTAGCCACAACTATAGTCCATAAGATAGTAACAGCAATATACAAATATATGTTGTCAAAAACATATATCATAAAGAAATTTGTCACAGGAAAGATATGCGCGAGATATACCTCATAGGAATGACGTCCTATAAGACTAATTGTTTTTTTAAATGGTCGACGTCCTTCAACCATTGAATAAACTAACAACAATGAAGGGACGATAGATGAAGTCAGGAACCAATGTTGATTACTTAATAAACCTCCTATAATCGTAATTGTATAAAGGATCAGTAATCGGTTTGTTTGTTTATCCTTCATATGGATGTATGTTATGGCTCCTAATGTAAAGACAGGCAGACGATATAAAAATAATTTTATGGGCAGTTGTATGCTTCTTAAAGCCAATAGACTAATAATGAAAAGAAAAAACAGAAGAAGAATTTCTGCTCCTATATTTCTTTTTGCCAGAAAATTGAGTATAAAAGATATAGCAGGATATAATAAATAATAAATGATTAAGGCAGGCGTAAACCAATCGAACTCAAAATGTGTTGAGAAGAACTTTGGTTCTTGAAATAGGGAAATGCCTGTTAACTGTGCTGCGCATTGCTTTAGAATGTCGCCAATAGGGACTTCATTCATAAATAGCCCAAATACAAATACCAGAAATACAAGATATACCGGAAGAATACGTTTCGCTCTATTCCTGTAAAAGATGCTCCAACCATTTTTCCTATACGAAGCCTCCAGTCCATATGCGCTCAAAAACAGGAAAATATCTACACCTGTCCCTCCATCACTGAAAAAATAAATCCACCAAGGAAGTTTACCTTGAAACCAACAGTAAAAGTGTAAAAGGACAATCCATAGTATAGCAATCCCCATGAGATATGATCGGTTTTCTTTATCGAAAACCCTATTCCTATAATCCTCTATAAAATTGTCCTTGAGAGCCATATCTTTAGATAACATCCATAAAGTTTCGTTGTACGCGATTGAATATGACAATGCCGAGAAGGAGAATGATGACAGTAAACGCCAAACTGTATCCTAAATAGAACCAGTTTAATTCTCCGACTCCAGTGAAGGCGTATTTGAAAGTTTCAAGTATTGCAGTCAAAGGATTGGCCACCAGTACCCAAATATATTTAGGATAAGTATCTTTCATGACCGAGAGCGGATAAATGACTGGTGTGGCATACATCCAGAGTTGTACACCAAAAGTGATTAAGAATCTTAAGTCACGATATTTGGTCGTCATGGAGGAAATAATCATGCCAAATCCGAGTCCAAGACAGCCAAGCATCATAATAAGAACGGGAACCAATAAGATTGTCGCATTCAAGTTGAAGTCTACCCCAGATGCAAAATAGTATAGATAGACTACCAAGAACAGGGCAAACTGGATGGACATTTTAATCAGGTTAGAAATGACGATGGATAGTGGAACTACTAATCGTGGAAAATACACCTTGCCAAAGATGGCTTGGTTCGCATTGAAAGTATCAGAACACTTCGTTAGACAGTCCTGAAAATAGTTCCAACAAACCAATCCTGCCAAATAGAATACCGCCTGAGGAATACCATCGGTAGAAATACCAGCAATGCCACCAAATACGAACATAAACATAATGGTGGTAAACAGAGGCTGGATGATAAACCATAACGGTCCCAAAATGGTTTGTTTGTAGAACGTGATGATATCTCGTTTGACATACATTGATAATAAGTCACGATATCGCCACACCTCTTTTATATCAAGGCTCAGCAGTTTGCTCTTGTTTGTAATAATGATATCCCAGTCTTTAGCCATTATCGATTCTTTTTTGCAAAAGTACGGATTATTTTTTTATTATACAAATTTTTCGTTGATTTTGTCTTACCAATCTTCATTTTTCACTCTTCAGCAGCTTCGCACCCTTCAACTTTAACTAAGCTAGTGAAATCAGAAAAAGTCAAAAATACCCCCCCTAAATTTGGCTCGAGCCAAAACCCCATTTAGCTCGAGCCAAAACCCCTTTTGGCTCGAGCCAACTCCCCGATTGGCTCTAAGGGATCACTTTCCACGCACCAACTGAAATCAACGAAAATATCGGCGTTCTACGTATTTAATCGGTACACAGCCAATTTTCGAAAGTATTTCGAAAGTAAGTGAAAGTGCAAATACTTGATAATAAGCACTTTGACGATTTGACTTGTACCGCGCTTTTTTGCTCAACTTGAGAAATGCTCGTGCGATTATATTATTCCACTGGATATCAACGAGTTTCTCTTTGTTCGCTACATATTTAAATTCTTCTGCAAAGTTACACATTTTTCACGAAAAACGTGCAGGATGCGCTATCTTTTTTATAATTCATCCCAACGAATGGAATATGATTCTAACAGTTTGATGGGTATTTGCAGTTCTGCAGCGGTATTGCGCCAGTCTTTGATGGCTGAGCGAACCTCTTCTATAATCTCTGATGCTTCTTGACGTTCAAGCATGTAGCTCTCGCTTGCAGAGAGTAGGGCGTTGATGTCCGACTCTTCTGTGTATGAGTCTATGAGCAAGCATTGATGCGACTTGGCTCCTGGGTTGATATCGTATGCAGGAGAGAGCGTCCAGCCTTTCGGGGTAAGCAGGAAACCGTGATTACGGAAGTGGTCGTCGGTGTTGCCAAACATGACGTTGAATGCCACTCTGCGAAAGAGTTCGCGGAGATTCTGACGCACATCGGTGCACCCACGAAGGATGAAATCAACGATATCAAGATAGCCGTTACCTGTGCTGCTTCCTGCTCCATCATCAAATCCAAGCAACGACATAGCAGAAGCAAAATGAATGCGACGGCCTTCTGCTGTTCTATCGAAGCGTTCAGAAAGCAGCAGGTCATGGTCTTTTGAAATCTTGATGGTGCGTGTTTTTGCCACGTTGATGCCAGCCTTGGCCGCCAGTTGATGCGAGAAGTGCTCAATAAGTTCAGTATTCTCCAAATCCTTTTTCGACGGGAACTTGGCAACATACAGCGTTCCATCGGTATCAACCACATTGGCTTTAGGACGAGCACCGCCAAGCGATGTTCCTGGGTCAATCAGTTGGTCGAGCCAGCGTTGTTCTGGCAATTCATTGCGCTCCTCTGCTAACTCAATCTCATGGCACGCATCGCACAGGGCACGAAGACTCTCAATTGGGGGAACAAGGTATTTTGCACTCGCATTAATATAGTCACTACTATCTTCCTCTTTGTAACGTATGCCGCCCATACGGGTGAAGTCCTCGATACCAATAAGATAGTCGTAATTAGTGAGCATACGTTTCGGCCTACCTTCCTGTTGGGCTGTCAGTCGCTCTCTACGGTCAAGCAACAAACGTCCCCAGCGATCGGGGAAGGAATCCTTGACGAAGCCGAATACATTATCATCTCCACGAGGATGCTGCAACGAAGGAACATTCATTAGGTCACCGCTCAGCAAAATGCCGCCATGCTGTTTCAGCCACTGGCGCGAATACTCAAAGACAAAATGGTCCTTGCCGCGAACGTGTTCGTAGCCTAAAGTTCCAACCTCCTGTGGAGCAGAAAGGAAGTCAAAATCTGCGTAAACTATAATTCTCTTCATCGTCTTAGTAATTCTGCATCCTGAAGCTGTCTGCCAAGAGCATCGTCAGCAGCAAGCAAAGTGATATCCTTTTCCAAATTAAGCGCAAAGAGTACACGCGCATAGATGCCCATGGAGACCGTTGGGTCGCCATGTTCCACCTTTGAGACAGTTAGTCTTGTCACCGTAGCCCTGTCTGCAATGTCCTGCATAGACAGATGCCTACGCTTGCGGGCCAACATGATTTGCTCGCCCATAATCTTCAGGTTCTGGCTCAATGCCTTTGGCATCGTTTTACCAAATGTATTCTTACCCATAATTGTATCTTATTGGGCGCAAAGATAAATAAAAATGTTTAATATAACAAACAATTCGTGAATAATCTTCATTTTATCACTTATTTTTGTCTTTTTCCTTGAAAAAACAGATAATACAGCATGATTTAATAAGTGTCTTTCACAATTACGATATCATGTATTTTTGTGTAGAATACGTTTTATTAAATACGCTGAAAATAGAACAACAAAGTGTCTATAATCAGCGGAAAGGTGTGTTATTCTTTATGTTTCCGCAGGAAATAGGTTTAAAACGATTCATATTTGTTATGTTTAATCTGACATGACCAAATGTTTTCTTAAAAATAGATACCATTTTGTGGACTAAATGAAAGGAAAAAGAAAGGTTAAGGTGACGTTTAGACATCAAAAAGAGGTGAAAATCTTCTTCTTCACCTTATTTAATATAGAAATTGCCTGTTTTTCGGTTTATTTTTAGTAACTTTGCGACCATGCAATGTGCGCATGACAAACAATCATGTTCACATTTCGACAAATGATCCAAAGAGCCAATAGGCAAACGACATATGGAATCCCCTCGCTGTGTATGCAAAGGTTTGGTCGCCTGTCGAGACACTGCTTGGGGGTTCTTTATTTAGGTAGATGGAGTTAATTAACAACATCAACAAGACACTACGGGATGACATCGTAGCGCAAATGAAAGCTGGAAGCCGACTATCCATAGCGGCATCCTGCTTCTCCATCTATGCCTTTCAGGAGTTGAAGGAGGCTCTGAAGGCCATTAAGGAACTCCGTTTCATTTTCACCTCGCCGACGTTTACAACTGAGAAAACTCCAAAGCAGCAGCGTGAGTTCTACATTCCACGGTTAGACCGAGAGCGTACACTTTATGGCTCCGAGTTTGAAGTGAAGCTCCGCAACGAACTTACCCAAAGGGCTATTGCCCGTGAATGTGCTGATTGGATTCGGGAAAAGGCTTGTTTCAAGTCAAACAAGACCAACGAGCAGATGATGGGGTTCATCAACCTTGATGACATCAGCTATTCACCCATCAATGGTTTTACTACGGTTGACCTCGGTTGCGAGAAAGGCAACGCTGCCTATACGATGATACAGAAAGCCGAGGTTCCTTTCTCAAAGGCATACATAGACCTCTTCAATCAGATATGGAATGACAGTTGCCGCTTACAGGTGGTCACGGAAGAGGTTATTGACAGCATAAGCAATGCCTATAAGGAGAATGCCCCAGAGTTCCTTTACTTTGTGGCACTCTACAACATCTTCAATGAGTTTCTTGAAGACATTAGCGAAGACGAACTGCCAAAAGAGGCAACAGGTTTCAAAAACTCAGCCATCTGGGAAAAGCTCTATAACTTCCAGCGTGATGCAGCCTTGGCAGTCATCAACAAACTGGAGAAGTACAATGGATGCATCCTTGCAGACAGCGTTGGTTTAGGAAAAACATTCACTGCCTTGTCGGTCATCAAGTATTTTGAGAGCCGTAATAGAACCGTCTTAGTGCTTTGCCCCAAAAAACTCTTTGAGAACTGGAATACCTACCGGCAGAACTACGTCAACAATCCGTTGGCAAAAGACCGTTTGAATTACGATATACTCTACCACACCGACCTTTCACGTGACTATGGACGGAGCAATGACCTCGATTTGGAACGCGTAAACTGGGGCAACTATGACCTGGTGGTTATCGATGAGAGCCATAACTTCCGTAATGGAGGTAAGGTAAGTACAGATGAAAATGGTGAGAATCCTCGTGAAAACCGCTATCTTCGCTTGATGAACAAGGTCATCCGTTCAGGTGTAAAAACTAAGGTGCTGATGCTTTCTGCAACGCCTGTCAACAATCGCTTCAATGACCTAAAGAACCAGCTCCAACTGGCATACGAAGGCGAATCGGAAGCCTTTGACAAGTTACTGCCCACAAACCGAGGCATTGATGACATTTTCCGTCAGGCACAAGGCTCTTATAACATCTGGGCAGACCTCCCACCAGAGGAGCGTACAACAGAACGACTTCTGAGGATGCTCGACTTTGATTTCTTCCGATTACTGGATGCCGTTACCATCGCTCGAAGCCGCAAGCACATTCAGCAATATTACGATACCGCTGACATAGGCACATTCCCAGAACGTCTGAAACCCATCTCACGAAGTCCGCATCTTACAGACCTCGACACAGCCATCAACTACAACGAGATATTCGAGCAGTTGCAGATGCTGCATCTGGCTATCTATGCGCCATCTGCCTTTATTCTTCCCAGCCAGCTCTGGAAGTATAAAGAAGAGGAAAGTACCACAGGACACCGCCTGAGTATAGAAGAGCGTGAGCAAGGTATTCAGCGACTGATGAACATGCAGCTGTTGAAACGCCTGGAGTCTTCTGTCAACTCCTTCCGACTGACTTTAACCAGAATCCGCGACTACATGCAGGAAACACTTGATGCCATCGTCCGTTTCCAGAATGGCGAAATACGTGTTTCTGTGGATGACTACGAAAGTGTTGATGGTGATGAGGACGAACAGGACTTCACCATCGGTAAAAAGAAAAACCGCATCCTCTTGGAGGATATGGACTATATATCATGGCAGAAGGAAATCAAGGACGACCTTGAAATCATCCGTCTGCTCCTACTGATGCTTCAGAGCATTACGCCCGAGCATGACAGCAAACTACAACAGCTCATCAGCGACTTAAAAGACAAGTTTGCTCATCCCATCAACGGGAATAACAAAAAGGTACTTATCTTTACGGCATTCTCTGATACAGCCGAATATCTATATAACTGTTTGGCTGACCCAATCAAGAAAGAATATGGCTTAAACGTGGCTTTGGTGACAGGTGACGTGGAAGCCCGAAGCACTCTCAAATTGAAGGAGAAACTTGACTTCAACAAAGTGCTGACCCTCTTCTCGCCCATATCGAAGGAGCGTGAAGCCGTCTATCCACATTTGAAGGAGGAAATTGATGTGTTGATTGCTACTGACTGTATCAGCGAAGGTCAGAACTTACAGGATTGTGACTATCTGCTGAACTACGACATTCACTGGAATCCAGTGCGCATCATTCAGCGTTTCGGACGTATCGACCGTATCGGATCGAAGAATGCACAGATTCAGTTGGTCAACTACTGGCCCGACATGACGTTGGATGAATACATCAATCTGAAAGGACGTGTAGAGAGCCGCATGAAGGTAACGGTGATGACTGCTACAGGTGATGACAACCTCCTTTCGCCAGAGGAGAAAGATGATTTGGAGTATCGTAAGCAGCAGTTGGAACGCCTGAAAGAAGATGTTGTTGACCTTGAGGAGATGAATACGGGTGTCAGCATTATGGACTTGGGCTTGAACGAGTTTCGTCTTGACTTGCTGGAATACATCAACAATAATCATGATGTAGAGCATACGCCATTCGGACTTCATGCCGTTGTACATGCTACAGACCAGGCACCATCAGGAACAGTCTTTGTTTTGAAGAACAGAACTGCTGGCATAAACATCGACCACAAGAACCAGTTGCATCCGTTCTATATGGTCTATATCAGGGATGATGGCGAAGTACTTGTTGATCATCTGCACCCTAAAGACTTGCTCGACAAAATGCGTCTGCTCTGCAAACCCATGACCAAGCCAGATGTCAAACTGTGCAGTGCCTTTAACAAAGAAACACGCGACGGTCTGCACATGGGCAAATACTCAGAACTACTGGGTAAGGCGATAGAGTCTATTGTCACAAAGAAGGAAGAGTCAGATATAGACAGTTTTCTCGATGGCTTTGTGGGCGAACTCTTTGAAGAGCGCATCACAGGGCTTGACGACTTTGAACTAATTTGTTTCCTTGTAATCAAATGATGCCCATGTTCCAGTTACCACCTGCTACCGCCATCAACAAGCCGCTCTACAAAAAAGCTGTCTTTGAGAAGTTCAATCTCAAAGCGGTTGAGCGTGACCGTTTCGATGCGGACATCAGCCGTATGGTATTGGTGGCAAGGGTATCATCGGCAACAGTTCCAGCCTTGACGAAGGGGAAAGACGTAGAAGGATTTTATGTACTGCAAGTGGCATTGAAGCGAAAGGATTATAACACTAAGAATATCCTCATGCTACAAAAGTTGATACCACAGAAGCTCATCTTCGCCCTCCAATTTGAGAATCAGACACAGTTCTGCATCTTCCATACTCGACTGCAACAATCTGCATGGATGCCGACTGACGAAGCAACCATCACTTTACAAGGTTTGTCGCTTGATGATGTCAGGAATAACATCGTTGCAACCATCGGTGGTTTGGATGCTCAGGCAGAAGAAACTATCGAGGAGCAGATTATCCATCGTGAACAACGAGAAAAGTTACTTCGCCAGATAGAATCGTTAGAGAAGCAGTGTCGCTCTGAGAAACAGACACGCAAGAAATATGAGTTGCACCAACAAATAGTAAATTTGAAAAAGTTAATCAGTTGAATAATGCAAAATAAGAAATCAATACGATTCTACAAAGACCATGAGGTGAGAGCCATATGGGACGAAGAGGGAGCCAAGTGGTGGTTCTCCATCGTAGATATTGTGGGGGCTATTACGGATAGCCCTAACCCACGTAAGTATTGGAGCGTACTGAAGACACGACTGAAGAAGGCAGGAAACGAGTTGACTACACGCTGTAGTCAACTGAAGATGACCGCTGCCGATGGCAAGAGATATGCCACGGATTGCTTTTCACAAGATGACATTATCCAACTTGTAAGAGTTATGCCAAGCAAAAAGACGGAGGACTTTCTCGACTGGTTTGTTTATAGTGACAACACATTGGATGGTCAAAGCAAGAAGAAAGCCTATACATTGTTGGAGAGCGGCCTGCTTAACAGTCTGAAGCCTGGCACAGTGGAATGCCTGCAACAAATACACGCATTCTTGTTTGGTGGTCTTTATGACTTTGCGGGAAAGATACGCACAAAGACCATTTCAAAGGGCAACACCATCTTTTGTTTGGCAGAACACCTGCATCAATATCTTCAAACGGTAGAACAGATGCCTGACAATTCCTTCGATGAAATAGTTGACAAATACGTTGAGATGAATATGGCTCACCCGTTCATGGAAGGTAATGGACGTTCAACCCGTATATGGTTGGACATCATGCTAAAGAAAAGAATTGGGCTCTGCATTGATTGGAGTAAGATAGCCAAACGAGAATATCTTGATGCAATGATAGAAAGTGAGATGAACAGCAACAAGATACGCGACTTGCTCCGTAAGGCTCTGACGGACAAAACAGACGACCGAGAAACATTCATGAAGGGAATAGACTATTCCTATTATTACGAGCAAGAAGACTAAATGTTGATGTTTAACAAAAAAACTAAGAAATAAGTACTATGATGGAGAAATTAAATATGCAGACCACGAACATCGTGGATGAGAATATAAAGCGGATTGGGGAACTGTTTCCCAACTGCCTCACTGAACGGCTGAACGATGAGGGGAATCCGGAAGTGGCTATTGACTTCGACCAGCTCAGGCAGGAGTTGTCAAAGGACATTGTGGAGGGTGCAGAGGAACGGTATCAGTTCACTTGGCCTGATAAGCGTAATGCCATCCGACTGGCCAATGCCCCTACGACCGACACCCTGCGCCCTTGCCGAGAGGAGAGCGTGAACTTCGACACGACACAAAACTTATATATTGAAGGCGACAACCTGCAAGTGCTGAAACTCCTACGTGAGAACTATCTCGGCAAGGTGAAGATGATTTATATCGACCCGCCATATAACACGGGTAATGATTTCGTGTATAACGATAATTTTGGAATGGATGCTTCAACATGGAGTGATAGTAGTGGTGACTATGATGAAGAAGGTAATTGGCTAACAGATAAGTATACTATTAATACAGAGAGCAATGGTCGTTTTCATACAGACTGGCTCAATATGATTTATCCTCGTTTGAAGGTAGCAAAGGATTTGCTGAGCGAGGATGGGGCGATATTCATTTCCATAGATGACCGCGAGGCAGAGAACCTTATTAAGGTTTGCAATGAAATATATGGAGAATCATGTTTCGTAGCAAATATCAGTTGGCAAAAGACATACTCTCCAAGAAATGATTCTAAAGGTGTACCAGCGGAAAAAGAATCCATTGTCATTTATAGCCGTTATCCAGGTTGGATTCCTAATCGTCTGTCACGAACAGACGAGATGAATAAAATGTATGGGAATCCGGATAATGATCCTAAAGGTTCATGGAGAAATGATAATGCCTTCGCTTCAGAAGCAAAAACACACCAAGGTATGGTATACGCTATTCAGAATCCATTTAATGGTAGTATGATATACCCCTATGCAAATGGACACTGGCGCTATAGCCAACAAGAGATGTTGAACCATATGAACGGCTGGTGCGAATATGAACTAAGAGATATAAATGATGCTGATTCTCGGGCTAAAATATGCGGTGTTGATGTCAAAGATGTGCGTTCTGGAGTTAAAGCAATTGTGCTTAAAGAGAGTTTGGAAGTTTCCAAAATCAAAGCAGAATTTGTACTTCAAAGAGGACAGTGGCCTAAATTCTATTTTACGAAGAATGGTTCAGGTGGAATCGGACGAAAGACTTATTTGTCGGAAGTAGAAGGGAAGATGGTCACTAACCTGTGGCCTCATACTGAAGTTGGACATACAGACGAAGCGAAAAAAGAATTGAAAGCACTCTTTGACGGTGATATTCCATTTGATACGCCCAAGCCTGTACGTTTGCTTGATCGCATTGTTCAGATTGCTACCGATGAGGATAGTACTGTACTCGATTTTTTCTCGGGCTCTGCCACTACCGCCCATGCCGTGATGCAGCACAACGCTTCCGATAGTGCTCATCGCAAATTTATCTTGGTACAAATACCAGAAAATGTTGATAATAAATATGGCAATCTTTGTGAAATAGGCAAAGAGCGCATTCGTCGTGCAGGAAAGAAAATCAAGGAAGAGTCACCTTTGACCACACAAGACCTTGACACAGGTTTCCGTGTTCTGAAACTCGACTCATCGAACATGCAGGATGTCTATTATACTCCATCAGAGTTCAATGAGCAGAAACTCTTTGACGACAATATTAAGCCCGACCGCACAGAGGAAGACCTGCTTTTCCAGACGATGATAGACCTCGCCATCGAGCTGAGTGCCAAGATAGAAAAGCGTAGCATTGCCGGCAAGACGGTCTGGAGTGTCAGCGACGGCTACCTGATGGCTTGCTTCGACGAAGAAGTGAATGAGACGACCATCACGGAGATAGCCCGTCAGCATCCCTACTACTTCGTTATGCGCGACAGCAGCCTCGCCAACGATCAAGTGGCCGACAACTTCGAGCAAATCTGGGAAGAGTATAGTAAGGACACCGTAAGAAGAATATTGTAAGGGTTATGGAAGAAAACAATAAAATACTCATATATACAGACAGCAGCGGACTCACGAAGATTGACGTGAGACTGACAGAAGATACGCTATGGCTTACACAGGCTCAGATGTGCGAACTATATCAGACGAGTAAATCGAACGTCAGTGAACACATCAAGCATATCTTCGAAGAAGGCGAACTACAGGAAGATGCAGTTGTTCGGAAATTCCGAACAACTGCTGCAGATGGCAAGTCATACCTAACTACCTTCTATAGTCTCGACATGATTATAGCCCTTGGCTATCGTGTGCGTTCCATCATTGCGACACGCTTCAGACAGTGGGCAACGGAACGGCTTAAAGAGTATATCGTCAAAGGATTTACACTTGACGATGAACGACTGAAAAGGCTTGGCGGTGGTGGCTATTGGAAGGAACTTCTCGAACGCATCAGAGACATCCGCGCTACAGAAAAGGTACTCTATAGGCAAGTGCTGGAAATCTATGCTACAAGCATTGACTATGATCCACGAGCATCTATATCTCAGGAGTTCTTTAAGAAGGTGCAGAATAAAATTCATTATGCCATCCATGGACGCACGGCAGCAGAGTTGATAGTGGAGCGAGCAGATGCAGAGAAAGACTTCATGGGGCTTCTCACTTTCAAAGGAAATCAGCCTACATTAGTTGAAGCCAAGACAGCGAAAAACTATCTTGACGCTAAGGAACTCCGAGCTATGGGACAACTGGTTTCGGGATATCTGGACTTTGCTGAACGGCAGGCCGAACGTGAACAACCAATGACGATGAATGACTGGGCCAACTATCTGGACCGCATTCTCACAATGTCAGGGGAGCAACTGTTGCAAGATGCTGGCAGCGTTTCTCATGCAGAAGCAATGGAACATGCCACAAACGAATATCGCAAATACAAACAGCGCACCATCAGTGACGTAGAACAGGACTATCTGGATTCTATCAAACGTTTGGGTAATATAGGAAAAGACGAAGAATCAAAGGAGGGTGGCAAATGAAGTTTAAGTTTAAGATACAACAATATCAGACGGATGCTGTTGAGGCTACAGTAAATGTGTTTGCAGGGCAGCCCTCGAAGACGAGTTCGCAATACCGCCGTGACTTAGGTAAGACGAAAGGACGTATTGTCTTTGATGAGGAATATGTGGGTTATAAGAATGCAGACGTAGAACTGCAAGGCCCTCAGCTGCTTGCCAATATCCAACAGCAACAGGCAATCTACAATATCCCAAAGTCAACGAAGTTGAGTCAGCCAGACGGGTTAGGTGCATGTTCACTCGATATCGAAATGGAGACGGGTACAGGTAAGACCTACGTCTATATCAAGACGATGTTTGAACTGAACAAGCGCTATGGCTGGTCGAAGTTCATCGTTGTGGTGCCAAGTATCGCTATCCGTGAAGGTGTGTATAAGAGTTTTACGATGCTGGAAGACCATTTCATGGAGCAGTACGGCAAGAAAGCCCGTTACTTTATCTATAACAGCGGCAATCTGACACAGATAGACTCCTTCAGCAGCGATGCCAGCATCAATGTGATGATTATCAATGTGCAGGCGTTCAACACCTCCTTCAAGGAAGGTGCTGCCAACAAGGAAAGCCGTATCATCTATTCCAAGCGTGACGATTTCCAGAGCCGCCGTCCTATCGATGTGATTGCCGCCAATCGTCCTATCATCATCATGGACGAGCCACAGAAGATGGAGGGTGCTGCCACACAACGTGCGCTGAAGAACTTCAAGCCGTTGTTTGTGCTGAACTACTCAGCCACACATAAGACATCGCACAACTGCGTATATGCGTTGGATGCCTTTGATGCTTACCGCCAGCGGTTGGTGAAGAAGATTCAGGTGAAGGGTATTACCCTGCAAAACCTTTTAGGAAACCAAAGCTACATCTATTTCGACAGCATCGTTCTATCAAAGAACAAGGCTCCAGAGGTACGACTAGAGATTGAGGTGAAGGGGGCAAGCAGCACCCGTAGGCAGATATGCAAGTTCGGGCAGAACGATTCACTCTATGACACATCTGGGCTTCCTGCCTACAAGGATTTTGTCATCACCGACATCAATCCCTTAACGAACACTGTCTATTTCATGAACGGCGATTCGCTCCGTAAGGGTGAAGTGATGGGCGATGTGTCCGAACAACAGATACAGCGCATTCAGATTAGAGAAACCATCCGTTCGCACTTCGAGAAAGAAGCAGCACTCTTCAAGCAGGGCATCAAGACACTTTCGCTCTTCTTCATCGACGAAGTAGCCAATTATAAGGGCTATGATGAAAGGCTACGGGTAGGCGACGGAACGTCGGGAATGCAGGGTGAAGTCGTAAAGGGCTTCCTTTGGAAAGTCTTTGAAGAGGAATACACTCGTTTCCTCAACGAGAACCTTTCACTCTTTGAGGATGACTACCAGCGTTACCTGAAACGCTTTACAGCAGACCAAGTACACAATGGCTACTTCTCTATCGACAAGAAAGGCCACGCCATCGACAGTGTTGTGAAGCGAGGTGAAGACTTCTCTTCGGATATATCGGCCTACGATTTGATCCTGAAAAACAAAGAGCGGTTGTTGAGTTTCGATGAACCGACACGATTCATCTTCTCGCACTCTGCACTGCGTGAAGGATGGGACAACCCGAATGTATTCCAGATATGCACCCTGCGCCATGCTAGCAGTGCAACAGCCAAGCGTCAGGAGGTAGGTCGTGGACTGCGTATCTGCGTTGACCAGCAAGGCGTTCGCATGGATACAGAGCGTCTGGGTGAAGCCGTGCATGACATCAATGCTCTTACGGTCATTGCCAACGAAAGCTACAGCACGTTTGTAGATGCTCTCCAGAAAGAAACCCGTGAAGCCTTGCGTGAACGTCCGACACAGGCAACAGTCGCTTATTTCGAGGGACGCAAGTTTATGGTGGGAGAAGAAGTGCATACCATTTCCACGATGGAGGCAACAGCCATTGTCAACTATCTCTATGAGAATGACTATGTGGATGACAAGGGTAACATCCAGCAATCATATCACGAAGACCTGCGCACAGACAGCCTTGCTCCGATGGGCAAGAAACTACAGCCCATCAGTGAACAGGTACATAAGTTGGTACAAGGAATCTTTGACCCGACAGCCCTTGCGGACATGATAGAGGATGCCAATGAGTCGGCAGAGGCCGTCAATGATCATCTGAATGAAAATGCCAGTAAGGAAGAGTTCAAACGGTTGTGGGAAGAAATCAATCACCGCTATGTCTATACGGTACATTATGACAGTGAGGAACTGATACAAAAAGCCGTAGCATCCATCAACAAGAATCTGCGTGTTACCGAACTGAAATATGTGGTGACGACAGGTGAACAAGGAACGGACGATCTTGATTTCACTGTTGACCAACATACTCGCACACAAGCCTTGAAGGAGGTATCTACAAGTGATGTGCCCTACGACCTCGTAGGCGAGATAGCCAAGGGTGCGACATTGACCAGAAGGACGGTGGTACGCATCCTGAAGGGTATCTCCACGGGAAAACTCTATCTGTTCAAGAACAACCCCGAAGAGTTTATCCGCAACGTGGTACGTCTGATTAAAGACCAGAAGGCGACGATGATTGTAGAGCATATTGCCTATAATCGCACGGAGCAGCAGTATGATGCAGACATCTTCACCAAGGAGAAGAACCGTCAACCACTTGAAAAGGCTTATGAGGCAAAGAAACATATTCTGGACTATGTATTCACGGACAGCAAGGGCGAACGAAAGTTTGCCGAAGCACTCGATAAAGCAGACGAGGTGTGTGTATATGCACGTCTGCCCCGTTCTTTCCAGATACCTACACCTGTGGGCAAGTATGCACCAGACTGGGCTATAGCCTTCAATGACAAAATGGGCGTGAAGCACATCTTCTTTGTAGCAGAGACCAAAGGCAGTATGCTGTCTATGAACTTGAAGGGGGCAGAAATGGCAAAGATAGAATGTGCCAAGAAACTCTTCAACAATGTATCAACCAGCATAGTACGTTACCATGAGATAACGGACTATGATACGATGTTGAATGTCATCAACAGTTTAGAGTAATCTGCAAAAATGATACATATATGGCATCAAACGAACTAACACCTAATTCCGAAGACCGCATTATGTGTGTAAAAGTAGGAAAAGTGAAAAGGGAGAATCTGTATGAGATGACCCGTAAGTATTGGAAGGTTGATATAAACCGTGCAAGAAGGGCTACCCATGTTCTTGCCATCGTTAATGGGATTGTGGAAGAAGTCTATAATCCTGTCGATTGGAAATACACGGAAGACCCGAAACACATTGGACGATGTGAGTTTCTGGGCATTGAAGACGAGCATACAACATATATTGGGAAAAATGTATCAGCCTTCTATGGCAAAAGCCAAAATCCTGTGAAGTACATCAATATGTGACAATATCGAACCTAAAAACTGTTGATGAATATATGGCAATACCAATTAACATGGAATATTTTGACGAGTATTTACGTCACGGGGATCCTCAGAAAAAAGAGAGGGCTGAGGCTTGGCGCGTAGCCATCGGTTTACAGGCGGTGGATGGGCTGAAAGTATCCGACTACTTGCTGGAACTTGCCCGAAGAAATATAGAGGGTGAAATCAGTATGGAAGAGGTTGATAAACTCTTAGATGAGTATTATGAAGAGAAACATAGGATAAGGGATACTTGGAGAGAATATGAGACCTATACAAAGATTGATGTTCATCCAGACCCCGAAGGCAGTAAAAGGGGAAGGCCAATATAAAGGCCAAGTAATACAGAACGGATAAAATGCGTTAAACGAAATATGGATAAAGAGAATATACTGATACTGTATAAGGATGAGGAAGGCAGGGTGAGTGTGAATACTCGCTTCGCTGATGAGGATGTTTGGCTGACGCAGGCACAATTGGTGGAGATATATCAATCGAGCAAGTCAAATATCAGCGAGCATCTGACAAACATTTTTGCAGACAAGGAACTGGAGCAAGATGCAGTTGTTCGGAAATTCCGAACAACTGCCGCAGATGGCAAAAACTACCAGGTTTTGCATTATAATCTTGATGTAATCATAGCCCTTGGTTACCGTGTACAGTCAATCATGTGTTAAATGATTAACTTATGTCGAAAGTTGCATTAAAGAAATATCTTGGAACCTTAGAGAAAAGTGAGGTTATAGACGTTGTTCTTGACCTCTACGATGCCCGAAAGGAGGCCAAAGAGTACCTGGAGTACTTCTTGAATCCAGATGAGAAGGCGAAGTTGAAGGAGTATAAAGCGATTATAAGGAATGAGTTTTGGCCGAAACGTGGCGATGGAAAATGTCGGTTTAGTGTCTGCAAGAAAGCGATTACCGATTTCAGGAAGCTACATCCTTCGCCAGAGAATCTTGCAGACCTGATGCTGTATCTGGTAGAGAATGCTTGTGAGGTGGCTGATGCTTGGGGTGATTTATGGGAGTCGTTCTATGATTCTACGGAAAGTAATTTTGAAGCCACGATGAAGTATATATCAAAGAACAATCTACTGCCGAAGTTTCAGAAACGTATTGAGGCAATGCTGAAGAACACGGAAAGCAGTGGATATGGCTTTTGCGATGCTATGCCGGACATCTACGGGGAATACGCAAGTGGTAAATAATGATTTGCAGATATAACCATGAATAAAATGACTATATGATAGATAAGAATGAAATTACCCGTCGGTTGCAGGAATGGATCGATCAGATGGAGAGAAGCGGTAAGCACGTGAACCTGGATGATATTAACTGCCATCTGGGTGAAATCATGCATGCACAGAACGCTGCGCCTAAGCCAGATTTCAACGGATTCTCATCTGAGCAGATGCACCAGATGCTTAACAGAACGTTAGAAGTGGGGGGCCCAGTACAACTGCGTCGATTAACAGAGGAGCAGATGGAACGGATTCCCGTCATGCGACAGGCTCTGCACCTGATGAATGTGTTGAGCGAAAAGGAATTGAAACTCACGGCACAGGGATATATACCTCCAAAGATGGTTGCCGAGCTCTACGAATTAGGAAGTCATAGTTGGAGCACTGACTGGTATAAACAGAAGAGCGAACCGAAGACAGAAGAAGTGCAGGTACTCAGGGTCGTGTTGAAGGAGTGCGGACTCATCAAGACTCGTGTCGGGAAGTTGTCACTAACGGCCAAGGGTAAGCAACTACTTGGTGACCATAATGAATTGATGCGAACGATAATTCTGTTCCTTTTCAGGGATTACAACACTGGCTGGCTTGATTTGTATGAGGACAACGAAGTGGGTAATTTAGGGCGATTGTATTCTTTATGGCTTCTGCATCACTATGGCGCGGATTGGCGCAACACAGGGTTCTATGCTGATGAGTATAGCAAGGCTTTCCCAATGCTGAATGTTGGACATGGGTATGAATATAGAATATTCAACCGCCTGTTCCGTTTTATTGGCCTCTGTGAGATAAACGAAAGCGATGATTTCAAGGGGAAGAACTGGGGTAAAGAAGTCCGTAAGACGGAATTACTTGACATGATGTTTGCCTTTGAAGAGCCATCTTTTTGATTGCAATAGGCAATTGTGGTAATTGTGATGCTATGACACTTTTTTCAAGTTTGACATTATGTGCATATTAAACTTCTCCATCATGTCCTGAACGGAATACCATTCAACGATGTTATTGTTCTCGATGTGTTTGGCAAAATGTTTATCGACGTGCTGCTTACTCCAGTACGTCTTACCATGGTGGAGAACTTTTGGAATCTTCTTCTCCTTAGGAAAAGTATAATAAAACAGAAAAATGGGGTGAAATGATGAAAACGGTACGCACGAGGCATTACCGTCTCGTCGGAACGATGTATGGTACTTATATTACAACTAGCTTCTGAGGGGATTGGATAAGGCTTCGTTGGTGCAAGAGCCTATGTTTCTAGGTCAAAGGACATAGGTTAACTCGTTTTTGCCTATACGCAAAACACCTTGCGCCTATACGCAAAACACCTTGCGCCTATACGCAAAACACCTTGCGCCTGTACGCAAAATATCCTCGCCTTTACGCAAAAACAAACGGCATATCTTCATGTGACTTTTACTGTGTAGTTTAACGATTTTAGTGGTTCTTTCTGCTTTAGATGTAATTCCGTCAGAAATCTTGACAATATCACACCAAGTATATTTCTTTCAATTAATTCGTTCGAAGAGTTGAGTCGACTCATTCAATCCAACGAGTCGACTCATTTGATTGAATGAGTCGACTCAACAATTTGAGGGTATCTTCAGAAGAAAATAAGAGCTTTATCCGAATTATTTACAAGTGTTCAAATAACTACAATGGCAACATGTCAAATTCCTGACGGGAGGCTGGTGGCAGTATGCCCTCGCCGTCAATGCCGCCAAACTCAATGCCAATATCACCCTCAACGCCGCTGGCGCAGATAATTTCTGCTGCCTGTATGGGCATCCACTCAATGGATGGTGCTATATATGTCTTTTTCATCACTATATCCTTTTATTTGTTGATGACTTTCTTACCATTCTTGCCTTCCGAGCGCTCTATATAGACGCCCTTGCCTTGAGGCTTCTTCACCCGCAAACCTTGCAGGTTATAGTAGTTTCCGTCGCTGTCTGCCGTCACGTCATTGATACCCGTCGCATCGCTGCCATCAATCACAATCTTCACGCGGCTTTCGGCTATCGCCATCTCACTCAGCACTTCCTGGAAGTTGAAGAACGCACGGAGCCCCTTCATCTGTGTCTTACCTACAGAGTAGTAGAACTTGTTATCATATAGGAATAGACTTCCCTTTGGCAGTGTCATAGGCACATAGCTACCCGTGAAGCTGCCCGCCGTGCCGCTCACCTCGTTGCCAACATTCACCGCAGGCAGCGTTTCAGCATTTACGTTAACATAATCAACCGCAAACTCACTGATACTCCTTGTAGCCTTGATGATCACGGGCACGTTGGCTGTAATGGACGACGTTCTGCTGAAGTTCACCTCAATGGCTGTCGGTTGTCCGTTTCCGTCACGCTCCGTCGTCCGCCATCCAGTAAACTGTGCAATTTGAACATCGCTGCCGAATACCGTCTTCACCTGCGTGTCGCTCATGTCGAAAGGAAGCACCAGCGTGCTCCACACTCCGCCGTCCATAGTGCGCTTCACCCTCACATCAGCATCATCTACCGATTCTGGCACCGTCGTCGCCATCTCGTCTATCACTACTTCGTTGCTGATGACGGTGTAGACAAACTCACCAACTGGACTGTCCTTAAGGCCGTCACGAGTGGCAACGGCTTTCACTGTAACATCATCCCTCAATACAATGGGGGCGTTGTAGGTTTTCCGTGTTGTCGATTCGGTGGGGTCACTACCGTCAAGCGTGTAGTAGATGGTGGCTCCTGCCGTGCTGGTCGTTAATTTCAACTGGAAACCGCGCTCCACAGTACTTTCCGTAGGCTTCGATGCTTTTGGCTTGTGAGCCACAGTCTCGCCTCTCACCACATATACCTCCGTCGAAGCCTGTAGGTCGGCCTCTGGCAAGACTATCTGCACTGAGGCACTGCCAGGCAGTTCACCGCCAACTACAATCTGACCGTGACCTTCGGCGTCGAGCGTCACCTCCTGATGGTCTACCGACGCTATCAGTGGCGAGGTCGTCATCACTTGCAGCACCTTGCCCGCCGTAGCCGAAGCCGGGCTGACCGTCACGTCCAAGGTGTGGGTACTGCCGTAGTCAACCACTATCAAGGAATCCACCTGTATGCCCATGTCAGGCTCTATCACCACATGCAGCGTCTGATCAGCGACCATCGTCACGCCGCAGTAGCTCTCCACGTCCTTCTTCACCGTCAGCAGCACCACGTCGCCGGCTTTCAGCGGTTTCTCGGGCACGAGCATCACCTTCGAGGCATACGACTGGCTGGTGTACGGGTCTTCCTCCAAGTCCACCATATCAAGACTGCCCGTCACGGCGTCTCCAGCATTGGCGGCATTGTCTCCTGTCCGCAGAGGCGATGGGGTCTCTATCTGAGCAGTCACCCAGTCGTTCTCCTCTATCGTTGCCGGACGCATATACTTACTGAATGTCATCGTGATGCCGCTCTCCGTACCGTAAGCTTTCGTCACCTTAGGAGCAACACCCTGAGACATCGGGATATTGATTTCCAGTTGTGGCGGAGGCACGGGCAGCCACTCAGTCTGCACGGTCTCATAGCCCTCCTTCACGAAGCGCACCTGCCAGTTGCCCATTGGCACGTCCCATCGGTACAGTCCAGTTTCGTCGGTCACCTGCGGGTTCACCTGCGAATAATCTTCAGCATCCCACGGCGTCGTGTCCGCCTCCTGTTCGTAGATGGTGGCCGTCACGCCCGGAAGCCGGTTGCTCGTCACTGCCTCATAGACATAGCCGGAAGGGTCGTGGATAGGGGTAACATCTTTGGTTGTAGGTTCAGGGGCTAAATCCTTGGGGATAGCCTTTTCTTCTTCCGGATTCTCTTCTTCGTCATCCTCTTTCTTGCTACACCTTTTCTCTGCATATTCATTTTGCTGATAAAGCTGGTTCAGCTTTATGGTAACATCATTGTCAAATTGGTTGTCGCGAATATTAACGGCTGCATCTTGTAAGATGCCTAACAAGATATTCACGGCAGGCACGCGACCAAACCATACGTTTGTAATTAATTGAGTAGCATACATGCTAATACGCCATACGGCATAGTTCCTGTAGCTCTGAGTCACATTAGTAAGCTGTTTCTCTAACAACTCACATGCTGTAGGATTCTTTTTACGTATACATTCCCCAATACTAAAGTTGCGAATTCTGTGGTAATTCACTGTCAATCTCTGGTATATTTCAATTACTTGATTTAACTGATTGATGACATTATATGACCTACTAATTCTATTGGGTACTCGCATCAGTCTGGCTCTTCGCCTCTCAATATGGTTAAGTTGACGCAGTAATGTCTGTCTGTTGCGGAACTGAGTGAAATTAAATTCTCTTCTCAAATCGTTTTCCACCATATTCAGCAAGCTTCTACATTCCCTTTCTTCAAAATCTATACGGTCCAAATTTCGCCGTCTTATATCGTTAGCTTGGTTCAAGATCCTATTAAGATTGTCTCTGTCAGCCAAAGCATTTTGGTAGGCCCTCTGGATGCCATTCCATATCGCATCCCAATTAGAAGGAACTGCGGCTTTTTTTATGCTACGAGCCATGCCTGTCTCGCTATAGGTAAAGCGGTACCTGATATCGCTCTTGAAATCCACATATTCGCAGAAGTCCTCACTGGAATAATAAAGCAGCACTCCGTCTGTTGATGGTATCTGCTGATAACCTTTGTCTGTCAACTCTTTAACAGTAAGTCCTTCACAGCTTGCCACCTGCTTTGTCAGTTTGCGACCGTCACTCAATGTATCCTCACTGGTATAGTATTTGTCGTAGTCCTCGAGATCCTCGCCCAGAAAGTCGTCTATATCCTTCAAAAGAAGACTTATGTTTTCCTCCATCAGTAGCATCCGCTCTTCGAATTCCTCTGGAGCAATAGCTTCCATGTCATCACTATCGAAATCAAATCCTGCATATTGGCTGATGAGTGCTTTAACAGGAGTTGCATCCACATTGTCTTTGTCTAATTCTGCCGCTATCTCGGCATCCAGTCTGTCAATCTCCTTATTCTCTTCTATATCAGTGGCTGCATAATGCTGGACTTCTTCCAGAATGTCATAAGACTGCTGTGTGTCTGCCAATGGTTCAACAGCATTGATGTTTGCCTCCACATCCATACTCACATTCACCGGCAGATTGTTGCTGTCGAACTTACTGACGGCAACCCATCGGCTCAGTTTCTCGTCGAAGAAGCCTTTCAGCTGTCGTACCTCTTTTTGAGTAGTGTGGACATAGAAGGTCACACCGTTGACTGACGTATTGTTGTTAGCGGTCAAGTCGGCAACAAAGGTAAAGTCAGTAGACGTATAGAACTGATAGGAATTGTTGCTGATTGTGCCATTCTCAAAATCGAATGTCACATCTACAATTTTCTTCAGCCATCCGTTGTAAAAAGTCATCGTCACCGACTTTGCCACTACCACCCTGTCATACAGACACTCTTGGGTAGCGGTCTTCACCACGATTTGCTGATACGTACTGCGATACTGAGCGTAGATTTCGTGGGTAGTAAGATTGTAAGCATTATGCAGTTCACATTCCACGTTCCATGTTCCATCCGCTTTGGCAATAGTAGTCCCTATTAAATGCCCGCCATCGTAAATGTCCACCTCTGACTTTGAAGCCGACACGCCACTGACTGTTATCGTTTTCTCCCTTGTCGCTAAGGGTACATAAATCGCTTCTCCCGTGGCTTCAAATAATGCAGTTCCAATTGTCTGTGTTCGCTCACCCTGATAATCATACACGGCCAACGCTGTGCTGCTAAAGGTGCCGCTTTGAGTTGGTATAAGGCAGAAATGTACGCGGCTGTCTGTCTCATCCTCATTGAGCGGAATAGTCAGCCTGTTTCCGTTCAGTGTATAGGATTTTATAGTTGTGCCTACACACACCGAGTTATCAATAAACACACAGCCTTCAGGAATAGTGACTACCAACTGTACATTGCTTATCTGCCCTGTGTACTGTGGCAGGAAGCCCAAACGGACCGTCATTGTCATCAGTTGCCCTGCTGTGGTCTGTGTCTTATTGGGCAGATACGATGTATTGGCAGACGTCAGCTCAAACTTGCTGGCATCCATCTCTGGCACACTCTCCACATAGACGTTTGTCAACACACCGTCACTCACCGTCAGATTGTTCACGGCATAATCAGTGCCTTCGGCCAATCCCATCAGGGCAAGGTCGTCTAACGTTGCAACACTGTTGACACCACTCCCGCTGCCCATGGTTACTAATGTATAGCGACCCGCCGACAGTTGGCTGAACGAGGTATTATATCCAGTAAAAGTGCTACGGGCAACCAACTTTCCATCGGCATCGTAAAGCATGGCTAATAGTCGCTCGTCGCGCTTCTGACTGTAACTGACGTCCACACCACCATAGGCTATCAATCGCAAACTCACCTCTGCTGTGTCATTAGCAGCAATGGTGGCCTCTGCACTCACGTCAGCAAATTTCCCGTTCAGACTATGCGCTGTCACGCTGATGCGGTCACCTATATCGGTTCCAGCCGATAGTACGATGTTTCCCTGCTGCATGGAGAAGTCGGTCAGGTCTTTACCCTTTGTATTATTATATAAGGTATATGCCACATTCCTTGTGTCGCTATACCAATCTTGCACTATTGGCTCTGTGCCCTCAGCCGCAGATTCCTGATAACTCAGACTGACAGCTATCACCTTACCTTTCACTGGCTCCAAGTAGAGTGTTCCCACGTCACCGCTGCCAATGCTCCGTTGGGTCAATTGATAGTCTGTGTAGCCTTCGAATTGCACTACGATTTCCGTCGAATCGTTCTTCGCTTCCACAGTGAACTGCCCATCGCCATCAGTCTTTGTCTGCATGGTCTGTACATATCGACCATTCAGCCACTGCGTAATACTGACGTCGGCATGTGCCACCTCTGTGCCCATGGCCAACACTTGTCCATGCAGCTGCACTGTCTCTATAGGCACTAACTGGCAAACGACAGGGTTACCATCATTCACTGCTTGCTGATAGTGTACCTCGCGGTACAAGCGACCTAATCTCTCATTGAGCGTAACAGAATAATACACCGTGTCGCCATCACTGATACCACCGATTGTGCTACCTGTTCCTATCTGACTTTTAGCTTTATCATACCAAGTAATACTCACTCCTTCGGAAAGTTCCTCGTTTGCCTCGTTCTTGACTTGTAGGGCTATTGTTGATATTGTTGATGAAATAGGCAGAATATTGGTAAAATCACGCCAGCCTTCAGTCTGCTTATAAGTTTCTAATGCAAAAGCAGGAACATACAAAGTTGGTGAGTTGTTGCCAAAAAACACATCCCACCAAGATATTTTGAAAGGTTCTGCTATGAATGATGTTACGGAGTTTAAATTACAATTATTAAAAGCCGATTTTCCAATGATCGTCACGCTGCCGGGGATGGTAATAGCGGTCAATCCTGTACACCAATTAAACGCAAGATCTCCGATGCTGGTCACAGAGTTAGGAATTTCTATGCTTGTTAGATTGCTACAGCCAAAAAACGCATACGCTCCTATGCTGGTCACGCTGGAGGGAATAACAGTATTCTGACAGCCAATAAATAAGGTGTTAGATTGTGTCTTGATGATGGCATTGCATCCTTCACGGGAGTCATACACACTGTTTCCGCTATCAACAATGATATTTGTCAGGCTGTTGCAGCCCCAAAAAGCAAAAATAGTAATATCAGTCACAGAGTTAGGGATTACTATGCTTGTCAGACTGCTACAGTTCTGAAACACAGCTCCAACGATGCCGGTCACAGAGTTTGGGATTACTATGCTTGTTAGACTGCTACAGTAAGAAAACGCAGAACTTCCGATATGGGTCACAGAGTTAGGGATTTCTATGCTTGTTAAATTGCTACAACCTGAAAACGCATACTCTCCGATGCTGGTCACGTTGGAGGGGATAATAGTATTCTGACAGCCCCAAATTAAGGTATTTGATTCTGTCTCGATGATGGCATTGCATCCTTCACGGGAGTCATACACACCGTTTCCGCTATCAACAATAATACTTGTCAGACTACTACATCCAGAAAACGCAGACCCTGCGATACTGGTCACGGAATTCGGGATTTCTATGCTTGTCAGACTACTACATCCAGAAAACGCAGACCCTGCGATACTGGTCACGGAATTCGGGATTTCTATACTTGTCAGACTACTACATTCATAAAACGCAAACTTTCCGATATCGGTCACAGAGTTAGGGATTTCTATGCTAGTTAGACTACTACATTCATAAAATGTATGCTCTCCAATGCTAGTCACAGAATTAGGGATTTCTAAGCTTGTCAGACTACTACATTCATAAAACGCAAACTTTCCGATACTGGTCACAGAATTAGGGATTTCTAAGCTTGTCAGACTACTACATTCATAAAACGCAAACTTTCCGATACTGGTCACAGAATTAGGGATTTCTAAGCTTGTCAGACTACTACATTCATAAAACGCGCCCTCTCCAATGCTGGTCACGCTGGAGGGAATAATAGTATTCTGACAGCCCCAAAATAAGGTATTTGATTCTGTCTCGATGATGGCATTGCACCCTTCACGGGAGTCATACACGCTATTCCCGCTATCAACAATGATATTTGTCAGGCTGGTGCAACCCTCAAATGCAGAATGAACGATGCTGGTCACAGACTTGGGTATGGTGACGCTCGTCAGGTTGGTGCACCAGTGAAACGCAGACTCTCCGATGCTGATCACTGAGTTAGGGATTTCTATGCTTGTTAGACTTCCACAATTCTCAAACACATCTTTATCGATGCTGGTCACGGAGTTTGGGATTTCTATGCTTGTCAGATCGCTACAATTGTTAAACGCAGACTCTCCGATGCTAGTCACAGAATTCGGGATTTCTATGCTTGTAAGGCTACTACATTCATAAAACGCATTCTCTCCGATTTTGGTCACAGACTTGGGTATGGTGACGCTCGTCAGGTTTGTGCACCAGTAAAACGCAGACTCTCCGATGCTAGTCACAGGGTAGGTCTTACCATTGTAATTGACTGTTTGTGGAACAATGACATTACCAGTATATTCATAGTAAGAAGAAGAAGAACTACTTCCCTGATAACTCACTTCCAATTCTGTATTGTCTTTGATAAAGTTGTAATAGATGGTCTTACCATCGTCATTCTTAACTGCAATGTCATGCGCTGCTGCAGGGGTTTCAGCTATGCAAAGAAGCACGGCGAGTAGAAAGATTCTCATGCCTGTCCGTTTCATGTTTCGCTTTTAGGTTTTCTGCCTACTGCTCCCACAGCGTTGGCGGTAATACTTACGTTGAAAGATGGAAACAAAAAGACGTGGGAGAAACTTATTCTGCCGAGTTAAGAAACGTCCTTTTGCCCCGCTTTGTATGGCACTTTGGAGTGATGAAACTCCAGCGTGCGACCGCTACGGGACTGTTCCACAATGTCGTGACTCACTCCCACCCCTACAAACGGGCAGTCAGAAGTCAGGGGCAAAGATAATGAATATAATTGAACTGACAAAGAAAAAAGAGGAAAAATGTTAGAATTGGGTGAAATAAAACGCAACATGGGATAATCACGAAATTTCATGCCTTTTCCCTTGCCTAATCAAAATCTTTTCATTAACTTTGCCACCAAAAGACAAAAAAGATGATTAGTAGAAGATGCATGACCCTGCTGCTTTGCCTGACAGTATGGTACGGGGCAATCGCACAGACGACTACGGAACAGAAACGGACGGAAGTGCTCCTGGAGACTACCGAGGGGAACATACGCATTGCGCTCTACAACGAGACGCCGCGACACCGTGACAACTTCCTGAAACTGGTGGAGGAGCACTTCTACGACTCGCTACTCTTCCACCGCGTCATTCCGAACTTCATGATTCAAGCCGGCGACCCTGACAGCCGCTATGCCGAGCCTGGCACGGAATTAGGTGAAGGCGACCTGAAGTATAAGCTGGAGCCGGAGATTCGTACGCCGGAGATTCGCCACCGCTACGGCTCTGTGGCCGCTGCCCGCGAAGGCGACGACATTAATCCCAAACAACTGTCGAGCGCCAGTCAGTTCTATATCGTCACTCGCAAGGGCGGTACGCCCCACCTTGACGGTGCCTACACCGTCTTCGGCGAAGTGGTAGAAGGAATGGACGTGGCCAACCGCATACAAAAACACATACGCGACGACAATGACCGTCCCGTCTACGACGTCCGAATTATCAAAGCGATCATCTTACCTATGCCACTATGAAAATACTTGCCATCAATCCAGGGATGATTTCAACCAAAGTGGGAATCTTCTCAGACGAGAACCTGCTCATGCATGCTACACTCAACCATCCATACGAAGAGTTGTGCCGCTATCCTTTCATCATGGATGAATTTGACTACCGCAAGGAAAAAATCATGGACGAACTACGACGTCAGGGCTATGCCATGGACTTCGATGTTGTCGTAGGCCGCGGCGGTCTGGTGAAGCCCATAGAAAGTGGTGTCTATGAACTGAACGACAAGGTGATAGAGGATACGCGACACCCACGGATGCACCATGCCTGCAATCTGGGGTCGCTGATGGCACTGAGCATAGCCCGCGAGATAAAGGGTTGCCGCGCATTCACCGTTGATCCCGGCGTCGTGGATGAACTTGACGACGTGGCACGCATCACCGGCCTGCCTGAACTCCCCCATCAGACCATCTGGCATGCCCTGAACCAGCGTGAGATAGCCAAACGCTATTGTCGCGAGCATGGTGTGAAATACGAGGAACAGGATCTCATCGTCTGTCACATGGGTAGCGGCGTATCCTTCGCCATGCATCACCATGGGCGAGCCATAGAATGTAGTGATGCTCTGAGTGGCGACGGGCCTTTCTCTCCATCGCGTGCCGGCATGCTGCCTACGGCGGCACTGGTAAAGCTTTGTTACAGCGGACAATACACAGAAGCCGAGATGCTGCGCAAGATAAACGGCCACAGCGGACTGACGGCCCACCTGGGCACTAACGACGTGAGGGAGGTGGAACGGCGCATAGCCGAGGGCGACGAGAAGGCAAAGCTTGTGCTCGACGCCATGATTTACAGCATTGCACGCTGGATGGCTTCGCTTGCACCGGCTACAAACGGTCATGTGGATGCTGTCATCCTCACCGGTGCCATCGCCAACAGCCAATATGTCACCGATAGTTTGCGAGACAGGTTAAGCTTCCTTGCTCCTGTCTTCGTCTATCCTGGCGAGGACGAACTGACTGCACTGGCCATGAACGTTCTCAGGGCTATGCGCGGAGAACAGGAAATCAAAGTCTATTCTTGAGCATTTTATTTCCCTTCAACCCCATCAGATGCGGGCAAGAACGATCGGCCCATGTGATGACTACAAAGCAGATGATATAGGTAACAGCGCTATAAAGGACGGCCAAGGGAAGGGAAATGGTAGGCGTATAGAATCCCAAAAGAACAGGAATATAGTATTGGAGCATCACAAGTACTAAACCATGAATGCCTAATGTCACTATCGTTCCGTAGGAAGTAATCGTTACGAAACGTAACTGACAGTCATCCAACAGGAGACTACCTCCCACAATGCTGGTGATACCAGTAAAGGCACAGAGATAATAGACAAGGAAAGAGTATCCATATTCGCAAGTTGCCAAACTTACTGAGCCGTTGCCCGCAGCAAGGAAGACGGTTATCGCGAACAGCGTAACTGCTGACAACGAAAGGGGGATAGCACCGACACTCTTCACCCTTTCCACAAGGGGCAAACTAAAACTACCTAAAAGCAAAAAGGGCAATCCGAACAATGCGGAATCAGCAAACAGCGGCAGATTAAGACCGTCATGGGTAATCAAGTAAGCCGGCAAAAGTGTAGAGAAGACAAGCACAGAGCCAAGACCCTTGGACTTTGTCATCATCCACTGGCAGAAGTAGTACAGTTGTTTACAAATAAACAACGCCGGAAGAAACCAAATAGCTCCGACTCCTGCGTCATAGCCCAGACACAGTTTCTGGAATTGCCCCCAATATCTGTCGAACGTAAAATCCCTTGACAAACAGGAGAATACCAGTATCATCAGGATGCCATAGACGAAATAGGGAAGAATCAGAAACCTGAGATCCTTTTTCAGTGATGAAAGGGAAATGCTCTTTGGACAAAGCAATCCAGAAAGGAAAAAGAATAGTGGGATGTGAAACGAATAGATGACCTGGGTAACGACCTGTTGAGACTCCTGAATGTGGCAATGTCCCAATACCACAAGGAACATGCACACAGACTTTGACCAGTCAATCCAGTTGATTCTCTTCTTCTGCGTCATACTCACTGTCAATCGACTGTTTACTTCATGTGCATCCTATACCTTATATCATTATTAAAACGACGCCACACGGCATGTATATCAGAAACATTCAGCCCTTCCCGGTAATCATCTATTGGCATGATGAGCGGAACATGCTTGACACGAAGCTGATGATGTTCACAGAACACGTTGATGAGACGCTCACTCATATAACCGTAGATACGGCTTTGTACAGGGTCGTCAATAGGTGGAACGCGGCGCTCGACCTCAAAAAGAATGTCAAAAAGCCATTCGGAATAGGCCTCGAAATGCTTCCAATGGGTGATGAACATATTGTAACCGACAGCGGTATTGCTGTGGTCCATCGTCTTCTCAAAAGCGGGAATATACTGCGGTGAACGCTCTGAAATGATTTGCCGGAGCATCTCCCAATCACGGGCAATGTGATAATCGCCATATTGCTCAGTGTTGCTGACACGCCAATGTCGGGCTACAGGGAGTATGATGTCGAACTTACTGAAAATCTTATCCAAATCAGGAAACTGATATCTCCTGCCAAGGAACTGCTTCGTGGGAACAAAACGTTTGTCAGCCGAGAACTGCGGGCACTTCTTCTGAAAGTCAAAATAACGGCGGTAGTGGTTAAGACCGACGATGTCAACATCCCTCAGATTCTTCCACGCCCAATAATGGCAGGTCAGTTCACAGAAGTGGGGATTCTTGCCGGAGATATTGTCTCCCTCGTTATCGGGCTGATAGCCCGTGATGGGCTCATGGAGTGCGGCTCCTGCCTGTACCGGCAAGAAGTATGGATGCTGTGGAAGCGGCACTTCCTTATGGGCGCAAACGAAAATCTTAATAGTGCTCATAGCTTATTGTTACTTACTGTCATGAGTGGTATGCAGGAAATCCGTATTCTTACGGTCAATATGAAGTACATTCTTCAGCATACGAAAAACAAGACCGGGAATGGCAAGGACCTTGCCGAATAAAGAACGGGAGCGTAGCTGGGCTGGAATAGCAATTACCAGGGCTCCGGCCAAGGCTGCAAGCAGCCACCACCACTTGCCACACCACTCTGGAACGACGATGGTCATGATGACAGAAACAGCTGTGAGCAGCACGATGAGAATGGAACGCGGGATGAGGGCCTGCTGGATGGTCTTATCAATAAAGTTAAGATTGCCATGTAACATGGCACTTGGTATCTGGGGCAACTGGCGGAGCAAACTCTGCACCTGGGCTGTCATCCAACGCATACGCTGTCGCTGAAAATTGTCCTTATTGCTGACCTTCTCGTCGAAAACATGTATTTCGGCAGCATACTTGATAAAAACCTCTTGCCTAAGCAGCAGGGCTTCCATCTCACGGTCTTCGCCAGCCGTACTAAGCTGGAAGACGTTCTTCTTGAATAAGTCGTAGGTGAAACACATGCCTGAGCCAATCAAAGCCGACGAGAGGCCAAGACGGTTATGAGCCTTGCGGAAAATCGTATTGTTGATTTCCTCACTGGCACCGTCGAGCATGGCCACATCGTTATTCGAATTCTTGGCGCAGCGGTGACACTGAATCACTTCATAGCCGGCGTTGCAGAGGATGTTGAGCTTATGAAGGAAATCAGGCTGAACAACATTGTCGGCATCAAGTACGACAACATTATCAAAATCGCCAGATATCTGATTGATGGCATACTGCATAGCCTTGGCCTTGGAACTCTTCTCGAAGACTGGAGTGAGTAGTGTGATGGGGAAAGTTGCAAGCTGACGGTTTGTCTCATCGGTCATGTGATCAGAGATAACAGCCACCTGAAACTTGTCTGAAGGATAGTTCTGATAAAGGAATTTATCGACAGAGCCTATGATGACGCTATCCTCGTTATAGGCAGGATACAGAATCAAGAAACGCCGTTGCTTATAATGGCTCAGCATATTGGCATGCGTTGAAGCGAAGTCATCCTTCTCGTAGAAAAGTGAAATGACGGCAAAAAAGACGACATAGGCCACCGAACCTGCCATGAAAAACCACAGGATGATTTCAGTGATATGTAAAACAGTCCAAAACATAGGCTATACTTTTTTCTTCTTGAAATTTGCTACTACTTTTTGGGCTATGTTGATGACTGTCGCTATCGGCAGCATAATAAAATCCTTATCCCAATTCTTATCAACCAATTCGTTGGGTGTAGCAAAGGCCAAAGAGAAACCCCAGATGACGGTAATAATCCACCACTTGATAGCTAACGAGAAGTAGATGAAAGGCAGCGTAAGGCTCATCACGAAGATGATGATGAAGAGGATGGTTCGAGGGAGCAGCATCCACTGGATGATTTTGTCCACCCAGTCGTACTGCTGATTAATGATGGCCGACGGCAGGTAACGGATGTTCTTGACAAGACTCCGGACCTGGTCAAACACCCAAAGCCGACGCTGACGATTGAAGTCGGCAGCTTCGCGTTTACGCTCGTTATAGACATGAATGTCATCGAAGTAATCAACATAAATACGCTGATGGACGAGCATGGCCTCCAACTCTTTTTCCTCCGTATTTGTCCGCACCTTCATAATGTTAGTCTTGAACCAGTCGAATTCATAAGCCATGCCTGAACTATTGACTGCGGACGAGAGTCCCAGCGTAATATGACCACGACGGAAGATCGAGTTGTTGATTTCCTCAAAGATCGTACTTAGCCGAGCCGAGGATGTGTCACGGTTACGTGGCATCAAGTGGGTAACAATAGCCTTCGTTCCCGCAGCTTCGTAGGCATCATTCAATTGGTTCAAGAATTCCGGCTCGACAATATTATCGGCATTGAGGACTACTGCCACATCATAAATCTTAAACTCCGGCAGGTTCAATATTGCATACTGCAGTGACTTCGTCTTCGAACTCTTCTCGAAGTTCGGTGTCAGAAGGGTTACCGTGTATTGTGCCAAGCGCATGTTCGTCATCTCGTTCTGATGATCAGAGATAACTACCACGTCAAACATACGCTGAGGATAGTTCTGGCTTAATATGGCATGAACGGTATGTAGTATGACCGTATCGTGACGATAGGAGGGTATGAGGATGATGAAACGGTTCTGGCGCTTGGCCTTTGGGGTCTCATGCCGTCTGCTAATCAAGGAGGCAAGGGAGAAGAAGGTGACATAGGTCACCGTAATGGCAACACCAGCAAACAGAAGTCCGTCAAACAAGTATAATATCCACCAGAAATCCATATATCTTGTTGATTATTGATTACAAATTATAAAGTCTCGAAGTCCACGTAACGTCGCTTTGACCAGATCAATGCGTCCTCTAAACAAGTGAACGGCAAGGTCACGCATTCCAACCACCACTATCAGATAGACATAGGACAACAAGCGTTGCAACCCTTGGCTGTTTCGGTTGACGAAAAGAAGCCGGTTGCGAGTAATATAATAGGTTTTGAGAGGACTATCAGTACCCGTCGTACGACTTTCCTTATGATAGATGGTACAGGCCGGTTCATACCAGATTTCGAATCCAGCTCTGGTAAACATCTGCGACCAATCAAGCTCTTCATAATATAGGAAGTAGCACTCTGGCATCAATCCCACCTGATCCATAGCCCGACGGCTAATCATCATGGCGGCGCCATGAGCGTAGGGTGTCGGATGCGCCACATCATACTGGCCATGGTCAGCTTCACCATAGCCAATGGAACGATTCCGACAAGTAATAGCCGTCAGCGGAGTATATCCGGCAAACTGGATAGGACAGTCATCCCACGCGAAACGTATCTTAGGACACACCATGCCGATTTGAGGAGAGGATTGAAGCCTGTCAATCAATGGCTGTACCTGGAATTCGTGAAAGACCGTGTCATTATTAATCATATAAAGATACTGGCCACGGGCTGCCTTAAGACCCAAATTGTTTCCACCGGCAAATCCCAAGTTCTTCTCACTTCGGATAGTCCTGACTTGAGGGTAGCGTTGACTGATGGCAACAGCCTCGTCCACCATAGAACCATTATCAACCACAATCACCTCCATATCGTCGCTGAAGGTGATGGTATCAATCAATGCGCAGGTCTCATACAACCCATTATAATTGACTGTAATGATTGACAATCCAATGTTCAAATCCGTTACTCAATGTGCTATGCTCGAGCTCCTATACTCTCGATGCCAGTTTTTTCTCCAATTTAATTCTTTTCCTTTCCTTCTGCTCTGCCAAGCGTTTTTTCTCCAATTCATCCCATTCAGGCTCTATGTAAGGTAGCACATAGACAATAGCCAGACCACCGTAAAACAGCAGGCAGTTGGGGAACTGCATCAATACCTGATTGCCATATCCGCCTAGTTGTACGGCTGCAAAAGCCCCACAGAATCCCGCACCGACCCCCATCAACGATCGGTTCTTGATTCGGAAAAACACCACAGAGCATGCTCCCAAGAACATGACGGCAGTAGTGATAAGGAAGAATGTAATTCCAATAGGGCCGGTATGTACCCAAATAAAAACATACTCGGAATCAGGTGGAATCATTGACAACTTCTTATATTTATTGTTGGCAGGTACATTCTGGTAATTAGCTGCCAGACCGATACCCCACGGAGCATCTTTTATATACTTCCTGATAGCCTCCTGGTTGATGGTACGGACATTACTGGAAGCATCTTTCTTGTCGAATGCGGAACGCATACGCCGAATTTGCTGGTTTCCATTACCAATATTTGTAAACATCAACATGGCAAAGAAAAGGCCACCAAAAATCGCACTTGGCACCATAATCTTCACAGACTTCGACAGTACAAGAAATACCATAAAACCTGCTCCCATACAGAAAATAGCCGTACGAGTACCCGACTGGAACATGCCCCAGACGATCAAGACGGCACTAACCAGAAAGAAAATGCGATACCGCTTGAGGCTGGTCGTGATACCAACCACGATGAAGAAAATAGCAGTGGCGGCAGCGTTGACACCGTAATTGGCGGCATCATTATGCGTCGAGAAATAGCGAATCAGCGTACCACCATTCAAGATGTGGGTAGTACGACCGACATTCTGCATCCATGCATTCTCCATGGTCGTCAAACCTATATATATCTGCTTCCAAGTCCAGAATGCAGTGAACACGGACAAAATGGCCCATATCATGATATACTTATTCAGCCTTTCCGCATTATTTATATATAATGTATAGACGATGACAGCATACAGCAACTGGAAAGCCATCATTCGGGCCCCAGTATACCAGTTTCCCACATTAATTCCTAAATCACAAGTATCATTCAGAACTTCCAGAGTACAAAAGGCACACCAACACAACACAGACAACAGCATCAAGTTGAGCGCACGGTCAAAACAAGGCGACTTACGGGTGTCAACGATGGCAATGCCTATAAGAAGAATCTCCAAAAGCTCATTGTACATAGAGGTTGGAATACCTCCAGGCAACCATTGGTTCTTACCAAACCACTGCACAAAATAATTGATAACGAACAAGGCCCAAAAGACCAACATCTGCCACGTAAATGCCACATAAACGAGAGGAATGAAAAGCGGCAAGAGACAAATGATGGCAAAAGAATTGAACCCAGCACTATAGAACTGATAGAGTGCCAAGAAAAACAGAAGAAAGAGTACCAAGACTCTTCCCCCGCTTTCTTGGTTTGATATCGTAAAACGATTTGTCATTGACTATTTTGCGTGACTGTTCTCAACGGCAGTAAGACCCATTTGGGAGATACGGTATACGAAGTTGTTAAACCGTGTATAGGGTGGCAACTGACCGACAAACTCCTCAACTGCATAACGCTGGCACTCTGTCAGGTACATATAGAGAGAATCCTTGTTCTCCAACTGCGACTCTACCTCCTTCAAGGCCTTTTGATCAACATCCTTCCAGGTCCGGTTGGCACGCGTGACCATCAGGTTAATTGTTCCCATATTCAGCAGAGCTGGGGAGATGGAATTATCATCAAGATTAGGATATTCAACGATAGCAATTTCATTAGGCATCAAGTCCGGGCACAGATCCTTAATATCCTTGGCCATAATGTACTTGCTATCTTCTGCGAGGAAGTCCTCATCGTATGTCAGCAGGCGCACCTGAAGTCCAATGGAAATCCAGTAGTTCTGAAGTTCCTGAGCCAAATAGCTCTTACCATTTGCCGCATCAGTTGATAGCAGGTTCAGTACGTTCTGCTGTCCCTCCTTGAAATGAGGAAGCAAAGACTTGGACAACTGACGCAAGGCCATATCACTGATGGTCTTATTGTAACGACGGTAGCGCAGACTGCTCTCTTTCGGGAAACAGCCCAACACAGGAATCTTCGTAATACGTTCAGAACGCATACGGTCGCGAAGGGTACGATCAAGCAGTTCAATGATAAAGAAGTACATGGCCGTCAGCACAAATGTCAGCATAAAAGCACCGAGCAGGACCATCATACGATTGGTGGGCTGCGCATTCATCGGGAACATCGGCGGATTAAGCACACGTAATGTGGCCGTCGTCATCTGAAGGTTACGCTGACGCAGACGAGCTGCATTCAAAGCCTTCAGCATTTCCATATAGTTACCCTCGATAAAACCAATATGGCGTTCCTTACGTGCCATAGTTGCACCGATAGGGGCATAATAAAGTATACGCTGATCCAGTTGCTGACGCATTATATCTTGGGCAGACATCTCGGCCTTTGTCTTCTCAAGTATGAGCACTTGCTCCAGCCATTTGTTAATCATGTCGTTGGCTTTAACACCTGTCTCAGAACTGTATGAGCCGGCTTCAATGTCCTTAGTCAGATCCTTCATTTTTGATGTTGCATCTTGCAGCATCTTTTCTGCCTTGGCCAGTTCTAATTGCGACTCATTGCTGGCACCACCTTCACTACTCATCAATCGCAGGTTAGAGATACGCGACTGGATACGGGAGATGTCGGTTACCTGACTAGTGAAATCCTTATTGGCCCTGATAATCTTTGTCCTATTACCCAACTGGCGTTCCAAGTAGTCCATCATGGCCTTACTTGTCGTATAGTCCATCAACTGCTGATTAGTAGAGTTCATATGCTGAGCATCCAACACGGTTAACTGCTTGGTCTGCTCTCCGTAGTTGATAATACCCTTCTCAATATTATACCTGATGATGTCGTCCTCAGCTCCTGTCAGAATACGATACAAACGACCCACTTCCCTCTCAAAGAACCTAATCACATTATTGGTTTCACCATAACGTAACTCTTGGTACTGATTGGCAAACACCTCATTCAGGATGTCAAGCGTATTATAGGCGATACCCGCATCATCAGCAGAATAGCCAATATCAATAATATCACTTTTATTCAACTGCATCACCTTCAGACGACTAGTAATGCTGTTGATGCCAAACCATGGATGATAATTCAAGATTCCAAAAAGGTAATTATCCTGAGTCGGCTTTTCGTATGCTTTCAAGTTAGCATAGGTGGCATCCTCATTATTATAGTTAATCAGTGCCTTGACTTCTGTTGGTACAGATGCACTCAACTGACGGAAATGTTCGGCAGATATATAGTTATTGTCCTTATTGGCATTTCCATACATCATACAACGAGCAAACAGCCTCAGAGAGACTTCATGAATGGTAGCGTCAGTTGTGATGATCAACATGAGGTTGGCCATATTGGTTTCTGTTTTACCACCAGCAGCACCCGTTCCTCCCTCAATATTATAGCCAGTGATCATACCCGTATAGATGGTCGTATTCGTGTCATAGACACGAGGCAAATTCCGAGTCATGAACCATGCCACGACAAGAGCTATCAACGGCAGAATAATCAGATACCAGCGTATCTTATACAAAAATCTGACTATATATCTAAATAAATCCATAACTATTGGTTTAATTGTTTTTATTTCTTTTCAGCTGATTTCTGGGCTTTCTTTTCCTCTTTTTCCAGATTCTCCATTCTTTTTTCTTCTTCCTTAGCCGCTTTCTTGATACGTTTCTCCACAGCCTTATTCTCCTTGGCAATCTGTTTTTCAGTCTTTTGCACACCGCTGTCAAGGGTGATTTCCGTGGTAGAGTTAGTCAAGATGGGCGTATGCGTCAGAATCTCCAGAGTCAAGATATCCGTCGTAATCTGAGTTTGCATGTTCTGATAGCCTGTAACCATGCCCGACTCATAACGTTTGGTCTCTGCATATCCATGGATATCCATATTGCCATTGTAAAAGTCTTCCAGATTCAATGCACCAGCACCTTGATAGGCGGCAGCACTCTCACTGGCAGTCTTCAGCGAGACAAGGTCGTTTGTAATTTTTACATACAAACTCGCTATCTGCAATTTCAGCTGGTCATAGGCTTCGTCCTTGGCTAACTGCACCTGCTCTGCTTCCAACCTTTTACGTTTGATAGCTGCTTTCAAATCGAGAATGTCCTCAACAGGGACAGCCAAATTAACACCCACATTCCAATATTGCTGCTCGCTGCCCTGAAACTGCATGATGCGCATATTATAAGAGGAAGAACTGTTTCCCCACATATCAGACACGCCATAACTAAAGCTGGCATGTCCCGTCACATAAGAAAAAATGTGACGTTTTTGCTTTGCCACCTCAGCTTCAGCCAGTTGCTGAGCCTTTGCCAAAGTCATGATTTTGGGCGTTGATTTTGCATTTTCGAATAATACCGCCAACGGGGGAAGATGGAATTCGGAAAAATTGATTGTCTTTTCTGCACTGGAGTCAAAGAATCCAGCACTGATGCCACTGTCGTTGAATTGTGCATATCCTGCACTACTGATAGCGGCGAATGTCCATAAAAGTAAAACGCGTTTTGCCTTCATCACGATTTATTATAACGTAGATATTTTAAACGTTCTCTTTCTGCACAAAAGCAGTAAGTGTACGAAAGATAATTTTCATGTCCAACAAGAAATTATAGGTCCGACCATAAGTAATATCCAGCTGTTTTCTTTCTTCTGCTGACATCATTCCTCCCTTTCCGCGCTCCTCAACCTGCCACAACCCGGTAAGACCTGCAGGAGCCATGAAACGGTCAATGCTGGAGTCTACGGTAAGTTTTTCAGCCTCATAGAGAGGAAGGGGACGATTACCCACAATGGACATGTCTCCTCTCAGTATGTTGAACAGCTGGGGAAGTTCATCAATACTATACTTACGAATGAATCGTCCAACCCTCGTCACACGTGGGTCATTCTCGATTTTAACAAATGCATTATTATTCTCTTCTTCCTTCTGTTTACTGAAATCACTTTCCGCCACCACGAAATCGTCACCCACAAGCATGACCTCCTCATCACCAATCATCATATCGGACTCCATACCCATTGCCATCATTGCCAATTCAGCCTCATCTCCTAATGGTGCCGTAATCGTAGCATTCTTTTCTTCAATCTCATCTCCACTCTTTTCTGAGTATTGATTACCGGAAGCCTTACTTACCTCCTTCAACCGCTTCTCAGCATCTGAGTACATCGAACGGAATTTGAGGAAGTCAAAGATTGTGTAATTCGTTCCAACACGCTTGGATTTGAACAAAACGGGTCCGGGACTTTCCAGTTTAATTGCTATGGCTGTTATAATAAAGATTGGTGACAATATGATGATGGCTATTCCTGAGAAGATTATGTCAAACAGACGTTTCCATACCGGAATCTTGAATCGCAGAATATGCTTCTTCGAAACCTGGTCATCAAACATAATACCCTCACGGTCACTGATAAACTGAATTTTCTTGTTTAATTCAGTAACAGAAGCAGACTGGCCCAATGTGTCATTGATACCGCATTTCTGGTAAATATCTCTTTCCTCTCCATTCAGTGTATCTGTCAGGAGAATAATATAGATATTGGTACACTTCTTACGAAGATAGGTAATGGCAGTTATGTCCTCTGTACGGACATTCTTCTCAAAGAACACAATGAAATGCTCGTTGCGCACATGGGGTGCGCAAGCCGCTGCCGCCTCTTTGTAGGTCTTGGTCATCTGTACAAGCCGACCTGGAATGTACTTCAGGCGCTCCTCCGTCTGCGGATTGTTTCCTAAATAAACTATACCTATCATATATAAAGAAGGTGTAGATTGCCCATGTTAGTTGGGAAGGATCTTCTTGACCCTGATTTTCAACTCCATCGGGTTGAAAGGTTTGACAATATAATCCTCAGCACCAATTTCAAGCAGGCGTATACGCTCACTCGTAGAGTCCTCACTGGAAAGCATAATCACTGGAATGTGACGGAACAACTCATTCTGCTTGATCCATTCCAAAAAATCATCACCACGCATACCAGGCATACGGATGTCAGAAATAATCAAGTCAGGAGTATTGCCAGCTTGAAGCCACTTCACACCCTGCAATCCGTCGGGCAACCATTGAACATCGTAGTCACTCATCAAATAAATAGAGAGAACCTTTGCAATGGTCTCTTTGTCATCAAGTATTAGTATTTTCTTTTTCATATATGAATTTGTTTTATCTTTAAATTTCTGCTTATGATGTGCAAAGGTAAAAAAAATATTTTAATTGTACTCAATTTATTCTAAAAAAAATCGTATTTTATCCAAAATAATTGTTTATGTGATTTTTTTTAGGGAAATTTGCGATGAAAACGTAATATTATTAAATAGTTAAACTCAATTACAAGATGGCAAACAGATATTTGTTAGGTTTTGATGTCGGCAGTTCTTCTGTCAAGGCATCGTTAGTAAACGCCGATAGCGGCAAGTGTGTAGCTTCTGCTTTTTACCCTGAGAAAGAGGCTCCGATCATGGCAGTTAAAGCTGGTTGGGCTGAGCAGGACCCCAATTCATGGTGGGAATATGCAAAGCTATCGCTCAAAAAAATCATGAGCGATGCCGGTGCTACCGCCGAAGACATCAAGGCAGTAGGAATTTCATACCAGATGCATGGTCTGGTATGCGTGGACAAGGATTTGAAGGCACTCCGTCCTTCTATCATCTGGTGCGACTCCCGCGCCGTTCCTTATGGCGAAAAAGCCTTCAAGGAACTGGGGGCAGAAATGTGCCTGAGTCACTTGTTGAACTCTCCCGGCAATTTCACAGCAGCAAAGTTAGCATGGGTTAAGGAGAACGAGCCTGACCTGTATGGCAAAATATATAAGGTAATGCTCCCCGGCGATTATCTTGCCATGCGCCTCAGCGGCGTGGCCAACACAACGGTCAGCGGTCTTTCCGAGGGAATGTTCTGGGACTTCAAGGAGAACCAGCCTGCTCAGTTCCTGCTTGATTATTATGGTTTCGACCGTTCACTGATTGCCGACATTGTGCCTACCTTTGCCGTTCAGAGTGAGGTGTGTGCTGAGGCTGCAGCCGAACTGGGGCTGAAGGCCGGCACGCCGATTACCTACCGTGGCGGTGACCAGCCGAACAATGCCTTATCACTTAATGTACTGAATCCTGGAGAGATTGCCGCTACTGCTGGTACATCGGGCGTTGTCTATGGTGTGTTAGGTGAGGTGAACTACGACAAGCAGAGCCGTGTCAATACCTTTGCTCACGTCAACCACACCGCAGATCAGACCCGCTTAGGTGTACTGCTGTGTATCAACGGTACGGGTATCCTCAATGCATGGGTACACCGCAATATTACTCCTGACATTTCATATGCAGAGATGAACGATCTGGCCGCTCAGGCTCCTATCGGAAGCGAGGGTGTGACTATCATTCCATTCGGCAACGGTGCTGAGCGCGTATTGGAGAACAAGGAGATTGGTTGCTCCATTAACGGTCTGAACTTCAACAAGCACTCAAAAGCCCACCTCGTCCGTGCCGCTCAAGAGGGTATCGTCTTCTCTTTCTGCTACGGCATGGAGATTATGCAGCAGATGGGTATGGATATCAAGAAAATTCATGCCGGCAAGGCCAACATGTTCCTCTCGCCGCTGTTCCGCAATACGTTGGCCGGTGTCAGCGGCGCCACTATCGAACTCTACGACACTGACGGCTCCGTGGGTGCCGCCAAAGGTGCTGGTATCGGTGCTGGCATCTACAAGGACAGCGATGAGGCCTTTGCAACGCTTGACAAACTGGAGGTCATAGAGCCCGACACCAAGAACGGAGAAGCTTACAAACAAGCCTATAATGCATGGAAGGACACCTTGAATAACCGTCTATAATAAACAGGGAATCAAAAGAGTATCCCCTGGGAGGAAGTCCTTCCAGGGGATACTCTTTTCGACTCTTATCAATACCTATTTACATATTCATACCACCATCGACTTGAATGACCTGTCCGCTAATATAGCTCGACATATCACTGGCCAGGAAGACAGCACATGAAGCAATATCATCCACCGTACCGCCACGACGCAGGGGAATCTTACCAATCCATTCTTTGCGAACGTCGTCGGGCAGTGCCTGAGTCATGGCCGTGTCGATGAAGCCGGGCGCAATAGCATTAGCGCGAATGCCCTTCGGACCCATTTCCTGTCCAATAGACTTAGCCAGTGCTATGAGTCCAGCCTTGGAGGCTGCGTAGTTTGCCTGCCCGGCATTGCCGTGAACACCCACGACGGAAGCCATATTGATGATGCTACCACCACGCTGACGCATCATCACCGGCACACAGGCATGAATAAAGTTGAATGCCGATTTCAAATTGACAGCGATGACAGCATCCCACTGCTGCTCAGTCATACGGAGCATCAGGCCGTCCTTCGTGATACCTGCGTTATTGACCAGTATATCAACGCTCCCGAACTCCTCTTTCACGGCTTTAACGACCTCTTCGGTCTGAACAAAGTCAGCTGCGTTCGATGCATAGCTTTTTGCCTTGACGCCCTTAGCCGCAATTTCCTTCTCAGTTTCTTCATTTACTTCGAGGTCGGTGAATGCGATATTGGCCCCCTCCTCGGCAAATTTAAGTGCGATAGCTTTTCCGATACCGCGTGCAGCACCAGTGATGAGTGCTGTCTTACCTTCTAATAATCCCATTTTTCTTTGTAACTATTAATTGATGTGTGATTGATATTATTTTCTGTTCAACTTTCCCAATGCACCATATACGACTTTGGCAACCTGTGGTTTAGTGGCCTCCTCTGTCATGCCATGGGCAATACGCCCATAAATATAAGGAACTTCCAAACCTTTAATACAATAGTGGGTAATATCGGCAACCAAGTCAACATTGTCGATGTCAAACTCGCCAACCTCCTTTCCCTCTGTATAGACTTTGCGGAACAACTCTATTTCGGCATCATCAAAGTTCTTGCGAACCTTTTCCACCATCCAGATATTACGGAAGAATTCCGCACGCAAGTTTCCATTGCGTACCACCGTCTCGCGTATCATGTTCAAGTGGGTGTAAATCAACTCAATGACCTTGTCCTGCGGGCGGATTTTCTTTGCTGCCACCTCGTCAAGCTTATCACTGAGTCTTTCCAGTTCACTCTCAATAACAGCATAGTAAATGTCCTCCTTTGATTTAAAATATGTATAGAGCGTACGCCGCCCCTTGCCCGACGATACCGCAATATCATTCATCGTCGTGTTTTCAAGCCCGTTCTTAGCAAAAAGTTGACGAGCGACATCCACTAACAATTGTCTAGTCTTCGATATTGACATGTTATTGCACATTGGTTATATCGTGTGCAAAATTACGTCTTTTATCTGATATGACCAAAAAAAATACAAGAAAATTTGCGAGATTCAGAAAAAAGTAGTACCTTTGCACCCGCAAACGAGGGGAATGCCCCTATAACTAACATCGCGGAGTGGAGCAGTTGGTAGCTCGCCAGGCTCATAACCTGGAGGTCGCATGTTCGAGTCCTGCCTCCGCAAC
>CALDLA010000049.1 GCA_937898415.1 uncultured Prevotellaceae bacterium | reverse complement strand
CAAAAGGTTAATAGATTGTTTTAGGTTAGTAGTAATATTTATAGTTTTAGGTTTTTAGTTATTGGTAAAAGAAAGTTTTCAACTGTAGGATAACAGGTGGCCGTCGTGAGACATCCATTTAAACTTTCAAATTTTTAGCCCTTGTGGGCTGAAAATTTCTTTTAGAGAAAAGGATTTTTAGTTAAACATAGGCTTGTTCCGTTACAGCTCGTGAGAGTTGTAGCGGACTTTTTTTTGAGAAAAGCCTAACGGCCGTTTATTTACAGAAGGGATTGACCGTCACACCGAATATCACGTTTGCCGTCTGCAGGTAAGGGTTCACGTTCAGCTCGGCAAAGACGGGCAGTTTCGAGAAGCCGATATCCATGGTCTTGGTAGCTCGCACCGAAGCCTCAAGACAGGCCACTCCTTCAGCGTAATCATAATATGACTTCGTCAGCAGGGAGGCTATACCATCATCACCCATCGCCTCTGTCCATCCGGCACTCTCAAAGGGAGTCATACCTCCCCTCACCTGCCAGTCGACACCGCCCAACTTGAAGGGAACCGTCAGTTCAATATAGGTGGAATAAGCCCGTTCGCCGTTAATCTTCAGGTCGTTTCCCCAGAAAAAGGTGTATGCCTGCAGGCTGAAGTACTTGCACGAATAGCCGATGTTGGCCTCCAACTTGTGGGCGCCTTCAAACTCGTCAAAGTACAGATAGCGGTTGTCTTTCTCAATACCCGACATCCAGTAGTCGGTGACGCCGATATTCACACCCCACCGCTGAAAGCCCAGTGTGAGGTCTATTTCGCGGGGGTCTTCCTTGTCAAGGCCCGTGCTGCCGAACACACTCAGCGACAATCCCTGCCAGCTGAGCGATGCCGTCGGCTGAAAACTGAAACCACCAAGATCCTGACCACGCCAAATGTATTGGGTAACGATGTCAGCACTGACACTTCCTTCCACACGTTTCTGGGCACCTGCCACTGACGGCATGGCCAGAAGGGCACACGTCAGGATGAACTTACTTAAAGTTTTTTCCATCATTCTCGCATTATATCATTTTACGGCTGCAAAGTTACGAAATTATTTAGAATTTAGCCGTAAGAATTGAGAATTATTTCGTAACTTTGCAGCGCAAACAAATAAAGACCTCCATGCAAGAGACAAGACAGAACAAGATAGCCCGGCTGTTACAGAAGGAGCTGAGCATCATTTTCCAGGAGCAGACACGCTCCATGCACGGTGTCATGGTCAGCGTGACACGTACCAAGATTTCGCCTGACCTGAGCATCTGCACAGCCTACCTGAGCATCTTTCCCTCAGAGCGGGCCAGCGAACTGATTCAGAACATTGAGCAGAACCAGAAGTCGATTCGCTACGCCTTAGGGCAACGCGTCAGGAACCAGCTGCGCATTATTCCCGAGTTGCGTTTCTTCATTGACGACTCATTAGACTACATTGACCGTATTGACGAGCTGTTGAAGAAATGAACTTCCCGTTTTACATAGCCCGGCGCTACCTCTTCTCCAAGAAATCCACTCACGCCATCAATGTCATCAGCGGCATTTCGGTGGTAGGCGTAGCCGTAGCCACGATGGCCTTAGTGGTCACCCTCAGCGTCTTCAACGGTTTCCACGACCTGGTAGCTTCATTTCTTACCTCATTCGACCCACAACTGAAGATAACGCCCGTCAAGGGAAAGGCTGTAGCTGCCGACGATCCGCGACTGACGCAAATCAGGGAACTGCCACAGGTAGACGTGGCGACGGAGTGCATGGAGGACCAAGCCCTGGCCATCTATAACGGCCATCAGGCCATGGTCACTGTCAAGGGCGTCGACGACAACTTTGACCAACTGACGCACATCGGTGAGATACTGATTGGCGACGGCGACTTCGAACTGCATGCTGCTGATATGCACTACGGCATCATCGGCATCAGACTGGCCGACGCATTGGGAACCGGATTAGTCTACGACCATCCGCTGAAAATCTACGCACCGCGCCGCGAAGGACAGCTCGACATGTCGGCACCCGAGGAGTCGTTCATTGAAGACGAACTGTACTCACCAGGTGTACTGTTCAGCGTCCATCAGGCGAAATATGACAAAGGCTATATCATTACGTCGTTAGGGTTTGCCCGCCGTATCTTCGAACAGCAGGGCATGGTGTCGTCACTGGAACTGCGTCTGAAGCCCGGCAGCAACTTTGAATCCGTGAAATCAGAGATGCGGAAGATAGCCGGTGGCGACTTCTATGTGAAAGACCGCTTTGAGCAGCAGGACGAGACCTTCAAGATTATGAAGATTGAGAAACTCATTGCCTACGTCTTCCTGACGTTCATCCTGATTGTGGCCTGCTTCAACATCATCGGTTCGCTCTCGATGCTCATCATTGACAAGAAGAACGACGTCATCACCCTGCGCAACCTCGGTGCCAGCGATAAGGTGATCACCCGCATTTTCCTCTTCGAGGGCCGTCTCATCTCAGCCATCGGAGCCGTCATCGGCATTGCCTTCGGCCTGCTTCTCTGCTGGCTGCAGCAGACTTTCGGCATTGTGAAACTCGGCTCCAGCAGTGGTTCGTTCGTGGTGAACGCCTACCCTGTCAGCGTTCATCCCGAGGACATCATCCTGATTTTCCTGACGGTCCTTATCGTCGGTTTCCTGGCCGTCTGGTATCCCGTGAACTACTTCTCCAAGAGGCTGCTGAACTAAGCGTCTATCTCAGTCGCTGCACCTGTCCCATTACGCGGAGGAAATTGCCTCCCCAGATTTTCTGTATGTCGCGCTCGGAATAGCGGCGGGCCAGTAGCTGGCGGGTAAACTGCAGCAGTTCTGACGAGTCGCGCAGACCGCAGATGCCGCCGTCGCCGTCGAAGTCAGTCCCGAGACCGACGTGGTCGACACCCATGACATGAATCGCATGCTCCAGATGGGCGACGGCATCAAGAACCGTGGCCTCTCCATCCTTCACGAGGAAGCCGTTATACAGTGTGACCTGCATGACACCGCCCTTGGCTGCCAGACGACGCATCTGGTCGTCGGTCAGGTTGCGGGGATGATCGCAGAGGGCACGGCAGGACGAGTGGCTACAGACGATGGGCGTCTGACTGATGTCGAGGGCATCATAGAACGAACGGTCGCCAGCGTGACTGAGGTCGACCATCAGTCCGAGGCGGTTCATCTCGCGGATGACCTGTTCGCCGAAACGACTGACACCGCCATGGGTGTTGCAGCCCCGGCAGGAGTCGCAGAGGTCGTTGTCGCCATTATGGCACAGGGTGATATAGACCACACCACGCTGTGCAAAGTGCTCCACATTCTTCAGTTCGCCGCCTAAGGCCAAACCGTTCTCAATGCCAAGCATGATGCTCTTACGCCCGTGGCGCTTGTTTTCGTAAAGGTCGCCAGGGGTACGGGCCAATGCCAGGTAATCGGCGTTGGCGCTGACTATCTCCTCAATCTTGTCGAAGATCAGGTCGGCATACTCCGTAGGGCCTTTCACGTCGAAATCCACCTTCGAGGAGAACGTCTCACCAATCTTCGGCTGTGGCAGGTAACTGACCATGATGGTAGCGTCCTGACGGCCTTCGGTCATCTTGTGCAAATCGACAAGGATGCGTGGGTCGCGCTGTTCGAAGTGGATGCCCTGCGGGAAGAACATCGGCGTATCACAGTGGGTGTCGAGCGTCAGCACACGGTTATGTACCTCATGGGCCTGACGATAGGCGCATGCCTCGTCAACAAGCCACTGGAACAACGGCAGTCCGTCTTCCATACACTCCGGATGCCATTGCACGCCAATGATGCTCTTGAACTCAGTACTCTCAATGGCCTCGACAATGTCGTCCTTGGCTGTAGCCACCACACGGAACTTGTCGCCTGGCTCGCTGACAGCTTGGTGGTGGAAGGAATTAACCAACAACCGTCTCTCCTTATATATATTAAATAAGGTGGAGTCTTCTTCGAGAGTGACCGAGTGGGTAGGTTCCGAGCGGTCGGCATCCTGTGAATGCTTGACAGCAATAGTCAATTCTTCACTCTTCACTCTTAACTCTTCACTCCCAATGTCCTGGCACACCTTTCCGCCCAAGGCGACAGCCAGCGTCTGAATACCGCGACAGATGCCTAACATCGGCAACTGGCGGTTATAGGCCAGACGGGTGATGAGCAACTCCGGCAGGTCGCGCTCCTGATTGATGCCGTGCAGTCCGGGGATAGGCTCTTCGCCGGCATAGAGGGGGTTAATGTCGCCGCCGCCGCTCAGGATGAGGGCGTCAATATGGTCAAGCGTATTCATCAACACCTCCTTGTCAGCCGATGGTGGGATAACGACTGGAACGCCTCCGGCACGGACGACCGACTGGTAATAACCCTTACCCAGTTTGCAGGTAAGGTCTTCGTAATTTCCCGTAATGCCAATGACAGGACGTCGTCCGGCAGCGGGGAAGGTGGCATACACCTCGTTGAGGTGCGCCTGTAAATCAAAGTTCTTCAATTCTACAATTCTTCAAAGTGTACAGGAATCTCGCGCTTGATGCTCTGCTCCAGCGAGATGAGCGTCTCCGTAGATGTCACGCCGTGAATGCCCTGCAACTTACCGTTGAGCAGATCCATCAACTGCTCGTTGTCGCGGGCATAGAGTTTGACCATCATGGTATAGGGACCGGTGGTGAAGTGACATTCCACGACTTCGGGAATGTGCTGCAACTCCTCGACCACGTCCTTATACATAGATCCCTTCTCCAGCGTGATGCCTACGTAGGTACACGTGGAGTAGCCCAGGCTCTTGGGGTTCACGTCGAACCCGCTACCTGTGATGACACCAGCCTCTATCAGATGCTGGACGCGCTGATGAATGGCTGCACGTGAGACATTACACTCGGCGGCAACATCCTTGAACGGGATGCGCGCATTCTTTGACAAGATGTTAAGGATTTTCTTGTCCAGGTTGTCAATTTTTTCCATTGTAAAGTGATTTCGTTACATTTTGTCAGCAAAAGTAAGTATTTTTGTTGAATTATGCAACAAAATCGGCGGAAAAATAAAAAAAGTGCGCCACTTTCGTGGCACACTTGGTTGTTTTTACTTCTTCTTAGCCGTTTTCTTGGCTGCCTTGACGGGCTCGCTCTTGGCGGGCTCTTCGGTCTTGGGCTTGTCAATACCCACCAGCTCGACATCGAAAATCAGCGTCGAATAGGGTTTGATGTTACCCATGTTGCGCTCGCCGTAAGCCAACTCCTGGGGGATGTACAGCTGCCACTTCGAGCCGACGGGCATCATGGTCAATGCCTCCGTCCAGCCTCTGATGACCTGATCGGCACGGAACTCTGCGGGCTTGTCGCCATGCTTTGCCGAAGCGTCGAATACAGTACCGTCGACAAGGCGGCCTTCATAGTTGACCTGCACCTTGTCAGTCATCTGGGGAACTTCACCCTCGCCCTTGACCAGCACCTTGTACTGGAGTCCTGAGGCAGTGGTGATGACACCCTCCTTCTGGGCATTCTCCTGCAGGAACTTAATACCGGCATCGCGGTTAGGGCCGTAGAGTTTCTCCTCCTTAGCCTTCTTGTCCGTCTCCTGCTTCTGCTTGAAGAATTCCTCGGCAGCAGCCTGCTTGAAGTGAGTAGTGTCCTGCTTCATGGCGTCAACGAAACCGCGGAAGAACAAATCGCTGATGATAGAATCAGGAGAATCCTGAAACTCGCCGCTGATGCCGGGAAGCATGCGGCCACGCACCTGGTTGGCAATCTCCACACCGGCAATGCGGGCCTTGGCCTCGGGGGTCTCACCAGCATTGATGACCTCCTCGAAAGACTTCAGGAAGAGGCCGATACTGGCTGAGTCCAGACCGTGCTGCTGCTTCAGGAAAGGCAGCAGACCGTTGGTGACAGCCATGCCGGCAGCATAGCTGACAGAGTCAGAGCCGCTGTTCAGCACCACGGGAAGCACTACGGGTTCAGCAGCCTTCTCTTCCTTCTTCTTCTTTTTTGCATCTACTGTGCAAAAAGAAGCACTCGCCACGACAGCGAGTGCTAAGATAACAATCTTCTTCATTGTTTACTTCTTGGGGTTCACCTCTAAGAGTTCAATTTTGAATACCAGTGCCGAGAAGGGCTTGATCATGCCCTGCTCACGCTCACCGTAAGCCAGCTCCTGAGGAATATAAACCTCCCAGATAGAACCGGCAGGCATGTTGACAATAGCGTCAGTCCAACCCTTGATGGTCTGGTTGCAGCGCAGGGTGATAGGCTCGCCGCGCTTGTAAGAGCTGTCAAAGACAGAGTCGTTCAGCAGACGACCCTCATAGTGAACCTTCACCAGTGAGGTGTCGGCGGGAACGGCACCCGTTCCTTCCTTCAGCACCTTGTACTGAACACCGCTGGGCAGCGTCTTCACGCCATCCTTCTTGGCGTTGGCAGCCAGGAACTTCACACCTTCCTCCTTGTTGGGGCCATAGGTCTTCTCCATCTCGCGGGCCTTGATTTCCTGCATCTTGGTCTGAGCCACGGTGCCGGCCTGCTCCATCGTCATCAGTCCGTTCTTACCAGTAGTACCGCTGATGAAACCTGCCATGAAGTTCTTCATAGAAATGGTCTTCGTAGAGTCCTCACCAAACACTTCGTGGTTGATGCCCTTCACCATCTGGTTAGCAATCTGCTGACCAATCTGGATACCAGCATAGTAGGCAGCCTTCTTCTTGTTGTCACCAGCGTTGGCACCTTCATTCAGACCCTTGATAAACTCACCCATGTAGGCTGAGTCAACGCCCAACTGGTTAACGAGATACTCCTTCAGACCCTGAGTCTGAGCCATACCAATGGCGTAGCTCATGGAGTCGACATCACTCTTCAGGCTGGCCTTCGGAGTGCCATTGCCGCAAGCGGTAAAGCCAGCGGCCACAATAGCCATAGCGGCTACAATAGATAACTTTTTCATTGTTGTTGATATTTTTAAACTACTTGAATCAATTCTACATCGAAAATCAGCGTTGCGAAGGGGGGAATCATCTGTCCGGCACCACCCTCGCCGTAAGCCAGACGGTAGGGGATGAAGAAGCGGTACTTGGCACCCTCCTGCATCAACTGCAGACCCTCTGTCCAGCCGGCAATCACCTGCTGCAGGGGGAACGTGGCAGGCTCGCCGCGCTGTACGCTGCTGTCAAACACGGTACCGTCGATGAGGAAGCCCTCGTAGTGGCACATCACCGTGTCCTTGGCCGTCGGCTTCTTGCCGTTGCCTTCCTTCAATACCTGATATTGCAGACCACTGGGCAGCGTGATGACACCGTCCTTCTTGGCATTTTCGGCCAGATATTTCTCGCCGGCCTCCTTGTGTACCTTGCCTGCTTCGGCGCGCTGGGCATTCACCTTCTGTTCCTGTTTCTGGAAATACTCCTGCACAATCTGCTGTGCCTCACGGTGCTGAACCTTCAGTTCACTTCCGCTGATGACGTCCTTGATGGCCTGTGCGAAATCATCGATGTTCAGCTCTGAGGCACCCATTTGTGCCAACTGCTGACCAATACCCAAACCCAAGGCGTAACTCACTTTATCCATGCTTTCTCTTTATAATAATGTGTAAATTTTCGAAAATCGGCGGCAAAGGTACTACTTTTTAGGGAGTTAAAGGAGTTAAAGGAGTTAAAAGGAGTTAAAGGGCGACACCTTCTTGATATAAAAAGCGTATATTTGCACAAAATTAAACGTTTTGCTATGAAAAAGATTGTTGTTTTGACTGGTGCCGGCATGTCGGTGGAGAGCGGCCTGAAGACTTTCCGCGATGCCGACGGACTATGGGAAGAATATCCTGTAGCCAAGGTGGCCACCCACGAGGGATGGTTGGCCGACCCTACTTTAGTGACGAATTTCTACAACATGCTGCGCAAGAAGTGCTGGGGGGTGAAGCCCAACGAGGGACACCGTCTGGTGGCCGAACTGGAGAAGCAGTATGACGTGACGGTAGTGACGCAGAACGTGGACAACCTGCACGAGCAGGCTGGTTCGACGAAGGTGATTCACCTGCACGGCGAACTGATGAAGGTGTGCTCCAGCCGCGATGTCGACGACCCGCGCTACCAGCGGACGCTGACACCCGAGAACTGCGAGATTGAACCGGGCACGCTGGCTGGCGACGGTTCGTTGCTGCGTCCGTTCATCGTGTTCTTCGGCGAGGCCGTGCCCAACATCACAGTAGCTGCCGAGGAGGTACAGGAGGCAGACATCCTGATTGTCATCGGCACGTCGTTGGCAGTCTATCCTGCTGCCGGTCTGCTGTACTACGCCAAGCCGTCGACGCCCGTTTATCTGATAGACCCCAACCCCATCTCGGCTGGCGACCGTGTGAAGCAAATCATGAAGGGCGCATCGGAGGGCATGAAGGAACTGTACGAACTCCTGATGAAGTAACTCCCCCTTATTTCTGCAAAGAAAGTGCATATTTCCAAGAAAAAGAAAGGAAATATGCACTTTCTTGCATTTTCTTTTGGTTTTTCCGCTAAAAATGAATAATTTTGCAGCCGCTTAGAGAAAGATAGGTTTCAAAACTCAATATAGTTATGGCAGAAAAATTGGAAGTGAAGGAGCTGGACCAGGTTGTTGTCCGCTTCTCTGGTGATTCCGGCGACGGTATGCAGTTGGCCGGAAACATCTTTTCTACGGTCAGTGCCACCGTTGGTAACGGCATCTCGACATTCCCCGACTATCCCGCTGACATCCGCGCCCCGCAAGGTTCGCTGACGGGTGTCTCTGGTTTCCAGGTTCACATCGGTGCCGGCAAGGTCTATACCCCTGGCGACAAGTGCGATGTGCTGGTGGCCATGAATGCTGCTGCACTGAAGACGCAGTACCGCTACGCCAAGCCGGGGGCTACGATCATCATTGATACTGACTCTTTCGGTCCAAAGGACTTGGAGAAGGCACAGTTCACGTCTGAGGACTACCTCGGTGAGATGGGCATCGACCCCGACCGCGTCATCCAGTGCCCGCTGACCACGATGGTCAAGGACTGTCTGGCTGACTCAGGTATGGACATGAAGGCCATGATGAAGTGCCGCAATATGTTCGCCCTGGGACTCGTCTGCTGGCTCTTTGACCGCGACCTGAACCTCGTGGCCAACTTCCTGAAGGAGAAGTTCGCCAAGAAGCCCGCCATCGCTGAGGCCAACATCAAGGTGATTCAGGCTGGTTACGACTATGGACACAACACGCACTCCTCGACCGTCAACGTCTATCGTGTGGAGTCGAAGGTGAAGGAGCCGGGACGCTATATGGACATCACGGGTAACAAGGCTACGGCCTACGGTTTCATCGCTGCTGCCGAGAAGGCCGGCCTGAAGCTCTACCTTGGTTCTTATCCCATCACGCCGGCTACCGACGTGCTCCATGAGCTGTCGAAGCATAAGTCGTGCGGCGTGATTACTGTCCAGTGCGAGGACGAGATTGCCGGCTGCTCGTCGGCCCTCGGTGCTTCGTTCGCCGGTGCCCTCGGCGTCACCTCCACCTCTGGTCCTGGCATCTGCCTGAAGTCTGAGGCCATGAACCTCGCTGTCATCATGGAGCTGCCGCTGGTGGTGCTCGATGTACAGCGTGGCGGTCCTGCCACCGGTCTTCCCACGAAGTCTGAGCAGACCGACCTCCTGCAGGCCCTCTTCGGCCGTAACGGTGAGAGTCCCATGCCGGTGATGGCTGCCACCAGTCCTACCGACTGCTTCGATGCCGCCTACCAGGCCTGTAAGATTGCCCTGGAGCACATGACGCCCGTCGTGCTGCTGACCGATGCTTTCGTGGCCAACGGCTCGGGTGCCTTCAAACTGCCCGACATGGCGAAGCTCGATGCCATCAATCCTCCGTATGTTCCTGAGGAGCTGAAGGGTAAGTGGACTCCCTATATGCGTGCCGAGAATGGCACCCGCTACTGGGCTGTTCCCGGTCGTGAGGGTTTTGCCCACATCCTCGGCGGACTGGAGAAGGACTCGAACACCGGTGCCATCTCCACCAATCCTGAGAACCACGACCTGATGACGCGTCTGCGCCAGCAGAAGATTGCGAATATCCAGGTGCCCGACCTCGAGGTCGATGGTGATGTCAACGATGCCGACCTGCTGATTGTCGGCTTCGGCTCTACCTACGGTCATCTGCGCTCGGCGATGGATGAGCTCCGCGCTAAGGGCTACAAGGTGGCTCAGACCCACTTCAAGTACCTGAACCCGCTGCCCAAGAACACCGCTGCCGTCCTTACTAAATATAAGAAGGTGGTTGTGGCCGAGCAGAACATGGGTCAGCTCGCTGCCTATCTGCGCATGAAGGTCGACGGCTTCGTACCCTTCCAGTTCAATCAGGTTAAAGGACAACCCTTCATTGTTTCCGAACTCGTTGACGAGTTCGAAAAAATAATAGCTCTTAATTCTTAACTCTTAATTAAAATGTTTACAGCACAAGATTTCAAAAAAGGCCAGCCTCGTTGGTGCCCTGGTTGCGGTGACCACTTCTTCCTGGCTTCACTCCATAAGGCTATGGCCGAGATTGGCGTAGCCCCTGAGAACGTCGCAGTCATCTCGGGTATCGGCTGCTCCAGCCGTTTGCCCCACTACATGGCTACCTACGGCATGAACACCATCCACGGTCGTGCCGCCGCCATCGCTACCGGTGCCAAGGTGGCCAACCCTGACCTCACCGTCTGGCAGGTCTCTGGCGACGGTGACGGACTGGCTATCGGTGGTAACCACTTTATTCATGCCAATCGTCGTAACATCGACCTCAACATGATTCTGCTCAACAACCGCATCTACGGTCTGACCAAGGGCCAGTACTCGCCGACGTCGCCCCGTGGCTTCGTCTCGAAGTCGAGCCCTTACGGCACGGTGGAGGATCCCTTCCGTCCCGCCGAGCTCTGCTTCGGTGCCCGCGGCCACTTCTTCGCCCGTTGCGTGGCTACCGACGCCAAGGGAACGGTCGAGGTATTGAAGGCTGCCTACGAGCACAAGGGTGCCTCGGTGACCGAGGTGCTGCAGAACTGCGTCATCTTCAATGACCATTGTCATGACGTGGTTTACAACAACGAAGGTCGTAAGAAGAACGCCATCTATGTACGTCACGGCGAGAAGCTCGTCTTTGGTGAGAACTCGGAGTTCGGACTCGTCCAGCAGGGCTTCGGCCTGAAAGTGGTCGAGATTGGCAAGGACGGCTACACGCTCGACGATGTATTGGTTCACGACGCTCACTGCGAGGACAACACCCTGCAGCTGAAGCTCGCCATGATGACTCCTGAGGATGGTTTCCCCATCGCCCTCGGTGTCATCCGCGACGTAGAGGCTCCCACCTACAACGACGCCGTCTACCAGCAGCTCAGCGAGGTCTCTGCCCAGAAGAAGTACCACAACTTCGCTGAGCTCCTTGAGACCAACGACATCTGGGAAGTAAAGTGATTTTGCTCAACTTCCCTTAACGGCTAAGCCGTCTCCCAAACAGCCATAGGATTCCTGCGTATGTGCGCAGGAATCTTTTTATTTTATTACCATAGCAAAAAAATCCATTTTTATTTGCACAGTCCAAATTATTTTACTAACTTTGCCGCCGAAAGGAGTGAAACTGCGTGAAGCAGGATGGTGAATTTTCGAGTAACAAATAATATTAACTTAAAACATGATTAAGCTTATGAAAAATTTAAAACTTCTTCTATGCCTGCTGTGCGCCTGCACGGTGGGAGGGGTAAATTCTGTTAAAGCAGCTGATCCGACAAGCGATGAGTATGATGCTGCGATGACAGCTATTACTGATGGTGGTCTTTATCGTATCACTACTACCGTAAATCGCACTACCTATTATCTGACTACTACTGGTACACTTACTGATAGCCGTGCCAACGGCGGTTTGTTTACCTTCACGAAAGGTGCTGCAGGTGATGGTAAACTATATGATTATGCTTGGGATTTAGGATGTAAATTCACAAATCCAGATGGTGAAGGATGGGAATATACGACTTTCAAAAATGTCGGTTATATCCGTTCACATAATGAAAACCGTGATTTGTGGGAACGTCAAGTATTCTTTAAGAATGCAGCAGGTAAGTATGCTGTTCGTGCCACTAATGCCAGCGGTACGGTTTGGGGAGCCAATACATACTGGTGTGTTGCAAATGAAACTGTACCCGAGGCAGGCTACGATTATGATCCTGCCTATATTTGGGAACTGAAGCAGGTAGATTATAGTTCTAGCGAAACTAAAACTCCGGTTCTATTATTAAAAGGAGGCGAGATTAACACGACTGATTTCACTGTCACCCCAATAGCCCCTAGTACATCGGATAAGGATAATCTTTATGCTGCAACGTTTACAACTACAAGTGACCAAAAAAATGCATTTCAATACAAGAATTGGGACGTTAGTGCCTATGATAAAGTTGTCATAAAATATTCAATTACAGATAATAGTAATTGGGGGATTAATCTTCCACAAGGTGGTTATCCTCCCTCACTTCCTACAGGTGAAGGTGAAACATCTGAGATAGATTTACGTAATTATACTTCTTATGGCGATTTTACCGTTTTTACGTGGAGTAATGGTGGCACAATTACTATTTCCGAGGTCTATTTATCTAAGTATGAATTTGAGATAAATGATACAAAGCCCGTTTTAGAGTTTAACGAATACGGTAAAGCCACAATAGACAAGACATACCTGACGGCAACTGGCGGTTTATCATACAACGCTGAAACAGGTGTACTTACTTCCGATGGTAATGGTGGCGCTGGTACGCTGACATTGGAATTTGACTACCCTGTTGATTTGAATGACCTGTACACGTTTGAAGTGAAGCGAAGCGGCAATGATAACATTGTTAATAGAGTTAAATTCTATGACAGTGAAGATGGAGAGATAAATACGTGGAGCTACTCGAAATGGGCTAACAGCGGGTTGGACTATAATGCAACTAATGCTTTCAGAACTCACAATCCTGTAAAGAAAATGGTTTGGGAACTTGATGCTGCTAATAATAGTAGTAGTATGACTTTGACAATAACGGGTATTGAGTGGCAAAAGAAAACTATTTCGGCCATTAAGGGAACAGACATTACCACGTTACCCTATAAATTATGGGATACTGATGGCGACAATGATGCGACAGTTGTTGGCGATGCCACTCCAGCAAAGAATTTCTATACGTATACAGATGTCATTTATGGCAATCAGAATATCGGAGATTCTAAGAAATATGTGGATTTGACGAATTACAAAAAGCTGATTATTAGAGGATACGGCATTATCCGCCTGTTCTATAACTGGTCACAGGATCCGGAGAACAAGCCTATTGATGCAACCTCTTTTGTTAATAATACAACTACAGTTGAAACAATGGAATTGGATATTCCTACGTTCATGACAAATAATCATTGTAGCCATTTCCATCTAATTGGTGTTAAAGGTAGCGGCAACTGCTTTGTAGAGTATATTTCTGTTTTGGGTAATACTGTTAAGTACGACTATACTATTTCTGGTAACGGTGGCTTGGTGCTGGCTTCAGCGGAAGAAGCCTTGAATGATGCGACTGCGTCTACCATTGATGCAAGTGGACTTACAGTAAGTGATCCAAGACTAAAGGAAACACTTACTACGGCTAATCCTAACTGTCTGATCGTTGCTAATGCAAATCAACTGGATAACGAAAACAATGTAATTGTTGACAATACCTGCGCCAACCTCGTACTGACTGACGGCTATCCTTTCAAGGCCCCCTCTGACTTCACGGCTTCCGCTGCCACTTATAATACAACCATCAGCACCGCAGCTGGGGCTGGTACACTCTGCCTGCCGTTCGCTGCCACAATTCCTAGTGATGTGTATGCATGGACGTTGGAACATACAGGTGGTGATGTTGCTACAGCAACCCTTGTTGAAACCACTATTCCTGCAAACACCCCAGTATTGCTGAACAAAAACGACGGTGGCTCTGCTACCTTCTCAGGCGCTAATGCTGCTATCGATGCTGACGCAACTAATGTAAGTGGCGCTTTGACAGGTGTATTCCAATCAACGAATGTTCTTAAGGATAATAATAATTATGTTCTCCAGAAAGGTACTGATGGACTTGGTTTCTACGAGGTTACGACTGATAATATCGTAGTAAAGCCTTTCCGTGCTTATCTGACGGCGACTGCAGGCGCTCGCAGCATAAGGATTGAATATAGTGATGCAACTGGCGTAAATGACGTAAATGCTATGACGGACATTTCTGAGAGTGCATTCTACAACCTCAGCGGTCAGCGCGTAGCGAAGGCCACGAAGGGTCTCTACATCAAGAATGGTAAGAAAGTAATTGTCAAATAATAAATAAGGAGAAATAAATTATGAAAAAGACATATAACCATCCGACAATAAAGGTTGTAAAGATGCATCCGATACAGATGATTGCCAACAGTCCTACTACTCCTCTGGGAACTGTTATTAAGAAGGGATCATCTGCTAGCGAAGAAATCGATGTACTCTCCCGCAGCAACGACAGCTTCTGGGACGATGAAGATGAAGAAGAGGACTATTAAAATCCAAGGTCATTGACCTAATAGATGAGGACAGGATTTTCGATTCCCCAGTGGAATCAAAATCCTGTCCTTGTTATTGTGGTGTCCAATTAAGAGCCAATCGGGGAGTTGGCTCGAGCCAAAAGGGGAATTAGCTCGAGCTAAATGGGGTTTTGGCTCGAGCCAAATTTAGGGGGGGGGTATTTTGGGCTTCGTCGTCATTTATTAATAAATTGCATGCTATTTATTAATAATTTGCATGCTATTTATTAATAAACGCGATTTCAGCCCAACAAAGGTTCTCACCATTATGCGCGTCCTGCAAGACCGAAGTGTCAACGAAAACAGCACAGCTTTTTCGTTTGTGTCTATCGATTCAGTATGACAACAACAAAACCGTCTACATCATTATTCATGACAAATGAAACGATTCGATAACAGCGTGACTGGAGTCATTAAATCATTTCACTCGAGTCATTTCATCGGTTGACTCGAGTCATTTCATCGATTGACTCGAGTCAATTTTTTGAGGGTCTTGGCATGTTGATTTCTAAGTCTATCTGAAATGTTGACAAAATCTTCAATTTAATTGCTGAAGAGCCAAGAGCATTTTGCAATGTCTACATATCAATCAGGATTGTGTCGGCATGTGCGAAGGCCGATTTTGGGTGTTTATACACTCATCATTCAAAATTAAGGGCTCATTCTGAATTCCGAATTCTCAAATAATTTGTACCTTTGCACCCGCAAAATTAAAAACCATTATAAACAATGTTAAGTAATTACAGAAACCTGCATATCGTAAATGCAGCCCGAGAGTTCCGACATGAGCACAAGTATCATCCGTCGAACACGGCGAAACGGTTCGCCAAGATTGCTACGGTGTTGATTGTCACCTTATTATTATGGAATATGCCCAGCGAGTGGTTCGGCATCCAGGGCCTGACCGTCATCCAGCAGCGCATCATCGCCATCTTCGCTTTTGCCACGCTGATGTGGATCCTGGAGGTGGTGTCATCGTGGGCCACGTCGGTGGCCATCATTGTGCTGATGCTACTGTTCACGACGGACAGCGGCATCCTGCCGATGGTCAACGAGGAGGAAGTGGGCACACTGCTCTCGTACAAAGGGGTGATGGCCACGTTTGCCGACCCCGTCATCATGCTGTTCATCGGCGGTTTCGTGCTGGCCATCGCTGCCACGAAGACCGGCCTCGACGCCCAGTTGGCAAAGGTACTGCTGAAGCCTTTCGGCACAAAGAGTGAGATGGTGTTGCTGGGCTTCCTGCTCATCACGGGACTGTTCTCAATGTTCGTGTCGAACACGGCTACGGCTGCCATGATGCTGACGTTCCTGACGCCGGTGTTCCGCCAACTGCCGCCTGAGGGCAAAGGCCGCATTGCACTGGCCATGTCGATTCCCGTAGCCGCCAACCTCGGTGGCATGGGTACGCCTATCGGCACCCCGCCGAACACCATCGCCCTGAAATACCTGAACGACCCCGAGGGCCTGAACCTCGGACTGGGCTTCGGTCAGTGGATGATGTTTATGTTCCCGCTGGTGTTGTTACTGCTGTTCATCAGCTGGCGCATCCTGCTGAAGGCGTTCCCCTTCACCCAGAAGCGCATTGAGCTGAACATCGAGGGCGGCATGAAGAAGGGCTTCCACTCAAATGTGGTCATCGTGACCTTCTTTGTGACGGTACTTCTCTGGTTGCTCGACCGCGTCACGGGCATCAACTCCTATACCGTGGCCATGATTCCGTTTATGGTCTTTGCCCTGACGGGTGTCATCGACAAGCGCGACCTAGAGCAGGTTAACTGGAGTGTCATCTGGATGGTGGCCGGCGGCTTTGCACTGGGTTACGGCCTTAACAAGTCGGGACTGGCTGAGAATGCCGTCGCCAGCATTCCCTTCGGCGAGTTCTCGCCCCTGCTCATCCTGCTGCTCGGCGGTGCCATCTGCTACGCCCTGTCGAACTTCATCTCGAACTCGGCTACGGCCGCCCTGCTGATGCCTATCCTGGCCATCGTCTGCGGAGCCATGGGCGATAAGCTGGCTCCCATCGGCGGTACGCCTACCGTCCTGATTGGTGTGGCCATCGCCGCCTCCAGTGCCATGATCCTGCCGATTTCTACGCCGCCGAACGCCCTGGCCTTTGCCACGGGTTTCGTCCAGCAGAAGGATATGGCGAAGATGGGTATCGTGATGGGTGTCATCTCGATGGTGCTCGGCTTCGGCCTTGTCTATCTGATGGGTACGCTACACCTTATTTAATTAAAATAAAGAAAAAAAACGAAATTTGCCCTAACAGGATGGCGGTATTTGTAAAAATATCGCCATCTTTGTATGCAAAAACCAAGGATATGAAAAGAAACATCATCATTGCCGTCGGCTGCTGCCTGTTAGCCTTCGGCTGCAGCGAGAAGAAGGGAAGCGCGACAAAGACCCCCACGAAGGTGAAGACACAGCTCTTGTCGCCTGGTTTTGTTGACAACGCCCAGACGTATGTGGGCATTGTCGAGGAACGCGAGGCTACGGCTGTCAGCTTCACGAGTATGGGCGTGGTGAAGCGGGTGCTGGTCAGCGAGGGACAAGCCGTCGGTCGCGGACAGCTCATTGCCGAGATCGACAACACGCAGGCCCTGAACGTGCTCAGCGGTGCCGAGGCACAGATGACGCAGGCCAACGACGCCCTGCAGCGCTACCAGATGCTGCACGACAACGGTTCGCTGCCCGAGGTGCAATGGGTAGAGATACAAAGCAAGGTGGCACAGGCCAAGTCGCAGTTGGAGGTGGCCAGGAAGAATCTGGCCGACTGTCGGCTGACGGCTCCTGTCAGCGGTATCATCGGGCGTAAGCAGGTGGGCGTCGGCGAGACGGCCATGCCGTCGCAGGCTGTGGTCAGCATTCTCGATATCTCGACGGTCAAGGTGAAGGTAGCCATCCCTGAGGCGGAAATCGGCAATATCAAGGCCACCACTCCTTCAGCGGTGAAGGTGGAAGCCATCGACCGCGAGTATCAGGGAGGACATATTGAGAAAGGTGTTCAGGCTGACGCGCTGACTCACACCTACGATGTGCGCATCAACGTTGCCAACCAGGACCGTAAGCTGCTGCCCGGCATGGTGGCCAGCGTGAAGTTCATGACGGACGGTTCACAGGCCATCAGCGGACGGATGCTGCCCGTAACAGCCGTACAGAAGAAGGCTGACGGCTCGCTGTTTGTGTGGACGGTGGACGGCGACAGCACGACACATCGGGCAACGGTTACCATCAGTGGTACGACGGGCAACTACGTCTCCATCTCCAGCGGTCTGAACATCGGGCAGCGGGTGGTGACCGAGGGATATCAGAAGCTTAGCGACGGAACGAAGGTAATTTTCTAGCCCCCTAAGTTAGGGGGATGGGGGTCTGAACAAGTGCCCTCATCATAAAATTTTGAATAAATGGAAGCAAATAATTACAAAAGCAATGGTTCAGACCCCCAACCCCCTAACTTAGGGGGCTTAGGTTGGCTGAAGTGGCCATTAGAACATTACTCCATATCACTGCTCATCGTCGGCATCCTGTTTGTACTGGGCGTCTTTGGTATGTACGACATGCCGAAGGACGAGTTCCCACATGCCACCATCCGTCAGGGCGTGGTGGTGGCCGTCTATCCGGGTGCCACGTCTGAGGAGGTGGAGCAGCAGGTGGCGCGCCCCCTGGAGCGATACCTCTTTACCTATGGAGAGGTGAACCGCGTGAAAACCACCACCACGTCGCAGAACGGCATGTGCATTGTTATGGTGAAGCTGAACGACGACGTGAATAACAAGGACGAGGTATGGTCGAAGATCAAGCACGGCCTCAACGACTTTAAGATGCAGTTGCCGTCGGGTGTCCTGGCTATTGTGGTGAATGATGACTTCGGCAATACGTCGGCCCTGCTCATCGCCATCGAAAGCTCAGAGCGCAGCTACCGTGAGCTGAAGGACTACAGCGACCGTCTCAGTGACCGTCTGCGCCGTATTCCCTCAGTGGCCAACGTCAAGTTGTATGGCGAGCAGAAAGAGCAGATTTCGCTCTATATCGACCGGCAGCGGCTGCAGGCATACGGCATCGGCCAGCAGATGCTCTTCCAACGGCTGCAGGCAGCAGGCATCACCACGATGAGCGGCAGCATCAACGACGACGACCAGCAGGTGCCCATCCATGTGGAGGCTACGGAGAACAGCGAGCAGGAGATTGCCAACCAAATTATCTTCAGCGACCCCGTCACCGGCAAGGTGGCAAGGGTGCGTGATGTGGCCCGCGTGGTACGTGAATACGAACCGATGTCGAGCCGTATTGAGCAGGACGGACACCCCTGTCTGCTGCTGTCAATGGAGATGACGCCCGGCAACAACGTGGTGCAGTACGGCCGTGAGGTGGAGCAGGTGCTCGACAACTTCCGCCAGAACGAGCTGCCCGAGGACGTCAACATCACCCGTATTGCCGACAAGCCGAAGGTGGTGGCGCTGAGCGTCAGCGACTTCCTGCGCGACCTGCTCATCTCTATGCTGATCATCATTATCGTCATGATGGTGCTCTTCCCATTGCGCTCGGCCATCGTGGCAGCCATCACCATCCCGTTGACGACTTTCGTCTCTGTCTCCATCATGTATATGGCGGGCATTGAACTGAACATCGTGACGCTGGCAGCCCTTATCGTGGTACTGGGTATGGTGGTTGACAATGCCATCGTGGTCATCGACGGCTATCTGGAGTACTTAGGCAAGGGCTATGAGCCCAAACGGGCGGCCATCGACTCTGCCAAACAGTATTTCATGCCGATGATGCTGGCCACCATCTGCATCTGCGCCATCTTCTTCCCCTTCCTCATCACGATGAAGGGTATGTTCCACGACTGTCTGGAGGACTTCCCCTGGACGATCACCATCAACCTGATGGTATCGCTGTTCCTTGCCGTGACGGTCATCCCGTTCCTGGAGGTGCTGATTATCAAGCCGGACAAAGTGAGCACTGGGGGAAATGCCATCACCAACTGGGTACAGAAAACCTACGACCATGTGCTCGACTGGACTTTCTGCTACCCGTGGCTGACGATGGTCATCGGCCTGGGCGTCATCCTGTTGTCGATGCTCATTGTGCCGACGCTGAAGATACGCCTCTTCCCCTACGCCGACCGCGACCAGTTTGCGGTGGAAATCTTCCTGCCCGACGGCAAGGGTATGGCCGAGACGGAAGTGGTGGCTGATTCCGTCAGCCACATCCTGGAGAAGGACGAACGCATCACGGGCATCACGGCCTTTATCGGTTGCTCGTCGCCCCGCTTCATGGATGCCTACGCACCGCAGATGGCGGGGGCCAACTATGCGCAATTCATTGTCAACACCAAGAGCGACAAGGCGACGCTCGACCTGCTGGCACAGTACCAGCCGCAACTGGGCGAAGCCTTTCCTAATGCCTACGTCAAGTTCAAGCGCCTCGACTACCTGGAGGTCAGCGAACTGGAGTATCGCTTCTATGGCGAGAACCTTGACTCGCTGCATACGGTGGCCGAAAGGCTGATGGAACGTATGCGAGAGATGCCCGAACTGGAGTGGGTACATACCGACTACCTGCAGCCTTATCCTATTATCAGCGTGCAGCTCGACCCCGTCACCTCGGCACAATTAGGCATCACCCGCACCACGGCACAGCTGGCACTGAGTGCTACCTCAGGCGACCTGCGCGTAGGACAGATATGGGAGGATGACTACGAACTGCCCATTATCGTCAAGGACGATGCCGACATGACATTCTCCGACATTGCCAACCTCGGCATCTCCTCACCCACGACGATGCTTTCGGGAGGACTGGACGGAAGCAACAGTACTGTCCCCCTGCGGCAGATAGCCAAAGTAAAACCCCTGTGGAGCGAAAGCCGCATCATCCATCGCGGTGGCGAGCGCTGTATCACCGTTACGGCACAGTTTGCCCAAGGAGTGTACACGGCCCCCATTGAGAACGAGATTGCCCGTATCATGCAGGAGGAGATACAGATCCCCGAAGGTGTACGGTGCGAGGTGGGCGGCGAGATAGAATACGGCGACGAAGCCCTGCCGCAGATTTTCGGAGGCATCGCCATCGCCATGGTGATTGTGTTCTTCTTCCTGTTGTTCAACTTCAAGAGGTATGGCATCACCCTTGTCTGCATGGCGGCTCTCGGACTGATGATTCCCGGCGCCCTCATCGGCCTGGGACTGATGAACCGCGCCTTGGGCCTCACCTCCATCTTCGGTCTCATCACGCTGATGGGAATGATCATGCGTAACGAGATTCTCATCTTCGAGCATGCCAACGACCTGATAAAAACGGGCATCCCCGTGAAACAGGCGGCCTACGATGCCGGCAAGCGCCGCATGGTGCCCATCTTCCTGACCACAGCCACGACGGCGGTCGGCGTGGTGCCGATGATTATTGCGCAGTCGTCGTTCTGGATGCCCGTGGGCGTCACCATCTTTGCCGGTGGTATCGGCTCGCTCATCATGGTTGTCACCATGTTGCCCGTCATCTATTGGAAAGTAGCCAAGAAGTGAAGAAGTGAAAAGTGAGAAGTGAGAAGTGAGAAGTGAAGAAGTGAAATGAAAAAAACTATATTATTCCTCTGTTCGCTATGCTGCGGCGTCGCCGCAGCCCAGCACCCGTTGTCCCTCCAGCAACTCAAGGACTCGGCCCTTCAGAATAATTTTTCCATCCGCAGCGCCCGTCTCAACATCGACGCCGCCCAGCAGCAACGCAAGGAAACCTTTACCAAGTACTTCCCTAACGTCAGCGGTACGGGGCTCTGGTTCAATGCCAACAAAGGCATGGCGAAGATGGACATCGACCCCTCGGGAATGATCTCTCCTGAAATGGGTGCCGCGCTGGCGCAGCTATTCCCGCCGGAAGCCCTCGCAGCTTTGGCCAACCCCATCAGCATCTCGATGATGAAAAACGGTACTGTCGGCTCGCTGATGGCTGTCCAGCCCGTCTTTGCCGGTGGTCAGATTGTCAATGGTAACAAGTTGGCCAAGGTGGGCGAGGAGGTCAGTCGTCTGCAACTGCAACTCTCTGAGAACGAGGTGGAAAAGACCGTCGAGCAGTACTACTGGCAGTTCGTGTCGCTTCAGGAGAAGACGCGCACCATCGATGCTGTCGATACGCTCCTCCGCGGCATTCACAAGGACGTCGATGTCGCCATCCGTGCAGGGGTTGCCATGCGCAACGACCTGCTGCAGGTACAACTGCGTCAGAACGACATTACCAGCCAGCGACTGAAACTCCAGAACGGCATTTCCATCCTCCGTCTTCTCCTCGCTCAATATTGCGGCCTTCAGGACAACTCCTTCGACATCGTGCTGCCGCAAGCTGACCAGCAAGGCCAAATACTCTCCACCCCCAACAGGGAAGGAGAGGGTCTTTCCCTTCTCCCCGAATACCAACTCCTTGGCAAACAGGTGGAAGCCGCCAGTCTGCAAAAGAAGCTGGCCGTCGGCCAGAACCTGCCTTCCATTGCCGTGGGTGCCGGCTATAACTATCATAACCTGCTGGACAACGACCGCACTTTCGGCATGCTCTTTGCCACCGTCAGTGTGCCTATCTCTGACTGGTGGGGCGGTTCCCATGCCGTCAAGCGCCGCAAACTGGAACAGCAGAAGGCCGTGGAACAGTTGGAAGACAACAGCCAGCTCCTGCTGATACGTATGCAGAAAGCCTATAACGACGTCGTTGAGGCGCAACAGCAAATTCAGTTGGCCCAGCAAAGTATTGAGCAGGCAGAAGAGAATCTGCGCCTGAACCGCAATTACTATCAGGCAGGCACCTCACGCATGGCCGACCTCCTTGAAGCACAGCTTCTCTATCAGCAAGCCCGCGACAAGCATACTGACGCCTTCGCCGACCTCCAAAACAAACTCTTGGAATACCGTCAGGCCACTGGCCAGTGAATAGCGCTGTCTCACGCCAAAAAACGTTAAAAAAGGGAACGAAAGTATAATTGGACTTATAATGTTAGGAAAGGTGTACTGATTTCAAGAAAAAATTGCCAACTTTGCATTCCAAAATCAAGGACATGGAACAAAACATACGTCCCGCAAACGGGAAATTAGGTATCTTGGTGGTCGGCAACGGCGCAGTGGCAACCACCTTCATGACGGGTGTGCTGATGGCTCGTAAAGGGCTGGGCAAGCCCATCGGCTCGATGACGCAGTATGACAAAATTCGCGTTGGGCGCGGCGAAGACAAGAAATACCTGCACTACGGCGACATAGTACCCCTGGCCAGCCTCGACGACATCGTCTTCGGCTGCTGGGATATCTATCCCCAGAACGCCTATCAGGCTGCCGTCTATGCTGAGGTGCTGAAGCGTGAGGACATTGACCTCGTACGCAACGAACTGGAGCAGATTGTGCCAATGGCGGCTGCCTTCGACAAGAACTATGCCAAGCGACTGGACGGCGACAACGTGAAATCATGCAGCAACCGCTGGGAGATGGTGGAACTGCTGCGTGAGGACATTCGGACGTTCAAGGCTAAGAAGCAATGCGACCGCGTGGTGGTGCTCTGGGCTGCCTCCACGGAGATTTACGTACCTATCAATGAACAGGCACACTATACCCTGGCTGCACTTGAGGACGCCATGAAGGCTGACGACCGCGAGCATATAGCCCCCAGCATGTGCTATGCCTATGCGGCGCTGACCGAGGGTTGCCCGTTTGTGATGGGAGCCCCAAACACGACGGTGGACATTCCCGCCATGTGGGAACTGGCTGAGAAGATGCAGATGCCCATTGCCGGCAAAGACTTCAAGACAGGCCAGACGCTGGTGAAGAGTGGCTTTGCGCCGATTATCAGCACCCGCTGCCTAGGACTCGACGGCTGGTTCTCAACCAACATCTTAGGCAATCGTGATGGTCTGGTGCTGGACGAACCCGAGAACTTCCGGACAAAGGAGGTGTCGAAACTCTCGACACTGGAGACCATTCTGAGAGCCGAAGACCAGCCCGAATTGTACGAGAACTATTACCATAAGGTACGCATCAACTACTACCCGCCGCGCAATGACAACAAGGAGTCGTGGGACAACATCGACATCCGTGGGTGGCTCAACTATCCGATGCAGATCAAGATTAATTTCCTCTGCCGCGACAGCATCCTCGCAGCTCCTGTCTGCCTGGACCTCTGCCTGCTCATCGACTTGGCTGCTCGTGCCGGGCGTTGCGGTATACAGCGTTTCCTGAGTTTCTTCCTGAAGAGTCCCATGCACGATTATACCCGTAACGAGGAGGCCGTCAACCACCTCTACCAGCAACACACCCTGCTGAAGAACGCCATCCGTGAGATGGGCGGCTACGAGGCCGACGAAGAAATAGACTAAACGAGGTGGGCAGGCAATTGATATGTCGAAGTGGCAAAAGTGTTACCCAGACAATCGTTTTTAAATTCTTTAACCTAAAAAGGATTGTGTGCGCGCAAAATAATTCATTATTCGTCATTCGTATTTCGTAATTTCTTCGTACCTTTGCACCCGAAAATAGTCAAGGAGTATTCACATAAATAAATATTAAACAAATTATGGCAAAGTTAGATTTGACACAGTATGGCATCACCGGTTCTACCGTGATTGCCCACAATCCGTCGTATGAGTTCCTCTATGAGGAAGAGACTAAGGAAGGTCTGACCGGTTTTGACAAGGGTCAGAACACCGAACTGAACGCTGTTAATGTGATGACTGGCATCTACACCGGCCGCTCGCCCAAGGACAAGTACATCGTGAAGGATGCACAGAGCGAGGACAAGGTATGGTGGACTTCTGAGGAATATAAGAACGACAACCACCCCATGAGCGAGGAGGTTTGGGCCAAGGTGAAGGACATCGCCATCAAGGAGCTTTGCAATAAGAACCTGTACGTGATGGACGCTTTCTGCGGTGCTAACGAGGCAACCCGTCTGCGTGTCCGCTTCATCGTCGAGGTAGCCTGGCAGGCTCACTTCGTGAAGAACATGTTCATCCAGCCCACCGCTGAGGAGCTGGAGAGCTTCGAGCCCAACTTCGTGATCTACAACGCTTCTAAGGCTAAGGTGGAGAACTACCAGGAGCTGGGTCTGAACTCTGAGACCTGTGTGGCCTTCAACACCACCACCCGTGAGCAGTGCATCATCAACACCTGGTACGGTGGTGAGATGAAGAAGGGTATGTTCTCAATGATGAACTACTATCTGCCCCTGCAGGGTATCGCTTCTATGCACTGCTCTGCCA
>CALDLA010000048.1 GCA_937898415.1 uncultured Prevotellaceae bacterium | reverse complement strand
TATGCGACGAGGCTTTATGGCGAAAGAGTTCTGTACTATGAATAATTCAGGCTAAGGTTATCGGCAAATAACCTTGGGTTATTGCGCAATAACGCAGGGTTATTGTTGGTGAAAATATTTTTGAAACATCTGAAGGAGGGGACTGACAGACTTCGAGGCTGTCGGCCCCCTTTCTGTTATAGGGGGGATGTTTGCCTTGATTCCTAACTTTTCGTAGGTGTTGGTTAGGTATTTGGTAGGTGTTAGGTGGGCACCTACCATAGCTAAGACTCCCTGTACATCGGGATTTGGGCTATGCCAAGGTAGGTGGTGAGGTGTTTTTGTGATTACCGTCTGCCAAAACCGCCGAAGCCTTGGGGCTGGGGGGCTTTCTCAGGCTCGCCGAAGAAGGAGGCCTCAGCGTCCTTGTCGTTGAGCTTGAAGACCATGAACTTCGGGTTCTGCTCGGTGCAGGGAGCCCAGGCGCCGCCCTTCGGACCGTTGGGGTCGCCGTACTTGACGAAGTTGGTCCATGCGGTCAGCATCTTCTCGGAAAGGTCCCAGTCGCCCTTTGTCCAGGGACGCCAGCAATGCTTCAGCGACTTGAACACGAACCAGAGGTCGCTGGAGTGGAAGGCACCGCGCAGACGCTGGGTGACCTCGGGATGCGAACCATCATCGGGCAGCGGACGGGCGAACTGATAAGCCCAGGCCTTGCCACCCTTCTGCTGACGCACCTTGCAGAACTCGGCGATGTTGGGGGCCATGTTGCCCATGTCGTTCAGCGTGAAGCCAATCATATAAGGAACGTCGGCCAGCGTACCCTCGCGGGTGGCATCGTCGAAGCTCTTCTTGCTGACATAGCCGTCAATCATCGGCATGAAGGGCAGTCCGCGACGCATGAACGGCATGCCGCCGCCCTGCTGCTGACCGTCGTCATTAATCTGATAGTAGAGTGTAGGCAGCGCGAAGACGGTCTCTGTCGATGCCTGGCGCATTTTCTGCAGGTCGGTCAGTCCAGCCCAGTCGAACACTTTCTTGGCGTTGGCCTCGGCCTCTTCAACGCTTCCGCCACTGTAGCGGCCTCCCGTCGGGTTGCCGTTGGCATCGGGGATGGTGAGTCCCTGAGCACTCATGATGACAGCCTTGTGGAACAGTCCGCGGGCCAGGGGCGACTCACAGAGGGTGCGCACGCTGCCGCCTCCGGCACTCTGTCCGAAGATGGTCACGTTACCTGGGTCGCCGCCAAACTGTGCGATATTCTTCTTGATCCACTTCAGGGCTTCTATCTGGTCGAGGATGCCGTAGTTGCCCGACACATGATGGGGACTTTCCTCCTTCAGGGCAGGATGGGTCAGGAATCCGAAGACGCCCAGACGGTAGTTGATGCTGACGAGCACCACGTCCTTGGCACCCCACTCCTGTCCGTCGAACTCAGGCTCTGAGCCGAAGCCCTCACGATAGCCACCACCATGAATCCACAGGGCGACGGGCAGCTTCTTGTTGACCTGTCCTGGAGCCTTCGTCCAAACGTTCAGATACAGGCAGTCCTCGCTGAAAGCGGCCTCCTTGCCATAGCCCCACTCGGTGTAGTAACCACCCGTGTACTGGATGGCCTGATAGCTGGGGCGGCCGAAGGTGTCGCAAATCTTCACGCCCTTCCAGGGTATGATGGGCTGGGGTTCCTTCCAGCGGTTCTCGCGGATGGGAGGCGCAGCATAGGGGATGCCGCGATATACAAACACCTCGGGATGGTCGTCGGCCAGAACACCTTTCACCTGACCACCTTCAATAGTCAACACTGGGTTCTCTGCAGCACCTGCAGAGACTGCTACCATAAGCAGAAGCGGTAATAAGATTTTTTTCATAGCTGGTTGATATTAAAAAGTTATTGGTTCATCATAGTCCTCGCGCTTTCCAGATGCGCTCCTTGGCGGCATTGATTTCCTGGAACTTCTTCTCGGCAGCCCGACGGACATCCTCGCCCAGGGCGGCCACTTTGTCAGGATGATGCTCCAAGGCCAGTCGGCGGTAGGCACGCTTCAACTCGTCGTCCGTCGCATTGGGGCTGACACCCAGCACCTTATAAGCCGAATCCAGGTCGTCGTGACCCAGGTTCAGCATCGAGTCCACCTCCGACGGCGACATACCCAACCACTGGGCCGTCTCCTTCAGGGCAGTCACTTCGGTAGAATCAATCCGACCGTCGGCCTGGGCTATCATGCAGAGGAAGTTGAGCAATTGCAGCCGCTGCGAATAGTCCATGTGACTGTTCATCTGCTGACAACAGTCGCGGACGGTGGATTTGAAGCGTATCCAGCCCTGCCGCTGCTGTTCCTCAAAGAGTTTCTTCAGGATGTCGTTGCCCTGAGTGACAGCGGTCTCTCCGAAGTTCTGGCGCAGCATCTGGCGCACCAACTCCATCTCCGAGTGCATCGCCTTGCCATCGACCTTGATAATATACGAGGCCAGCACCAACAGCGCAAACAAGAAGCTGTTGCGGTCGCCCTGCATCTGCTGCTGGCGCTGCTGCTGATAAGTACTTTCCTCACGTCCCCCTCCAAAACCGAAGGTGCCGGCATTACCGGGATTGTTCACAGAGTCAAGGCCCGAGTCAAAGATTGTGCCTAAAAAATAACCAGCCAGAGCGCCCAGCGGGCCTCCAGCCATCCATCCGATGATTCCTCCTATCCACTTTCCTACTGTCACGACCTGAGGTTTTTTATTATACTTCCAAATAATCTTCCCCTCTCAGCACCTGCAGCCAGCCGCCATAGATTTTCTCCTCGCGCTCCATATCATCGACCAAGCACTCTGCCAACCGCATAACCGTCGGCTCCGGCACAGCGAAGCGCGGGTCGGCACTATGGGGATTGATGGCCGACAGGAAGTGTTCCATCTCACCTATATAGATATGCTTCATGCGCTGGCTGTCCTGCCCACCCGTCGAACAGCTGTAGGTGACATTGGCCAGTCGGTCGCATAGCTTCAAGAACGGCGCGTACGGTGTATTCCGTATGCCCTCATAGTAAGGCTCACCTGCCCGTTCAGCCCTCGTCCGGCCCTTGTCGTTGGTCAACGCATAGACAATCTCCGTAGCCACCCGAGCCTGACGTTCTGTCATCATCATCCTGGCGCGGTTCATCACGTCATTGTAAGTCTGGCGGGCATCCTCGATACTGTCGTGGAAGTAGCCGGCGAAAAACATCGGAATGATGTCGTCTTCATCGGCACATACCAGATGGCCAAACTCGCGGACAGCATTGGCCACCATATCCAGATGGTAGCCGTAGGGCAGTCCGTCGCCATACGTCTGGTTAACGCTACGGTGCAGTTCGTAGGCCGACTCACGTATCTTCTCTATCCGTTCAGCTGACTGAACCAGATATGCTTCAAAGGTTTCTTTTGTCATCATGGGTGCAAAGTTACGAAAAGTAATAATAAAAAAAAAGATTTTCACCCGAAAAGTGTAAATAAGTACTATTTTATAGGGAGAATTAAGATTTATCGATTATCTTTGCACTTAGAAATGACAGGAAAAACAAGACATACGGTACTTGGAGTACTACTGACATTCATCGCTGTCACCTGCTCCGCCCAAAGCCCGACGATAACGGTAGTGGCCGATGCCGTCACCCACGAACCCGTGGCCCACGCCTCGCTCTATACCAAGGAGGGCGGCCGTTTCCGCTCTGTCGTCAGCAACGGACAGGGCGTCGCCAAGGTGGGGTTCCAATTCCAGCGGCTCACCGTCAGCCACTTGAACTACGAAAGGCGTACTGTCAGGCAGCTCTCTGACACGCTCTTCCTGCAACCCCGCTACCAGACTACTGGCGAGGTGGTCGTCACGAACAAAGAGCCGGAGTGGATTCGCCGCTGTCTGAAGGAGACGGTCAGGCGCAAAAACCAGAACTACTTCAGCCACGATGGCTACGAGCAGGTGGACTACCATACCCAGAGCATGGGGCGCGACAACATCTACCGCTTCCACCTCAATGGACTGCTACGCATGAAGAGTGAGGGCCGCAAGCGCTACGAACTGCTGGCCGACAGCATGCACTCACACATCGTGGCCTCAGACTCCACACGGCTCACCGACACCCAGAACCTGCGACGTATGCTCTATGAGGACTTCATGGAGGACCTGACACGCGACTTCATCAGCTCCCATCGCTTCTATCACTACGCCGACTACGAGGGCGCAAGCAGGGACGAGGTGAAACTGAGCTTCAAGGCCAAGCATCATACCGACGACCGCGGATGGCTCATCCTCGACACCACGCGCTGTGTCGTTCTGAGTGCCTACCGTGCTACTGGCACCAAGACAAACCGCCAGGAACGTATCGGAGGCCTGATGTACGGCATCGCGAGGGTATTCGGCTACCGCGTCGACACATTCACCCGCGACTACCGTGTCAGCTATGCCCAGCGTCCTGACGGCACGCTCTACCCCGCCGAGGTGCGCTATAAGATGTACTACGCCGGGCGTGACGGCGAATCCACCAAGGAAGAGGCAGCGTTCAGCGAGCAGACGGGCGGCGGATTTCCCAACATGGAGGCAACGATGACGCTGACTCCACCCACGACCACGGCTCCCGAATCGGCCCTGTGGCACGAAATGCCGCCGTCGTGGTACGTCGCCTTCAACTCTGACGCCGACCGACAGCGGGAGGTGGAACTGTCGAACCTGCCTGCTATATTCAGCATCTTCACGGAAGACGCGAAGTAATCAGGGAGTGCGAAAAAGCGGAGGTAGCTATTCATCAGGCAGCTGAGCCATCGCGTTGAAGACGACCCGCTCCTGCTGACTGAACTCCTGAGCAAGCAGTTGCCGACCGTCGGGGATGAGCCTCAGGAACAGCCGGCAGAGATAGGCCAGGAAGCAGCTTGACAGGTAGAGCGGAATACCGTCGTTACCCTCGTCGCTGACGGCCTGCGTCTGGTATTGCAGCAGTCCGTTATAGACGGGGTGACAGTGCATGCTAAGGTGGCGGTACAACTGGGCCATGTCCTGCTTCTCAAACAGATACTTCCACGCCTGACTGTAGGCCACGCGGCGTACGTCCGTCCTGCCCCTGCTCTTGAAGAACTCAATGCTGCCGTTCTGCGTCGGCTTGTCAAAGGCCGTCCACTCGTCCAGCTTCGCATGGCACCATTTCCCCAGCCGGGTGTTGAATATCTCGCGCCTTAGAACCTCTATCTCGTCGTCAGGTGTCAGGTCCAACAGGTTCTTGCGACTGTTGATTTTCCAATAGTCCCACACGACGGTACGCTCCTCGTCCGACTTCGGGTGGACATAGAGGAAGTAGAACATCGCCAAGTGCTCATAGACCGATCGCGTCAGCGTCATTGTCTTGAACTCCTCGTGCAGGTGGAACACCTCGCCCCGATACCTATACTCGATGCCCTCCTTCGTCAGCTTGTGGTTGCACAGATGGGTAGATGTCACCCGCTGCAGGAAGGAACTGGCCACCGACAGCCGCTCGTCCTGCAGCAGCTCGCTGTAATCAACGATAGTATGGGCGATGACAAACGTCGCCACCTTCGAGGCCAACGCCGACAGTTCCAGGCAGCTCTCCAACCGCTGCTGCGGCGACAGGTCCTCGTCAAACGGTGCCAGCACCGTACTCACTGGTTTCTGTATCTTATGTAATACCATTGGTTAACGATGTTTTTTATTCTTATCCGCCAGCACCATTCCCACGAGTATGAGCGCCGTGCCGAGGAGGAACCACAGGGTGATACGCTCACTGAGCACCAGCCAGGCAAAGAGGATGGTGGTGACGGGATTGAAATAGACGTAGTTGGTAGCCACGACGGCCCCCAGCTTCTTCAGCACCCAGTTCCAGGCCAGGAAACAACCCATGGAGGCTACGCAGCTGAGGAAGAGGAGGTTGAGGAGAATTGAAAGGGTGAATGGTGAGTGGTGAAGGGTGAAGGGAGAGATGAAGATTCCTGCCTCATCAGGCACCAGCATAAAATAAGGGATGATGGTAACGAGACCGTAGAAGAAGACCTTGCGCGTGATGAACAGCGCGTCGTAACGATAACCGGCAGGTATCATCAGCAGCGAATAGAAGCCCCAGCAGAGCGCCGCTCCGAAGGCCAGCGAGTCGCCCAACGGCGAGAGATGGAGCACGAAGTGGCCGTTGAGCACTACTACCACCACCCCGAGCGCCGCCATCAGCGTACCCACGGTCTGCACTCGGTTCAGGCGCAGCGACTGGAAGAACAGCGATATCAGCAACGCCGCTATCAGCGGCGACAGACTGACGATGAGCGACGTGTTCGTCGTCGTTGTGTAGTTCATCGACGAGTTCTCCGTCAGGAAGTACAGCGACCCGCCCGTCACACCCAGCGCCACCATCAGCAGCTCGTCGCGCCAGTCGTCACAGAACCAGCGGTGCCGTCGTGTCAGCGACCACCCCAGCAGCAGGACGTAGGCGATGATGAAGCGCAGCGTGAAGATCTGCGCTGGGGACAGCCCCGCCAACAGCAGCAGCTTCGTGAATACAAAAGTGCTGCCCCAGATAGCCACCACCACAAACGCTACAAGATGATATTTCAGTCTATGTATTAGTTCCACGGTGCAAAGTTTGTCAGGCGGGTTCCTGCTATGAGTGGAGGAGGGCGTCGAGTGCCTCCTGCTCGCCAACGACCCAGATGATGTCGCCCTCGGAGAAACGGTACTTGGGCGATACCTGCGACAGGTTCTCCTTACCTTCCTCCAGGCCTACGACCATGCAGCTGTAGAGGCTGCGGATGCCGCTCTCGGCAAGGGTCTTGCCGACGAAGGGGCTGTCAGTACCGATGATGAGCTGGCGCAACTTCATCTCGCGGCTCTCCACGTCGTATTCCTCGCCTAACACCTCGGTCTTCAGGGCCTGGCCGAACTTTGAGAGCTGCTCGTCGCTGCCAATGACCTGCAGGCGGTCGCCTGGGAAGATGATGTAGTCGCCATCTGGGATGTTGAGGCGGTGGCCGCCGCGCATGATGCTGCTGACGTGGACGCCGTATTTCTGGCCTAAGGATAGTTGCTTGAGGGTGTTGCCCATCCATTGTGAGTCGGAGGGCACCTCGAAGTCGGCGATGTGGATGTCGCGGTCGAGCAGTTTGCCTTCGTAGAGGGGTCGTTTGCGCCCGTGTACCTGTGCCTCGATTTCGCGGCTGCGCAGATTGTTGATGAAGAGGCGCTCCATGACGATGCTGCGGTGCTTGATGGTGCGCGAGAAGATGATGAACACCAGTGCGATGACGCCGAGGGTGATGATGACAGCGCTGCTGAAGTGGCTGAGGTAGTTGCAGATATAGAAGATGAAGGCGACGGCGATGATGGCGCGCACGAGGACGGTGAAGAGCAGAGGGAGTCGGTTGCGGTTGCTCTCGGCCCAGAGGGCTTTCCACTCCTCGCTGCGGTTCTTCTTCATGACCATCGCGCGCAGGAAGGGTGAGATGCAGCCGATGGTGACCAGGCCCGTGATGGCGTCGGCGTACACCTGGAGCTCCTGTCCGGGCAGCAGTCGGCGGGTGAAGGGCAGCAGGATCGTGAAGAGGGTGGCGATGACGGCTATGGAGAGGATGGAGTAGACGAGCGTGTTGACGGTCATCTGTGTCAGCAGACGTTTCCACTTGCTCTGCTCGTTGGTGTTGGGGTGGCTCATCGAGAGGTGGTTGAGCGACTTGATGACCTTCGAGGGCAGGCGGTGTTCGAGTGCGTTATAAGCCGGTGTGGCAAGCCGTATCATGTAAGGTGTGAGGAAAGTGGTTATGACTGATACGGCCACCACGACCGGATAGAGGAAGTCGCTGATGACGCCAAGCGAGAGGCCCAGCGAGGCTATGATGAAGGAGAACTCGCCTATCTGCGCCATCGAGAATCCGCAGCGCATGGCTGACTTCAGGCTCTCGCCGCCCAGCATGAAGGAGAGGGAGCCGAAAATGGACTGTCCGATGAGGATAGTGAGCACCAGGATGAGGATGGGCAGAGCGTACTCCAGCAGTATCTGGGTGTCGACGAGCATGCCGACGGACACGAAGAAGATGGCTCCAAAGAGGTTCTTCACAGGCTCCACCAACTTCTCGATGCGCTCGGCCTCAATGGTCTCGGCCAGGATGCTGCCCATGATGAAGGCGCCGAAGGCCGACGAGAAACCTACCTGGGTAGAGATGACGGCCATTGCGCAGCAGAGACCCAACGAGACGATGAGCAGCACCTCGCTGTTGATGAGCGACCGCACCTTGCGCAGGAAAAGGGGTATGGCGAAGATGCCGACCACGAGCCAGAGGATGAGGAAGAAGCCTATCTTGAGGATGCTGCCCAGCATCTGACCGCCGTTGGGGCTGCTGCCGCTGGCAATGGCTGACAACATGACCATCATGACGATGGCGAGGATGTCCTCAAGGATGAGCACGGACATGACGAGGCCTGCAAACTGCTGCTGACGCAGTCCGAGGTCGTCGAACGCCTTGTAGATGATGGTGGTGGACGACATGGCGAGCATACCGCCGAGGAAGATGCAGTCCATCTGGCTCCACTTGAAGCTCTGGCCCACGAAGATGCCGAGCATCGTCATACAGAAGATGATGGTGATGGTGGAGATGATGGGCGAGGCACCCATCTTCAGGATTTTCTTGAACGAGAAGTCGAGTCCTAACGAGAAGAGCAGGAACATGACGCCGATGTCGGCCCAGAGGTGGATATTCTCCTGGTCGACGACGGAGGCGGTGTAGGGCATGTGGGGCGATACCAGGAAGCCGGCCACGACGTAGCCTAAGACGAGCGGCTGCTTAAGTTTCTTGAATATGAGGGTGACGATGCCTGCTACGATGAGCATCAGGGCAAGGTCTTTGATAAGTGGGGCAAGTTCTGACATATAGAAGTGAAAAGTGAGAAGTGAAAAATGAGAAGTGAAAAGTTATTAGGAATTATAGTGGGCGGTCAGTTCGCAGATCTTGACGATGACCTGCATGGCCTTCTCCATTGACTGGATAGAGACGAACTCGTAGGGGCCGTGGAAGTTGACGCCGCCCGCAAAGATATTGGGACAGGGCAGTCCGCGGAACGACAGCTGGGCACCGTCCGTACCACCCCGGATGGGCTTGACCTTGGGGGCTACGCCGACAGCCTGCATAGCGTGCAGCACGACGTCGATTACGTGCATAGCATCAGGGTCTATCTTCTCCTTCATGTTGTAGTACTGGTCGCGCACCTCGGCCACGACGGTGCCTTCGCCGTATCGGGCGTTCATCTGTTCGGCACAACGCAGGATGAAGTGCTTGCGGTCTTCGAAGCGGTCGCGGTCGTGGTCGCGGATGATGTAGCTAAGCCGTGCCTCCTCGACGTTCGACTGAATGCCGAGCAGGTGGTAGAAGCCCTGATAGCCCTCCGTCTGCTCAGGCGTCTCGTCCTCAGGCAGCATCCTGGCAAACTCGGCGGCCAGCGCATTGGCGTTCACCATCTTGTCCTTGGCATAGCCCGGGTGTACGCTGATGCCGCGTATGACGACCTTGGCCGCAGCGGCGTTGAAGTTCTCGAACTCCAGTTCGCCCACGTCGCCGCCGTCCATCGTGTAGGCCCAGTCGCAGCCGAAGCGCTCGACGTCGAAGTGGTGGGCTCCGCGACCTATCTCCTCGTCGGGGTTGAAGGCGACGCGAATCTTTCCGTGCTTGATTTCCTTGTGCTGCTGCAGGTAGGCCATTGCCTGCACGATTTCAGCGATGCCAGCCTTGTCGTCGGCTCCGAGCAGCGTGTGTCCGTCCGTCACGATGAGGTCTTCGCCGATGTGCTGCAGCAGTTCGGGAAACTTCATGGGCGAAGAAATGATGCCCTGCGAGAGTTCGATGTCCGACCCGTCGTACTGATGCACCATCTGGGGATGGATGTCGGCTCCCGAGCAGTCGGGGCTGGTGTCGTAGTGTGAGATGAATCCGATGGTGGGCACGCGCTCCCCAGTATTGGCCTTCAGCGTAGCGTAGATATAGCCCTTGTCGTCCATCTCGACGTCGCTGAGTCCCTCGGCCTCGAGTTCCTTCTTCAGGTATTCAGCGAAGACGAGTTGTTTCGGGGTACTGGGCACGCTGTCGCTCTCTTCAGACGACTGCGTGTCGAACTTGGTATAGTTCAGGAATCTTTCTGTTATGTCCATATGTGTTGGCGTTTTATTTCTTTTTTCCGAATTCAGGGTCAATCTTCAGGCACGACGTGACGATGTAGGTCATCGAGCAGGCCAGCATGACGATGATGAAGAACCACTGGTAGCCGACAGTCTCCTGCAAGGCACCCGCAAAGAGTCCGGGAATCATCATCGAAAGGGCCATGAAGGCTGTGCAGAGGGCGTAATGCGACGTCTTGTGGGCACCCTGACTATAATATATAAGGTATAGCATGTAGGCCGAGAAGCCGAAACCGTAACCGAACTGCTCGACAAAGACGCAGGCGCTGATGGTCACCAGGCTGGTGGGCAGCAGGTAGGCCAACAGGACATAGACGATGTCGGGCAGGGTGATAGCCATTACCATGGGCCAGAGCCAGCGCTTCAGTCCGTCGCGACTGGCGCAGATGCCGCCAAGGATGCCGCCGACGGTGAGTCCGATGACGCCCACCGTCCCCTGCACCAGTCCGTATTCGCCGTCGCTCAGTCCGAGTCCGCCGTTGTGGGGCGCATCGACCAGGAAGAGGGCCGACACCTTGGCCAGCAGTCCCTCAGGCATGCGGTAGAAGAGCATGAAGCAGATGCCCGCCCACACCTGCGGTTTCTGGAAGAAGGTGACCAACGTCTGGCAGAACTCACGCCAGATGTCGCTGGCCGTCTTGGTATGTTTTTCGCCGTCCTCCGAGGGGTGTGGCAATATCCAGTTGTGGTAGAGCCAGAAGGCAATGAAGAGGCCAGCCATGAGGTAGAACACCAGGCTCCACGAATAGCGGATGCTGCGCGTCATCACCTGCAGGGCACCTGCCAGTCCGACCAGCAGTCCCGAGGAGAAGATGGTGGCGATGCGGTAGAACGTGGAACGTATGCCCACGAAATAGGCCTGCTCGTGCTCGTCGAGTCCCATCATGTAGAAGCCGTCGGCAGCAATGTCGTGGGTGGCGCTACTGAAAGCCATCAGCCAGAAAAAGCAGAGCGAACCCTGCAACCACCACGAGGCGGGAATGGTAAAGGCCACACCGCCAAGGGCCGCGCCGATGAGCAGCTGCATGGTGACAATCCACCAGCGCTTGGAGCGCAACATATCGACGAAGGGGCTCCACAGGGGCTTGATGACCCAGGGCAGGTAGAGCCATGAGGTGTAGAGCGTGATGTCGGTATTCGACATGCCGAGACGCTTGTAGAGGATGAGCGAGATGGTCATCACGGCCACGTAGGGAACGCCCTCGGCAAAGTAAAGTGTGGGCACCCAGGCCCAGGGAGATCTTTTATTCATATATTTTCTTTATTTCGGCTCCACGATAGTAGTAGAGCAGGATGTCATTATACTGTTTGCCCTGTTCGCCCATGACGGCGGCACCTATCTGGCAGAGGCCCACGCCGTGACCCCATCCGCGTCCGTGCAGGATGAAGCCGCCAGCCGTTTTCTCGACCTCGAAGGCCGAGCTGTAGAGATGGGTCTCGCTGAGCGTGCGGCGTATCTCGAGTTCCTTGCCGATGGTGAACGAGCGCTTGGTGCCCACGATGCGCAGTTTCCAGATGCGGCCGCTCTTGCCGCGCTCCAGCGGTTTGAGGTCGGTGATGTCGCCAAGGTCCATCTTCAGCTTACTGCTGACCAGCTCCGTCAGTTCCTGCTGCGTGTACTTCACCGTCCAGCGGTAGAAGTCGGGCGTCTCCTGATCGTAGTCGTTGAGCACCTGTGACAGCACGTGGCGGTCGTGGGTGTCGCAGTAGGGACATGAGACGGACGTCAGGTAGGGCTTCGGTGTGTTCTCCCAACAGTACTGGAACTCCTCCGTCTGACCGCCACAGCACTTCGAGAAACGGGCATCGCACAACTGTCCCTCATAAGTGAGCACCTGTCCGCGCGTGGCCTTCACGGCCTCGGCCACAGCCGGGATGTCGGCGTGGGTGATGCCCTGATAGCGCTGGCAGTGGTCGTCGGCACAGACGTCGAAGATGGTGTGATCCTCGCGGTCGTACCAGCGTATCAGCTCGTCGTCCTTCTTGTTGAACGAGAAGAAATTATCACCATTGCCGTTGCTCAGCTGGCGGCGTTTCTCCATCTGTGCCAGCAGCCACGAACGGCTGATGACGGCGTGCGCCTTGAGCAGTTCGGTCGACGACGTGGCTGACATCTCGCTGCTGATGACGCTGGTCAGGTAGCGTTCGACGGACAGTTCGTTGATGGCCGTGATGTGGTCGCTGTCGACCACTAGGCGCAGGATGCCGTTGAAGCGCTGCGTCTGCTTGCGCTCCCAGTGGAAGTTGACGCCGATGGTGACGTCGTGCAACGAGAACGAAGCCTCAGCCGACTGGGGCGTGAAGACCAGTTCGCGATACTGCTGCCCGTGCCACAGGATGCCGCCCTCGCTGAACTCCACCGTCTGTTCGCCTTTGAAGAGAGCCCCCTTGGCCGTATAGGGTGTGTTGAGGGTAAATACTATTTTCTGGCCGCTGACAATGCCGACGCTGACCACCGGCTCCTTGTTATAGGGCGAGTTGAACGCTGTCTGCTGGGGCTGCTGCAGTTTCTCGATGACGCTGGCAAAGGCGTCCTTCTGCAAGGCTACCTCCTGCAGGATGTCAATGACCTGATCGGCCGTGAGTTGTTCGAAATCCTCCTGACGCGGGGTGATGATGAGACCGGCCATGTCGATGGCTCCTGGCGACACCATGATACTGCCGTAGCAGTCGGGGCGGTGTTTTTCGCGCGGGAAGACTACTGACAGGTATTCCTCGTCCTTGCGCCAAGCCACGATGTTCATCATCGGCTCCGACTCGCCAGTACGGCAAGGCAGGGCCGCATAGAGTCTGCGGAAGAGCCGCTCGCCGGCCTCGCGGGAGTGGCTGCGGATCAGCAATGCGGGACAGGGGTAATCGTTGATGACGGAGATATCGTCGACTTCAGACAGACTGACGACGGGTGTCAGTCCGTGTGACAGCCGTTGCCAGGAGTCCATCAGCGGCAGAACGGCGGGTACGCCGGCCTGTAGGTGAGCATGATCGGGAGCCGAGGCGCCGCATTTGGGACCGTTGTAGAAGACCATCAGTTCAGGATAGTCAGCCAACAGCCGATAGATTTCACCATACATATCCTTAATGGCCTGCGGCTGATGCTTCAGCGTGGGCAGCGTGAAGTGCATGGGTAGGATGGGGAACGGGTTGATGAGCAGTTCCCACTTGCCGTCAATCGTGCGCTTCAGCTGCTCCTTGGGGCGGTTCTGTGCGCAGAGGAAACAGGGGCGCTCGCTGAGGCTGCGACTGTCAATCTTGGCACCCGTAGAAACGATGCGGGCGGGATTCCACTGGAGTACCACCGTCGAGTCGGCGTTGTTCAGTTCGCGCGTCTGGACGGAGGTCAGCTGGCGGTAGCGCTGGCGGGCATCGGGCCATATCTCCAACTGGCGGTCGAAGAACCGCTGGAGGGGCGATGCAGGCATCACGATGTCGGCCTTGCCACTGACCATGCGGCGGCGGGCTTCTATCTCAAGTGTACGCAGGCGATCCTTATATAAATTGTTGGCATTGACCTTCTCGACCGAGAGGGCGGCGTCGCTGTTGCCTCCCCAGCGGCGACAGAGGTAGAGCTCTTCATAGATGCGTCCGATGCGGTAGTGGCGCGAGAAGGCAAGCCCCAGGGCGTAGTCCTCGCCGTAGCTGGTGTTGGGGAACTGCAACTGGCGCAGCAGCGGGGTGAAGAAGGCACGTGGAGCACCCAGCCCGTTGATGCGCAGGGCGTTGTTGGGGCCGTTCTCGTCAGTCCACTCACGATGGTCGATGAGTCCTGGCGGCAGGGTATTCAGTTCGAAGTCGCACATGCGGTAGCTGCCTACCACCATAGCGGCCTTCTGCTTATGGAAGGCATCGACCACCTGCTGCAGCGTAGCGGGCGAGGAATAGAGGTCGTCGGAGTCCAGCTGCACGGCAAAGCGGCCGCAACGCGGATCGTTGATGGCCTCGTTCCAGCAGCCGCCGATGCCGAGGTCGGTTCGTTTGGGGACGATAACGTGGAGCTTGTCGTCATTGTATGACGACAGACGGGACAGGATGTCGGAGGTGCCGTCGGTGGAGCGGTTATCGACCACGATGACGTTATACTTGAAGGAGGTTTTCTGCTGCAAGGCACTCTCAACGGCGTCGGCGATGGTCTTGGCACGATTGAAGACAGGGATGACGACGGAGGCCTCCACCTCGAACTCCTGCTCGTTGAAGTTGGGCGTACGATAATACGAAGGGTCAATCTTGGCCCCGATGGCAGCCAGGTGGCACGTAGCGGCCTGTTCCATCTCTATCTGCACCTCGCGGTTGCGCGGATTGACGTAGTCGAACTGCCTGACACCGGAGGCCCGGGTGTCGAGTTCCTCTTCCGTGTAGAGCGTCTCGTTCAGGTGGAACAACTGTCCCTCACGGCTCAGGAACAGGCGCAGGGCGTAAAGGCCCGCAAACTGGTAATCCTGTTCGCCAGCCTGCAGGGCAAACGCCTGGAGCAGCGAGGTCTTGACCAACCAGAGGGAGCCGAAGTCGAAGTCGTCGCGAATAGAGCCCAACTGGTAGTCGATGGCGGGATGACCCGTACGGTCGGCATAGACCATCGGCGCACCTGAATCGCAGGCCGTGCGGAGCATCCGCTCGAGTGCCCTCTGGCCTAAGACGACGGGGGCAGGTTTGGTGAACAGCAGGACGTAGGGCGCACGCGCACGTTCGGCAATGCTTGTCACCAAGCTGGTGCTGGCCATCCCTTCAGTCCAGTAAATATTCCTCACCGCCTTGCTTTCGCTGAGCTGTCCGACAGTCGCTGACATCGCCTCGCGGTCGAAGTCGGGGAGGAAACAATCTATCATTTCTCTCATGATTTCATAAAATTTCTTGCAAAATTACAAATAAAATCTGGAACAGTCGAAGAAAAGGTAAGTTTTTTGTAACTTTGCACCCGAAAACCCAGAACATCAGAAATGACAGACCAGAGAAAAGTGCTCATGGGAATGACCGGCTCCGAGCTGAAAGAAGCGGTTCGGGAGTTGGGTATGCCCGCCTTCACGGGTGGGCAGATAGCCCGTTGGCTCTATCAGCAGCACGTCGGTAGCATTGACGAGATGACCAACATCTCGAAACAGAACCGCGAACGACTGAAGGAGCATTTCACGGTGGGTATCATGGCACCTATCGACTGCCAGCGCAGCGTGGACGGGACGGTGAAGTACCTGTTTCCGACGGCTGACGGGAAATACGTGGAAACCGTCTTCATTCCTGACGGTGAGCGGGCGACGCTCTGCGTGTCGTGCCAGGTGGGCTGCAAGATGAACTGCCTCTTCTGTCAGACGGGCAAGCAGGGCTGGGAGGGCAACCTCACCGCCGCCGACATCCTGAACCAGATCTACGCACTACCCGAGCGCGAGCAGCTGACCAACGTGGTGTTCATGGGACAAGGCGAGCCGATGGACAACCTCGACGCCGTACTGAGGGCTACGGAGATCCTGACGGCCGACGACGGCTACCGGTGGAGCCCCAAGCGCATCACGGTGAGTAGCGTGGGCATACGCGGCAAGCTGAAACGGTTCTTGGACGAGAGCCAATGCCACGTGGCCATCTCGATGCACTCGCCGCTACATGAACAGCGGCGGCAGCTGATGCCTGCCGAAGGACAGATGACCATCCAGGAGGTCGTCGACCTGCTGCGGCAGTACGACTTCACCCACCAGCGGCGCTGCTCGTTCGAATACATCTGCTTTGGCGGACTGAACGACTCGCTGGCTCACGGTCGCGAGATTGTCAGACTGGTGGAGGGACTGGAGTGCCGCATCAACCTGATACGCTTTCACGCTATCCCCGATGTGGACCTGCCCGGAGCCGACGAGGAACGCATGGAACGGCTGCGCGACTTCCTGACGGCCCGCGGCGTCTTCACCACCATCCGGGCCAGTCGCGGACAGGACATCTTCGCGGCCTGCGGACTGCTATCGACAGCACATAAGTCACAGAACAAACCCATATAACCCCCTTTTTATACTTACAATGGAACAACAAGAAAGAAAACCCCGCGTGGCCATCACGCATGGCGACACGAATGGAGTAGGATACGAACTGATTCTTAAAATCTTTGAAGACCCCGCAATGATGGAACTCTGTACGCCCATCATCTACGGTTCGCCCAAGGTGGCCACCTACCACCGCAAAGCCCTCGGACTGGAAACACCGTTCAGCGTCATCAGCACCCCCGACGAAGCCAAGGAGAACAAACTGAACCTGCTCACCACCTTCGACGAGGAAATCAAGGTGGAGATAGGACAGTCATCGGACGAGGCTACCGATGCTGCCCGCAAGGCCCTGAAGCGGGCAATTATCGATGTGCAGCAGGGGCTGGCCGACGTGCTGGTCATGGGTCCCGACAACCTGCCCGACTTCCTGTCAAAGGAGCCTGAGGTGCTGCGCGTCAGGATGATTGACGACCTGCGGATGGCCCTGGTCACCAACTTGCTGGCCATCAAGGACGTGCCTGAAGCCATCACCAAGCCCATCATCGTTGAGAAGGTGAAGATACTGCACGCCTGCTTGCGTCGCGACCTGCGCATCTCGAATCCGCGTATTGCCGTGCTGGCCCTGAACCCGCCAACGGGCGACGACGAGAACCCGTGGGGCGAAGAGGAGAAGAGTATTATCATCCCCGCCATCGAGGAACTGGAGCAGGAGAGCATCCAGGTGTTCGGCCCCTATGCCGCCGACAAGTTCTTTGGCAACAGCGACTACCTGCAGTTCGACGCCGTGCTGGCGATGTATCACGACCAGGGGATAGCTCCCATGAAGTCGCTGTCCTGCGACGACGGCATCAGCCTGTTGACAGGAATGCCCTTCGTATGCACCCGACCGGAGACTGGCGTGAACTATGAGCAGGCTGGCAAGGGAATAGCCGACGAGACGGCACTCCGTCATGCTGTTTTCATGGGAATCGACGTGTTCCGCAACCGCAAGAACTATGACGAGCCGCTGGCTAACCCGCTGCCCAAACTCTACAAGGAGAAGCGTGACGACAGCGAGAAGGTTCGCTTTGCCATTCCCAAGGCTCGTGAGCAGAAGAAGGACGAAAAAGAGAATAATCAATAAAAAAACTGCCAAAGTTGCAGCTTTTCAAGAAATAATGTGTAACTTTGTCAGCCAAAAATGAAGAGTACAGAACTACAGACCATCAAGCAGCGGTATAACATCGTGGGAAACTGCGTGTCGCTGAACCACGTTCTTGACGTCGCACTACAGGTGGCGCCGACTGACCTCAGTGTACTTATCATTGGTGAAAGCGGCGTGGGAAAGGAGATGATTCCGCGCATCATTCATGACAATTCGCCCAGGCGACGCGAGAAGTATTTCTCCATCAACTGCGGCGCCATCCCCGAAGGTACCATCGACAGCGAGCTCTTCGGCCACGTCAAGGGTTCCTATACGGGGGCCATCAACGACTCACCGGGCTACTTCGGCGTTGCCAACAAGGGGACGTTGTTCCTGGACGAGGTAGGCGAACTGCCGCTGGCTACGCAGGCCCGCCTGCTCCGTGTGCTGGAGACGGGAGAGTACATCCCCGTCGGCGGAACGGAAATCCGGAAGACGGACGTGCGCATCGTGGCGGCAACCAACGTCAACATCCGCAAGGCCATCAGCGAAGGCCGCTTCCGCGAGGACCTCTACTACCGTCTGAACTCCATTCCTATCCAGATGCCGCCCCTCCGCGAGCGCGGCGAAGACGTGGTACTGCTGTTCAGGCTGTTCGCCATGCAGATGGCCGAGAAGTACAAGATGGACCGCGTGGTGCTGACCGACGAGGCCAAGGAGATGCTGATGCGCTATAAGTGGCCGGGCAACGTGCGCCAGCTGAAGAACATCACGGAGCAGATTTCCGTGCTGAGCAAGGAGCGCACCATCACGCCCGACATTCTGGCGAAGTTCATACCGCAGGACCGTGAGAGCACCCAACTGGCCACCATTCCGCGTGAAGGTGGCGACCACTCGTTCGAGAACGAGCGTGAACTGCTATACAAGATACTCTTCGAACTGCGCGGCAACGTTAACGACATGCGTCGCGAGATGGGGGAACTGAAGAAGCAGATGGAGGAGGTTCAGGGCACATCGCACCCTGCTACGACGCAGCTTAGCCCAATAGGCTCCATCACTCCGATTACCCCGATAAGCCCTATCGGCGCGGAAGACGCTATTGCCGAAGAATATATTGAACCGGAGAAAGAACTTGAAAACCTGAATTTAAGCGACATGGGACGTCAGATGTTGGAAAAAGCCTTGGAGCGAAACAACGGAAACCGCAAGAAAGCGGCTCAGGAATTGGGAATCAGCGACCGTACCTTGTATCGGCGACTCAAGCAGTTCGGACTGGCGATGATCGCCTGCCTGCTGATGATGTCGTGCAAGGTGAGCTACAAGTTCAACGGTGCCAGCATTGACTACACGAAGACCAAGACCATCCAGATAGCCGAGTTCCCCGTCCGCTCCACCTACGTATGGGGACCGATGGGTACGATGTTCAACACGGCGCTCAAGGAGCAGTTCTCCACCCACACCAAGCTGATGCAGGTGAAGCGTAACGGCGACCTAAGACTGGACGGTGAGATCACGAAGTACGATCAGCGCAACAAGTCGGTCAGCAGCGAAGGCTACTCTGCACAGACGGAGTTGTCGGTGACGGTGAACGTGAGATTCACCAACAATAAGAACCACAGCGAGGATTTCGAGAAACAGTTTACGGCTCAGCAGTCGTACGACTCGTCACAATCGCTGAACTCCGTTCAGGAAGAGTTGATGAAGCAGATTTTCGCTGATATCTGCGATCAGATTTTCAATGCGACAGTAGCTAATTGGTAGTGAAGAAGTGAAAAGTGAAGAGTGAAGAGTGAGATGGATTTAGCAACATTAATCAAACATCCGGAACGACTGGACCGCGACACGCTCTATGAGTTGAGGTCGCTGCTGGCACTCTATCCTTATTTCCAGACGGTGAGGTTGCTGATGCTGCAGAACCTGTACCTGCTGCACGACCCGTCGTTTGACGAGGAACTGCGGCGCGCGGCTATCTACATTACCGACCGCCGGGTGCTGTTCCAGATGATTGAGGCCGCCCATTACCGGTTGCGCACCCCACAGGTTCAGGCCAAGAAGGCCGAGAATGCGGAGGAACGCGAGAACCGCACGCTGACGCTCATCGACACCTTCCTCGACTCTATTCCAAAGGAGGATACCGAACAGCCGGAGACGCCCAAACTGCCCAGACGGAAACCGACGCCCGCCGATGCTGCCGTCGACTATGTGGCCTATCTGCTGGAGAGCGAGACGGACGAGGATGCTGCTGACGACGTGCCCGAGCTCATCGGACAAGAACTGATAGATTCGTTCATAAATAATGACAAAGGGAAGATTGTCCTGAGTGAAACACCCCAGTTCACCCCGGAACAGGAAAATGAGCAGAAAGAAGAAGAAAAAGAGCCCGAAGAGGGCTTCTTTACCGAAACTTTAGCCCGAATTTACATAAAACAGGGCAGATATTCGAAGGCACTTGAAATTATTCAGCGATTAAGTTTGCAATATCCGAAAAAAAATGCTTACTTTGCAGACCAAATACGTTTCTTAGAAAAGTTGATTATAAACAGTAATAAAAATAAATAGTAAAAAAAATGTACACTTTATTAATTATTCTCATCGTAATTGCAGCCGTGCTGATGATTGGCATCGTGCTCATCCAAGAGTCGAAGGGTGGCGGTTTGGCCTCCAACTTCTCATCTTACAACCAGATTGGCGGTGTTCGTAAGACCACCGACTTCATCGAGAAGACAACCTGGGGTCTGGCTGTGGCTATGGTCGTTATCAGTATCTTCTGTGCTTATGTGGCTCCTCAGGCTTCTGTCGAGGGTTCCGTCATGGAGGGTATCGAGAATCCTATGACCAATCCTAACAACCTGCCCAACTTCGGTGCAAGCCAGCAGAAGAGCGAGGCTCCTGCTGCTCCTGCACAGGAAGCTCCCGCTGCTCCCGAAAAGCAGTAAACAACACTTTTTAATGGTTTAGTTGAGAAAGACCGCCTCATCGTATTGGTTACGAGAAAGCGGTCTTCTTTTTTTGTGCGTCTCAGTATCGTTTATACAACCTCGATACCTAACTTCTTGCAGAGATCGAGGCTCATTTCCTTCAGCTTGAACTTCTGGATCTTGCCTGAACCCGTCAGCGGGAACTGGTCGATGAAGAACACGTACTTGGGAATCTTGTAACGGGCAATCTTGCCGCGACAGAACAGCTGTACGTCCTCAGGTGTCATCGTCACACCCTCCTCCAGGATGATGAAGGCACCGACAGCCTCACCATACTTCTTCGAGGGAACGGCGGCTACCTGTACGTCACGGATGCCGGGCATGTGATAGAGGAACTCCTCAATCTCGCGCGGATAGATGTTTTCACCTCCGCGGATGATCATGTCCTTGATGCGGCCCGTAATCTTATAAAAGCCCTGCTCGTCCTTCACGCCGAGGTCGCCGGAGTGCAGATAACCGTTCTTGTCAATCACCTCTTCCGTAGCCGTAGGATTCTTATAGTAGCCCTTCATCACGTTGAAGCCCTTGCAGCACATCTCGCCCTGAACGCCGACGGGGCACTCCTCGCCCGTCTCGGGGTCGAGCACCTTGACATCGACAAACGGGAAGTCGCGGCCTACGGTCGTGCAGCGCTGCTCGAAGGTGTCGTTCAGACAGGTCTGCGTCATACCCGGCGACGACTCCGTCAGGCCGTAGACGCTGGTGATGGTCATGAACATCTTCTCCGAGACCTGCTTCATCAGTTCTACAGGACACAGCGAACCAGCCATGATACCCGTACGCAGGCAACTGAGGTCGAACATGTCGAACATCGGGTGGTTCAGCTCGGCAATGAACATCGTGGGGACGCCATAGACGGCCGTACACCTTTCTTTATGGATGGAGGCCAGCACGACGAGCGGGTCGAACTTCTCGACCATCACCTCCGTACAACCATGGGTCAGACAGTTCATCGTGGCCAGCACCACGCCGAAGCAATGGAACAGGGGTACACAGACGCAGAGCTTGTCGTCCTGCGTGAATCCCATGTTCTCGCCCGTGAAGTAGCCGTCGTTGGCGATGCCGTAGTGCGTCAGCATCACGCCCTTGGGGAAGCCCGTGGTGCCGCTAGTGTACTGCATATTGCACACGTCGTAGCAGCTGACGCTCTTCTTCATCTCGTTCAGCGTCTCGTCCTCCACGTTCTGTCCCAGGAGCAGCAGCTCGGCGGTGTTATACATGCCGCGATACTTCTCCATACCGATATAGACGACGCTCTTCAGGTAGGGGAACCGCTCGCTGTTCAGGTGGCCGCGCTCGCAGGTCTTCAGCTCAGGCAGCATCGTGTAGGTCATATCGACGTAGTTACAGTCCCATGTGCCGTCGGTGATGCAGAGCACCTCCATGTCGGAGTCCTTGCACAGGTACTCCAGCTCGTTCTGCTTGTAGTTGGTGTTCACCGTCACCAGCACAGCACCTATCTTGGCCGTCGCATAGAGGAAGGTGAGCCAGTCGGGCACGTTGGTAGCCCAGATGCCCACGTTGGAGCCTTTCTTCACGCCAATGCTGATGAGGCCCTTGGCCAGATTGTCCACACGCTCGTTGAACTTCGACCACGTAAAGCGGAGGTCACGGTCGGAATAGACGATGTACTCCTTGTCGGGCGTCGTCTCGGCCCAGTACTCCAGCCATTGGCCGAGCGTCTTTTCGTGCAGCGTATAGCCGGCACTTCCCGTCTCGGCAGGGTATGTTCTGTCTGGCAGCGGTCTGCCTGCCATGTCTAATTTCACGTTGCTCATCTTTTAGAAAGGAATATATACTACTGCTAAGATTTTTGCCGACTTGCCCGGGGCACCGTGTACGTGGTGCTTCACGATGGAGTCGTAGAAGATGCTGTCACCCTCCTTCAGGGTATAGGTGTCCTTACCGTAGATGATTTCCACCTCACCGTTCATCACGTAGATGAACTCCTCGCCCTCGTGGGCCGAGAGCTGGAAGTCGGGAGCGTCCTCGGGGTTGATGTCGATGACAAACGGCTCCATGTGGCGACCGGCCTTCTGCTGGGCCAGCGGGTGATACTCCATGTGCTTACGGGCGTCGGTCGCACCGTTCGAGAAGCTGATGCTGCTGTTCTGCTCGCGTTCCTCTGCACGGCAGACCACTGGTCCGAGTGCGTCGCTGTCGTCCATGAAGGTTCCCAGTCTGACACCCAAGGCACGCGCAATCTTGATCAGCGGACCTAAGGACGGTAGGTTCTGGTCGGTCTCAATTGAGTTAATCTGGTCTACTGAGAGACCACTTCGTTCGGCAATCTCCTCGACGGAGAGATTCTTGGATTCCCTTATTCCTTTGATTTTGGACCCAATGATTGAATGATTATTGGACATATTATTAATGAGTATAATGTTAATTCCGCTATTTTTGTGGCCGCAAAGGTACGAAAATAAGCAGAATAATCAGTCTATTTTTTGGAAGATTAACACAATTTGGGGGTCAGAACATCAACTTAAATACCTAATCCCCCCTGGAACGACAAATCCACCGCCTTCGACTGCTGGATGCGCGAGTGAGGCGGCACATTGTTGACTACCCATATGTTACCGCCGATGACGGAGTGGTGGCCGATGGTGATGCGCCCCAAGATAGAGGCGTTGGAGTAGATGGTGACATAGTCCTCGATAATGGGGTGACGCGGCACGTTCAGCATGTTGCCGTTCTCGTCGTACTTGAAGCTCTTGGCGCCGAGGGTGACACCCTGATAGAGCGTGACGTGGTTGCCGATGATGCAGGTCTCGCCGATGACGACGCCCGTCCCGTGGTCGATGGCGAAGAACTCGCCTATCTTGGCACCCGGATGGATGTCGATACCCGTCTTCGAGTGGGCCTGCTCGGTGATGATACGCGGCAGGATGGGAATCTCCATCTGGTGCAGCACGTGGGCAATGCGGTAGTGGGTCATCGTGTTCACCACGGGATAGCTGAAGATCACCTCACCGTAGGTCTGCGCCGCAGGGTCGTTGTCGAACATGGCCTGGACGTCAGTATAGAGCAGTCGCTTGATTTCAGGCAGTTCGTCGATGAACCGCAGAGCCAACTCGTCAGCCTGTTTCTCGGCGTCGCAGCCGCACTCCGTGCAGAACTGCAGTCCGCAGGCTATCTGCCGGCGCAGCAGCTCGTACAGCTCCTCCATGTTCACACCTATTATATACGAGCGCATACGCTCGTTGGCCTGCCGCTTGTGGAAGTAGTCGGTGAAGATGATGACCTTCACCAACTGCACGATGCGCTTCACCTCCTCAACCGACGGCAGCGGGGCTCCCGTAGCAGGCATCATACTGTCCTCCTTGGCCGTATGGCCCGCCATGATGGCCACGTTGCGCTGTAGTATATCCGTGATATCTTTCTTTCCCATAACCTGTTATTTTTGACACACTTTACTGCTGCAAAGGTAGCAAGAAATATCGAGATGACCAACAGATTGAAAAAGAAATAGTCGTTCGGTTGGCGCTTTTTACTATTTATATGGTATGTTGAGCCGAAAATATTACATCAAAATGCCGTAGCGCATTCAGGATACCGTCGTCATCGACGGAGGTAGTGACATAGTCGGCCTGCTGCTTGAGCTCGTCGATGGCGTTGCCCATAGCGATGCCGACGCCCGCCTGCCGGATCATCGAAGTGTCGTTGCCGCCGTCGCCAAAGGCCATCGTGCGACTGATGTCAAAACCCTCGTGGCGGGCCATTGCCAGGATGCCCTTCCCCTTGTCGGCACCGTTGGCGGTGATGTCCGTAAACTCCGGATGCCAGCGACCTGACACACATTGCGGCATACGGGCCATCAGCACCGGTTCGTAGTCAGCTGGGAAGAAGGGCGTCAACTGCAGGATGTCCTGCTGCAGCACGACGTCCAACGGCGAAGCCTTGTCAAGGTTCTTCACGGCCAGCATCTTCCGGAAGATGCGGTCGACGTCGCCCTTGGGGTCTATCACCGCCACGTCCTTACGACCTACGATGATGAGACTGTTGCCCTTCTCCTGGCAGTCCTCCACGCACGTCATCACGTCCTCCTTAGGTATAGGTTGGCAGGTGACCATCTCATCGCCCACATAGCACAAGGCGCCGTTGGTGGTGATATAGCCGTCGATTAAGTGCTCGATGGCGCCCAGATTGGTGATAATCAGCGGCGGCCGCCCTGTGGCAATATACACCCGCGAACCATTGGCCTTGGCCTGCGTGAGCGCGAAGATGGTCGACGCAGGAATCTCGTGCGTCTTAAAACTCACGAGCGTCCCGTCGATATCAAAGAATAAAGCGTATTTCTGTGTCATATTGCTTGCAAAGGTACGAATAAGCGAGCAAAAAGCCAAATATATTTGAGCTTTTTCGAGCGTGAGTATCTTCGAGCGAAGCTCAAAGTACGAATAAGCGAGCAAAAAGCCAAATATTTGTGGAATAATTCCACTTTCCTCACTTGCAGAGGGGGCTGGCAGCACACGTAGTCTGTCAGTCCCCTCCTCAGTCGTTTGCTTA
>CALDLA010000047.1 GCA_937898415.1 uncultured Prevotellaceae bacterium | reverse complement strand
CGGAAGAGGGTTACAACATGATTTGCGAATTCCTGGGTGCCAACTGGTATGCCGTCGTGGCTACACTCGGCTTGGCTGCCCTGGCAGTGATTCACATCGTTTTTGCGTTCATCTTGACAGCGCAGAACCGTTCGGCTCGTGGCGAAAACCGCTATGCTGTGCCTACAACGGTCAATGCTGGTAAGGTGGAATGGTTCTCTAAGAACATGCTCGTACTGGGACTCATCATCCTCGTCGGCCTGTTGCTGCACCTGAAGGATTTCTGGTACAACATGATGTTTGCTGAAATTTTCGGCGTCATTGGTACCCATTCTCCTGCTGACGGCTTTGCTTACATTGCCGACACGTTCGGCAACCCCGTCTTCAGCGTACTCTATCTGATATGGTTTGCTGCCCTGTGGTTCCATCTGGCTCACGGTTTCTGGTCAGCTATGCAGACCTTGGGTATCAGTGGTAAGATCTGGCAGAAGCGCTGGAACTGCATCGGTCTGATCTACGTCTCGCTGCTCATGCTGGGCTTCGCTGTTGTCGTCCTCGCTTTCTGGTTCGGTTGTGCTCCCTCACTCTGCGACGGTAGCTGCTGCGCTTAAATTGAAAATCGAAAATCCGTAAATCGAAAATTAAAGTTATGGCAAAAGTAATTGATTCTAAGATTCCCGCAGGTCCAGTACCTGAGAAATGGAAGGAATATAAGGCTCATCAGCGTCTGGTCAACCCGAAGAACAAGCTGAAGCTCGACGTCATCGTTGTTGGTACTGGCTTGGCTGGTGCTTCTGCAGCAGCGTCACTCGGCGAGATGGGCTTCAACGTCATCAACCTGTGCATTCAGGACTCACCCCGCCGCGCTCACTCTATTGCTGCCCAGGGTGGTATCAACGCCGCCAAGTGTTATCAGAACGATGGTGACTCTGTCTATCGTCTGTTCTACGACACCGTGAAGGGTGGTGACTATCGTGCCCGCGAGGCTAACGTTTATCGTCTGGCTGAGGTATCAAACAACATTATCGACCAGTGCGTAGCTCAGGGCGTTCCTTTCGCTCGTGAGTATGGCGGTATGCTGGCCAACCGTTCTTTCGGTGGTGCTCAGGTAAGCCGTACGTTCTACGCCAAGGGTCAGACCGGTCAGCAGCTGCTGCTGGGTGCTTACTCTTCGCTGAGCTGTCAGGTTCAGGCCGGTAAGGTGAAGCTCTACACCCGTTATGAAATGGAGGATGTGGTCATTGTTGATGGTCGCGCTCGTGGTATCATCGCCAAGAACCTCACTACTGGTAAACTGGAGCGCTTCAGCGCCAATGCTGTGGTGATCGCTACTGGTGGTTATGGTAACACCTATTTCCTCTCTACCAACGCTATGGGTTGCAACTGCACGGCTGCCGTTCAGTGTTATCGTAAGGGTGCCTACTTTGCAAATCCCTCTTACGTTCAGATTCACCCCACCTGTATTCCCGTTCACGGCGACAAGCAGTCTAAGCTGACGCTGATGTCTGAGTCGCTGCGTAACGACGGTCGTATCTGGGTTCCCAAGAAGATTGAGGACGCTAAGGCTCTGCAGGCCGGTACCAAGCAGGGTTGGGAGATTCCTGAGGAGGATCGCGACTACTATTTGGAGCGCCGCTATCCTGCCTTCGGTAACCTCGTTCCCCGCGACGTTGCCTCTCGTGCCGCTAAGGAGCGTTGCGACAAGGGCTTCGGCGTGAACAACACCGGTCTGGCTGTGTTCCTCGACTTCTCTGAGTCTATCAACCGTCTCGGCATTGATATCGTCATGCAGCGCTATGGTAACCTCTTCGAGATGTATCAGGAGATTACCGATGTCTTCCCTGGTGAGAAGGCTAATGTCATCAACGGTGTTCAGTACTATAAGCCCATGATGATCTTCCCCGCCGTTCACTACACGATGGGTGGTATTTGGGTTGACTATGAGCTGCAGACCTCTATTCCTGGTCTGTTCGCAATCGGTGAGTGCAACTTCTCCGACCACGGTGCTAACCGTCTGGGTGCTTCTGCGCTGATGCAGGGTCTGGCCGATGGTTACTTCGTGCTGCCTTACACCATCCAGAACTACCTCGCTGACCAGTCTATCTGGGGCAAGATCAGCACCGATCTGCCAGAGTTCGACGAGGCTGAGAAGAAGGTGGACGCTGAGATGGATCGCCTGCTGAAGATTCAGGGTAAGCGCTCGGTTGACTCTATCCATAAGGAACTGGGTCACATCATGTGGGAGTACGTTGGTATGGGCCGTACCGCTGAGGGTCTGAAGACCGGTCTGAAGAAGATGCACGAGCTGGAGAAGGAGTTCGACACCAACCTGTTCGTTCCTGGAACGAAGGAGGGTCTGAACATCGAGCTCGACAAGGCCATCCACCTGCGCGACTTCTTCACCATGGGTCAGCTCGTAGCCTTCGACGCCCTCTCTCGTAACGAGTCCTGTGGCGGTCACTTCCGCGAGGAGTACCAGACTGAGGAAGGCGAAGCTAAGCGCGACGACGAGAACTACTTCTACGTAGGCTGCTGGGAGTATCAGGGCAAGGGCAACGAGCCTACTCTGATTAAGGAGCCGCTTGAATATGAAGCTATCAAAGTACAAACCCGTAATTATAAGAATTAAAGACTATGGCAAAGAATATTTCATTCACCATTAAATTTTGGCGTCAGAATGGTCCGAAAGATGCGGGTCACTTCGATACGCACGAGATGCACGACATTCCCGATGACACCTCGTTCCTCGAGATGCTTGACATCCTGAACGAGGAGCTCATCAACGAAGGCAAGGAGCCCTTCGTGTTCGATCACGACTGCCGCGAGGGTATCTGCGGTATGTGCTCACTCTACATCAACGGTACGCCTCACGGCAAGACCGAGCGCGGTGCTACCACCTGCCAGCTCTACATGCGCCGCTTCAACGATGGCGACGTCATCACCGTAGAGCCTTGGCGCTCAGCAGCCTTCCCTGTGATTAAGGACTGTATGGTCGACCGCGGTGCCTTCGATAAGATTATCCAGGCCGGTGGTTACACCACGATCCGCACGGGTCAGGCTCAGGATGCCAACGCTATCCTCATTCCTAAGGAGGATGCCGACGAGGCTATGGACTGCGCATCTTGCATCGGCTGTGGCGCTTGCGTCGCCGCTTGTAAGAATGGCTCGGCTATGCTCTTCGTATCGTCTAAAGTTAGCCAGCTCGCCCTGCTTCCCCAAGGCCGCGTAGAGGCTGCCCGTCGTGTGAAGAACATGATTGCCAAGATGGACGAGCTCGGCTTCGGTAACTGCACCAACACCCGCGCCTGCGAGGCCGTCTGCCCGAAGAACGAGACCATCGCCAACATCGCCCGCCTCAACCGTGAGATGATTAAGGCCAAGCTCGCAGATTAATTGCACGTACATTATCTATTAATAAGAGCGCTGCAGAGAAAAACTGCGGCGCTCTTTTTGTTGTTCTGCCTATTACCATCCTGCTTCACGCCCAGCAACACCTTCCCTAATGGTTCACAAAGGGCTTTTGGACGTTTGTCCGTCGTCCATCAGCGCAATATCAGACAAAATACAGAAGATTAGAGATACAGCATATAGAGCCCTTCGGTGGCGTGATCGACGTAGGGTTCGGACTCGGGAAATAACGATACCAGTGCGCTCAACTGCCTCTCTAAGGGGATTTCGCGAGAATTTATGTTCAATTTGGCAATCTCCTTCGGGTTGAAATAGGCGTAAAGCATTTGGAGATAGTAAAAGAGCCATTTCTTCTTGTTGTCTTCCATCTCCTTGGCGCCGAGGAAGGTCAGGAACTCGTAGTTGCCCTTGTCGGAGCGGTAGCCAACGAAAGCCGCGGCGCGCGTCAGGCACAGCCCACCCACCTTGCTGCCGTGCTTCCGGCGCTCAATCTTCTTGGCCAGGTGTGGCGGTGTCAGGTACTGGAACACAGGCATCTCGCCGGCATGGAAAGCCACCTTGTCAACCATCACGTCGGGGTTCGTCTCCAGTTCATGCCCATCCTTCGGACAGAACCGCTCGCGCATACGGCTGATAGCGTGGGTGTGGATGCGGACGAAGTAGGGTGGTTCGCGTCGGGTGCCGCGAAGGTAGTAGATGTCGCGCAGGTTGTTGGGCAGTTCCACGATGCAGTGCTTGCGGTGACCCCAGTTCTGCTTGAGGCTTGGCTTGCAGACGAGCGTGATGTGCCACTTGTTACCGTTCTTCGAGCGGACGTAGTGGCTCGACAGCTTTGTCTCGTTCTGCCTGCCAGAGCGTGTCATCTTCTCGATTTCCTTCATGGCAATCTTCTTCGCCTTGCGCTCGATGCTCTGGTAGTCGTCCAGCAGTTCGCGCAGCACGTCGTCTTCTGTTGAGTTGGATAATATCATAGGTCGATGCTCTGTTTATCTCCTGCAAAGGTACGACTTTCCCCCACATTCACGTCCCTTAGCCCCGAAAAAATTGCAAGATTTAACAGAAAGGAAGGCGGAAAGTAACTACTCGGTTCCTGTTTAACTGCAATACATAACCATTTTGGGGTCGGAGAAGGTGATCATTTTCTCTGACTCCATCTTTTTTCATCTTTGGGAACCAAGATGTTTCGAGAGATCAGCGGGGACAGTTCTGCTGATTATTTCAAATACAATGTGGAGTTCATAACGGCTTCCACTTTTTGTTACACCAGCCTACGGCATTCTCTATCGCGTCCATTAGACCTTCTCGCCAGCCTGCAGTATCCTCTATCACGTCCGTTAGACCTTCCCGTCAGTCTGCGTTTCTTCTATTGAGTCCAATAGACTATCATAAGTTTTTCGGGGTTATAAAACTGCCATAATGTTCGATTATTATAGATTTATAACTTAAAAGTATTTGGTTATCAAATATATTTTTGTACCTTTGCACCGACCTAAGACTAAAAACCGAAGCGAACAAAGTGAACTATGGCAGAAAAAAACTATTTATCGGAGAACTTGCGATTGCTGAGAATGCGTATGAAGTATACGCAACAGCAAGTGGCTGATTTCCTGAAGATCAGTCAGCCGGCCTACGTGAAGTATGAGAATGGCGCAACTGACGTCTCGATGGAGAATCTGGAACGGATAGCAGGCTTGTATGGTGTAAGCGAATACGACTTATTAGAAAACAGCGTTGAGCAGATGCAGGTGCAGACGGCATTTGCTTTCCGTAAGAATGGTGAGAATGTTAATCTGGAGCAGATAGCCCAGTTCCAGAAAATCGTGAACAACTATCTTGAGATGACAAATGAGCTTGAGAAATACTACCATTAAATTGGAAAACCTGGCAAACCAACTGCGCCAGGACTTCCAAATACGTTTCACAGCCCCTGTCAGCATCCATCAGATCTTGAAGGAAAAGGGCATCATTGGCTATTTCCGCCCTTTGCAGGGCTTGTCGGGAATGGCTGTCAAGATTGCGCGTGACGAGTTTGCTGTTCCTAAGCTTTTTATGCTTGTGAATACCAGTGAGCAATACTGCAAACAGCGTTTCACGGCCTTCCATGAACTCTATCATTTGCTGTATCAGGAAAAGTTCTCTGTATCTTATGATGACGACATCTTCCAGCCTGTTGACACAGAAGAACGTAATGCTAATATCTTTGCTACATTCTTGCTGATGCCAGAGGCAGGTATTAAGTATTTGACACCAGCCAATGAGCAGCGTAAGAATGCTATACGTATGGGTACCGTGCTTATGTTGGAGCAGAATTTCAGATGTTCCCATCAGGCTATGCTTATCCGTCTAAAAGAATTAGGATGGATTACAGAAGATTATATGGAAAGTCTGAAAGGGGAAGTAAAACGAAATGCACAGGAGTATGGGTACGATACTCGGCTTTATGAACCGACAAATATTACAGAACTTGTAGGCGATTACAATCTGAAAGCCCGTGAGTTATATGATCTTAATCTAATTTCGCAGGCCAAATACTTCAGTTACCTGCGTGATATGGATATATATAAAAGCACAGACTGATGGCAAGAAAGAAGGTTATATTGGTTGATGCTGATGTTATCTCGCATTTCATTGCAACGGGAAAGATAGACACTTTGCCACAGATACTCTCTCCACATACCCTTTATATAGTTGAACAGGTCTACAAAGAGGCTTCTTATCATCCTTTCTTTGAAAACCGAAAGGAAGAACTTGACAGTTGGATGGCTCGTTGCCATATTCAGAAATTGCTTTTTCCTAAGTCTAACCGCAATATCTTGCTTGAATACTATCGCTTAAGAAAAGAGAATCCTCGTTTTGGTGAAGGCGAACGTGCGTGTATGGCTATAGCCTGTTTTGATAAGGAAGTGATTGCCAGCAGTAATTTCCGATGTGGCAACTTATTGCAAAGAGCATGATATTGAGTATATTGGTGTAATGGATATTCTATTGATTGCTATGCGCAAGGGAATCTTTGATGAATCGGAGTGCAATAAGTTCATTCACGATGCTATCGTTATAAATAAAGCCAAGTTTCCTGTATCTGAAATAGGAACATATAAACCAGACAGGAATCTTGATGGATTTTAACCAATAAGGAACGGTATGACGTATAAAGGAAAAGAAATAGACGGAACTCCAACATTGGAGATGATAAGAGAACATATGTTCGCTGGGCTCTTAATATGTTCATAGGGGTGAGAACCTATGTTGGGCTGAAATCGCGTTTATTAATAAATAGCATGCAAATTATTAATAAATGACGACGAACATCATTATTCATGACAAATGAAATGATTCGATAGCAGCGTGACTAGAGTCATTAAATCATTTGACTCGAGTCATTTAATCGGTTGACTCGAGTCATTTCATCGATTGACTCGAGTCAATTTTTTGAGGGTCTTGGCATGTTGATTACTAATCCTATCTGAAATATTGACAAAATCTTCAACTGAATTGCAGAAGAACCATTTCACTAGACACTCTTTCTCTTCATTTGCTGATTCTGTAGACGCTTTTGTTATTGTCATACTGAATCGATAGACTTTTTGAAATTTTGTAGCGAGTCGTATTTCCGACTATATTACAACTAGGCTTCTGAGGGGATTGGATAAGGCTTCGTTGGTGCAAGAGCCTATGTTGCCGGGGCAAAGGACATAGGTTAACTCGTTTTTGCCTATACGCAAAATACCTTGCGCCTATACGCAAAACACCTTGCGCCTGTACGCAAAATATCCTCGCCTATACGCAAAATCAAACGGGCATCAGCAGGATCGATAAAGTTTGTAGGGTTTGACTTTTAAGTTTATAGATTTATTTCTCACGTTTGTAATCCGCCCAACCATTATCATCGTTGAAGAAGTAGCCTTGGATGCGGAGGGTAGTAGCGTCGGCGTAGGCGAAAGTGAGAGCGCAGGAGTAGGCAGCGTATTCCCTCTCCTCATCGTCGTATGTGGCGGTCAGTTGCAGGCAGTTGCGCTTCTCGCCGCTGTTTCCCTCGGGACTCCAGTATCTCAGTTGCCATGTTCCTGTGAACGACCCGCTCAGTTCGAAAACCTCCCAATCGGTATATTGTTCTTGACCATCGATAGTAACGAGACGGCGGTTTTCCCAGATGCGCATTCCCTTCAGCATGCCGTCGGATAGGAACGTCAGCCGCTCGAAGTAACGCTGCGTGTCGCTGATGTTCTCATAGTGCCATGTGCCGACCATGAGCGGTCCGTACTGTTCATTCAGCTTCATGGTCTTTTCGTGCGCCTCCGGGTCGGCGTACCTTGGTTCGTCGCTGCCGCAAGAGGCGAATGCGAGGGCGGCAATCAGGAAGAAGAGAACTTTTGCTTGTTTCATATTGCTTTTTTTGATATTTTCAAACCGAGTTTGGCAGATGGTCTCCTGCCTTTATAAAAGTCCTGTGCCTCTTCATTCTGATATGCTGGCTCGTCCTGTTCCTGCATCCAGTCCATGCCCCGAAATGTTTTTTTGTTCCAAGTTCTGTTTTCCTTCTCATCCAAAGTCATGTTAAGAGAGGGCACAGGATTGCATGATTCTGAAACTTGTGCTGTGGTTATCCATTCCACTACAACAAATACGCCTGTCTGGGGGAACGGTATAGGACGGGTAAGGCTGACGCCATCCTTGCCGAGTTTCTGACTGGAAGGAATTATGATGCCACCATCAATGAGAGATTCGTCTTTGGGGGCACCTGTCTTGTCATCTAGCAGACGAAGGTCAAAGCGGAGAGTGGCATAGAGGGGTGTCTTGATTTCCGTGAATACCAGATAATGGGTGGAGTAATCGAGGCTTGCTAATATAGAATGGATGTAAGGCGTTTCAGTCCATGTGCAGTCGTAGGGAATGAACAAGGCCATTTCAAATCCATTGGCTCCCTTGTGCTTAATCTGCGTCTTCGCTTTCATTAATCCCACTTTTGTGGTCTTTATTCGTTTGGGGAGCTTTGCGCTAATGGCGACACCATCAAGATTGATACTTTTCGGAATAAGAAAGATTGTTTGCAAGTCTGTTGTTACTTTAGCGATACTCTTAGTCTCGTAGCAGATATGAGACAACCGTATCTGTGCTGCTTCGTTTGGAGTTGCTATCATTCCTCGTTCGTCTGTGTAGCCACCAGAGGCATTCCCGAAATAGACACTCACAAACGGTATTGGCTCATTTGTGATGCTGTCCTTGACAATTACTGTCTGTGCCATTCCAAATGTCGTTGCAAACAGCATCGCCAGCAGGAGCAGGAACCATCTGTAATGTTTCTGATGTTTCATTTTACAATGATTATTGTCATTTTGTGTCGCAAAATTACAGAAAGTCCCACGAAAAAGCCCCCGACATGACCGAAAAAGTGTCTGCCGAGGTGAAAGTCTGAACAAATGTTCAGGGGTTTTGTGAATATTTGGAAGAGAAGGGTTATGAAACGGCGGTTATTGCCAGTATTACATAAAAAACAGACCCGACAGCTTGACGAATCAGAGGCTGCCGGGAATCAACGGTGCAAAGATAGGCTTTTATTTTGAATTATGCAAACTCTGGAGTAATTTTCTTTGACTTTCTTCTTTTATTCCTCTATAATTGTTCGAACAATTCTTCAAACTGCTCCTTGAACCACTGCGGGGGATTATCGACCACCTTGTGCGTCTGGCTTTTGCTGATGTGCAGGGCTACGATATGGCCATAGTCGCTGTTGCCGTCGATGAAAGTAAGGTTGTCGAAAAGGCGGAGGTACTGCTGCGCGTTCTTCAGCCCTTCGTGAAAGTTGAAGCGGATGACGTCATCGGCAACATCGTGGCCACCCGTCTGCACACGGTGGATGACGCGGCTCACGCTCTCGTCCTCGTTGCGAAGACCGAAATAGCAGAGCGAAATCTTGAAGCCTGCGGCACGGAAGTCCTCAATCATGTGCAGCACCATGTCGCTGGAAAAGTTGGTCTCGAAGGCAAAGTCCTTGTGCTGTTCGAGCGCCTCGGCCTTCTGCTTCTCCAACTGTGAGGCGACGGTGCCGCTCACCCAACGATCAGGCCAGTCGGGATGTTCGTGGCGCAGTTCGAGCATCAGTTTGTCACCGTCGAACGACTTGGCGCTGACGTAGAAGGGACAGAGGCGGCTCTTGCCCGCGCCGTTCGGTCCGGCGATAATCGTAAATTGACTTCGTCGAGTTACGTCACGACTCGGCCATTCAAGCGAGCTTGATGGCGCTCGCTGCTCCGTAACTTCTGGGCGACGCTCCATCTATCGCGAAATGAGATAAGAGTAACGGCCTTTGCCGGGAGCGGCGGTGCGGCGAAGGATACGGTAGGTGCGGCTGCGGCGGTCGAGAGCAACGCGGTCTTCGCTGCCGTCGGGATTGGCCAGATAGGTGTTTCCGTCGTTGTCGAAGAAAGGCACGGAAACACCGCGGCGCCACGAGTCGGCATAGATGCGTTCTATCTCACGGCTCGCCGCACGATTGGCTTCGCTGGCCGTCTGACCGTTTGGCAACTGGATAATATCAATGTCTTTATATGTGCACATAATCGCTTCCCTTTATCGTTTGACGGCGCAAAGTTACAATTTTTTTGCGAATAAAAATCGTTTTAGCCTTACCTTTTACAAATTATTAGCCGAAAACGTGACGGCCTTGCGGATGCGTGACAACTGTTGGGGAGTGACGCAGAGGAACGAGGCGATGGCATTCAGGGGGAGATGGCGGGCGATGCCAGGACAGCGGCGGAGCAGCAACTCGTAGCGTTCGTGGGGCGTGGCGCGGTGGAAGTCAAGGTAGCGGGCACGGGCCTGACCGAGCAGGTGTTCGGCAACGAGGCAGCGCAGATCCATCGACTTCTTATCCTGACTGAAACACTTCACCAGCTGTTCGCCGCTGACACGGATGATGCGGGTGGGCACCATCGCCTCGATCGTGGTCAGTGCCGGACCACCGTCGAGGCAGGCGGGATAGTCGCCCGCAAACTCGCCCTCGAACGAGAACCATGTGATGTGTTCCTTGTCGTCGTTGATGCCGTGAGTCACGTACTTGAAGCACCCCTCGGTGACGAAGCCGAACCACCGTGCGGGGTCGCCCTCGCGCTCCAGCTGTTCGCCCTTGCGGTAAGCCACTACCTCACCCTCACGCTCGCAAAACTCCCGCAGCACCTGAAGGTCAATACTGTTATTGCTGAATCTCTGTTCCATTCGTCCTGTATGTTTACGGCTGCAAAAGTACAAATAATCATCGAGAACCACAAAGATATTTATTTCTTTCCTGTTTTTATGTATAGGAAGCGGCCACGCGTTTGCCGTAGATTATACAGATTTTTGTTTTTTTCTGCGTTATCTCCGTTTTATTTCGTATCTTTGTGCCGTGATAGCAGAAGATAGGATTACGGAGCAGCCGTCGCGCTATGACCATCTGGAGCAGATGTCGGTCTCAGAGCTGTTGCGGCACATCAACGAGGAGGATGTGCTGGTGGCTGATGCTGTGCGCAAAGCCATTCCGCAGATAGAGGCGCTGGTGGAGGCCGTCGAGCCGAGGATGAAGCGGGGTGGGAGGCTGTTCTATATCGGCTCAGGCACCAGTGGCCGCTTGGGAGTGTTGGATGCCAGCGAACTGCCGCCCACGTTCGGCGTGCCTGCAACCTGGGTGACGGGCATCATTGCGGGTGGCGATAAGGCCCTGCGGCATGCAGTAGAATGGGCTGAGGATATAGCCGAGCAAGGCTGGAAAGACCTGCAGACGCATCAGCCTACGGAGGACGACACCGTAGTAGGCATTGCCGCTTCGGGCACTACGCCCTACGTGGTAGGTGCTATCCGTCAGGCCCGCAAAAACGGACTGCTGACAGGTTGCATCACCAGTAATCCCCATACGCCGCTGGCCCAGGAGGCAGCATACCCCATCGAGACCATCGTAGGCCCTGAGTTCGTGACTGGTAGCAGCCGCATGAAAAGCGGTACGGCACAGAAGATGGTGCTGAACATGATTTCTACCACGCTGATGATCCGTATGGGTCGCGTTCAGGGCAACCGTATGGTAAACATGCAACTGACGAACGACAAGCTGATAGACAGAGGTACACGCATGCTACAGGAGTCGTTGGGACTAAGCTACGAGGAAGCCCGCCAACGGTTGTTGGAGGCTGGCAGCGTGAGCAGTTGCCTTTAGTGGTTAACCTGTCTTCTTCCTATTGGGCATCACGCGCTCTTCGATGCTCTGGAAGACGACGAAGAGGACTGGGACGATGAAGAGCAGGGCGACGGTGCCGATAAGCATGCCACCGATGGCTCCCACACCCAGCGAACGGTTACCGTTGGCGCCGACACCTGTAGCCAGGGCTAACGGCAACAGACCGAAAATCATCGTCATTGAGGTCATGAGGATGGGGCGCAGGCGCACGGAGGCGGCGTCAAGAGCAGCCTCGATGATGCCCATGCCCTGTCGGCGGCGCACGGAAGCGTACTCCGTCAGAAGGATGGCCGTCTTCGAAAGCAGTCCGATGAGCATGATAAGGCCTGTCTGCATGTAGATGTTGTTCTCCAGTCCCCACAGATGGGCGAAGATGAATGAGCCAGCCAGGCCAAAGGGAACACTCAGGATGACGGCCAGCGGTATGAAAAGGCTCTCGTAAAGGCCGCAGAGAATGAGGTAGATAAAGACAATGCAAATGACGAAGACCAGGGCGGTAGTGTTTTGCGCCGAGGCTTCCTCGCGTGACATTCCGCCAAACTCGTATCCGTAGCCCTCGGGCAGTACCTCGGCGGCTGTCTCGCGGATGGCCTGGATGGCCTGACCGCTACTGTAGCCGTCGGCTGCCGTGCCGCCCACTTGAATTGACGGGAAGAGGTTGAAGCGCGAAAGGGTCTCGGAGCCGTAGATGCGGGTGAGCTTGAGGTATTGGCCTATGGGTGACATCTCGCCGCTGTTGGTGCGGACGAAGATGTTGTTTAGCGACTCGGTATCGAGACGGTATTCGGGCGAGGCCTGCACCATCACACGATAGAGCTTTGTAAAGCGCACGAAGTTGGAGGCGTAGCTACCGCCGATATAGCCGCTGAGGGCTGCCAACACGTCGCTGGGCGACACGCCGCGGCGCTTACAGAGGGCAGCATCCACTTCGACGCGATACTGCGGATATTTCAGCGAGAAGTTAGTGAAGGCACGGCTGATCTCGGGCCTCTCGTTGAGGGCTGCTATGAGGCGGTTGGTATAGCCGAGTAGCTCGTCGATGGTACCGCCGTGCTTGTCCTGGATGTGGAGTTCGAAGCCGTTGATGCGTCCGAAGCCTGGCAACATGTTCTGCGTATTCACTTGAATCTTGGCATTGGCAATGTCGGCGGTGCGGCGGTAGATTTCATCGACAATGCTCTGTACGTCGTCGCCTTCCCCCTTACGTTCGTCCCACTTCTTCAGCTTCAGCGTGAAGTTGCCGTTCGATGACGACTGCTCGAAGTTGTTGCTGTTGCCGGCGATGAGCGAATAGATGCGTAACTGGGGCAGGTCCTTGATGCGCTCCTCCACCTCTTTCAAAATATGATACGTCTGCTGTAAACTGCTTCCTGGCGATGCTTGTACGTTGATGAACACCGTCCCCATGTCCTCGTTGGGAACGAGTCCAGTCTTCGTGGTACGCATCATCCACCCTAAGCCGGCAATGGCCACCACGACGAGGGCAATGGCTATCCAGCGGTGAGGCATTACAGTGGCTACCGACCGTTTGTAGCGGTTGATGATTTTTCTCCCTTTACCCTTCACAAAATTCCCTTCACCCTTTCCTCTCATAATAAGCGCACAGAGGGCCGGGGAGAGTGTGAGGGCGTTAAATAGTGAGATACCCACGGCGATGGCCATTGTGAGGCCGAACTGCGTGTAGAACGTACCTGTGACGCCGCCAATGAAACATACGGGTACGAAGACGGCCATGAAGACCAGCGTCGTAGTGACCAAGGCCGATGTGATGCCGTGCATCGCCTCGATAGTAGCACTATAAGTTGTCTTGGCGGTGCTGTCCAGTTTTGCCTGTACCGCTTCAACCACGACAATGGCATCATCCACCACCGTACCGATAACGAGTACGAGGGCAAAGAGCGTCAGCATATTCAGCGAGAAGCCAATGGCATAGATGACGGCCAGCGTGGCAATGAGCGACACGATGATGGCTACAGCGGGGATGATGGTGGCGCGCCAACTCTGCAAGAAGAGCCACACCACGATGATGACCAGCAGGAGGGCTTCAAGTAGCGTTTCAACGACGCTAGCGATGGAGGCGTCGAGGAAATCTTTTTTCGACTCAAGATCCTCAATGACGATGCCTGGCGGCAACGACAGACGGATGTCCTCCACCTCGCGGTCAATCTGCTTGATAATCTCGTTGGCGTTCGACCCCGCAACCTGGTTGATGGAGATGTTTACACCAGGACGGCCGTTGGTTTCGCCGATAATATTGTAGTTTTGTGACCCAAGTTCCACGCGGGCAATATCGCCTATGCGCAGCACGTCGCCGTCGGGCAGCGAGCGGACAACGAGGTTCTCGTAGCCTTGCTCGTCCTCATAGCGGCCACGGTATTTCAGCACATATTGGAACGTGTTGCTACTTTCAGCACCTAACGTACCTGTGGCCACCTCGACGTTCTGCTCGTTCAGCACCTGGGTGATGTCGGCAGGCGTCAGGCCATAGCGGGCCATCTTCATCGGGTCGAGCCAGATGCGCATGCTGTAGTCGGCGCCCATGACGTTCACTTCGCCCACGCCTGGTATTCGGCTCAATCGTGGCTCGATGTTAATCTTCGTGTAGTTGGCTAAGAACGAGCGGTCGAAGGTGCTGTCAGGGCTATAGACGGCCATCTGCTTGATGTTCGACGTCTGGCGCTTGCGCACGGTGATACCGCTCTTCACCACGTCGCTTGGCAGTCGGCCCTGCACGGTGGCAGCGCGGTTCTGTACGTTCACCATCGCCATATCGGGGTCAGTGCCCTGACGGAAGAAAATACCGATGGAGGCTGTTCCGTTGTTCGAGGCCGACGATGTCATGTACATCATACCCTCCACGCCGTTGATGGCCTCCTCCAGGGGGACGACGACGCTCTTTTGCACCGTTTCGGCATTGGCACCCGTGTAGCTGGCCATGATGCGCACGGTGGGTGGTGCTATTTCCGGGAATTGCTCGAGTGCAAGCTGGCTCAGTCCGATGATGCCCACAAGCACCATCAACACCGAGATGACGCCCGACAGAATGGGTCTGTCTATGAATGTACGTACGTTCATCTCTTCACTCTTAATTCTTAATTTCAATACCATCCTTGAGCAATCCGGCACCCTCGGCAATGATGACGTCGCCCTCGTTAAGTCCCGATTCAACGATATACTCTTTGCCGTTGTTCAGGCGGAACACCTCAATGGGTGTGGCTTTCGTCTTGCCGTCAATCACGCGATAGACGAACACGCGGTTCTGCAGTTCGTAGGTGGCCTCCTGCGGGATGACGATGCAGCCCTTGCGATGGGTAGATACCACCACACTACCACTACCACCATTGTGTAAGAGGTGGTTCGTATTGGGGAAGACGGCACGCAAGCTCACGGCACCTGTCGAGGCATCCACCGTACCGCTGACGGCATTGATGCGCCCTTTCTGCGGATAGGTGCTGCCGTTGCTCAGTCGCAGTTCCACTTCCGGAGCCTGCTTGATGAACTGTTCGATGCTGCCGTACTGCTGGATAAGGTCGATGGTTTGGTTCTCGGTCACGGAGAAGTAGGCGTACATCTCATGGTCGTCGGCCACCGTGACCAGCGGTTCGCTGATATTGCTGCTGACCAGCGCGCCGACGTGGTATGGAATCATGGATGCCGAACCGCTGACAGGGCTCTTCACCACCGTGTAGCTCAGGTTGTTGCGCGCGTTCCGCTCCTGGGCCTTGGCTTGTGCCAGAGCCGCCTTTGCCTCGTTCAGGGCGTTCTGCGTTGTACGTACGGTGTAGTCGCTGACCACCTGTTCGGTCTTCAGCGTCTGGCTGCCCTCATACTCCATCCTTGCCGTTTCCATCTTGGCCTGGGCAGTCGCTACGCTGGCCTGTGCTGCCTCCAGCGCGGCCTGATAGGGCACCTGGTCGATGACGAACAGCGTCTGACCCTTTGTCACCTGCTGGCCCTCGTTGATACAGATGCGGGTGATGATGCCCGACACCTGTGGACGTATCTCCACAATCTGTCGGCCCGTCAATCGTGCTGAGTATTCCGATGCCAGTGTCTGGTCGCTGCGATTGACGGTCATTGTCCTGTATTGAACCTGGTCGTCGCGCCCCTTCTTCCCTTGTTCGGATTGGCAGGCAGTCAGCAACAGATTGGCTAAGGTCATAATCAAAAAGAGTCTTTTTATTTCCATGCTGGTTAATAGAACTGTTATTTTGCTGCAAAATTACTATTTTTCTCTGAAATAAATGCTCTTTTCTCGTTTTTTTTGTACCTTTGCATAATCATGCACAATAATGGTGAACTTATAAAAATGAAGAAGACATTAATTCTTATACTGCTGGCAGGATGGGTGATGCCATTCGCGGCACAAGAGTGGAAACTGGTGTGGAGCGACGAGTTTGAACGCGTAGGTCGGCCTGACAGTACCGTGTGGAACTACGAGCGCGGCTTTGTGCGCAACCATGAGGCGCAGTGGTATCAGTCAGAGAATGCCTTTCAGCAAGACGGACTGCTCGTCATCGAGGCGCGTCGTGAACAGCGGCCAAACCCCACATTCCGCGAAGGAAGTCGCCAATGGGGGCAGCAACGCCGGACAATTGACTATACGTCGGCATGTCTGACCACTCAGGGGAAATACAGTTTCCTCTATGGCCGTCTGGAGGTCTGTGCCCGTATCCCCACAGGCGGTGGCTCGTGGCCTGCCATCTGGACGCTGGGCAGCGGCATGGAGTGGCCGTCATGTGGCGAGATTGACGTGATGGAGTACTATCGTATCAACGGCGTGCCCCACATCCTGGCCAATGTGGCCTGGGGCGACGATCAGCGTTATCATGCCGTATGGAACAGCAAACGCATCCCCTATAGCCACTTTACACAGCGCACCCCTGACTGGAATCAGCGTTTCCATGTGTGGCGTATGGACTGGGACGAGAACGCTATCCGGCTCTATCTGGACGATGAGCTGCTGAACGAGGTTCCACTCAGTACGACCGTCAACGGACGTATAGGTAATCACGCCAATCCCTTCCATCGTCCGCAGTACATCTTGCTGAATCTGGCCTTAGGTGGCGATAATGGCGGAACCATTGACGACACGGCGTTCCCCATGCGCTATGAAATTGACTATGTACGTGTTTACCAATTAAACCATTAGATGGCAGCCAGTGCCAGCGAGTAATACTTCGACTCAGGGCTGTCGCTGCGCGATGGCAGCACAACGGGACAGATGGTGCCTTGCAATACGCCAGCCGTCTTGGTATAGGCAAAGAGCGTCAGCGTCTTGTAGAAGACATTGCCCGCTACGATGTCGGGGAAAATGAGTGCATCGGCTTGTCCGTCGATGGCGGAGTGGATGCCTTTTTCGCGCAGGCTGACGCTGTCTAACGACGTTTTCAGGTCGAGCGGGCCGTCAATGATGCAGCGGCCGAAGTAGCCGCTTTGAGCCAGCGCAATGATTTCCAGGTAGTCCACCGTGTAGGGAAACGTCTTCTCGCTGACCTTCTCGGCACAGTGGATGAGCGAGATGCGCGGTTCCTCGATGCCCAAGGCGTGGCAGACGTAGTTGACGTAGTGTACCTGTTGGCGGCGCTGCTCCTTGGTGGGGATGGGTATGACAGCTGCGTCTGTGAAGAACAGCAGCTTTTCGTACTTGGGAATCTCGGCCATCGCGATGTGGGTCAGTACGTGTCCGGGACGCAGGATGCCGGTATCCTTGTTCAGGATGGCGCGTAGCACGTTATCGGTATTGATGAGTCCCTTCATCAGGATGTCGGCCTCACCGTTCTTTACCATGCTGACGGCGCGTCGGGCACACTCGTCCTTGTCGTCGTCGTCGACATAGATAGGTTCAATAAAGCCCATCTCTTGTCCCTTTTCCACCGCATAACGGGTAGAGGCATCGTTGGCACAGATGACGGCCACACGCTTACGGTCTCCCCGCTGTTGCAGGAAGACAATCATGTCGTTCAGAGTCTTGATAGGTTGCATAGGCGATGTTTTTCTTGTTTTATTGGTGCAAATATACAAAATTTTTTGTATCTTTGCAAGCAGAAACCTAAAAAGTATGCGAAAACAGTTCTTTTTGTCACTTTTGGCCGTTGCGTTAAGTGCCTCTGCCCAGCAGTTGCCGATGGTGTTGCATTACGACCGTCCGGCTGATTATTTTGAGGAATCGCTGCCGATAGGCAACGGTAAGTTGGGAGCCTTGGTCTATGGAGGCATTGACGACAATGTGATTTTCCTGAACGATATTACGCTGTGGACAGGAAAGCCCGTCAGTCCCGAACTCGGGAAGGGTGCGAGCCAATGGATTCCCAGCATCCGTGAGGCCCTCTTTGCCGAGGACTATGCCAAGGCCGACTCCCTGCAGTTGCATGTGCAGGGACCAAACTCGCAGTACTACCAGCCGCTGGCCACGCTGCATATCCGCGACCTGAACCAGGGAAACGTCACCGGCTATCATCGGCAGTTGAACCTTGATTCCGCCCTTGTCGCCGACCGCTATGTGCGTGACGGTTCCGCCGTCACCCGCGAGTACTTCGCCTCCCATCCCGACAAACTCATCGCCATCCGGCTGCGGGGTGACGTCAACTGCCAGTTGCTGATGACGGGCCAGACCCCGCATAAGGCCAAGGCTACGGGCAGTCAGATAACGATGACGGGACACGCCGTGGGTGACCCGCAGGAGAGCATCCACTTCTGCACGATCGTCAAGGTGAAGACCGACGGCACCGTGACCGCCAGCGACTCAACGCTTACCATCACCAAGGCTACCGACGCCATCGTTTATGTGGTCAACGAGACGAGCTTCAACAGCTTCGACAAGCATCCTGTCAGCGCCGGTGCCGCCTATATGGAAAAGGCCACCGACGATATCTGGCATACCGAGAACATCAGTTACGAAGAGGCCCGTAGCAAGCATGTGGCTGACTACCAGCAGTACTACAATCGCGTAAAGCTGCAGTTGGGCGAGTCGTCGGTCTATAGCGGTACTACCGACGAACTGCTCAAGAACTATGGCGACGACAACGCCAACAGTCGATACCTCGAGACGCTCTACTTCCAGTATGGTCGCTATCTGCTCATCTCCTGCTCGCGCACCCCGTCCGTCCCCGCTAACCTTCAGGGACTGTGGGCACCCGCCCTCTTCTCACCTTGGCGCGGCAACTACACGGTGAACATCAACCTTGAGGAGAACTACTGGCCCGCCTTCGTGACCAATCTTGCTGAAATGGCCGAACCGCTTGATGGCTTTCTGCAGGCCTTGGCGACGAACGGGCGGTACACGGCCCGCAACTACTACGGCATCCAGCGCGGCTGGTGCTCCAGTCATAATTCTGACATCTGGGCAATGACCAACCCCGTGGGTGAGAACCGCGAGAAGCCCGAGTGGTCTAACTGGAATATGGGCGGCGCGTGGCTGGTCAACACCCTCTGGGAGCGCTATCAGTTTACGCAGGACGAGGCGTATTTACGCCGGGTGGCCTATCCGTTGATGAAAGGTGCTGCCGACTTCTGCCTGGACTGGCTTATTGAGAACCCGCAGAAACCGGGAGAGCTGATAACTGCGCCGAGTACCTCGCCCGAGAATGAGTACAAGACCGACAAGGGCTATCACGGCATGACTTGCTACGGCGGCACCGCCGACCTGGCCATTATCCGCGAACTCTTCAAGAGCGTCATTGCCGCCTGCCGGCTGTGTGGTGACGATGCCACCGCCTATGAAGCAGCCCTTGCCCGCCTACGTCCCTACACCGTCGGCCATGAGGGCGACCTCAACGAGTGGTATCACGACTGGGACGACTGGGACCCGCGCCACCGCCACCAGAGCCACCTCATAGGCCTCTATCCCGGCACCCATCTGAACGACCCCGCCCTACAGCAGGCCGCAGCCCAGACCCTCGTCCAGAAAGGTGACGAGAGTACCGGCTGGTCAACGGGCTGGCGCATCAATCTCTGGGCAAGGCTGCACCGTGCCGATCAGGCCTACCACATCTATCAGAAACTGCTGACCTATATCTCACCCAAGGGTGGCACCAACTATCATCGCGGGGGCACCTACCCGAACCTGATGGACGCTCATCCGCCTTTCCAGATTGACGGAAACTTCGGCGGCACGGCGGGGGTCTGTGAGATGCTGATACAGAGCCATCGGGACGTCGTCGAGCTCCTGCCTGCACTTCCTGCTGCATGGAAGGAGGGTTCGGTGAGCGGACTCTGTGTACGCGGCGGCTACGAGCTTGCCTTCTCATGGCGTGAGGGCAAGGTTACGGCCTGTACTATCAAGGCCAAGACAAACGGGAACGTTACCTTATTGTTTAATAACCAGCAAAGGAGCCTGAGGCTGAAGGCTGGTGAAATACATCATGTAAAGATATGATTAAAACGAGGGAAATCAAACTGCAAATAAAGGAGGCCAATCTGGCCAATGTCAAGTCGTGGCAGGGGGTAGCAGCCATTGACGATGATCTTGTGCTGCTCGACCAGTTGAATAACATTTCCATTCCCCATGAGGCTCGTCGCATGAACTTCATCCTCATTGCGCTCTGCACGAAGGGGCAGGTGGAGTATTCGCTCGACACGCAGAGTCATACCGTGAGGCCCGGTGAGCTGCTGGTTGTCTCAGAGCGGCATGTTGTCAACAACTACGCATCGTCGCCCGACTTCGAAGGGCTGGCCATGATCCTGTCCGTCGACTTCTTCCGTGAGGTGATTAACAATGTTGCCGACCTGTCGGCAGTCTTCCTCTTGGCGCGTAGCAAGCCCGTGATGGCACTCTCCGAGCACGAGATGAGAATCTTCACCAACTACTTCTATACCATCAAGGACCGTATAGAGTCCGTAAACAACCATTTCCGCAAAGCACTTGTCCGCACCTTGCTGTTGGCGCTGCTCTACGACATGAGCAATGTGGTCTATCAGTTCCAGCAGACGACTGACCAGCGCCTGAAGCGAGGCGACATCATTTTTACACGGTTTATCAAGATGGTGGAGGAAAACTGTGGCCGGGAGCGCCGCGTCAGCTGGTATGCCGGGCAGTTGGGCATTACCCCCAAGTATCTCTCGGAAATGGTGAAGGAAGTCAGTCGTCGCACTCCTAACGAGTGGATTGACAACTACGTGATTGTTGAGTTGCGCGTGCTGCTGAAGAACACGACGAAGAGCATCAAGCAGATTACTGAGGAGATGCACTTCCCCAACCAGTCGTTCCTCGGCAAGTATTTCAAGGAACATGTGGGGGTAAGTCCTTCTGAGTACAGGAAGCGCAGGTCATAGATAGCCCTGTCGGCGCAGTTCGTCGGCCATGTCACAGAGTTCCTGATACCACTCAGGGCCGAAGCGGCGCGTGAGCGGTTCTTTGAGAAACTGATAGAGGGGGAGGTTCAGTGCCTGCCCCTTTTTGATGGCATCTGCGCAAATCTTCCAGCGGTTGTAGTTCAGCGCCACCGTCCCATCGGTAAACCGCTTTTCACGGATAGGGTAGAGGGCACAGCTGACAGGCTTGCAGAATTGCGTCTTCCCGCTGCGGAAGGCCTTTTCCAGCGCACACAGGCAATTGTCGCCGTCATAGCAGGTGAACACACAGTCCTTGCCGCCAACGATGCTCGTCACGAGGTCGCCTTCCTGGTCGGTATAGGCCACGCCCTGCTGGTCAATGATGCTCTGTGCCTGTGCCGAGAGGTCTGGCCATACGGTGTCCAGCGCGTCCTCTATGCCGGCAATCTCATCCAATGTCACAGGGGCTCCGGCGTCGCCCTCAATGCAGCATACACCCTTGCACTTCTCATAGTCGCAGCAGAAGCGCTCTGTCAGCAAGTCGGAGGAAATCAGGACGCCGCCGACGTCGAGGATAGGAGGAAGTTTTACCATATTATCGGCTCTATTCCGTTTTGTCTCAGATAGTCATTGCAGCGCGAGAACTGATGCTGGCCGAACCAGCCGCCTCGGTTCGCAGATAGCGGCGACGGGTGGACGGACTCTAACACCAGGTTCTTGTCCTTAGGTATCATATACGCCTTGCCTCGGGCATAGCCGCCCCAGAGCATATAGACCAGATGCTTGCGGTGAGAGGCTAAGGCCTGGATGGCGGCATCCGTGAACTTCTGCCAGCCCAGCGTCGAGTGGCTGTTGGCCTGGTGGGCACGGACGGTCAGCGTCGCGTTCAGCAGTAGTACGCCCTGCTCTGCCCATCGTGTCAGGTTGCCTGAAGGCGGCACCGGCGTGCCTAAGTCCTGTTCAATCTCCTTGAAGATATTTTGCAGCGACGGCGGGAACATTACCCCGTCCTGTACCGAGAAGCTCAATCCGTGGGCCTGTCCCGGCTCGTGGTACGGGTCTTGTCCGATTATCACCACCTTCACCTTGTCGAACGGCGTCAGGTTAAAGGCGTTGAAGATCAATTTGCCCGGAGGGTAGCACGTTGTCTGCTGGTACTCCTGCCTGACGGCATTGGTCAGTTGCTCGAAGTACGGCTTCACGAACTCCGGCTCCAACTGCTCTTTCCATGTTGATTCTATCTGTACACTCATTTTCCCCTGATTGATTACGAGACTGCAAAGATAGTGATAATTCCAGTTCTGACCAAAAGATAATCCGAAAAAACACCTAAAGACGTCCGTTCTTTTCCGTCATGTATTTCCAGTAGCGGCGGGGCATGTCCTGCAACTGCTTGCGGGGGTTCATGCGCTCCTTGATGCAGATGGCCTTGAAGTAGGTGCGCCAGAGGTCCTGCAGCAGTTGGTCGTCAGTACTCAACACGTCGTCGTTGAGCTTGCCATTCGATAAATTGAAGGGCACGGTGGCTTCGTTCTCGAAAGTGACGTGTATGACGGTTTTGCCGTCATAATAATACCCGTAGTGCCGCTTAGCGTCGTAGATGAGCCACGGCTGGTCGTTGAAGCGGTCCTGGAAGTGGTCGGTAATGATGGGCAACACATTATGGTCGGGCGAGACAACGGCGAGATAGGTGCCGTCCTTCGCCTTCTGAAAACGGATGAACTGCTTCATACGCAGCTGTTCGTGGAGTACGCGTCTCGCGATATTCGTCACCGCCAGCACGTCGGCATCGGCGAAGTTCCGCGAGATGTCGCCCTGACGGAACACTTTACATATATATTGGAACAACGGTGTGTTCAGCTCGCGCAGTTCCGACAGCCAACTGACGGAAATCAGTCGCAGGGCCTCGCGCGTCAGTTTCTTCTCCAGTCCCGCCCAGACCCGTCGTGCTTTCTCTTCGTCTGTCGTCACCTGATAGGTATGGTCACAAAACAACGGCAGCGCGTCGCCCTCCGCCAGCAACTGCATTCCCGAGCCATGCTCGCCTACCCGTTGCCTTTCAGGTTGCTCCTTCAAAAGGAATGCGTCGAATACCGCCGTCAGCAGCCCGTCCATCGTTCCGTCAAACACATATACCGTCATATTGATTGCGAAGGTACGAAAAAAAATGCAAAAAGCAAAAGAAAAACGCTTTTTTCTACTATGCACGAGCAATTTTCCCAAGGTGGGAATGTTTTGTTCCCAGGCAGGGAATAATATATTCCCAGTATGGGAACAATTGGTGCCAATAAGGCTCCATTATTAACCATTAAGCGTGCCTTATTGACAGATAACGAAGGAGTATTAACGATATTAGGTCCATCTCTCCCATCGACTCTCCCCAAAAATGGCATCTCAATTGGAAAAAATATGGAATTATTATAAGGAAATATTTGCGAGAATGAAATAAATTTTGTACCTTTGCATCATTGAAAAACACTTTTTATGAACAAAAACATGACCACTACTGGTGAGGCACTCGGTGCTTCACAGGAGGAAACGCTCGTCATCGAGCTGTTCCTCAACGAGAACTACCGCTTCCGTAGGAACGTTCTGAACGGAAAGGTAGAGTTTGCAATCCTGCCCAAGGAAACTGGGGCAAAGCTCTCTGGCGCCTCTGATGAGGCTGAATTGATTTACAGGCCGTTGACACAGGTGGCTCTGAACAGCATCGTGATTCGTGCCAAGCGCGAACAAGTGCTCGAAAAGGGCAGTCCGAAAGCGGAAATTACGGAATATGTGCAGTCGGAAGAGGTTCCTGAACATAATCCTGTTCAGGGATTTCTGGGCAGTCTGCCCAAATGGGACGGACAGAACCACATCGCCCGCATCTTCTCTCGCATTCCTGGCATCACGTCCGAACAGCTGAACTACCTGACCATCTGGCTACGCTCGGCGGTGGCCCACTGGATGCAGATGGACATGCTGCACGGCAACGAGTGTGTACCAACATTGATTGGTGTGCAGGGCTGTGGCAAGACGACCTTCGTGCGCCGTTTGTTGCCCCAGCATCTGCGTGAGTACTATCTGGACCACCTGAACCTGTCGAACAAGTTCGATAAGGAAATGGCGCTGACCAACAACCTCTTTGTCAATCTGGATGAGCTCGACGCCATCCGTCCCTCTCAGCAGTCGTCGCTGAAGCAGACGCTGAGTGTCAGCAAAGTGAACGGACGACCTATCTTCGGACGTGCCCAGGAGGACCGCACACGATTTGCTTCGTTTGTGGCAACCACCAACAACCGCCATCCGCTGAAGGATGCCACAGGTTCGCGTCGCTACATCTGCATCCTGATTCCTGACGGACAGATGATTGACAACACGGGCGACATAGACTATGGTCAGCTGTATGCGCAGGTGACTTACGAATTGCTGGAGCAGAAAGCGCCCTACTGGTTCAACAACGATGAGGTGGCCCGCATCCAGCAACTGAATCAGGAGTTCATGGAGAAGAAGGATCTGGGTGAGATGTTTGTGGCCTGCTTCCGTCAGCCTCATGAGGGCGAGGTGGTGAAGACCATGAACTGTGGCGAGATCATTAGCCTCATGCAAAAGGACTATCCGTCGCTGCAGAACACCGTTGGCAACAAGGTCAGGCTTGGAAAGACTATCTCGGCCCTTGGATTCAAGCACAAGGATCATTCCCACGTGGCTTATTACGAGGTCGTTCCACTGAAGGCAGCATGAGGGTGACGTGGTAAGCGTATCCGTTCCGACGTCGCGGGCTATAGTGCCTTCCATTTGTCAGGCAGTAGTTCCCTGTATTTCTGTGTGTCTATGGGTTTCTTTGGCGGTATCGCTGCTGCCCTGTTAATGACGTCGGAGATGTACTCGAAGAAATTGATGCCCAGGAGCCTGCACGAGCATGCCAGCGAGTAATACATGGCTGCACGCTCCGCTCCCTTATGGGATCCGAAGAAGAGTGAGTTCCTTCTTGAGAGCGAGATGTACCTGTTGAGTCTTTCTACAAGGTTGTTGTCCAGATTGTAGTCGCCTCTGGTGAAGATGTTCTCGATGGCAT